>NZ_JAFCGW010000002.1:0-453712 GCF_018604485.1 Sphingobium sp. BHU LFT2
CCTAAATTTATCTGAATCCCTACGCCTGAAAGCCGTAAGAACCCAGGGCCGCCGCCCACATGTCCCTTCATCTAAATCACAATGTCAAAGAGCCGTCCAAACATCGAAGCGGACAGTGATCGTCCCCCGCTATCTCTATCGGGGGACATACTGTCCTGCTATGTTGGCGACCGTGCGTGGCGAGAACCGTTGGTCATCACCGCGTCGGTGGAGTGGCATCTAGGCCCGTCAGGCGAACCCGTCAACACCTTTCTCGCAAAAAATGAACCAAAACAAAAATTACACCGCAACATCCCCTTCTTGCCTGCCCACATGAACCACGGCCAAGCCACGCCGATGTGATCCTTCCGATGTTCGACAATTCCGGGTTGGCACCAGGCGACATCATCCAGATTGGAGAATTGGAGGCCGCGCCCATCATGATATAGGCGGGTGGCGACGCATGCCTCATTCCAGCTTCGTCGCCATGGCCGGCTCATCCTGAGGTGATTTGCGGCCGATCATGATCGATCATGCCCCCCGGTTTCAGAACGCCTTGTGATGAACGAGCACGTTGAAGGTCCGCAGCAGGATGCCGACATCCCGCGCCAGGCTCCAGCCGTGCAGATATTCCAGATCCGCCTCGATCCGCCGCAAGATGTCGCCGCGTGTTTCCGTCGCGCCACGGAAACCCCTGATCTGGGCCAGTCCCGTGATGCCGGGCTTGAGCGCGTGACGATGCCAATATTGCCGATCGACCTGCCAGAAATAGGCGTTGTCAGCGGTCGAGCCCAAAGCGTGCGGCCGCGGCCCGACGAGGCTCATTTCGCCAAGCAGAACATTGAACAGCTGGGGCAGTTCGTCGATGCTTGTGCTGCGAATGAAGCGCCCGATGCGGGTCACACGGTCATCACTTCGACCAGTGGAACGGCTCCCCAACGCGTCGCCGCAATCGGTCCGCATGCTGCGGAACTTGTAAATCCGGAACAAGCGGTTGCCGCGACCGATCCGTTGTTGGCGAAAGAAGACCGGCCCGGTGCTGTCGATCTTGATGGCGATCGCCACCAGAAGCAGCAACGGCAGCAGCGCAATGACCAGGGGCACAGTCAAGGCAATGTCGAGCAAGCGCTTGCGCGCGCGGTCAGCGAGGTTGAGCGGGCCGCGCGAGACCACCAGGGTCGACGTGTCCAGCCAGGTCCCCACCGCGAGCGGTGCAGTCTCCCCGACCTCAGGCACGACGACTTCGCCCTGGACATTACTGCCCTTCAATATCTCCGCCCAACTCGCCCGGCGCGCAGCCGGACAAAGGATGATCGCCCTGTCATAATCACGCAGCAGCACACCCAATTGGTGCAGCTTGTGCGGATCGTCCTCTTCGGGGCGCAGCCCGATCTGGCGCGCATCGATCACGGCCGCCGCACCGCAATCATTGGGGCGCGCGATACCATCAAGGATCAATATTTCCGCGAATAGCTGATTTCCGAAGCAACGCCGGACCGCATAGGCCATCAGTGAGCGCTGCACGACCAGCAGCCCCAGGCTGCCAAAGACGCCGAACAACATGCCTGAGCGCGGGAAGGTTCCCACCGCCTTCGATGCAAAAATTACAAGGAAGAACAGCAGCATGGTGGCACCAAATGCCAATGTCGCTGCACGACAGCTGATCGTCGCGCTGGTCAGACAGGACATGCTGTAAGCCTGGCTGTGAAAGGCGATGATCGCAAAGACGAGAATGCCTGCGGATAATGATCCGATCATGTCCGATGAGGATGCCGGCGAGAGGCGCGCGCCTACGCCAAAGCCAATCAGCAGCGCCAAGCAATCAGCCGACAGCAAGAGCAGGCACAGCCATAAGCGCGCGTTGCGCCTGGCGATTAACGCCCCCGTTCCGCTCGCGCTGTGGAAACGCGCCGCCAAATCCGGATTTGCCATGCCCTGTCCTTTTCTCGTCGATTGTCGACCACTGGCACAGCAATGGCCGGACGCTCCCAGTTCCGCAGCACGCAGAGGAGCGAAATTAGTTCAACCAACAAGAGCACGGACGCCTCAAAAGCATCAATCCGTGACAACACCTAATTAATATTAACCAATCAATTATCAGAAATTAAATTTTATATCAGAACGAATTTAACTCAATTTGCAATTCTATTAACAGCGTAATTTCACTTATATTAATATCATCTTGCTTTTGTTAAATTAAGCGAACCAGATCATCGTCCCTTCATCCAAAAATGGGAGGTCCAGGGGAATATGACCATTGCACTCTATGCCAGTGCGACAATCATATTGGTCGTTTGGGCGATCGGCCTTTATCATCTCTGGCAACGTCAAAATGCGTCGCTCGTGGAAATCAAGCCAGCATGGCCGGATCGCCTTTTCGCAATTTTCTGGCTCCCGATCACACTATTGGCGCTCATCGCGACAATCCCCTCTTTATGGCGAAAAAAAGCACCACGGCGGCAGAAATATTGACGCTCATCCGTCCAGCCTCCGGCCTATTCCCGCCGCAAATGCAACTCTCAGAGCATCCGAAAGATTGCGCGTCTTGAGCTTTGCCATCAGGTTTGCGCGATGAATTTCGATCGTGCGCGGGCTGATGCCCAATTGCAGGGCGATGTGCTTGTTCGGCAGCCCCATTGTCAGGCCTGCCAGCACATCGCGCTCGCGCGGCGTCAACTTTTCCACCAGCGATTGCGCCTGCGCGACCCTTTGCCGGCGCGCACCATTATCATATAGCACCGACCAGGCGTTCTCGACCGCCTGCAGCAGGCTCTGCCGCTCGAACGGCTTCACCAGGAAATCCACGGCGCCCATCTTCATTGCCGCGACCGTCACGGCAATGTCGCCATGCCCCGTCAGCATGATGACCGGAAAATTAAGGTCCGCTTCATTGAGCCGGCGCTGTACCTCCAGTCCATCCATGTCGGGCATGCGCAGGTCCAGGATGACGCAACCCGGCGGCTCGGTCGGCGCGGCGGCGAGGAAATGAGCGCCCCTCTGCCAAGTGCGGACCGAATATCCTTCAAGCTCCAACAAGAATGCCGTTGCCGCTCTGACGGAATATTCGTCGTCCACGATGTGAATCGTCTTCATTTCCTCCACAAAGAATCCCCTTCTTACGCTTCAATGTGAAACAAAAGCAGCTGCCGGCAGGCGCGGGCTCAACCCAGATCCGGCCGCCATGGGCCTCCACAATTGTTCGACAAATGGACAATCCGACCCCAGTTCCCTCTTCCTTGGTAGTGACAAAGGCGTCGAACAGCCGCTCGCGGATTTCCGCAGCGATGCCCGAGCCGGTGTCGGTAATCATGACTTGGGTGGTAAGCTCATCGACGCGGGATGCGTGGATCGTCAGGATCCGCTCATCCATGTTGCGCATCGCATCGATGGCATTGCGACAAAGATTGCCGATCACCTGCTGGATCTGGACCGGATCGGCGAATACCGGCCCCGCGTCCGGCGCAACCCGAAGCACGACGCGGACTTGCGCACGGGCAGCTGCGGGGCGGACGAGCGCAATGCTGCTGCGCACCATTTCGCCGATATCCTGCACCTCCAGTTGCGCTTCGCCACTACTGGTGAAATCGCGCAAATGGCGCATGATCGCCCCCGCCCGCACCGCTTCGCTTGACGCGAGATGGAAAATCTCGTCCAGCTTCGCCCGACTCCCGCCGTTGAGATTGTTGAGCAGGATGCTGCCCCCCTCCATATAGGCTGCAAGCGCTGTCAATGGCTGGGTCAACTCGTGCGACAGCATCGACGCCATCGCGCCCATTGCGCTATAGCGGGTGCCATCCAGCATTTCCGCCTGCAGGGTTTCCAGCCGGGCCTTCGTCGCCTCCTGTTCGGAAAGGTCGCGCACAAAGGCCGTAAACCTTGTGCCGCCGTTCGCTTCCATCCGCACGAAGGTCATCTCGGTTGGAAAATTCGAGCCATTATGATGCCGGCCGATCAACTGCCGCTCGATCTTTTCCGAAACATCGACGATCCGGAATGGATATTCGTCAGGCACTTCGTCTTCAGAAGGACAGACCAGCAGCAGGCTCTCGAAATTCTGGCCTTTGAGATCCACCAGATCATAGCCGAACATGCGGGAGGCCGCTTCGTTGATATATTCGATGCAGCCGTCGGCATCGAATACGAAGACGGCGTCCGGCGCGGTCTCCAATATCAACCGCAACTCATGCTCCCGCTCCTGCAGCGCAAGCTCATGCGCGCGCTCCAGCGTGACGTCGCGGATCAGGTTGGCAAAGCCCTGCAACGCTCCGTCATTGTCGTACAATGCCGTGACAACGCAATTTTGCAGATAGATCGTGCCATCGCTGCGGCAGCATTCATGATCGAATTCCCAGCTGCCATGCTGGCGGGCGAAGGCGAAGGCCTGCGCCATGCGCGCCTTGATCTCCGCGCGCCCTGGGTAGAGCAGCGCGACATGGCGATGCATCACCTCGCCGGTCAACCAGCCGGTAAAGCGCTCGGCACCGCGATTCCAATGCAGGATGAACCCCGAAACATCGGTCATGTAGAGGGCATAATGCGCCGCGCCGTCGGTCAGCAGCTTCATCTGCGTCATCAGCCGGCCGACATGGGCAGCCTGATATTCCGCCCTAGCGCGCCAGAATGTCGCGCGAAGCGCCACAACGTTGGCGGCAACCAGGGCCATGAGGAAGGCGCCCGCCGCAAGCAGCCCGCCATGAAAGCCTTCAAGCAGATAAGTGACCGCCAAGGCGGCGATACCAGCCAGAAAGCCCGGTCCGGCGCCGAACAGCATCGTCGTAAACAATGCAACGAATGTGAATATCACATAAAATTCGCTGGAGAAGGACGGATATTCATCGGCCTGAAAAGCGGCGAGCGCGATCGCGACCATGGCCAACCCGACCAGATAGCGACTGACCCCACTCCACGAGACGTGGCGCCTGAGGCAACGCAATCTGACCAGCGAAAAGCTGGCGCGGACTTGGCCCGCCTTGGAGATCGGCATGATGTTAAATCGTCTGACGGCTGCGAACATAACTCAAACCCCGCGCTTAACGCCCAGAATTATTTCATATGCTGCGACCGTCACCCTGAAAGGGATGGCAGAAACCGGCTCACGTCTTCAATCGGACGTCTGCCCCATGCTCACCCCTGACCGATTATTGATCCAGTTGGAGGTTTACATAATTCTCTGCTGCAATGCGCAATTTTTAACATCGGCATTAGGGGAAGTATAGTAGGTAGTTTTACACATTTTGAGAAATTTCGTTCCGCAGCTGCAAAATGTCATTGCCGGAGGATTTCCAAAAATGTCCACTTCGGAAATTTAACTGGTGGAGGACACGCGTTTGCCCCCTGCCCGTGCGAAATGGAACATGTCGATGACAATGGTCCGTCCGACCAGTCCGAGGACGACCATATAGACCGCTGCCCCAGCGATGACCGTCGACAACAGCATCGGAATCGGCGCTTGGCCGGCCAATGCGAACCGGAACCCCCATAGAAAAACAGCCATGACCAGCGATGCGACGACACTGGGCCGCAGCGCCTTCCAATAATCCCGCCATCCCAGCGGCAGCAGAACCACAACTGGCCAGACGGACAGGGGATAGAGGATATAGGCGCGCGCCGTGAACGCGGCAGCGACCGCAGCCATCCCATATTCAACGGCAAAGAAGAAGGTGACAATATTGACCAGCGCATAAATGCCCGCCAGCCAAGTCTGCCATTGCGGCTTTCCCATGGCGAGCATCAGCGACTGATTGTAAATGCCGATCGCCTGGAGCGCGCCGAACAGGCTGAGATAGCGCATCACATCGGCTGCCGCCGCCCAACGCGGACCGAACAACAGGAAAATAAACTCGTCCGATACGATCGCCAGGCCGACAAAGGCCGGGGTCGTTATGGACGATGTCGCCGACACTATTCTGAGGAAAGCCTTTGCAAGGCGGGGCGGATCCCCCTTGAGTTGCGAGAAGACCGGAAGTGCCACACGGGACAGCGCACGCGCCAGCATCAGATTGGCGGCCAGCAAAGCCCGCTTGCCGACGGTATAAATGCCTGTCGCTGCGCCGCCGAGCGCCAGGCCGATGACCATGATGTCAGCATTGGCGTTGAAGAAATTCGCAGCGCCCGTCACGCCGACATGACGGCCATAGAAAAGCACGTCCCTTGCCTTTTCCCGTGAAAAACGCAGTCGGGGTCGCATCGGGCAGGCGGCCCACAGGATTATCGTTCCGATGACCGCTACGGCCAGATTTTGTGCCACCAGCGCCATCACGCCATAACCGGCCACGGCCAGTGCTATTCCGACAAGGCCGCCCACCAGGGTCGAGATTGTCGAGCGCGTGGCCAATGGCCGCATCAGCAAGGCCCGCGTCAGCCAAGCCTGTGGCACGACGTTCAGCGCACCCAGGAAATTCGCGACGCTCAGCCATCGCAAAACCATGCCCAAGCCCTGATGGGCGGCGGTCCGCTCAACCAAGTCGGCTAGCAAGAAGGTCGCGATCAGCAGCAGCGCGCCGGCCGCAGCAGAAATCCAGAAGGCCGTATCATCCAAGTCGGCATCGGCAGCGCCGCCCTTGCTCACAAGCGATGCACTGATCCCCGACAATATGATCATCTGGAACCATTGCCCTACCAGCAGGGCCATGGCGACGATGCCCAGCATCGTCGCATCGACATAGCGCGCAATCACGAGGAAGGTCAGGAACTGCAACAGTTGCACACCCCAACTTTCCAGGATGGACCAGGCCATGCCTGAACGGACTGCGCGCCCCAACGCCGGACCTGACATATCGCCCTCCCCCTAGCTACGTCGAAAATCGTCGGTCGCCCGGACATGCTTCACGAATGCCGCGGGGTTGCCCCGCCACACTTGTCGGGCGGGAACATCATCAAAGACCACTGATCCGGCTGCCACCACGGAATGATCGCCAATCGACACGCCGGGCAAGATGATGGCGTTGCGGCCAATCCAGACGTTGCGACCGATCGTGATCGGACGGGGCCTTACGGAGCGCCCTTCATGAACGGGATGGAAGCTCGTGTCGAACATCGCGACATTATCACCGATACGCGAACCGCCGCCGACATCGATCCGCGCAGCGCTGAAGATATGAACTCCCGTGTTCAACGAAACCTCGTCGCCAAGAATGATGGCCCCCTGCGGAACCGTAGCCAGGCGAATCCGGGTCGGTTCATTCCGCAGGCGGACATTGTTGCCAATGACCAGGGATCCGGGGTTCCGGAGATAAGGCACGCCACCTCGCACGCGCAGGCCCCGCCCCGGTTGGCAGCCTTGCGCGCGGAGTCGCATCACGGTCAGTCGCGCGTAAAGATGATCCAGCTGTGCAGACAGAAATTGCAATGCCAAACCCGTTCTCCGACTGGCGCTCACGCGGCAAGCATGAGCCGAAAGCCTGAATAGCGACGCGCCTCCACGATCGAATGGGCGCCAAGAACCAAACGCACCATGCAGATCCACTCATGAAAACGCGTCCGCGTCGGACAAGATGGCACGTGCATCGAGTGCTCGCGTCACTCACCCGAACAAACACCAAATTCACACATAACAAAATCATGTTCCATTATGTATTTGCACCTAATTGATAGGTGTTACCCCTGATGTTGACTAATACCGCAGTTGCGTAAGAATTTCCTTAAGCAAGATCGAGGCAATATTATCGCGATCGGGCAACGGAATGATCGTTTCTTCAATGGAGACGCAATTGCTTTCGCCGATCAATGCGCCTGGAGGCAAGATAGCGATGATGAATGCATCGCCTCTCGTCGTCGACTGGAAGCTATTTACATGAACGAAATCGGTTATCAGCCCATCATAGCAGTGACCGGCGCGACTGGCTTCGTTGGCGGCGCGCTCGCCCGTCAACTCCTGCAAATGGGCTACCGCGTCCGCTCGATGTGCCGCAGGCCCCTGACCGAAGCGGAGCGCGAGAGCGGCATAGAGTGGATCGAGGGCTCGCTGACCGACACTGATCGTTTCGACGCGCTGCTTCGGGACGCACGCTATTGTTTTCACATCGCCGCGATGTTCCGTACCGAAGGACCGCGCAAGGCGTTCATGCAGGTCAATCGGGATGCTACTCGGACCCTGCTTGAAGCGAGCCGACAAGCCGGAATCGAGCGCTTCATCTATTGCTCGTCGATTGGCGTCCACGGCAATGTGGCCGACGCCCCTGCGGACGAAAATGCGCCATTCGACCCGCGCGATCCCTATCAGGAAAGCAAGTTGCGAGCCGAAGATCTTTGCCGTGACGAAATGGGCCGTCCGGGCATGGGCGTCGTCATCGTTCGCCCCTGCTCCACCTATGGCCCAGGCGACACCCGGATGCTGAAGCTGTTCCGCCTGGTCCAGCGCCGCCGGTTTCTGTTTGTGGGCCGGCAAACGCCCAATTTCCATCCTGTCTATATTGATGACCTGGTCGCCGGCTACATATTGACGATGGTTCATCCCGATGCGCCATCGGGCACCTTCATCCTGGGCGATCGCGTCTTCCTGCCGCTGCGCGACTATGTGAGGGCCGTCGCGACCGCCTTGGATGTGCCACCACCCAAGGCGACCATCCCCTACAGCCTCGCGCTAATGGCCGCACGCCTGTGCGAAGCACTTTATGCGCCGCTAGGATTACAACCCCCTCTACCTCGTCGCCGGCTGACCATCTTCAGGCACAACCGCGCGTTCAGCATCAGGCGGGCGCAGACGGTCCTCGGCTATCAGCCGCTGATCAATCTGGAGGAAGGCTTTCGTCGCACCATCACCTGGTATCGGCAGCAGGGGATGCTCGCATGACCATGTCCATTGGAACTCTTGCCGACCTAACGGGCAAGCCAGCGGCCGATTCTCGTCCGATCTCGGCGATCGCGGCGATGCAAGCTCCAGGCACCGGCAAAGGAAAATACCGCTGTGGTCAGCGCGAGAGGAGCCGCGATGCCACAAACCGCCAGCATTGCCAGAGCCGATCCGGCCCCTGTGCCCCAACGAACGAACCGGCGTGTGGCACGAGTATAATCGTCGACGATCACGTTGACATCATCGAGCATTATCCATTCCCGTTGGCTCTTCGCCCGCGCCATGATCGGCCGCACCGCCCCGTCGGGCAGCGTCAGCGCACGGATCATGATCATATCTCCGATATCGACATCGATGCGCGCGGGCAGTTCGACGCAATATTTTCCATCAACCTGCCGGCGATAATGGATCACGCGCGTTTCCGCATCGCCCGACTGCCCAACGTCGGTCACGATGCCCCGCATCAACAACAATCCGACGCTGCCGAAATGAGTCAGCAACGCGGCATGTCGTTCACGTCCGGCGACGGCCCGCGCCGCATGTCGCGACGCGGGCGCGATAGCGACATCCACGCTCGCCTGCCTGTTCCCGATCGGTGCCATGCCCTACAATCTATTCCTTTGCGGCGCTCTGCTAGCACAGGCGGGCAGCGCTGACCATGAGTGCCCCTCAGCGCCCGAGACGGACGGTCCTTGCGATCCGATGTGCTGCCCTGCTCTTGACGGCATGCCCATGGATGGCCTGCGCGGAGCCACCGTTGTCGGGAATCAACCTCGCGGGCGGAGAGTTCAACTCGGGCAGGAAGCCGGGTATTTTCGGGAAGGATTATATCTATCCCGACGCGCGCACCGCGGCGCCCTTCGTTGCGATGGGCATGAAGATCGTCCGGGTTCCGATATTGTGGGAGCGGATCCAACCCGTCCCGCTGCAGCCCCTTTCGACTGCCGAACAGGCGCGTCTGGACAAGGTCGTGGCAACCCTCGCTCCGTTCCGGATCATCATCCTCGACATCCATAATTATGGCGCCAACGGGGGACAGCGACTGGATCAATCGCCAGATGGGAGTGCGAAACTTGCCGATCTCTGGCGCCGGCTGGCCGAGCATTATCGCGGGAACAGGCAGGTGGCCTTCGGCCTGATGAATGAGCCGAACGGCATGGCCCCAGCACGCTGGCGCTCGATGGTGGACGAAAGCATCGTCGCCATCCGAAAGGCGGGTGCGCGCAACATGCTGTTCGTGCCGGGCTCCAACTGGACCGGCGCGCATAGCTGGATCGCTGGCGGCCGCGCCTCCAACGCTGCCGCCTTCCAGAACTTCCGCGATCCAGCCGGCAATTATGCGATCGAGATGCACCAATATCTGGACTCGGACAGTTCCGGGATGAAGGCGCAATGCGAAGCACCGCCGGTCATCCAACGCCGCATGGAAGCGGCGACAAAATGGCTTCGGGACAACCGCCACAAGGGCTTCCTTGGCGAGTTCGGCGCCCCAGCAAATGCCGCCTGCCTCGACAGCCTAGACGCCCTGCTCAAGCATCTCGATGCCAATGCCGATGTCTGGATGGGTTGGGCCTATTGGGCCGGCGGCCCATGGTGGGGCGCAAACTATCCCATGAGCCTGCAACCCGTACAAGGCAAAGCCCGGCCACAGGCAGCCATTGTTGCAAAATACAGCCAGGCGGGAGCCGCAAGATGACCCGCCTGCATTATGCGCGCCTTCCCCTTGCCTGCTCGATCATCTTGGTCTGCCCAGCCTTTGCGCAGGTCGAAGTGCCGCCTGACGGCCTGACCGTGGCACCCACGGTACGGATGCTCTACGACGACAATGTCCTGCGCCAGAGCGATGATCTCGTCTCCGGTGACAAGGACGATATTCGCATCACCCCGGCGCTCGATGTCACCTTCAGGAAAAATCTCGGTGTCCACCAGGTCACGGTCGTGGGATCGTTGGGCTATGACTTCCATCAGCGCTACAGCAATCTCGATCGTGAGCGCGTTACGCTCACCGCCAAGGGCGATGTTAAGGTCAGCGCACTCTGTTATCTGCGTCCAAGCGCCCGACTGAATTTCGCACAGGCCGATCTGGCCGATCAAGGCATGATCGTCGGCAACAGCGAACGCACCCAGGACTATGCGGTCACGGCCGAGTGCGACAAGCCCTATGGTTACTATCCCGTCATCAAGCTCGGCTATTTGCAAACGAACAATAGCGTCGATTCACGCCGGCCGTTCGACATCCGCACCCGCAGCGCGGGCATTGGTATCGCCTATAGCAAGGCAAGCCTTGGCGACATCCGACTGATGTTCAACGTCGAAGCTTTCCGCCGCCCCCACTGGTCAGGCGAGACGTCCGAACTGCGCATGAGCCGCGGTGCCGACAATTATCGGGTTGGGATCGAGTTCAAACGCGCCGTCGCTCCGCGTCTCAGTTGGAGTGCCGGAATTGGCTATATTCATACCAAGGCGCGTGATGAACGGGTCGATGACTATTCGGGTCTGGGCTATCATGCCGGTGCCGTCTATCGGCCATCGCCGCGCACATCCCTGGTATTCGACGGCAGCCGCAGCACCAGCAACCAGAGCAACACCGGCGCGACCTATATCGTCCTGACCAATTTTTCGCTGCGCGGCAATGCGCCCCTCAGTTCGCGATCTTCGATCCAGGCTGGCGCGAGCTATGCCAGGCGCCAGTTCAAGGGCGAGCTGTTGATCGACACCGACATGATGCGCGGTACCGACGAAACGATCGCGCTCAACGCCGGATATCGATTTGCACTGCGCAGCCGCCTGACGGCCGGCGTGGACGTTCGCCACGAATGGCGTGAAAGCGCAGTCGAGCGCTACCGATATAAATCGACATCGATGATGCTGTCCCTTGGCCTTACATTGTGAGGAGCATGGCCATGTTCTTACCCCGTGCGATGCGAAACCTGTGCAGTTCCCTTCTTCTGGCCACGCTCGCCAATCCCGTATTGGCCGGCGTCGACAACAAGGAAGCGGTCGCTGCCTATGTCCTGGGCGCCAATGACGAGATCCGCGTCTCGATATTCGGCGCCTATCCGATCGAAGTCAAAACGCGGATCAAGGAAGATGGGCGCATCACCCTGCCGAGCATCGGCGACGTGGTTGCGGAGGGATCCACGACCAACGCCCTTGCAAACAATATCCGCCGGCAATTGCAGACGGGCGGATATTTCGTCGATCCGATCGTCAATGTCGAAGTCGTGAGCTTCGTCAGTCGATCGGTCACGATGTTCGGCAACCTCCAGAACCCTGGGCTCTACCCCCTGGATCGACCTCAGACGATCGCGATGATGCTGGCGCGCACCGGCGGCGCCCGCGCGGACGCGGCGGACTATGCGATCCTGCAACGAACGGGAGAAGCGGATCGGCGGATTGCCCTCAGCGATCTCGACCCGCAAAGCGGGACCGGTCAGTTCCTGCGCGCAGGCGATTCCATCTTCGTGCCGAAGGCCGAGGAGGTATTCATCTACGGCCAGGTGAACAAGCCCGGCCGCGTCGCCTTCGAAACCGGCATGACCCTTCGCCAGATGCTGGCCCAGGCCGGCGGGCCGACATTGGGCGGATCGGAAAAGAAGATCACGCTGCACCGTGGCACGGAGATCATCAAGAAGGCCAGCCTCGATATGCTGGTCAAGCCTGGTGACGTCTACACCGTCAACGAGCGGACCTTCTGAGATGCGATCCGGTATCCTGACAGGAGGCATTGCGTGAATATCTTCACCAGAATTGCCCGTTGGCTCCGACGAACGCCCGAGCCCGAGCGTCGCCGAGAAGCGCCTGGCCGGCGTTCCCGAGCTACGGGCGGCGTGCCTGAAAATGCGCAATCGACCGGTGCTGCATCCATCACACCATCTACAAATGCAGCCATGTCCGCTGACGCTGTCCGATCAGCGATACGCAAGGGGTTCAATGCGACCCAGCCCGTCACGGCCGCCCGCCATCTTCATGGCCGGCAGCAGGAGATGGACCTGCTGGTGGAGGGGGTGCTGGACCGCGGCAATCATGCGATGATCTTTGGCGGCCGTGGAACAGGCAAGACCTCGCTAGCGCGCGTCTTCGCCAATGTTGCCGACAATCGCGGCTATCTGGTCTTCTACATGGCATGCGAGCCAGGGCAGGATTTTACCAGCCTGATCTCGCCGTTCCTCGATGCCGCCCGCGGAAACCTGCCGCGCTCACCCGCGACAGATACGCCGATCGTCGTTGGACCGCGCGATGTCGTGGAAGCGCTCGCCGAACATGGGCAGCGAAAATTCATCTTCATCCTCGACGAGTTCGACCGCATCACCGATCCGGCTGTTCTTGGCGAATTGTCGCGCACCATGAAGCTGCTCTCCGACGCGGCCCTCCCGGTTCATATTCTGGCGGTCGGTATCGCGTCCGGATTGAGCCAGCTCATCGAAGGCCATGAATCGCTGCGACGGCACATGACCGCCGTTCCCATCGTGCGGATTGACACGGCCGCCGTGTTCGACTTGATCGACCGCGGCGCGTCCCAGGCCGGCCTCAACTTCAGCGATGCCGCGCGCGAGACAATTGCCCATGTCGCATGCGGCTCCCCCTATCATGTCCGCCTGTTCTGCGCGCTGGCCTGCCTTGAGACCCTCAGGCAGCGCAAGACAGTGGTCGAAATGCCGGCAACGCTCGCGGGGATGATGCGGGCGGTCGACGACTGGACGATCACCAATCCGACAGATGCTGCGCTGTTCCATGAGGCCATCGATCTGGGTGCTGGCCATTGGCCGGTGATCGAGCAGGTCGTCCGCGCCGCGATCGTTCCTCCCGGACTCGCACCGGAACAGCAGGCGCCGCATATCGACCGCGACGGTCCGGTCCTGGAAATCCTGCGCCGCGCCATGCACGCCCGGCCGGGCAGCACCGCCCTCATGTTCCGGGACAGCCTCGCCCCCCAGTTCCTGCTCGGCATGTTGTCTGCCAGCCGCCACGGCGACCACCTGACCCGGCGTGTCGTCAGCCTTGTAGAAGGGCAGCGCCAAAGCGCTGCATCGTAAGGGACCGATAGGATGTACATGTTCGACATAACGCGAGCCATCCTGCAGCGCTGGAGAATGGCAGCCGCCATCTTCTGCTGCGTCATGGCGCTGACGGTCCTGTGGATTGCGATCACGCCACGCGAATATCGCGCGACCGCCACCTTGTTGTTCGACAACCGCGCACCGGACCCGACCGGCGGCAAATCGAACGAGGCGACCGGCGAATCCATGCTCGCGACGGAGTCCAGAATCCTGCAGAGCGAGGTGATTGCCCGCAAGGTGGCCGAGCGGCTTGGCCTTTTCAAAAATCCGGCCATGCGCGCACGTTGGCAGGAGCAGACAAACGGCAACCAGAGTTTCGAAGGCTGGATCAGCCGCAGCGTCCAGTCGGGTTTGCAGGTTTCGCCCAGCGCGACCGGCAATACGATCGACGTCTCCTACCGCAGCCTCGATCCACAGCGCTCGGCGTTGATGGCCAACAGCTTCGCCCAGGCCTTCAATGATGCGCGCCTGGGCATCAGCAACGAATTCGCCCAGCGCTTTGCTGCCTGGTACAAGAAACAGATCGCCGCGTCCGAACAGCGAATGGAAGAGGCGCAGGCACGGCTCGCCGATTTCCAGCGCGCCCATGGCATTGTCGCCACTGGCGCCATCGATGCGGAAAGCACGCGCCTCAGCGAATTGTCGTCGAAACTGTCGTCGGCCGAAGCCGTTGCTGCGGAGGCCCGGTCGCGCGCGGCGGGCGGCGCCAATATGCCCGACATTCAATCGAGCGGGGTGATCCAGGGGCTAAGGGCGCAGATCGCAGCCAAATCAGCGGAAATCAGCCAGATGGCTGCCGAACTCGGCCCCAATCATGCGACGATGCGTGCCGCCCAGCAGCAGTTGCGCCAGATGCAGGACAGTCTGGCCCAGGAAACCGGCAAGATGTCGGGCACGCTGGCGGCCGCCAGTTCGGCGGCATCGGCCAATCAGGGCACGATGCAGGCCCTGCTCGACCAGCATCGCGGGCGCATGCTGTCGCTCGCGGCCGATCGCGGCAAGCTCGCCGTGCTGGAAAGCAATGTGGAATCGGCGCGCAAGGAATATGAGGCGCAGACCGAACAATTCTCGCAGTTGCATGCCACCAGCACGGCTCCGTCGCTCAACATCGTGCGGCTCGACATTGCAGAACCGCCGATGATCCCCAACGCGCCCAATATCGGCGTGCGGTTCCTGATGATGACGATGGTGGCCCTCATGCTCGCAATCGGCTCGGTCATCCTAGCCGAATGGCTCAGTCCGCGCGTCCGCAGCCGTAACACCGTCACCTATCTTACCGGCGTGCCGTTGCTTGGTCAGGCAGACCTGCGCGTCAACGGCAAGCAACTCCGTATCGAAGGAGGCAATTGGTCATGAGGCTTCGCTCGACTGAACCGGTAGAGGATGTCTATCCCGGCCTGCCGCCGCCTTACGATGGCGATACGCGCGAGGAAACGGGGACGGTCCACGCCAATGTCGATCCCGCAATCGCGGTGATCCACGCCCCCAGCGCAATGCTGGCGGAACAAGCGCGGGACATCCAGTCGACCCTGTCTGCAATGCGCCATCCCGACGGTCGCGCGCCCGGGTCTATCGCGATCATCGCAATCGAGGCGAGCGAGCAGGCGGCCATATTGACGGCGAATATCGCCGTATCGGCAGCCCTGAGCGGTCTGCGCACCTTGATCGTCGACATGGAGCATTCCGGCTTCGTTCAACATCGCCTGCTTGGCATGAATGCACGAACAGGCTCGCCGGACGACATGGATGAGCCATTTCAGCTGGTGCAGCCGAGCAGTATCCGGTCGCTGTTCGTCATGGCCGCTCCCCAACAGGATGGCTGTGCCATCGACGGCAGTCCGCTTGCGCCACTGTCGCAACGCCTGTCGTCGCTGACGGCTCATTTCGATCTGTGCCTGGTCGACGCCAGCCATATCGACGATCTCGCTCATGCGGCAGGCAGCGCCGATTGCGCGATAGTTGCGGTCCAGCGCGATCAGACATCGACCAGCGAGCTCAAGGCCGTGATCAACAAGATGACCATGCTGAACACGGTGCTGATCGGCACCATCATGCTGATCTAGCGGTCAGCGATCGGTCGGCACCAAGGGGGTATGATATGAAAATCGCCCATATTTCCCGACAATATCATCCCGGACTCGGCGGGCTGGAAAGCTTCACCCGAAATCTGTGCCGCGAACAGGCTCGCGCCGGGCACCAGGTCAGGATGATCACCCTGGACCGCATCTTCGACGGCGACGACGCGCCCTTGCCACGATGCGAAATCATCGACGACGTCGAGGTGGTCCGGATACCCTATCTAGGTGGACGTCGCTATCCGCTCGCACCATCCGTGCTGCACCATCTGGACGATTGCGACATCGTCCATGTCCACGCCGTCGATTTCTTCGCCGACTATCTGGCACTGACCCGGCTGCTGCACCGCAAACCGCTGGTCCTGTCCACGCATGGCGGCTTCTTTCATACCGGCTATGCCCGTCGATTGAAGCAATTCTACTTTCACAGCATGACCCGCCTTTCACTGGCTGGATATCGGGCGATCATTGCCTGCAGCGAAGCGGACTATGAGACGTTCGCCAAGGTCAATCGTCGCGCACTTACCTTGGTCGAAAACGGCGTGGACACGGTCAAGTTCGCCGGTCTTGCGCAATCGCCTTCCGCCGAGCATCGCTTCATCTATTTCGGCCGGATCGCGCCGAACAAGCGGATCGACCTGTTGATCCGCTGGTTTGCGCATCTGCACCGGCTGGACCGCAAGGCCCGGCTGATCATCGCGGGAAAGCCGATGGGTGTCACCTTCGCCGATCTGCAACAGATCGTCGAACAACTCGGCTTGGGCGATCTGGTGGAATTTCATGATAGCCCCAGCGACGAGGCCCTGCAGGCACTGATTGCCCGGAGTACCATCTTCGCATCGCCCAGCGCCTATGAAGGTTTCGGTATTTCCCTGATCGAGGGGGTGTCCGCCGGACTATATCCGGTCGTCAGCGACATTCCGGCGCATCGTCGCTCCTGCGTCAAGCTCGATACCGGCAGCCTGATCGATTTCACCGATCCGTTGTCCGCTGCCCGCACCCTGCAGGACATTCGCAAGGCGCAGCAACGCTCGCCCTCCCCGACCACTGCCGCAGGTCTGCTGGCTTATGGCTGGCCGGGCGTGAGCGCCAGGATCTCGGCCATCTACGAACATATTCTGGGACGTCAGACCCGCCAGATTGGGCCGCTTCGCCTTGCCGTTCTTTCGGAGAGCGACGCGCTGAAAGCCGTTTCGGGCCTGATCAGGGACCAGGCGCCGCGCGTGGTAGCATTCGGCAATGCCCATCTGATCAACCAGGCACGGCGGGTCGAGGGCGTCGCAGCCGCGCTGAACGACGCGCTGGTCCTTAATGACGGCGTCGGCGTCGATATCGCAAGTCGCCTCCGCTACGGGAACTCTTTCCCTCACAATCTGAACGGCACCGACTTCATTCCCCAACTCCTGAAGAACTATCCGGACCGCCTCCGGCTATTCCTGGTAGGCGCAACCCCCGGTATTGCGGAGCGCGCAGCCGCGATCCTGGAAGAGCGCCATCCCCATATTCGAATAGTCGGCACCCGCCATGGCTTCTTCGACCCGCAAGAAGAGGAGCATCTGAGCCGCCACATTCGGGAGAGCGGCGCTGATCTGGTGATCGCGGCGATGGGGAACCCCCGCCAGGAATTGTGGGCGGCCAAATGGGCATCCCATATCGGCCGCCCCATATTGTGCGCGGGCGCCTTGCTCGATTTCACCGCCGGCCATGTCCCGCGCGCGCCTGTCTGGCTGCGCCGCATGCGCATGGAATGGATATTCCGGCTCATGAACGAACCGACCCGACTGGCAGACCGCTATTTGCGCGGCAATGTCACCTTCCTCATGAATGCCATCCGTGACGCCAGGAGTGGCTACTCGGACGGCCCGATCCCGCCGTCATCACCCCACTCCCACGCTGTCCGCAACGCCGATGCCGCCTGATCCTGTGCAGCCCTACCCAAGTGAACTGCGGGCCGTACGCCGGATCGCGGTCATCATCCCCTATTTCCAGCGTGAACGGGGTATCCTGCAACAGGCCCTCCGCTCGATCGTTGCGCAAACATTCACCGCGCCCACCGAGGTGGAACTCCTCATAATCGACGATAGTTCGCCCATTCCGGCGCAGGACGAACTGGCAGACATGGAATTGCCACCCTGGCTGAACCTCCGAACCATGCAGCAATCGAACGCCGGGCCCGCTGCTGCGCGCAATCGCGGCCTTGATCAGATCGGACCCGACATCGACTATGTCGCCTTCCTGGACTCCGATGACAGTTGGGCGCCAGATCATCTGCAACAAGGCGTGGACGCGCTCGAACTGGGGCATGATTTCTATTTCTGCGATAGCGCCATGCCGCCGTCCAGCCTGTTCGCCTCGCTGACACTCTTTGCGCAGGGCGCCAATGAGGATGCGTTCGAACCCCTGCCTCTGGGCGGGCAAATCTATCGCCTGCAGCCCGACCGCGCGGGGCAATTCATGGTGCAGGAATATCTCTGCCAGACATCTGCCGTAATCCTGCGCCGCAGGGCGATGCGCGATCTCCGGTTCGAGGAACGACTTCGCTATGCCGGCGAAGACTGGCTGATGTGGGTGCGGCTGGCGCACAGCGTTGAGGGGATCTGCTTCTCCAAGCTGGCCAAGGCCCAGCGTGGAGAAGGTATCAATCTTTATCGCGATGCGCATGAGCGCCTTGGTGCCAAAAATCTGCGCCGCCTCATGTCGATGGTACTCGCCAATCGATTGATGAAGATCACGCCGGGCATCAGCGCCGCTGCCGCGTGCCTGACCGACCAGCGCATCATGATCTTGCGCCGAGAGATGGCGGCGATCCTGCTTCACCCCCGTGTCTATCAGGGCCTGAAAAATGGTGAGCAGCGTCGCATCATCCTGGACGCCTATCGGCTCATGAACGTCTCGCTGCTGCCATTATGGCGCGACATCATCATTCGAAAGATGCGCTGGCACAGCCCCCGCCTGGACGAGGCCATGACATGAAACTCTTCTATTATCGCGCCAAGGAAGGGAATTTTGGCGATGACCTCAACGGCTGGCTGTGGGAGGAGCTTGCTCCCGGCCGTTGGTCCGACGAAGCCGATACGCTGTTCTGCGGCATCGGCACGATCATCGGCAATCATATGCCGCCCGCATCGCGGATCAGAATTTTCTCCAGTGGCCTGGGCTATAGGCCTGTGCCCGAGGATTTCTCGACCGATCGCTGGGATGTGGTGGCGTTACGCGGCCCGCTCACGGCGCGCGTCGTCAACCGCCCAGATCGGGCGATTGCCGATGGCGCGCTGCTGCTTTCCACGCTGGATCGGCTCAAGCCCCTACCCGAAGCTGAGCGCGGCCGGCCCATCTTCATTCCCCACTACGAGGCGATGGATGAAGGCGACTGGGCTGCGGCCTGCGCTACCGCCGACGTAAAGCTGGTGGACCCACGGCAATGCGCGCATCAGGTCATCGACGAAATCCGCCGGTCACGTCTGGTGATCGCCGATTCGATGCACGCAGCGATCATCGCCGATACGCTGCGCGTTCCCTGGATTCCGGTCTCCAGTTCGGGAAGGATCAACAGCTTCAAATGGCTCGACTGGTCACTTTCCCTCAACTTGCCCTATGAGCCGCGAATATTGCCTACCGCGACGTTGGACACTGCCTATCGCGACGGAGTCCGGCGTCTGGTCGGTGAACATTATCGACTTGCGCATCCTGATGCAGAAGGCGCGCTTGCGCATCAAAGGCAGATGACCCGTCGCGAACAGCGCGGCTGGTGGATGTCCGTGCGGCCCAAACTGAAACATCATCTGCTCGCCCTGCCGCGGCGTCTGCCACAACCACCCACGGTCGCGCGGCGTATCGCCACATGGAACCGACGGCAACACAGCCGCATCGCCTCCGCACTTGAACAATTGAAGAGCGAGGCGGGATTTCTGAGCGACGATCGGATCTTTGCAAGCCGTGTCGATCAGCTCAGCGTCGAGTTCGACAAGCTGGTGCGATCGGGCTGAGCGATCCGCGCCATCTGCGCGCGATGATGCCAGCGACGGATCAGATGGCGTCCCAGCATGGGCCAGTTGCTCCAGTCCGTCATCATCGCCTCCAGCAATGCCATCGGCTTGCGTGCGCGAAGATGCGGATAGACGCGGTTCCAGCTATGCTGCTGCCTAATGGCGCTGGCGCGACGGGCTAACAACCGTGACAGAACACGATCATCGCGAACGCGGGGCAGATCCAGCATGGCAAGACTATGGGCGCGCATTGCATCCAGGTTCAATAATGTCCGGGATTGCCCCGATCCCTGATCCGAAATGGAGCCCTGCCGCTGAGTGAACAGATAATGCGGCTCTGCACTCAGAATGAAACGACCGTCTGCCAGCAGGCAATCGATGATGAAGGCGAAATCTTCGCCGTGCCGCAACTGGGGCGGGTAGCGCAAGCAACGGGTCGTCAGGAAACGGCGACGAAATATCGGCTTGAGCTGGCCGAAATCGAACGGCGAGCGTCCGGTGATCGCGTTGCGGACGAATTCGGCCGGTCGGATATGCCGGATCGGCTGCGCTGTCCGCGACAATGCCGTGCCGACGACTGTTCCGGCGTGCCAATCATAGAAAAACAGATTGTCCGCGACCAGATCGGCGTCATGCCGATCGCCGAGCGCGGTCAGATAAACCAGTCTGCCCGGTGCGAACGCATCATCGGCGTCCAGTATCGCGATCCATTCGCCCCGCGCGGCCCCAATCCCCAGATTCCGCGCGACCGAAGGGCCACCATTGGCCTCGCTTAGCACCAGTCGCACCCGTGAGTCCTGCTCCATCAACCGTTCGGCGATTGCCACGGTTTTGTCGCCGGACGCGTCATCGACGATGATCACCTCCACCGGGAGTTTCTGCGCAAGCGCAGATTGCACCGCGCGATCCAGGCTGTCCTCGGCGTTGAACGCCGCAATCACGACACTGACAAGGGGGAGCACAGGAGCAATCGCGGGATTTTGCATAGGTGTTATGCCTTACTCGAAAGCGATAATAAGCTTCGATATACCAATCGATGAAACCGCAACGAATTGAGGAATTTCACCTAGTGGAATTATCTGACACACCCAACGTTGCAATATACAGAAGAGGCTTCCTTCCTCTTTCTGAAACCTTCATATCAGATCACATACAGGGTCTTAATAGATATAATCCGATCATAATAACTGAGAACATATTGAACGGATACTCTATTAACGGCCACACTCCCCATCTGTTGCATCGCGCCCAGGCGGGCAAATATGAAAAAGTCTATAATCGACTGACCGGCCGATATCGCCATGTCGGCGATGTCCTGTCGGCTCCCTCGACGCGATTGATCCACGCGCATTTCCTGCAGGATGGGGCGAACATCCTGTCCCTTGCCGCGCGACGGAACATACCGCTGGTCGTCACCGCCCATGGCTATGATGCAACGGTGACGGCGCGCGAACATGCGCGCCGGACCGAGGGACTTTGGTATCTGATGCTCAAGCCCTTCCTTCTGCGTTACGCCCATGGCATCATCTGCGTATCCCAGTGGATCAAGCAGTGCCTGCTCGACGCAGGTTATCCCGACCACAAGCTGCGCGTCATTCCGCTGGGCATCGACACGTCCAGCCTGCCGCCGCCACCCGCCGCCCATGGCCGCCGGGGCGCCCTCTTCGTCGGCCGTCTGGTCGAAAAGAAGGGGGTCAATTTCCTGCTGGATGCCTGGGCTAAGTTGCCCGAACGCATTCGAAGCGAACCGCTCACCATCATCGGCGACGGCCCCCTGATGCCCACCCTGGTCGCCCAGGCCCACCGGCTTGGCATCCAGCCGCATTTCCTGGGCGCACGATCTCGCGCGGAAGTCTTCGCGGCCATGGCCCGTCACCGCATCTTCGCGATGCCGAGCGTGCGCGCGGCAAACGGCGATTCCGAAGGGCTTCCTATCGTGCTGATGGAAGCGCAGGCGATGGGCATGGCGGTGATAGCGTTTGACGATGGCCCGATGCGCGAAGCGATCAAACCCGGCATGACCGGCTTGCTCGCACGATCACGCAACAGCCACGACTTTGCCGACCATCTGCAAACGCTTCTGGGTGCGCCGGACCTTTGCGGCGATTTTGGCCGAGCCGGCCGGTCCCATGTGGCCGCCAAGTTCGACCTCCGCAACCGCGTAGCCGCCCTGGAAGACTATTATGACGAGATCCTTGCCAGCACGGAGGCCCGTTCATGATCGGACAATCCGCCGCAAAGCCAAACCCGGTTCACGCCGAAGGGCGCCGCGTCCTCATCATCTCGCGCCATGACTATCGGACCCGGCGCCGCGCGAGCGTGCATTTCGTGGCGCGCCATATGGCGCAACAGGGCCATCAGGTGACCTTCATGTCGATCGGCTACAGCTGGCTGTCGCGCCTGCGTGGTGACAGCCGGGCTGATCTGTTTGATCGCGCCAATGCCTGGGAACAGGTGGACGGGCTGCAAGCCTATCTGTGGCGCAGTGCATGGCACCCTGTGAAGTTGCCGGTCTCGGGCAAGGTGGAATCCTGGCTTTACAGCAAATGGGCCAGAAACCGCTGCACCGCGTTGGACGAAGCGGCAGGCGCGGCAGACATCATCATCGTCGAATCCGGCATTGCGCCGGCATTGCTGAAGCGCATCCGAGCCGTCGCACCCTCGGCGCGGATCGTCTATCGGGCCACGGATCTTCTATCCACCGCCGGCGTGCCTGAATGCATTGAAGACATGCTTTGGCAATCGGAGGCCGATATCGACCTGATCGTGGTCGTCGCCCGCTCCATGCTCCCGCATTTCGAGGCCTTCAGCTGCCCCAAATTATTCATTCCGCATGGCGTCGATACTGCTTTGCTCAATCAGGCAACAGACAGTCCCTACGCGACCAAGCGCAACGCAGTCACAGTCGGATCGATGCTGTTCGATGCCGGGGCGATCCGCACCCTCGCGCTGGCACGCCCGGAATTCACCTTCCACACCATCGGATCGCCCAAGAGCGTCTTCCCGACCAATGTGATCCAGCATGACGAGATGCCTTTTGCGCAAACGCTGCCCTATCTCCAGCATGCAGATGTCGGGATCGCGGCCTATCAGCGCGCAGCTGCCGCCGCCTATCTCGCCGATTCCAGCCTCAAGCTCCTGCAATATAAGGCAATCGGCCTGCCCGCCGTTTGCCCCGATTTCGCCGTTGGCGACCATGCCCTGCGCTTTGGTTACCGGCCTGATCACCCGCAGGAAATGGTCGAGGCTTTTGATCGGGCACTGAACGCTGGCCGCAGCCCGGTGGCGAGCAAGGATTGGAGCGATGTTGCCGCCAGGCTCGTCGAGGCTTCTCTTGGCTGAGATTGCCCTTTCTCTATCGGCTCGCGCGCGGCGCGACGCGGTGCATCGACGCAGCCTGATCCATGACAGGCTCGTCAACTATGTCGCCGCCGGACTGCTTGTCGCCACGGTCCTCTTCAATCCGGCCCTGGCCTGGGTCAACGCGCATCTATTCCCGATGACCGCCGGCATCGTGTCCGCCGCGCAGGGCAGCATCGTTCTGACCGCGCTGCTGGTCGGGACCATGCAACCGGTCCAACATAGTTTTCGGTGGCTGGCGCTGACCTGGATCATGGTCCTTTCGGCGCTGCTGACGAGCGCGATCAAGGGATATTTCGAACCCAAGATTCTGGGCGACATATTGTTGATCCCGGCCTTCATTCTGCTTGGAACCCGGATTGAAGGCGCGTTGCTGCGTCAGACAGTGTTGTCGTTGCAATTGCTGATCATGTTGGTCGGCCTGTGGGAGCTGGCGAGCCCTGGCGGCTTTGGTTCGACCTTTCGCGTGATCGACTATTATGTGCAGACCCGTGGCTATGACGCGGATGCCTTCTGGGCCGGCGGCGACCTGTTTCTCAGTTCGGAACGTCCCGGCGGCCGCATGCTGCTCGATGGCCTTGGCCTGCATCGCGGATCATCGCTATTTCTGGAACCTGTATCGCTCGGCAACTGGGCCATCGTGGGCACCATCTTCACGGCGGCCATGTGGCGGTCTCTGTCGAATGGTGCGCGACTATTCATGCTGGTTTCGACGGCGGTGCTGCTGGTCACTTGCGATGGCAGGCTTGCGCTCAGCGTGATCCTGCTCTTCTGCCTCTATCTGCCGATCAGCGCCTATGTTCCGGATCAATGGAGCGTCGCCTATCTGCCGTTGCTGCTTGTCGCATTGGTCGGGGGCGAAGCGCTGGGAATTTTGGCGGAGCATCAAGACAATCTTCCCGGACGGCTCAGCGTCGGGCTCGATGCGCTGCGGTCGATGGACCTTGACCAGTTGTTGGGCATCCGCGCGGATCGGGTCCGGTTCGATGACGCCGGCTGGGCCGATTTCGTCCAGGCCCAATCCGTGGTGATCGCGATCGGGCTCTGGTTGGCACTCGCCTGCAGCAGCTTCGGCCGCGATCCCGGCAACCGGATGGCAAAGCATGGCATTATGCTCTTCCTCGCACTCTGCCTGCCCATCAGCAATTCACTGCTGTCAATCAAGACAGCCGCTCTGATGTGGGTCGTCTACGGCTTCTGTTACGCCCGCGGACGCCTGACGCGCATGGAAGGAAACGCCGCATGAGCCCTGGCCGTCATATACCGGCGCTCGACGGCATCAGAGGCTTTGCTGCCCTGCTCGTCGTATTCTGCCACTTCCGCACGTTCGGCTATCCCGAACTTCTGCATCCGCGCGCCGGCGATTATGGCGTCCTGCTGTTCTTCACGCTCAGCGGCTTTCTCATGGGCCATCTCTACCTCCCCAGATCGCCCGACCGAGATGCGTTGGCATCCTACGCTGCGGCGCGCATAGCCCGCATCGTGCCGCTCTACGCCTGTGTCTCGCTGTTATCCTTCCTGATCTATCGCTTCGTCTACGCCGATTTCATCTATCCGATCGGACTGATCGAACTGGTCCGGCAGGGAACATTCACCAGTACCGTATCGGTCTTCTGGTCGATCGGGCCGGAGTTCCAATTCTACTTTCTCTTCCCGGCGATCTGGGCGGCCACCCATGCGAAGCAACCGCTACGCGGCTGGCTATATGTGCTGATCGGGCTGATCGTGGCAGGCTGCTATGCAGCGAGCCCTTGGCTGCCGGGCATCTTTGCCCTGGCTAAGATGCACATCTTCATGACCGGAATTCTCTGCGCAGTACTGGTCCGACAGATCCCGGAAGACCGCATGACGCGATTATTCCCGCCGCTGCTGCTGTTCACCGCGGCCTTTATCTGGGTCCTCATCGCACCCCCTGCTTCAGTCAGCGCATGGGTATTCCCGCCCGTGACCAACGATCCGAAACACATCATCTACTATGCAGACCCTTTGAAGATCGTTGCCTGCGCCTTGGTCATTCTGGGCACAGCAATCCGTCATCCGTTCAACGACATGCTATGGGGCAATCCGTTGATGCGCCGACTGGGTGCATATAGCTTCTCGCTCTATCTGCTCCACATGCCCATCCTTCAATTGGTTCGCCTCGCCGGGCCTGCATGGGGCATCAGCATGCCCATGCAGATCCTGATCGCGACAATCTTGTCCTTGGCCGTCGCCGGCCTGTCTCACGAGATGTTTGAACGCCCCGTCGGCAATTGGGTCCGTCGCAAGCTGACCGATGCCCTGAACGGCCATGCCCCGACACGACCGTTGCCGTTAGCGGCAGAAAGCCCTTCTTCCTGACCAGTCAAACAGGCGCGGCCAACTGGAAGAATGGACAAGCTTGCCTTGCGCAATCCTGCCAGTCGGTTAGGTGTTCGAACGGATTTCAATCCGCTGCCAATCAATCACTCTCATGAACTCATTCCTTGCGGGAGACGAGCATGAGACCTCGGAGGCAATCGATCGCCCTGCGAAAAGGTACAACGCAAAGGCATACCCGATGCCAAGTATTAAGCTTCAGCCAAATTTCGTGGAAAAGATCTGGGGAAAGGACGTCGTCCCTAACCACCCTGTCGACAAATTGGGCAAGCGCATCGGCGAATTGTGGTTTGGATCTCCGTCTGGAACCAGGCCCCCGCTACAGGTTAGGTACATCTATACCAGCGTTAGATTGTCGACCCATATTCACGCCCACCGCGAATCCACCGGGCAGAAAGAATGCTGGTATATCCTCGAGGCGGAGCCTGCATCGATGATCGGCATCGGCACGATCGTTCCGCTGAAACAGCCGCTGCAGCACCATGCGGCGGAAATTGAAGCATGGGCGCAGTTCATCGATTGGCGGCCGGCTCGCGCCGGCGATTTCTATTTCGTGCCGGCTGGCACCATATATGCCATTGGCGCCGGCATATCTCTTGTCGAAGTGCAGCAGAATATCGACCTGACCTGCAATCGCGATGGACATGACCGCACTCGCGTCCTTGAGACGAAGGCGATCGCCGGAGATCTGCAAACCGAGCAGCGCCCTGCTGTTGCCCTGCATCGTCCACTTGGCTGCAGCGGCGTCCTGCTAGATGATGGGCCTTTCGGTTTGCGACTGGCACATATGCAGGGCGGAGACGCGCTGCACGTGACCAACAGCGGCCTCGCCTGGTTCATTCCGTTGCGGGGGCGCGGAGACATCGATGGCCTGACCTGGCGGGCGGGGGAGTGCTGGTTGCTGACCCAACCCACTCCCCTGATCCGCGCGGCCAGTGACACCGACTATCTGTTCGCAACGGTGTAATGCTTTTTCACGCAGAGCGATCAGCCCGATGCGGCAACAGGCGCAACATGGATAATGGTGGGATCTTCCTTCGGCCATCCCGGTATCTTGCGCGCTGCCTTGGACGCCAGGAAGCTGCCACCGACCCACATATATGTTCCCAGTTTCTGGCCGGCTCGCCGGTCATCGCATAGCCGCCACAGCAAATGCCGCAAGCGCGGCCAGGCAATGGACGGATCATCGGGCGTGAAGACGGCCAGGGACAAATCCGCGCCAAATAGGTCCGAGATCGGCAGTGGCTCCGCAAATTCCGGTACTTCCAAGCCGAACATGCTTTCGGCACAGGCCAAGGTGATGCGCAGGCTATGCTCGATATTCTGCTCCGTTGCCCGTTGATGCAAAATCGCCAAGGCCGCATGATCGAGCCCGGCAATTGCGGCACAGAAGTCCAGAAGATAGGCCGCTGCGTGGCAATGCTGGGTCAAAGACTTCACGAAGCTCAGGCTTGCCAGCAGGATTTCGTGGATTGGCGATATGCAGGGAACCTTCACCTGCCCCAGTTCCTGATCCGCCGGCTCACGCAGAAACGCGCCCACGTCCATGGGGTGCGGACAACCCGGCTGCTGGAGCCGGTGATGAACGTCGACCGTTGCCTGGTTCGCCGAACGCGAGAAGAAATGCTGCTCTCCCAGAAAGGCACGCCACCAGATACGATCACATTCCGCGGGCAGGAAATAACCTGCCTCCTGGAGAAGCGCAGTGCAGCGACGCAGATCACCGCGATCGATCAGGATATCGACGTCCGATGAGGGACGATGAAAGTATCCGCCATAAATTCTTCTCTGCGCAAGCGGGCCTTTGAAAACTATAAATCGCAGATCATCATGGATTAGAGCTTTAGATATATTGGTTATTGTAGCGATGTTCACGCCGTTCATCGCGAGCGTCAACTTCCTGAACCTATCTTCCTCGCGCGAGAAGGCGTCCGGAATATCCTGCCCAGCGGCGCGGAGCCCGGCACCAAGATGCAGCAGAAGTTTACAGGATTTCCCAACCATTATGATGTCCGCCCAATCGTCCGCGTCGATCGCCGGAGAAGGGGGGCGAACGATCATCTGCGGAACGGACAGGGCCACATGGCACCTCACGATATCCACGATTTTCCGTGCCTTGCGGGAGGGATCTAACAACACATCAGTCACGCCTTGAATGTTAGCTTATGCAAAACATTGCCCTACAAAGTTAAATCATGGCGATATGTGTTTATACCTATAGGTGTTACCGCGGATGGATTGGAATTTGACTTAAACATTTACTTACGATCAATTTATATCCGCTGAATGGTTCAGCAGATGATGAGGAGTTGAGTATGGAAAAGGAGTCTTATGAATCGCCCGAGCTCGTCGAACTCGGCTCGTTCGAATCGCTGACGCAGGGCACGTCCTATGGCGAAAGCCTGGACGCGACCTTCCCGGACGGTACGCCGCGCGGCGAGCTCACGTTCTCCTGACAGGGTGGACGCCCTTCTCGGACAGAGGGGGCGTCCATTCTCCTGCAAGGCCCTTGGAAGCGGGGAAGAAAGATGACGATCGCCTGGCCATCCGCGACAATCGTGGCAGCAGATCCCAACATCGTGTTTTGCGACCTGGACAATGAGAGAGTTTTGCTGGACCTGACCTCCAGCCGCTATTTCGCGCTCAATCGCGTCGGCGTCCATGTCTGGGAAACGATCGCGACCCCCACCAGTGTCGGCGCACTGCAGGACAATATCGAACAACGCTTTGACGTCCGACCCGAACAGTGCCGCAAGGATCTGGAGAGCCTGTTAAGCAACCTGTCGCAGTTCACATTGATCAGCGTCCAGCATGCGCCGGCGTCCTGATCGCACTTTGGCAGGGCTGCTTCTGGCACTCCTGTTGCCGGTCGCACTGCCTGTGGTATTGGCTGTCCGTCTTGCCCTCAGCCTCACCAGCTATGCGCGCCTGTGCGAATGGTTGCCGCAATCCACTGGCCAGCGCAATCCGCTCTGGGTGCGCCAGGCCGCCCGCGCTGTCAGCATCGCCTCACGACTTGTTCCCGGCGCCACGTGCCTGACCCAGGCCGTGGCCACACGGACGTTGCTCGCCTGGATGGGACATGAAAGCTGGATCCGGATCGGTGTACGCCGCTCCGAAGATGGCAGCTTCCAGGCCCATGCCTGGCTGCTCGACCATCACGCAAGGCCCATTATTGGCGGCGGACGACAGGACTTGGCCGGCTTCAATGTCCTGGCGGACCTGGACGGACTGGTCCGGCAATGAATGCTTTTGCCGGCCTGTTCCACCGCGATGGCCGGCCGGCACGGCATTGGCCCGGTGAAGGCATCGCCTCCCTGGTATCACGCGGGGTTCGTTGCGCGATCGATAGCGGCCCGACGATTCTTGCCGGGGCTGGCATGGAGGCGTTGGACCATGAGAAGCGGCGTCCGGGCCTTATTGTGGCCGCTGATGTCCGGCTCGACAATCGCGCGGAAATCGAGGCACGGCTCGGCCTTCCTCCCCGCCCGGCCCTCCCTGAAGCCAGCCTGATAGCCGCGCTGTACGAGCGCTATGGCGCAGACTGCGCCTCCATGTTGCTGGGCGACTTCGCCTTTGTGCTCTGGGACGAAGCGACACAGACATTATTTGGCGCCCGTGACCATTTCGGCGTCCGCCCGTTCTACTATCATGCTTCGCCCAGACTGTTCATGGCCGCGACAACGATTGGCGCGCTGCTCGGTTCGGAGATTTCATCCGCCATCGACGAAGTTGGTGCAGCAGATTTTGTCGCCGGCATAGTCGGCGATGCCCAGACGACGCTCTATCGCGAAATCCGGCGTCTGCCGCCAGGGCACATCATTCAGGTCACGCGCGACGAACTCACCATCAGCCGTTACTGGCATCTGGCGGCATCGCAGCCGCCCAAGGATGAGGAAACCGCCGAGCAGTTTCGGCATTTGTTCGAACAGGCGGTCTCGTGTCGGATCAGCGAACAAGCCGGCGTGCTGCTCAGCGGTGGACTGGACTCCTCGTCCATCGCCATGATGGCATCGCGTTTGCGGGCGGAGGCGGCGGGACCGCCCGTGCCAAGCCTGTCCATGACGTTCGACACAAGTCCCAACTGGACGGATGGCCCGCACATAGAGGCCATTCTGCAAGCAGGGCGTTTTGCTCCCCATTTCCTGCCCACTGAGCATCAGGATCCGCTACAGGAACTGGACATGATCCTGACTGAACAGGACGGCCCCTGCCTCGCCTACAATCTCGGCAGCTCACGACGCCTCTATCACGGGGCCCGGCAACTGGGGCTTCCCCGCCTTCTGGACGGACATGGCGGCGATGAAGTCGTTTCCCACGGGTTTGGGCGGCTGAACGAACTGGCGATGGAACGACGCTGGGCCACCTTGTTGCGCGAAGCACATGGCTTGGCCCATATTCTCCGCTGTTCGACCTGGCAGGCAGCGTCCCCCCATTTCGATCATATCGCGACGATACGGCGATTCCGGCAGAATTGGCGGCGCATCGTCCACCATGCACATCCGCCCCGCACCTCACCGAATTTCACGACCGCGCTCGTCGCACCAGACCTCGCCCGTCGTACGGACATAGGTTTGCGCCGCGCAGCGACAATGCCCAGCCGCTCGGCCTATCAGACCGAGCAGCAGCGCCACCTGTCGACCCTGACATCGCCACAACAACCCTATGCGTTTGAAGTGCTCGATCGTTCGGCCGCTGCAGCCGGAGTGCGCCTGTGCTTCCCATTCTATGATCGCCGTCTCGTCGAATTCTGCGTATCGCTCCCGGCCCACGCCAAGCTCGACAATGGCTATCCGCGCGCATCTCTGCGGAACGCCATGGCAGGCCTGTTGCCAGAGCAGGTCCGGCTGCGGCGCGACAAGTTCAACTTTGCCGGCCAGTTGGGAACAGGCATGGCGCGTCACCGGGCATCCTTGCTGACGATGCTGGATGCGCAGGCTGACATGTTGGCGCCATTTGTCGACATTGATGTCGCCCGCGCGGCCATCACGCAGTTCGATCAGTCCATGGCCAATGATGCCGCCCCCTTATTCGCTGCCTACCGGGTCGCAAGCCTGGGCCGCTGGCTTGCAAGACGATCCCGGCCCGCCGCTCCGAGGGCTAAATTTCACATCGTACATGCAGGAGGATGACATGAAGATGGGCCCAACGCCTCAGCCCGCCCTTGCCCCCGCCGGCAAGGCCTCGTCCTTTTATCGTGCCTTTGGGCTGACGATCGAATCGGATGTTCCGCTGCCGGAACTGACGACCGCCCCGGCGGGATCCGTGCCCGACATCCGCATCATCTACAGCCGCGACCTGCCCTTGCCGTCGCGCGAGGAGGGCGTGATCACGCAGTTCCGCACGGACGGGACGCATTTCCTGGCATGGCCCGACGTTGCAGCCTTCCAGTTCCATGGCCCCGACCTCATCGAGATTCAGCCCTATCCCGATACGCCGGTGACCTACCTCCCCTTTCCTCTGCTGGGGCCGATCATGGCGCTGGCGTTGCACATGCGCGGCTACATCACGCTCCACGCCAGCGCGATCGACCTCGACGGGCATGGCGTCATCTTCGTTGGCGATAAGCTGGCGGGCAAATCCACCACCGCCGCAGCCTTCCTCCGGGCGGGCCATCGTCTGCTGACGGACGACCTCCTGGCGATCCGCGCAAACCCGGACGGCACGCTCGAAATCCTGCCGGCCTATGGCCAACTCAAGCTGGCGGAAGAGGCCGCAGACGCCATGCAACTGGCCGAAGCGCAGCCATTGCCATTGGTCTATCCCGGCTTTTCCAAACGCCAGCATCGTTTGATGGGCGATTTCCGCCATGATCAGCTTCAACCCGAACGCCTCTATGTTCTCGACCGCGTGGGGGATCAGCCCGGCCTCACCCGACTTGCCGGAACCCAGGCCCTGTCGGCGATCCTGCGCTACTCCTACATAACCCGTTTCGGGAAGGCAGCGCTCTCGCCCGCCGACGAGGCCCGTCACATGCAGGGCTGCGCTGCCCTGGCCCGTTGCGTCCAGGTGGCAACGCTGCACGTCCCGCATGCCCTCAATCGACTGGAAGAGACAGTCGAACTCGTCCGCGCCGACTGCGAGGACCATAGGTGAGCCAGTTCCGCCAGATCAGCGAATTCGCGCGCTTTTCCCTTGGCGGCTATCGGCGGCAAGTGTCCGTCATCCTGTTGCTGATCCTGATCGGCAGCATTCTGGAAAGCTGCTCCTTGCTGGCGATGATCCCGTTGCTGAAACTGATCGGCACCAATCATGGTGCGGCCCAGAGCAGCATTCAACTGCCCTGGATTGGCAGCATATCGCTCGGCTGGTTGCTGACGGCGATGCTGTGCCTCATGGTCTTTCAGGCTTTGGTGTCCCGCCGCCGTCTCCTCCTCATGACCCGCACGATGCAACAGGCGGTGGACGACATCCGCATGCGCCTGTTCACGGCCATCGGCTATGGTCGCTGGTCACTGGTCGCGAACATGCGCGGGTCCGATCTCAACCATGCGCTCAGCAACGATGTCGATCGCATCCAGGTCGCGGTCTTCAGCCTCATGTCATTTGGCCAGAATATCATCTGGCTGACGCTCTATGGCCTGCTGTCCACGCTGATATCCTGGCAGATGACCTTGTTCGCCATGACCGTTGGCGCAGCGACCCTGTTCGGCCTGTACCCGGTGCGCCGGAAGATCGCCCGCCATGCGCAATCCATGTCGAATTCCCTGCAGGAACGGCAATATGTCGCGTTCGAATTCATCACCGGCATGAAGATCGCCAAGGCTTTCAACAGCGAACCCTATTATCTTCAACGTTTGGATCGGTTGCTGGAAACGCTGCGCGTCGGCACTGTCGAGTTCGCCCGGCTGACATCCAACAGCACCGCCCTGTTCCAGTTGGCAAGCGGTGCGGCCGCAGCCCTGTTCGTCTATGTGGCCTATGCCGTCATCGCGCTGCCGCTGCCGCAGTTGATGACGATGCTGCTGTTGTTCATGCGCCTCGCGCCGCGCTTCAACGCCCTGCAAAGCACGCTCCAGCAACTGCTCCTCTGCCTGCCAGGCTATGAGAATGTCGCCAGGCTGCTGCGCATCTTCACGGCAGAGCAGAACCGCACCGAAGGACCGGAGCGCGGGCAGATGCCCCTCCTGACCCGGCATGTCCGTTTCGACCGTGTATCCATCACCCATCAGGGCGCGGGCACGCCGACGATCGCGAACCTCGATCTGGAATTGCCCGCCGGCAAGATCATTGCCCTGGTCGGGCCTTCGGGTGCAGGCAAGAGCACCATAGCGGACATGCTGATGGGGCTGCTCGATCCCAGCGAAGGCCAGATTCTGGTCGACGGTGTCAACCTTGCCCAGGATGATCGGCAATGGCGGTCCCAGATCGCCTATATGCCCCAGGACGTCTTCCTGTTGCATGACAGCATCGCAACCAATTTGCGCATCGGCAAGGCGGATGCGAGCGATGAGGAGTTGTGGAACGCCCTCGACGCCGCCAACGCCCTCCAGTTCGTCGGCGCCTTGCCCCAGGGGCTCGATACCGTGGTCGGCGATCGTGGCAGCCGTCTGTCCGGCGGGGAAAGGCAGCGCATTGCCCTCGCGCGCGCGCTGCTGCGCCATCCCAGGCTGCTGATCCTGGACGAGGCGACCAGCGCGCTCGACATCGACGCACAGACCAAGATCGAAACCGCGATTGCCGGTTTACGGGGCCATATCACCATATTGGCCATAGCCCATACGGCATCGCTCGTCGCACTTGCCGATATCACCGTTCATCTTGACCGGGGTCGGGTCGTACAGGTCCGGACGAACAATCCGGTCAAGGACGAGGATGTCGTCGCCGCAGCGGAATAGCCCTCCCACAGGCTCCGACGCGCATCGCCATGGGCACCATATCCGCCTATCGGCGCCCCGTTCGACATCGGGGGTGGCCTTGTATCCGGCAAACGCCTATCCGCAGGCCCATCAGCAGCCAATGCGAAGGTTCCCATGTCCAAAGCCAGTCCCGCCGATATCATGCCGATCGCCGATGTCATGGCGCGGCTGCGCGATCCGGAAACGGGCTGCCCCTGGGACATAGAGCAGGATTTCGCGAGCATCGCCCCCTACACGATCGAGGAAGCCTATGAAGTGGCGGACGCGATCGAGCGCAATGACATGGCCGACCTGCGCGATGAACTGGGCGATCTGCTGCTCCAGGTCGTGTTCCACAGCCGCATCGCCGAACAGGCCGGCCATTTCCGCCTGCAGGATGTGATCGACAGCATCGCGGCCAAGATGATCCGGCGTCACCCGCATGTGTTTGGCGAAGGCGCTCGGCGCGAGGATGGCCATGCCCAGTGGGAAAGCATCAAGGCGGCCGAACGCGCCGACAAGATCCCGGACCCTAGCGCCATGGCCGGTGTCGCGCAGGCGTTGCCCGCGCTGCTGCGCGCCGAAAAACTGCAGAAGCGGGCTGCCCGCACCGGCTTTGACTGGCCCGACGCCCAGGGCGCGATCGCCAAGATCCATGAGGAACTGGACGAGGTTGCCAGCGCGACCAGCCATGCCCATCGGGAGGAAGAGGTCGGCGACCTGCTCTTTGCCGTAGTGAACCTCGCACGCCATCTGAAGATCGACCCCGAAGTCGCATTGCGTGGCGGAAATGCCAAGTTCGATCGTCGTTTTCGTCAGATGGAGGCAATCGCCGGCGACGCGTTCGTCGGCCTGTCGCTCGACGAGAAGGAAGCGCTATGGCAGCAGGCGAAGCAGGTGGAATAATCAGGCCGGTCACGCCGGCGGATCATGATGCGATCTGGGATATCCTGGAACCCGTGCTGCGCGCGGGTGAAACCCTGGCGGTCGATCGCGCGATCAGCCGCGAAGACGCCCTTGCCCTCTGGCTGTCCCCGGACCGCACCGTCCGCGTCGTCGAGGAGGATGGCGCCCTGCTCGGCATCTTCTACGTCCGGGCCAACCAGGCCGGCGGCGGCCGCCATGTCGCCAATGCCGGCTATGTCACGGCGGGCCACGCAACCGGGCGTGGCGTTGCCCGGCGCATGTGCGCCGCCTCCTTCGATCTGGCCCGCGATCTGGGCTTCAGCGCCATGCAATATAATTTCGTGGTTTCCTCCAACAGCCGCGCAGTCGCGCTGTGGCAGGCAATGGGCTTTGCCATTGTCGGCCGCGTGCCAGATGCCTTTGCCCATCCAACGCTGGGGCTGGTCGACACATTTGTGATGCATCGTTACCTTTGACGCGGCGCGTGCGCAGCGGCATAGGGCGCGCAATCGCGACCATCGCGCATAGGGGGTATCTGGTGTCAACTTCGCTGTCCGGGCCGGCCATGGCCCCTTCCCTTTTCCTGGCCGGTTGCGCGCAATGACGGCTCCCCTGTCGTCCTGGCTCGACAGCCGGTTCCAGATAGCCGCGCGCGGCAGCAATGTGCGCACGGAAATCGTCGCCGGCATCACCACCTTCCTCACCATGGCCTATATCGTGCTGGTCAACCCGGCGATCCTGGGTGAAGCCGGCATGCCGCTGGTCGGCGTCGCCGCTGCGACCTGTTTCGCCGCCGCCTTCGCCAGCATCCTGATGGGGATGGTCGCGAACGTGCCCCTGGCACTGGCACCGGGCATGGGGCTCAATGCCTATTTCACCTATTCGGTGGTGCTGGGCCTCGGCATCCCCTGGCCGGTCGCGCTCGGCTGCGTCTTTCTCTCGGGCGTCGCCTTCCTGGCGCTGACCCTGGCGGGCATCCGCCAGATGATCCTGGCCGCCATTCCGCCGCACCTGCTGGCGGCGGTTGCCGGCGGCATCGGCCTTTTCATCGCCTTCATCGGCCTGCGCAATGCCGGCATCGTCGTCTCCAACAGCGCCACCTCGGTGGCGCTCGGCGACCTTCGCTCCGCGCCGGTGCTGCTCACCCTGTTCGGCCTGACGCTGATTGCCGGCCTCTCGATCCGCCAGGTGCGCGGCGCGATCCTGATCGGCATCGTTGCCACGACCCTGCTCGGCTGGCTGGTCGGCGCGCTGCATTTCACGCCGATGCCCTATGATGTCTCGGCGCTTGGCAGCACCGCCTTCCACCTCGATCTCGGTGCGGTCTTCGCCGGCAGCCACGGCATCGGCGTGCTGGAAATCATCTTCGTCTTCCTGTTCGTCGACCTGTTCGACAATCTCGGCACGCTGATGGCCGTGACCAAGCGCGCCGGCCTCGCACGCCCGGACGGCAGCGTGCCCAATCTCAACCGCATCCTGATCGCCGACGCGGCCGCCACCATGGTCGGCGCGACGGCGGGCACCAGCACCGTCACCTCCTATGTCGAAAGCGCAGCCGGCGTCGCGGCCGGCGGGCGCACGGGGCTTACTGCCATCGTCACCGGCCTCCTCTTCCTGGTCACCATCTTCGCCGCGCCCTATGCCGGCTTGGTGCCGCTCTATGCGACGGCGCCAGCGCTGATCCTGGTCGGCAGCCTGATGATGGCGCCGCTGGTCGAGGTCAGTTGGGAAGAACCGTTCGAGGCCGTTCCCGCCTTCCTTACCCTGGCACTCATCCCCCTCACCTTCTCGATTGCCAACGGCATCGCCTTCGGCATTGTCGCTCATGCGATCCTGAAACTGCTGCGCGGCAAGATGAGCCGCGCCGACTGGCTGCTCTTCCTGCTCGCCATATTGATCGTCATCCGCTTTGCCTGGGTTGCCGCCGCATGAAGTTCCTCCTCGCCCTGGTCGGCCTGCTGACCGCTACCCCCGCCCTCGCCCAGAAGCTCGATGAGCGGCCCCGCACCGCGATCATGACCGCCTTCCCACCCGAACATGCCGCGCTCGTCGGCCGGATCGAGCAGCCGCGGACCGTCCGCGTGAACGGTGTGCCGGTGATGCTCGGCCAGATGGCCGGCAAGCCGGTGCTGCTGGTCGAAAGCGGCGTCAGCATGGTCAATGCCGCCATGACCACCCAGTGGCTGGTCGATCGATTCGCGGTGAAGCGCATCCTCTTTTCCGGCATTGCCGGCGGCATCGATCCATCGCTGCATATCGGTGATGTCGTAGTCGCGGCCGACTGGGGCCAGTTCATGGAAAGCACGATCGCGCGCGAGGCGCCGGGCGGCTATGCGCCGATCTTCCGCACGCCGGGCAACGACCTGCCCAATTATGGCATGATCTTCCCGCGCGATGTGGAGGTCGGCAATGAAGCCGAAGCCAAGAGCTGGCACCGCGCCTTCCCGGCCGATCCCGCCCTGCTCGCCATCGCCCGCGCCCTGTCATCCTCGGAAAGCCTGGCCCGTTGCGCCGATGCGGCCGCCGCCAAATGCCTGCCGCATCAGCCCAGCCTGCATGTCGGCGGGCGCGGTATCAGCGGCCCGGCCTTCATGGACAATGCCGCCTATCGCCAATATCTGTTCGCGACCTTTCAGGCGCAGGTGCTGGACATGGAAAGCGCGGCGGTGGCGCAGGTCGCCTATGCCAACCGCGTACCCTTCCTGGCCTTTCGCAGCCTGTCGGACCTGGCCGGTGGCGACGCCGAACAGAACCAGATGAGCGTCTTCATGGCGCTCGCCTCGGCCAATTCGGCCCGCGTCGTCCAGGATTTCGTGGCGCGACTGCCCGATTAGAGCGTTTTCTAATCAGGTGGAATCACCTGATGGCTCGGAAAACGCGTTAAACCAAAAACTTAGAGCAACCGATCTGACGCAGTCGGATCGGAATTTGCTCTAACGATCGCGCTTGAGGAAGCGGGCGAGGCCGGAGTCGGACAGCCGGACATCCACCTGCATCTCCGCCTCGCTCGGCCGCGTTGCCAGCACCTCGCCATGCTCATGCAGCCAGGCGAGGGCAGCTCCATCGGCGATCGGCAGGCGCAGGCTATGAACCCGCGCACCGCGCGTCAGCCGGCTGCTGATCGCCCGCTGCAGCCCCTCGACACCCTCGCCGGTCAAGGCCGAGATGATGACGACATCATCATGCCGCGCCGCAATCTCGCGCGCCTGCGCGGCACTCTCTGTCTCGAGCAGGTCCAGCTTGTTCCACGCCTCGATGATCGGCGGCGGATCAGCCTCGCCATCGCCACGTTCCAGCGCCCCTTCGCCGGCTACGCCCAGTTCGCTCAGCACATCCAGCACGTCGTCGCGCTGCGCATCCGTGTCGGGATGAGCGATGTCGCGGACATGGACGATGATATCAGCCGACAGCACTTCCTCCAGCGTCGCGCGGAAGGCCGCGATCAACTGGGTCGGCAGGTCGGAGACGAACCCCACCGTGTCGGAAAGGATCGCCTTGTCCAGCCCCGGTAGCACGATCTGCCGCATCGTCGGGTCGAGCGTGGCGAACAGCAGATCCTCGGCCATCACCTCGGCGCCGGTCAGGCGGTTGAACAGGGTCGACTTGCCGGCATTGGTATAGCCCACCAGCGCGATCACCGGCCAGGGCGCACGCTGGCGCCGCGCGCGATGCAGGCCGCGCGTCTTGGTCACCTGTTCCAGTTCGCGCCGGATCTTGGCCATACGGTCGCGGATCATGCGCCTGTCCGCCTCGATCTGGGTTTCGCCCGGACCGCCCAGGAAGCCGAAGCCGCCGCGCTGGCGCTCAAGATGGGTCCAGCTGCGCACCAGCCGGCCCGCCTGATAGTCGAGATGGGCGAGTTCGACCTGCAGCCGCCCTTCATTGGTGGCCGCGCGCTCGCCGAAAATTTCCAGGATCAGCCCGGTCCGGTCGATGACCTTGGCGCCGGTTCCCTTTTCCAGATTGCTCTGCTGCACCGGGGTCAGCGCATTGTCGACGATGACCAGTTCGGCTTCTTCCTGGTTCACCAGCGTGGCGATCTGGTCGACCTGGCCGCTACCGAACAGTGTGGCGGGCTTGCGGTCGCGGACGCGGAAGCTCTGCGCGGCGCGCACATCGATGCCGATCGCAAGCGCCAAGCCACGGGCTTCCTCCAGCCGGGCGTCGCTGTCGCGGCGGTCACCGCCATGGGTTTCGGCATGCACAACGACGGCACGCGCACCGCGCGCCACTTCGTCCTCGGAGTCGCGATTGAATATGGCCATGTCAGCTTAGAGCATCTGGCCGCGCTCCGGTCTACCCGCGCGGATCGGCGGGAAGACCGGATGCGGCGTGGACGATCAGTCGTCCTGCTCGTTCTCGCCCGACAGGTCGAGCGAATGGAGCGGTTGCACGGTCGAAATGGCGTGCTTGTAAACCAGCTGCACCATGCCGTCGCGTTCGAGCAGCATGCAGAACAGATCGAAGGCGGCGATCTCGCCCTGGAGCATCACGCCGTTGACCAGGAACATGGTCACCGGGCTGCCCGACTTGCGCACGGCGCTCAGGAAGATTTCCTGCAGCAGGCGCGGCTTGCCATTGCCGTCGCTGGCCTTGCGCAGATCGGTCAGGTCCATCGTCTGGGCCGGCATGACCGTCGAAATGGCATGCTTGTAGACCAGCTGCGACTGACCATCCCGGCGCAGCAGCACGGAAAAATTGTCGAACCAGGTGATGATGCCCTGCAGCTTAACGCCCTTGACCAGGAACATGGTCACCGGGGTCTTCGATTTGCGCAGGCTGTTGAGGAAAATATCCTGAAGGTTGTTCACTTTGTCGGCCATGGTTTTTGCCAGTCCTTTATTGGCGGGACGTTACCCGCTCTCGCACCTCTGGGCGGAGGTGTCTTGCCTGCCCCCGCTTGTCGAGGGCGGGGCAATCCTACCGCAATTGCGAAGGGGCGTCCATGCCTGACATCGCCATCCGGATTTTCCCTAGCGTCAGCCGTCCTTTCCGTCGGTAATACCCAGCAATTTCAGTTTGCGGTGCAGCGCAGACCGCTCCATGCCGATGAAGGTCGCGGTGCGCGAGATATTGCCGGAAAAGCGGCGGATCTGGATGCGCAGATATTCCCGCTCGAAACTTTCGCGTGCCTCACGCAGCGGGGCGCCCATGATCGCCGACTGGCCAATGCCATCCCCGCCGCCGCCGCTCGTCAGTTCGGCCGGCAGCATGTCCAGCTCAATCCGCCCGATCCGGTCCCCCGGTGCCAGGATCATCGTCCGCTCGATCACGTTGCGCAGCTGACGGACATTGCCCGGCCACTCATTGGCCTGCAGCGCGGCCATGGCATCGCTGGCGATCTCGGGCGGATTGACCCGACGATCGGCGGCGAAGCGCGCCAGATAATGCTCGACCAGCGGCGGAATATCGTCGCGCCGCTCGGACAGTGACGGGATCTGCAAGGGCACGACATTGAGCCGATAGAAGAGATCCTCGCGGAAGCGCCGCTCCTCGATCTCCGCCGTCAGGTTGCGCGCGGTCGAGGAAATGACGCGCACGTCCACCTTCACCTGCCGCTGCCCGCCGACGCGGGTGAAGCTCTGGTCGGTCAGCACCCGCAATATCTTGCCCTGGGTGGTGACCGGCATGTCGGCGATCTCGTCCAGATAGAGCGTGCCGCCATGCGCCTGTTCCAGATAGCCCGGACGCACCAGCCCGCTGGGATCCTCGACGCCGAACAGTTCTTCCTCGACCCGGTCGGGGTCCATCCGCGCCGCGGCGACAATGATGAAGGGCGCATCGGCGCGACCGCTCCAGCTGTGCAGCATGCGGGCGGCGACTTCCTTGCCGACGCCCGCCGGCCCGGAAATCAGCACCCGGCTGCCGGTGCCTGCAACCTTCTTGATCGTCGCCCGCACGCCGTTGATCGATGCCGACGTGCCGGTCAGCTCATCATCCTGGCCAAAGCGCGCGCGCAGCGTCTGGTTCTCGCGCCGCAGCCGCTCGGTCTCGGTGGCGCGCGCCACCAGATGGAGCAGCCGATCCGCCTCGAACGGCTTCTCGATGAAATCGGCCGCACCCTTGCGGATCGCCGCCACCGCCGTGTCGATATTGCCATGACCGGAGATCATCAGCACCGGGACGGTCGCGTCACGCCGCTTGATCTCGTCTAGCAGTTCCAGCCCGTCGAGCTTCGAGCCCTGCAGCCAGACATCGAGCAGCACCAGCGAGGGGCGCCGGCTGTCCAGCGCCTCGATCGCGCTGTCGCTGTTGGCGGCAGTGCGGGTCGTGAAACCCTCATCTTCCAGCACACCCGCAACCAGATCGCGAATGTCCTCTTCGTCGTCGACTATCAGAATATCAAGCGCCATTGGCCGTCACTTTTCCTTTGGGCAAGGCAACCACCTGCCCCTCTTCCAGTTTCTCCAGGGCCGCGACAGGGAAGCGCAGCGTCACCCGCGCGCCCCCGCCTTCCGCGTCATCGAAGCGGATTTCGCCCATATGTTCTTCGACAATCTTCTTGACGATGGCCAAGCCCAAACCCGTCCCCTTCGACCGGGTGGTCATATAGGGCTCCAGGATACGTTCACGCTCGGGCGGCAGGCCGATGCCATCGTCGCACACTTCGATTACCAGCGCGCCATCAGCCTCATGCAGGCGCATGCGCACATGGCCGCGCACCCCGCCATCCTCGGGCGCCGGCTTCGGCTCGATCGCCTCGACCGCATTTTTGACGATATTGGTCAGCGCCTGGCCAAGCTGGCGGCGATCGCACACCATCTCCATCTCCCCGGCATCCGCGTCGAAGGCGAAGCGAATATCGGGATGAGCCACCTCGTGCAGGAACAGCGCGTGGCGGGCGATGTCGCCCAGCGCCTCGCGCCGGAACACCGGCTTGGGCATGCGCGCAAAGGAGGAGAATTCGTCGACGATGCGGCGCAAATCACCCACCTGCCGCACAATCGTGCCGGTCAGGCGTGCAAAGGTCGACTTGTCGCTCGTCACCTCCTCGCCATAACGGCGCTGCAGGCGTTCGGCCGCCAGCTGGATCGGCGTCAGCGGGTTCTTGATCTCATGCGCGATGCGGCGCGCTACATCCGACCAGGCCGCACGGCGCTGATCCGACAATTGCTGGGTGATGTCGTCGAAGGTCAGAATATGGCCGGACACATCCTCGGACACCTTGACCGCCAGCGTGCGCAGGTCGCCTTGCGCGCGCACCTGGACGATGCCGGCATCCTCCTGCGAAGCAACCAGTTCGGCCAGCTCAGCCGAAATCTCGGCCAGCGGCCGTCCGACCGGATCATCGCCTTCACGCACCAGGATCGCAGCGGCCGAGCTGTTCAGCAACTGGATCACGCCGCCGCGGTCCACCGACAGCACGCCGGCACTCACGCCCGACAGGATCGCCTCGATAAAGGCACGCCGCTCATCAAGCTGACTGTTGGCCGCGACCAGCGCGCCGGTCTGCGCTTCCAACCGCTGGGTCATGCGGTTGAAGGCTGAGGCGAGCGTGCCGATTTCATCCCGGCTGGCCGGGCTGGTCACGCGCGCGGACAGGTCGCCCGCCGTGATCTTGCGGGCCGCTGTCACCAGTTCGTTGACCGGCCGCACCATCCAGTCCGCCACCGCCAGCGCGATGTAGACGGCGATGCCGACCAGCAACAGCGATCCCACGAACAGCAACAGGTTGAACCGTAATTGCAACGCGCGGGATTGCGCCGCGAACAGATCATAATCGCCCAACACCTTCTGCGCCCGCTCCACATTGGAGAAGGACGAACTGCCGGCATTGCGCGTGGCATAGAGGTAGATTTTGGAATTGGGGTAAAGCAGCGTTACCGCTTCGATCTGGTTCGGCTTGGCGGCCACCACCACATCCTCGCCGGACGCCAGGCGCTTCACGACATCGGCGGACAGCATTTCAGACGCTGGCCGGCTCTCGGGATCGACCGTCGCAGCGGTCCGCGCCACGCCGTCCTTGCCAATCTCGATGATCGCCGACCGGTTCAGCTTTCGCGTCACCACCTGATAGATATAGCCCTCGGCAAAGCGCGGGCTGGAAACGCTCGACTGGCCCAGATAGTCGCGCAGATCGCTCGCCATGGTCAGCGTCTCGTCGCGGACCTCGCGCAAATTCTGCTCATAATAGCCACGCGCCAGATCGCTGGCATTTTGCAGCATGCCGCGCGCACTGTCCGAAAACCAGAATTGCACGCCATATTGGAACAGCAGCGACGCAAAGATCACGACCAGCAGCATCGGCACGCTGGCCACGACCGAGAAGATCGCCACCAGGCGGACGTGAAGCTGGCCATCGCTGCCGATCGCCGATTTTGCAGCCCGACGCTTGGCCACGCGGCGCCCCAGCAGCATCAGCAGCGCAATCGCCGGCACCAGATTGGCGACCAGCAACAGCGCCACGATCGGCGGGGTCAACAGGGTGTAGGACTGGTCCTGCCCGGACAACAGGCGATAGGTCAGGCCAGCGGTGCCCAGGAACAGGATGAGCGTGACCGCTTCGATCGCGGCGGCCAGGCGACCGTTGCGCAGGTAAGGCCGGATCAGCCTTGCCCAAGCCTGCCCCCGTCGGGGGATTGTCACCGCACCAGTCATAGTGGCTTCGTTACAACAATGCCGTGCCCGATCAAACACAGTTTTTACATAAAACCATGTCGCTGGTCGATGCGATTGGGCGCTTCGTCTCGCCCTTGCTAGTCGCTCAGCCGCAATTGCAGCGGGTCGAGGCCATAATCGGTCAGCTTCTTTCGCAGCGTGTTGCGATTGATGCCGAGCAGGCCGGCGGCACGGATCTGGTTGCCATCGACGCTTGCCAGCGTTTCCTGCAGCAGGATCGGCTCGATCACCGCCAGCAGATTATCATGCAACTGGGGATTGGCCTGCCCCAGCCCGACGCCCAGTTGCCGCTTGGTCCATTCCCGCACGGCCTGCGCAAGCTGCCCCGCGGGCGCGGCATGGTCGGCCGGCACGGCATCCAGCGGCAGCGCGTGGCGCAGCATGTCTGCCGCGATCACATTCTCGCGGCTCAGCACGGCCAGCCGCTGCATGATATTCTGCAACTCGCGCACATTACCCGGCCAATGATAGGCCATCAGCAATTGCGCGGCATCTTCGGCCAGCGCCTTGCGCGGCAAGCCGTCCTGCGCCGCACGATCCAGGAAATGGCGGGCCAGCAAGATCACGTCCTCGCGTCGTTCGCGCAAAGGCGGCAGCGACACCGGCACGACATTGAGCCGATAATAGAGATCCTGGCGGAACCGATTTTCCTCGATCAGCCGCGGCAGATCCTTGTTGGTGGCGGCGATGATGCGGACATCGACCCGCACCGGCTTCGACCCGCCGACCGTGGTCACCTCGCCCGACTGGAGCACGCGAAGCAGCCTTGTCTGCGCTTCCATCGGCATGTCGCCGATTTCATCCAGGAACAGGGTGCCGCCCTGCGCCTGCTCGAACTTGCCAGCGGTCCGCGCCTGCGCGCCTGTAAAGGCCCCCTTTTCGTAGCCGAACAGTTCCGCTTCGATCAGTTCGCGCGGAATGGCCGCCATGTTGATCGCGACGAAGGGACGGGTGCGTCGCTGGCCCAGGCTATGGATGGCTTCGGCCACCAGTTCCTTGCCCGTCCCCGACTCGCCCAGCACCAATATGCTGAGATCATTGGAAAGAACCCTGGCGATGGTGCGATAGACTTCCTGCATCGCAGGCGAGCGACCGACCAGCGGCAGGCCATCATGCGGCAGCCCCTGTTCCGTCGCATCCGCACCGCCCGATCGATGCCCCAAGGCGTCCGCAACGGCGCGCGCCAACTCATTGAGATCGAACGGCTTTGGCAGATATTCGAACGCCCCCTTCTCGGTCGCCCGGATCGCGGTGTTCAGGGTGTTCTGTGCAGAAAGAATGATAACATTCAGGTCGGGCTTGCGCTCGATAATCTCCGCCACGCCATCCAGCCCATCGCCATCTGGCAACATGACGTCCGTGATCAGAATGTCCGGAGAAAAACTCTCCATCAGCGCCGTGCGCTCGCGGATCGACCCGGCAATCTTCACCTTGTGCCCCTGGCGCCGCAGAGCCTCCCCCACGACAACGCAGATGGCGGGATCATCATCGACGACCAGGACCGTGCCCGTCGCGGCCATCAGCCCATGCCCATCGGCAGCAGGATGCGGAAGGTCGACTCCCCGGCTTCCTGATCGCGGGAATATTGCACGAAACCGCTCATGTCCCTCACCAACTTGTCTACCAATGCCAGGCCGAGGCCCTGCCCGTCCCGCTTGCCCGTGATGAACGGGTTGAAGAGGTGGTCCAGAATATGCTCGGGCACGCCCGGCCCATTGTCGATCACCACGATCTCGATCGGCAGCACCGCGCTGCCCTTGCGATCGCCGACCAGGACCGACATGCCATGCCGGAAAGCCGTCTCGACGCGAATGCAGGGGTGCTCGACATGCTCAAGCGCTTCCGCCGCATTCTTCAGCAGGTTGATCATAACCTGCACCAGCGCATCGTCGTTGATGATCGCAAATGGCAGGGATGGATCATAACGCTTTATAATTTTTACATTTTTGGCAAATCCCGCCGCTGCAATATGTGATGCGCGATCGATCAACGGATAAATGTTGCCGGGGCCGCATTCCAGCGTGCGGTCGGTCGTGAAATCCTGCATCCGGTCGATCAGCGCGGCGATCCGGTCTACCTCGTTGCAGATCAACTGGGTCAGCGCGGCATCGCTGCCGCCATTGCTCGTCTCCAGCAACTGCGCCGCGCCGCGAATGCCCGACAGCGGGTTCTTGATCTCATGCGCCAGGATCGCCGCCGCGCCAACCGCCGATCGCGCGCCGCCCGCCGTGCCGCGATGGCCGATCTTGCGGGCCTGCCCCTGCGCATGGATCGACACCACCCGCCAGCCATCATGATCGACGATGGGGGAAATCATCAGATCCACTTCCATCTCGGCGGTGCGCCCGGCATGGACCTTGATGTCATAGGCGGCGATCGGCTTATTACTGTGCCAGATATCAAACCGGGCGCCGGCCTCCGCGATCCGCACCGTACGCGCCACGTCACTGCCGATGATCGCCGACCGCGCCATATTCAGCAGCGTTTCCGCCCGCACATTGGCGTCGGCAATGCCGTTATCCGGCCGCACCACCAATGTTGCGACCGGCAACGCCGTCATCAGTTCCGACAGGGATGGTCCATCCTGCTGCATCTGAAGCGGCGGGAGGGACGGCAATGGCATGGTCATGCAGCCTGAAGTGCCACCGCCGGTTCATCCGCCGCAATCAGCGGCTCGTAGAAGGCGGCCAGCATATCCAGCACCCGCTGCGCGTCCGCCTCCTGATTGACCGTGTTGCGGAACTCCGCCGATCCGGTCAGGCCCTTGGTGTACCAGCCGATATGCTTGCGCGCCATGTTGACGCCGGTCATATTGTCATAATGATCGAGCATCATGCGATAATGTTCTGTAATCAGATCATATTGTTCGGCAAGGCTTGGGTCGGCGCGACGCTCGCCGGTAGCGAACCAGTGCATCACCTGGCCCAGCAGCCAGGGCTTTCCATAGGCGCCACGGCCGATCATCACGCCATCGGCGCCGCTCTGGTCGAGCGCAGTCTCGGCGTCCTCGATCGAGCAGATGTCGCCATTGACGATTACCGGCAGCTTGACCGCATCCTTGACCGAGCGGACGAAGCCCCAGTCGGCGCTGCCCTTGTACATCTGGCAGCGGGTGCGGCCGTGAACCGTGATCAGCTTCGCGCCCAGATCTTCGGCGATATGTGCCAGCTCGGGCGCGTTGAGGCTCGAATGATCCCAGCCCATGCGCATCTTGACCGTCACCGGCACATCGACCGCCTCGACCGTCGCCTTGATCAGCGCCGCCGCCAGCGGCAGGTCGCGCATCAGCGCGCTCCCCGCATCGCCATTGACGACCTTCTTCACCGGGCAGCCCATGTTGATGTCGATGATCGCCGCGCCGCGATCGGCATTGAGCTTGGCGGCTTCGGCCATTTCCGTCGGCGAACAACCGGCCAGCTGCATCGACACCGGTTCTTCCAGCGGATGCCAGGCGGCCTTCTGCAGCGACTGGCGCGTCTCGCGGATCATCGCCGCGCTGGCGATCATCTCGGTAACGTTCAAACCCGAACCAAAACGGCGGACCAGCGTGCGGAAGGGCATGTCGGTTACGCCCGTCATCGGCGCCAATATGACCGGCATGTCGACCGTCACCGGTCCAACGGAAATGGGGGAAAGCCTGCGCGTCATCTTCTATCACTGCCTAAAAAATAGGCAGCCCTTAGCCGAAAATGGCCGCGACGACAAGGCAGGCCCCGGACCATCCATCGCGCTTTAGTAGTTGGCGAGCATGGGGCAGAGCGTCTATGCGCCGCTGCATGACATCGAACAGCAGGATCGTCGCGCTGATCGTCGCCGCCGGGCAGGGAAGCCGGGTGGGTGGCGACATTCCCAAACAATATCGGCAGATCGGCGGCCAGGCCGTGCTCGCCCATGCTCATGACGCGCTGGCGGCGCATGGCGGCGTGTCGGCCATCCACATTGTTCTGGGCGAAGGCGAGGAAGACCGCGCCCAGGCCATGCTCGGCGACCGGGTCGCCCATTTCGTCACCGGCGCCGACAGCCGGCGCGGTTCGGTCCGGGCCGGACTGGAGGCGATCGCGGCGGCCGGCGGCGCAGATATCGTGCTGATCCACGATGCCGCCCGCCCGTTCCTGCCAGCATCTGTGATCGAACGGCTGCTGGCCGCGCTGGAAGATGCCGAAGGCGCGATCCCCGCCCTGCCCGTCGCCGATACGCTGGTTCGCAGCGATGGCGCGCGGATGGGCGACGGCGTCGATCGCACCAGTCTTCATCGCGTGCAGACGCCGCAGGCCTTCCGCTTCGACACCATCCTGGCCGCCCATCGCGACTGGGACGAGGAACAGGAAGCCACCGACGATGCCCAAATATTGCGCGCCTGGGGCCATGACGTCATCTTGGTGCAAGGCGATGAAAGGCTAGAGAAATTGACCTACCCGCAGGACTTCGCCCGTGCCGAGGCCCGTCTGGGCAGCGCCCGCACCACCCGCGTCGGCATGGGCTATGACGTCCATCGCCTCGCGCCCAACGAAGAATTGTGGCTGGGCGGCGTACTGGTCCCGCACGATCGGGGCCTCGCCGGCCACAGCGATGCCGATGTCGCGCTCCATGCCATCGTCGATGCGATCCTCGGCGCACTCGCCGATGGCGATATCGGCAGCCATTTCCCGCCGTCCGATCCGCAATGGCGCGGCGCCTCCTCCGACCGTTTCCTGGCCCATGCCCGCGATCTGGTCCTGAAACGGGACGGCCGGATCGACCATGTCGACCTCACCATCATCTGCGAAGCACCCAAGATCGGGCCGCATCGCGACGCCATGCGTGCCCGGATCGCCGAGATATTGGACGTTTCGCTGGATCGCATCAGCGTCAAGGCGACCACGACCGAGCGACTGGGTTTTGCCGGTCGGCGCGAGGGCATTGCCGCACAGGCGGTTGCCACCCTCTCCCTCCCCACGCTATTCTGAGCCGACCATGCCCAATACCATCCTGCCCACTCAGCTCGTCGACCTTGCCGAAAAGGTCATCATCGCCAACCGCCGCGCCGGTCGCACCGTTGCGGTCGCTGAAAGCTGCACCGGCGGCCTGGTATCCGCAGCGCTGACCGAAATTGCCGGCTCATCGGACGTCTTCGAGGCCGGTTTCATCACCTATTCCAATGATATGAAGGCGGAACTTCTGAAAGTTTCGCATGACGTGCTGGAAACCTTTGGCGCGGTTTCCATCGCAACCGCCTGGGCGATGGCGCAGGGCGCCCTCAAGAAGAGCCACGCCCATGTCGCGGTCGCCATCACCGGCATCGCCGGGCCGGGCGGCGGGAGCGAGCAGAAGCCAGTCGGCACCGTCGTCTTCGCGCGCGCAGAACGCGGCGGCAGCCCAGACAAGGTCGTGGCCGACATGCATCATTTCGAGGATAATGGCCGGGGCGGCGTCCGCCTTCAGGCGGCGTTGTGTGCGCTCGAACTGCTGCTGCCCGATTCGCCGGCGCCATAAAGCGCCGCCGCGCGCGTCTCGAACGCGCCGATCATCTTGCGCAGCGCCTTGTCGAAGAACTGACCGGCCAGCATCTCGAAGATACGGTTCTTGAATTCGAACTCGACCTCGAAATCCACCAGCACGCCGCCCTGCCCGTCGTCGCGGAAGCGCCATTCATTATGGAGATGCTTGAGCGGGCCATTGAGATAGTCGACGCGGACATGGTCCGGGCGATGCTTGTGGACGCGCGAGGTGAAGCTCTCGCTGATCCCCTTGAAGCCGACGATCATGTCCGCGACCATCTCGCTCTCGCTGTCAGAGCGGATACGGATCGCGCTGACCCAGGGCAGGAATTGCGGATAGGCCGAGACGTTCGACACCAGGTCGAACATCTGTTCCGGACTATAGGGCAGCTGACGGGTCTCGTTATGCTTGGGCATTCGCCAATCAGGCCTTCGCGACGGCCGCCTTGGCCAGCTTCGCCTCGCGCGCGGCGCGCATCTCGGCGAAGTCCTTGCCGGCATGATAGCTCGACCGGGTCAGCGGGCTCGATGCCACCTGCAGGAAGCCCTTGGCCCGCGCAATCGCAGCATAGGCGTTGAACGCCGCCGGAGTGACGAATTCCATCACCTTGGCATGCTTGGGCGTGGGCTGCAGATATTGGCCCATGGTCAGGAAGTCGATATCGGCCGAGCGCATGTCGTCCATCACCTGGTGGACCTCCAGGCGCTCTTCGCCCAGGCCCAGCATGATGCCCGACTTGGTGAAGATCGACGGATCGAGCTTCTTGACGCTCTCCAGCAGGCGCAGCGATGCATAATAGCGCGCGCCGGGACGAATGGTCGGGTAGAGCCGAGGCACCGTCTCCAGATTATGGTTATAGACGTCCGGGCGCGCCTCGACGATCATCGCGACCGCACGTTCATGCTTGTTACGGAAGTCGGGCGTCAGGATCTCGATCGTGGTGCCCGGCGTCGTGCGACGCAGCGCCTCGATCACCTTGACGAACTGGCTGGCGCCGCCATCGGGCAGGTCGTCGCGGTCGACCGAGGTGATGACGATATGTTCCAGCCCCATCTCGGCGGCGGCATCGGCCAGGTTCTGCGGCTCGTTGACATCCACCTTGCGCGGCATGCCGGTCTTGACGTTGCAGAAGGCGCAGGCGCGGGTGCAGACATCGCCCAGGATCATCACCGTGGCGTGCTTCTTGGTCCAGCATTCGCCGATATTCGGGCAGGCCGCTTCCTCGCAGACCGTGTTCAGACCCTTTTCCCGCATCAGCTTGCGCGTCTCGTGATAAGCGGGGCTGGTCGGCGCCTTGACGCGGATCCAGTCGGGCTTGCGGGCACGCTCGGTCGTGGCGGGCTGACCGGGGACGGGGATCGGGGCAATGTCGTTCATCGGCCCCAGATAGCGATGCAGGACCATACTTGCCAGCCCTCTCTTTGTGCGGCACATCAATCATCATGACCGACTTTGCAGACATGCTCGAAGGCTATCGCCGCTTCCGTGACACCGGCTGGTCCCAGCAGCGCGAGCGATGGGACGAACTCAACGAAGGGCAGAGCCCCCGAGTGATGGTGATCGCCTGCTCCGACAGCCGAGTCGACCCGGCCCAGATCTTCGACACCAGCCCCGGCGAAATATTCGTCGTCCGCAATGTCGCCGCGCTGGTGCCGCCGTTCGAGACCAATCCGGGCTGGCACGGCGTGTCGGCCGCGCTGGAATTCGCTGTGCAGGTGCTCAAGGTCGGCGAGATCGTTGTCATGGGCCATGGCAAGTGCGGCGGCTGCAAGGCGGCGCTCAGCCATGACCTCAAGGACGCGCCTCCGGGCGAAGGCGGTTTCATCCATAACTGGATCCAACTGCTTGACGATGCCCGCGACGTGGTGGTGGACCGCTATGGTGACCAGCGCGACCGGGATGTCGAGCGCGCCATGGAGCAGGAAGGCGTGAAGGTCAGCCTTACCAATTTGCGCAGCTTCCCCTGCGTGCGAGCCAAGGAAAAGTCGGGCGAATTGAAGCTGGTCGGCAGCTTCTTCGCCATTTCCGACGGCCAGCTTCATATATTGGACGAACAGACCGGCGTCTTCGCCGCAGCCTGACGGGAGGCGCACCATGCCCATGCGGCAGGAAGGGCGCGGCAATATCGCCCTGCTGATCGACGCGGACAATGCGTCGGCGGCCCATTTCGACGCGGTGATGACCGTGCTGGCGGAGCTGGGCACGGTCAATATCCGCCGCGCCTATGGCAATTGGAACAAGGCGACGCTCAAGACCTGGGCGTCGCTGTCGGTCGCGCAGGCAATCGAGCCGCAGCAGCAGTTCGATCTGACCAAAGGCAAGAATGCCACCGACATGAAGATGACGATCGACGCGATGGACCTGCTGTCCAGCGGACGCGTCGACGGCTTCGGCCTGATGTCGAGCGACAGCGACTTCACTCCGCTGGTGACGCGCCTGCGTCAGGACGGCATCCCGGTCTATGGCTTCGGCAACGCCAATGCGCCCGAGGGCTTCCGCCGCGCCTGCACCCGCTTCATCGACGTGGCGGCGCTGCGGCCGGTCGAAGTGCCGGTGGCCAAGCCCGCGGCCGCGCCCAAGAAGAAGGTGCCCGCCAAGAGTGGCACGGCCGCCAAACCAGCTCCCGCAACGGCGCCCCCGCCCCCGCCAGTTGCAACGCCCGCACCCGCGGGCACCGGCGCGGCGGTGGACCCGGAAGTCGTGCGCCTACTGATCGACGCCTATGACGAGGCGAAGCGGGACGAGCGCGGCTTTGTCGCCCTGGGACCGGTCGGCCAGCGGGTCGGCAACCGCTCCAGCTTCGATGTGCGCAATTACGGCTTCAAGCGACTGTCTGATCTGGTCGCCGCCATCCCCAATTTTACCACCGAAGTGCGCGAAGGCGGCCAGACCTGGATCAAGCGGATCCGCTGATGCCGGTCATCGCCCGCCACCTGATGATCCTCGGCCGGGTGCAGGGCGTCTTCTACCGCAACTGGACGGTCGAGACCGCCAGCGGCCTGGGCCTCGCCGGCTGGGTTCGCAACCGCATGGATGGCAGTGTCGAGGCGCTGGTGCAGGGCGAAGCGGATGCGGTCGCCCACTTCATCACGCTGGCACAGAATGGCCCGCCCGCAGCAAAGGTCGCGCGGATCGACGCGACGGATGTGCCGGTCGAAGCGCTGAACGGCTTCGAGAAGAGTCCGACAGCCTGACGCGCCATGGCGCGCGAGATGGTCTCGACAGATCAAAGAGCCGATCGAATTTAGGCTGGGTGACGGCCTGTAGGACAGTGGAAACATCCGGCGCTCAGCGCAGCAATCGACGCGACAGTATGTTTTCGTCCGAAGTTCACAGTGTCGTCGGGCCATTTCGGGCCTTTTGCCCCAGCCACGCGCCCATGACGCGACACCCACGCGCCTGCGACGCGCCAGCGGGGTCATTGCCTGGGTCACCCCCCGCGCGCCGCTGACGCGACAGTCAGGCGGCAGCAAAGCGACAGAGTTGGTTGAACGGCCGAGATCGGGGGCGATTTTTCATGGCCCAAATAGATCAGGATTGGGCAAAATAGGACAGACCCGCCTCGCATGGCTGACGGATTTGCAATGGTATCTAACGACCATTTCTTGCCATAAGAGCCGTTGCCAGCGCTTCCCAATAGCGGCCATAATGATCTGGCAGACTTATGATCTGACTGGCAAGATAGTTCTATGCAATCACTCATCCCAGACGACTTTTTCCACTTACGTCCAGATTATTCGATCAGTTGCGGAAGCACCGGCTATTACCTCAGTTATCGTGGCGGGCGCGATGGGGATACACTACTAATCTGCCATGAAACCAAACTGATAAGCTCGAACGCTAACCCGCTCTGTCGCATTCTCTGCTTCTGCTCGCAATCCGTTCGATTGATGACCGACGAAGAGAGCAAAAGATATCGCACCGCCCATACCTCGATAATTCTCTGGGCTGTTAGCGGAGGGTTTGACTCGAATACAGAGATTGAAGGACTCTGGAATGCGCGGGATTTTCTGAAAAAATATTTTGATTATCGAGCCAATCTTTACGCCCCGGTTGATGCGGTAAGTGGCAAGAAAAAACAGGTTATAGTCGAAGTCGCATTCGGAACTGCTGGATACGGCGTGAATCATTAGCGCTTTTGTCCGCTTTCCGCCCGGCGTATTTCGAAACCTGCCATTCCGCTTCCCACCCGAAGTTGTCATTCCCCTAACCAGACCTCAACAACCTTCTGGTCGGCAGGGGGGCATCCGACGTCGCCCGAAGCAATGGCATCTGGCGATGATCACCATCCTCAACCTGCATTGCCCCCCTTTACCCCGGCCTGCGGATCGGTCAGCCTTGGTTCGTCATGCGCGGCAAAGGGGACGGCGGATGCGAGTGGGTGGAGGGGCGATCATCGGGGCGGCGGCGTTGCTGGCGACGGGACTGGGGGCTGCGCGCCCCGCCTGGCGCTGGCCTGCCCTGCCCGCTGGCGTTGCAGCGCCCGCCATACCGTCCGACAACGGCATGACCGCTGCCAAGGTGGCGCTTGGCCGCCGGCTCTTTTATGATCGCACCCTGTCGGCCGATGACAGCATGGCCTGCGCCGATTGCCACCAGCAGGAGAAGGGCTTTGCCGATGGCCTGGCCACCCATAGGGGTGTGATGGGCGAGATAGGCGTGCGCAATGTGCCCGGCCTTGCCAATGTCGCGTGGCGCAGCGGCCTGACCTGGACCGAGGCCGGCCTTTCGACGCTGGAGCAGCAGGCGATGGTGCCGATGACCGGGACCAAGCCGGTCGAGATGGGGCTGGCGCAGGACGATGTCGGGCTGGCCCGACGGATCGGCGCCGATCCCTGCTATCGCCGGATGTTTGCGGCCGCCTTCCCCGGCGCACCGAATGACCTGGGATTCGCAAGGGTGACTGCGGCTCTTGCCGCGTTCCAGCGGACGATGATCTCCTTCGGTAGCGCCCATGATCGCGGCACATCGTCGCCACTGGCGCAGCGTGGGGCCAGGCAATTCGCTGCAGCGGGCTGTGGCAGCTGCCATTCCGGGCCGGACTTCACCGACAGCAAGACCCATTATGTCGGCACCGCTGCGCCGCAGGAGGTCGATGCGGCCGCCTATGGCGGCAAGCCCCTGCCGCCGGGCTTCGAGCCGCCGCCTGAGCAGTTCCGCACGCCGTCGTTGCGCAATGTCGCCGTCACTGGCCCCTGGCTGCACGATGGCCAGTCGCCGACGATCGAATCGGCCATCCGCCGCCATGCCGCACCGATGTTGGTTGATGTCGACATGCCCGCCCTGCTCGCCTTTCTCGACGCGCTGACGGACCATGATTTCCTGAAGAATGCCGCGCTGGGCCGGCCGGCCGCGCCCTGCCCGATTCCCGCATGAGCTGTGCCAGCCTGAAAACACGCGTTCGACGGACAAAAAAAGGGCCAGCCCCGAAAGGCCGGCCTTGATAAGTTTTAGGAGAGGATGCCTGAAAGGCCTCTCCTATGTGCAGCGCAGCGCATTCTTTCGCAATTGCGAAGGGCGGCGCCGGCGTTGCAGATATTGCAACTTCATTACCGCCAGGGCGATGGGACGACAAAACGCCCGGTGCCTCGAGGGGCACCGGGCGTTTCAAGTCATTGTTCTGACGCCATTTTGCGAGAGGCCGTTTCCAGCCTCCCGATCAGATCAGCGCGTCAGCTTCTTATAGGCAAGGCGCGTCGGGCGATCCGCAGCATCGCCCAGGCGACGGCGCTTATCTTCCTCATAGGCTTCGAAATTGCCTTCGAACCATTCGACATGGCTGTCGCCTTCGAAGGCGAGGATGTGGGTGGCGAGACGATCGAGGAAGAAGCGGTCATGGCTGATGACCACGGCGCAACCGGCGAAATTCTCGATCGCCTCTTCCAGTGCGGCCAGCGTTTCGACGTCAAGGTCGTTGGTCGGTTCGTCGAGCAGCAGCACGTTGCCGCCGCGCTTCAGCATCTTGGCGATGTGGACGCGGTTGCGCTCACCACCCGACAGCTTGCCGACGTTCTTCTGCTGGTCCTGGCCCTTGAAGTTGAAGGCGCCGACATAGGCACGGGTCGACATGTCATGGCCGTTGACCTTGACATAATCGAGGCCGTCCGAGACTTCTTCCCAGACATTCTTCGACGCGTCGAGATGGTCGCGGCTCTGGTCGACATAGCCCAGACGCACGGTCGAACCGATGTCGATCTCGCCCGAATCGGGGGTTTCCTGGCCGGTGATCAGGCGGAACAGGGTCGACTTGCCCGCGCCGTTCGGACCGATGACGCCGACGATGCCACCGGGCGGCAGCATGAAGGACAGATCCTCGAACAGCAGCTTGTCGCCATAGGCCTTGGAAATGCCCTTGGCCTCGATCACCTTGCCGCCCAGGCGCTCGGGCACCTGAATGACGATCTGCGCCTTGCCGGGCGCGCGGTTTTCCTGGGACGCGACCAGTTGCTCGAACTTGGCGATACGCGCCTTCGACTTGGTCTGGCGGCCCTTGGGGCCCTGACGGATCCACTCCAGCTCGTCATTGATCGCCTTCTGGCGGCCCGTGGCCTCGCGGTCTTCCTGTTCCAGACGCTTGGCCTTCTTCTCCAGATAGGTGGAGTAGTTGCCTTCGTAGGGGAAATATTTCCCGCGATCGAGCTCCAGGATCCAGCCGACAACATTGTCGAGGAAGTAGCGGTCGTGGGTGATCATCAAGACCGACCCGGCATATTCCTTGAGATGATTTTCCAGCCAGGTGACGCTTTCGGCGTCAAGATGGTTGGTCGGTTCGTCGAGCAGCAGGATGTCAGGCTTCTGGATCAGCAGGCGGGTGAGCGCGATGCGGCGCTTTTCACCGCCCGACAGGCTTTCCACCGACCAGTCCGACGGCGGACAGCGCAGCGCTTCCATCGCGATTTCGAGCTGGTTGTCGAGCGTCCAGCCATCGGCGGCGTCGATCTGTTCCTGCAGCGTGCCCATTTCCTCCATCAGCGCGTCGAAATCGACGTCTTCCGGCGGATCGGCCATGATCATGCTGATCTCGTTGAAGCGGTCCAGCTTGTCCGCCATCTCGCGGGCGCCGTCCTTGACGTTTTCCAGCACATTCTTGGTCGGGTCGAGCTGAGGCTCCTGCGGCAGATAGCCGACGGTGACATTCTCACCCGGCCAGGCTTCGCCGCTGATGTCGGTGTCGATCCCGGCCATGATCTTGATCAGGGTCGACTTGCCCGCGCCGTTCGGGCCGACGATGCCGATCTTGGACCCCCGATAGAATTGCAGATTGATGTTGTTCAACACCGGCTTGGGCGCGCCGGGGAAGGTCTTTGTCATGTTCTTCATGACATAGGCATATTGCGATGAGGCGGACATGGGTTCGCGCAGCTCCAAAGGGTATGGACAGGAAAATTTGCGCCGAATTAGCGAAGGCGGAAGCCATTGGCAAATGGGGTATGTCTGAGTAAGCCTTCAGCCATGCAGAAAATCCGATCGGGCCCGCTCGCCGCCCTGCTCCTTGGCAGCATCTTCACCCCCGCTCTGGTCCAGGCCGCCCCGGCCAGCGACGCCGCGATTCGCGAAGCCGCCCTGAAGGATGATGTCGCCTGGGACATTACCGAAGGGCTGACGACCGAAGTCGGTCCGCGCCCGGCCGCCACGCCGCAGGAAGCACGCGGGCGCGAATGGGCCGCCGCCAAGCTCAAGGCATTGGGCTTCGCCAACGTCCGCATCGAACCCTATAAGATGCCGCTGTGGGAACGCGTCCATGACGAAGCAGCGATCGTCGCCCCCTTCCCGCAGAAGCTGGTCGTCGCGGCGCTGGGCAACAGCGGATCGACCCCGGCCCAGGGGATCGAGGGCGAAATCGCCTATTTCCCGACCATCGCCGACCTGCAGGCCGCGCCGGACAGCGCGGTGAAGGGCAAGATCGTGTTCGTCAGCCATGACATGGTCGCCGCCCAGGACGGGTCGGGCTATGGCTATTATGGTGCCGCCCGCCGCCAGGGCCCCAGCATCGCCGCCAAGAAGGGCGCGATCGCTATCCTGGTGAAGTCGATCGGCACCGATCATCATCGCATCGCCCATACCGGCGTACAGATGTGGGCCGATGGCGTGACGCCGATCCCGGCCGTGGCCGTCAGCGTACCCGATGCCGAGCAGATGGCCCGCGTCGTGTCGCGCGGCCAGCCGGTCCGCGTCCACCTGACCGCCGTGTCGAAGACGGCAAAGGACCAACCGTCGGGCAATGTCATCGCCGAAATCCCCGGCAGCGATCCCAAGGCCGGCGTCATTGTCGCCGCCTGTCACCTCGACAGCTGGGACCAGGGCACCGGAGCGATCGACGATGCGTCGGGCTGCGGCATCGTCGCCGCTGCCGCGTTGCAGGTCGCCAAGGCCGGCGCGCCGCGTCGCACGATCCGCGTACTCTTCGCCGGTGCCGAGGAAGTGGGCGGTAATGGCGGCCGCGCTTATTATGCCGCCCATGGCAAGGAGCCACATGCCCTGGTGCTGGAATCGGACTTTGGCGCCGACAAGGTGTGGAAGGTCGACTTCACCCTGCCTGCCAGCCATGAAGCGCTGTCGGCCCGGATCGCACAGGGATTGGCACCGCTGGGCATCGTGCCGAGCCGTGACAAGGCGCATGGCGGGTCGGACATCGAACCGCTGGTGGACGCGGGCATCCCGGTGATCGACCTGCAGCAGGATGGCACGCGCTATTTCGACATTCACCACACGCCTGACGACACGCTGGACAAGATCGATCCGGCGCAGCTGCGCCAGAATGTCGCCGCCTGGGCGGTCACGCTCAACATTGCTGCGAATGCGACAGAAACATTGGGCATTAACTGAACTTTTATAGTAGAGAACGCCCCGTCGCGTGATTCTGCCGCTTCACCGACGTCAGAAAAGCATTGATTTGTGCAGCGCACACGTTAATGCGGGTCGCTCGCGTAGGGTCACATTTGTAACGTGCCAGACGCGGCATAATGCTATGGGAGCCGTACACAATGAAGAAGATCGCTGTTGTTTTCGCTTCGGCCAGCCTGATGGCCCTCGCCGCTTGCGGTGAGAAGCCGGCCAACGAAACCGCGAACGCTTCGAACGCCGTCGTCGAGAACGTTGTCGAAAACGCCGCCAACGCTGCTGACAACGCCGCCAACGCCGCCAACGAAGCTGCTAACGCCGCTAACGTTGCTGAGAACGTTGCGAACGCGCACTAATCTCTGCCACGGCGAGATTTCGAAGGGCGGGCCTATATGGTCCGCCCTTTTTATTTGTCCGCGCAATATATGTGGCCCGACATGATTTTCGGGCATTGACGCCGGCGGCGATCGACCGCTAAGGCGCGCGTGCATCGGGGAGTAGCGCAGTCTGGTAGCGCGCCTGCTTTGGGAGCAGGATGTCGCAGGTTCGAATCCTGTCTCCCCGACCACTTACTTTTTATCGTTAAATTTCAGCTCATTACGTCGGTTTGCAATGGAGCGGCGTAGCACTTGAACGTAGCACCGGTTGAACCTCCCACAAAGGACCAGCCGTGGCATTCGGGCGATCAAGCGATACGATTGATTCTTTGTCAGCAGGCGAGAATGGAACCAGCAGCACCACATGCAGCGGCTGGACACCTTTTCGTCGGGCTGCCACGATCAGGCCATGTCCGAACAGATTGCCCGTATCCGCATCACCCTTGACGATACCAATCCTGCCGTTTGGCGCAGGGTCGAACTACCTTTAACTAACAGCCTCAAGACGCTGCACCTAGCGATCCAAGCTGCGATGCTGTTCGAGAACTACCACCTGTTCCAGTTCGAGGTAGGCGATACCCGATACGGCATCCCCTTCGATGAGGAATGGTCAGGCCCCCCGACACGCGATGCCGGTAATATGCGCCTTGGGAAGCTCGTAGAGCGCGGCATTACCGATTTTATCCGCCGCTGCCGCTGCCTTTCTAGAAAACTCATGGCACCGTCTCCTAGCCGACCGAAAAATGCACTTATGCGTGCCTGATTTTGCCTTTGCATTAGTTGATCCAACAATTTCCACGCATTACAATATCCTAAAGGGGAAATTGCATGTCGGAGCCGATCACTTTCGTTCTGGGAATGGCCGTAGGGAAGGCTGTCTTCAAGTCTTGGTTTAAAGACAATGAATTCGTTTCGAGTGTAAGCGATAGCCTCAGCGACCTAATCACACGCGCGATACCTGATTGGAAAACACGATCGGCTGCGCGTCGACAAATGGAGCGCTTGAGTGAGAAAGCGACAGAGGCCCTTGAGCCCCTGATCGAAAACGAATTCATGAATTTAGAAAATGGCGAGAAGGCTACTTGTGTTTTTCAAGTCCAGAAAGCGATTGATGCAACCGGAATAAATTCCCTGCTGATTTCTAAATGTGATTTCGACACATCAAAATTATACAAACTAGTATTGGATAACGCCGACCTTTCTCCACTAAATAGCTCAGCTAAGCAGCTTGGTTATCGCTTGATAAGCGAATGCGTCCAGATGATCGTGGATTTAAGTGGGACACTTCCAAATTTCCATCGAGATACTTATGCGGAGATTCTCCAGAGAGAGAATGTAATTATCGATTCTGTTGATAAGATATTTGACGAAATTGTTAGAATTCGCGAAAATTCAGCCGCTCAGTCTTCGAGCGCAAATGCTAAAGAATTTGAGCAATCGTATCGTCGCGCCGTAATAAGAAGGCTCGATAGAATCGAGCTTTTTGGACTGAATTCATCAGCAAGTCCAAGCAGCCGTCAGCACAATCTCAGCACAGCATACATAAGCTTATCTGTTAGTGGCGAATCTTTTATTAGTGATAATGATAATGAATCCGCCTCTCAATATCCATCTAGCGACACTACATCTAATTCTATTCAGCAGGGATCAACTCCATCAATTAGAGTTGAAGATGCTGCGTGCATATCTCCTAGGATAGTAATAAAAGGCGAAGCTGGATCAGGGAAAACAACGCTCTTGCAGTCTTTGGCTGTTAGGTCTGCCAGTGGAGAATTCACAGAAGACATGAGTGAATGGAATCATTTAATTCCATTCTTTATATCTCTGCGAGAAATATCGGGGGCAAATCTTCCAGCCCCCGAAGATTTTCCAAAGCAAATCGCATCTGTGATTGCGGGCACTATGCCGGTTGGATGGGTCCATGAGCAGCTTACGTTAGGGCGCGGCTTGATATTGATAGACGGCCTAGACGAAGTTTCTGATGAGCGACGGCAACTGACCCGAAAGTGGATCGAAGAATTGCTTGAAGCTTATCCGGTTTGCCGAGTTTTGATCACCTCTCGACCACCGGCAATTCCAGATGGCTGGCTTGCGAAGCAGAATTTTTCTGAAATAGAATTGCTGCCGATGAGCCCGCAGGACGTATCATCCTTTATTGACCATTGGCATGATGCGGTTGCCAAAGAAGAGAACGATCAAACGAACATTGCGCAAACCCTTAGCTTGGCAGTGAAGCTAAAGGCCCGGATTCGGGCCGATCGCGCGTTACGAGAGCTGGCAGCAACCCCGCTTCTTTGCGCGATGTTGTGCGCCATGAATCGTGACAGGAAGGAAGTCCTGCCCTCTAATAGAATAAGCCTTTACGAGTCAGCAGTCCAATTGGTTCTCCACAACCGAGACGAGCAAAGAAAGATTGTCGTCGAAGATCTTCCTTCCCTAGATTTTGAAACAAAAAGAGATCTGCTTCAAATAATATCGTTATGGATGATGGAGAATTACGTCTCCATGGCCGACGAATGGAGGATAGTGGATTTAATATCTAATAATCTTCCTCGGTTTCCTCGACTTCACAGCAATTATTCAGCGCAAGATATCGTTAGAAGTTTAATTATAAGAAGTGGATTGTTACGCTCTCCTGTCGAGGACAAGTGCGATTTCATCCACAATGCATTTAAGGAATACCTTTGCGCTCGCGCGATATCAGATGGTGATAAATTCGGATATTTAGAAACGCAGGTCGTGGTGAGCGAAAGCTGGCGTGAGATAGCGCCTATGGCGGCCGCCATTACAGATGATATACGACGGTCGGGATTTTTACGGCAACTGCTCCGGCGTGGAGATGCTTCATCAGGCAAAAAGGCGATGTATCACCTGCTCGCAGTTCGGTGCCTAGAAACTTGCACGCAACTCGATCCCGATTTGCAAACCGACATTCTCGACCGCATTAAAGGGTTGAAGCCCCCGAAGTCGGTAGCGGAGGCGAAAGCATTGAGTGCAGCGGGCGATCTTGCGGCGGAGCTGGTGCGCAAAACCACCAACCAACATGCAAGAACGGCGGCAGCTTGCGTGCGCACGTTGCGCCTGATCGGAACCCCGCTCTCACTTGAGCTTCTCGAAGGATACGGAGCTGACGCCCGTGCCACCGTAGTTAAAGAACTGCTTTCGGCATGGCCATTTTATGATCGAAGGGAATATGCTCAGCGCGTAATGTCCCAATCTAAAGGTCTCTGGGGCGGATTGCGACTTAGTGATCTGGATTCCATGGAGGGACTGTCATTTCTAAAACAGCTCTCCCGTCTTTTTATTTTCTCTCGGCAACCAATGTCATTTGCCCACATGGCAGAATTGCAAGGCCTTGTTTCTCTCGAAGATCTACAGCTTTTCTTGACGGGCAGTTTTGATATATATCACATCAGTAAGCTTAATAAGCTAAAGTCAATTACGGTAAAATGCACAGATTTACATAATGCACATGAAATAGGTTCAATGAATGATTTACGAGTAGTTGATATTAACTGCTCTAACGTCATTGGCTCCGATAGCATATCTCTTGACAATGCTTATTCTGTAAGATTTTCGGGAGATTTTCATTGGAATTCTATTCCTATTTCCATTGGTAGGGATTTGAATCTTTTTCATTTGCTTGACTCGTCAGATAGTTTTGACTTCTCTCCGCTAAAGAGTGCGGTCGGCTTAAGGGCTGTGGCTTTTAAATTTGGCCTTTTAAAATCGTTCATTGATACAGAAGTCAAGAGATCCTCTATTAGAAATCTTTGGATTAACCGATGCGAGGACATGGAAAATCTGGATTTTCTAGAATACTTCAATAATATTGATAGGCTTTCACTTCACAATTGCTATAAACTAAATAGTATTTCTAATTTGAAGCTTGCTAGAAATATTCGATCCCTAACCTTAGCAAGGGTAGAAAACTTTTTCGATCTGGATCATATTTCAAATCTCGTTAATCTAAACGAATTACATTTGACATTTAAGTCAGATGACGTTGATTTGTCCGTTATTAAAAGTATGAAAAGCCTAAGAAAAATAACTGTAAATGCTGGAATGATGAAAAAATTTCGCAATCTTGACTTGGGAATAGTTATTCGACATGCGCCGTATTAATGCATAATTTAATCATCTATATGTTTATATACTCTATCTTGTAATTGTGTGATGCTGTTTAATCGGGGCATTCGATAAACTGAATTTTGCCACTGTCCTGCTGGTGCTAGCCTCATTGTCCTTACGCCATTGGGCGGCATCAGCAGCGAACGAACTCCATAGCGGGTCTTTGGCGCCCGGTGACAGCAAGGGAAGTCCTAGCAGCCTTCCGAACGGCAATGCGACGCTCCATCATGTGAGGCGCCCGATATCGTTCGGTTTGAATGCAGCCCAGTAGCCGCATCGAAGATCAGCCTTTCTGCCTTTCGATGCAGGCTTAGAGGCGAGCCTCCTTTCTGAGACGATCTGCGCTCCATGCCTTGATCCCTGCTGCGATACCAAACATGGGAGTTTGCAAGCGATCTTTGGCGGCAAGGGGCGACATGCAAGACCATCAGAACACCACTGGCCATGAACCTGCCGGTGGCATCATCTATGTTCTTACCAATGACGCTATGCCGGGCATGGTAAAGATCGGCCGGACGTCGGGCGAAGGCGTAGAGCGCAGAGTTACAGAACTTAGCCGTGCAACGGGCGTCCCGTTGCCCTTTAAGGTGGCAGTCGCCCGAACGGTTCATGATGCCCATAAGGTCGAGAAGGCTCTCCACATTGCCTTCGGCCCAGACCGTGTGAATCCTTCGCGAGAATTCTTCTCTATCGCCGAACATCGAGCCGTCGCGATCATCAACGCCTTTCCCGGCGAAGACCTTACCCCGCAAACTGAACGCGCAGTCGAACGGGAAGTGGAGGCGGCAGAGCCGGGCACGATGGCAGCGGTTAAGACCTTCGAAAAGAAGCGCCGCCCGCCCCTGAACTTTGAAGAAATGGGTGTGCCGTTAGGTTCGACACTGGTCCACGTAGCGAGCGGGGAAACCGTGGAGGTTGTGGAAGCCAAAAAGGTGCTTCTCCGGGGAGAAATGGTTTCCCTGACTATGGCACAAAGGATTGTGTCCGGCGCACCGTATGCGGTTCAGCCGGGCCGACACTGGTTGTTCAATGGCACCAGTATCGGCGACCTCTACGAGGCGACCTACCCTCATGAAGGTGGAGAGGAATAGGCGGCTAATGGCCATCGCGCTCCCCCTCATTGCGAGGCACAATAGCGCTTTACCGTAGCATCCGACAATCCGAACTGTTTCGCTGTCTTGCTGATGCTAGCCTTATTGTCCTTACGCCACTGTGCGACATGGGCAGCATCAGCAGCAAAAGGACGCCCTAGGCTGGCTTTCCCCCTATGAGTGCGCCCGGTAGCGGCGAGAGAAGCTCTAGCAGCCTCCCTGCCTGCATCGCAGCGCTCCTTGATCCGGTTGCGCTCCATATCCGCGATCTGAGCCAGCACCGCTACGATTAGTTCGCCCACGCCCTTGCCGATAGGACCAAGGCCCAGAACGTCTACGGTGACACCCTTGGCGATGAGCTTTCGCACGGTAGCCTGTATATCAAGTGCGTCACGGCCTAATCTGTCGATGGCAGCGATATGAACCACATCACCTTCGCGGGCATAAGCAAGCAAGGCAGCAAAGCCCGGTCGATCAGCAGCAAGGATCGCACCTGATATACCCTCATCCAGAAACTCTTTGTCGAACGGCCCCGGCAGTGATGCACGTTGAGCGTCAATCGTTTGGCTGTCGGTGGAGCAGCGCAGATAGCAAAGCTTAGACATATGGCCCCTTCGACTCGCTCATAAGATACGATAATAATATGAGCTAGTATCAATATAGCAAGCGGGTATCTAATAAGCCATGTAACAGGTCACGTAGGAAGATGGCCTAGCAGTTAGAACTTCTGTGCCAGGCCGCCCCATTGCGTTGGAGGGAATGGTTGCCACATTGCAGAAATGAGCGATGATGATCCACTCGCGGCTTGGAGCCGATATTGCGCCGATCCCGATCCTGATGCGCATGACGCGGACGTCATGCTGGGCATACCGTTGACCGATGAAGAGGCCATTTCAATTCCTGACTTAGGGATCTTTTGAAGCGAAGATGCGTGGCAGTGGCAGGTCCAGAAGTGTAGGCATCGACCGGCCTGACAGATGACCAAAAGCTCCTTGTCAAAGAGATGCGGGTAGGATGATCGGGTAAGAATATACGGTAGGTCGAAGTCTTAGAAATTCGCCCTACTAACCATGCCAACCCATTCACAGATTTATGCCAAAATTTAATGATCCTCACAGGGTGATTTAAGATCATCTGCCGCTATATGTGCGATACCAACGATAAAAGGATCGCATATGGACGCCGAAGAAAACAACAATGCCAATGAACTGCTGGTGACGCTGACCGCAGATATCGTTGCTGCCCATGTTTCTAATAACAGTGTCGGGGTTAGCGATGTCGCCACCCTCATCGCCAACGTCCATAGCGCCCTAACCGGTCTTTCGACGCCTGCGGAAGCTCCTGTAGAGAAGCAAGAGCCTGCTGTTTCTATCCGTGCGTCGGTGAAGCCGGATTATATCGTCTGCCTTGAAGACGGTAAGAAGCTTAAGATGCTTAAGCGCCATCTGATGACACACTATCAGATGACGCCTGACGAATACCGCGCCAAGTGGGGCCTATCGGCCGACTATCCGATGACCGCCCCCAGCTATGCGCAGCAGCGGAAGGAGTTGGCGGTTAAGATCGGGTTGGGGAAGGCCGGCAAGGGTCGTAAGGCTGCTACGCCGAAGGCACCGGCCAAGAAGGCAGCTAAGGCTGCTGCTGAATAATGGAACAGCGCCATGTCGCTTGGGGTGTGACGGCTATGCTCCTTAAGCGACATGGCGATCATGCGCCGGTCATCGTGGCTACTCGTATTGGGGAGCTGGCGATGTGGATGCGTGGTCATGCAAAATGCGGATGGTTGAAGCCTAACGCTACGTTAAAGAAGCGACACTTAGCGAGGTGGATCGTGAAAAAGGAGACAGAATGGCTTACTTTTCGTTGAGGGTGACAAGCGGAGATGATGCCGATTTGGCAGAGTTGAAAGACATGTATCCTGATTGGCGGCCTCCCGATCATACGGATGGCTCGATAATCTACATTCAGCGGTCGTTAGATATTGCGAGTCTCCAACGGAATGTCTCTGGCGTCGGTAAGAATGGCGGGGTTGTAGAAGTGAAGAAAATTAGCAAGCGCGAGTTTGAATGGAAGAAGCATCAGTGACAGTCAGGTATCGCTCCGCACAACTGAAATGCAAACGTGGGAAGCGATCCCCATTTACTGCAAGCATCTGATTTGCGATGAGGATCGAGCAGTCCGGTGAGTCCCGGCTGTGAGGCGTCGTAACCTCATAATGGAGTCAGCCGGTCGAGTTTCTCGGCCGGGTGGCATGTGCGCATGTCCAACCGGTTTTACCGGTAAAGGCACATGCGCCTGCGGGACTCCTACAGGTTACGAACGCCCGGCTTTGACCGGACGGATGCCTCCAACTCTAAATAGGGGGCAGATTTGAAAAAGCTCGTAGCAATTTGCGTAATCGCATCGCTGGGCAGTGTTGCTCATGCTGGCAAAGACATGGTCGCTGTGACGCCTAGTGGGCTGGCAGATATGGCCTTTCCCTCCAGCGAAGCCGCCGCTGTTGCTGGCAAGCTTGCCAACGAATGCATGAACCGCCGCATGACCATCGTTTCCAACCTGCCTACGGAGGTTGTTTGCGAGGTCCCCATGGGTGTCGTAAAGGGCGCACTAGTTCAAGCTGCAATTGGCAATTCCTACAGCACAACGCCTAGGCAGTTCGTTCGGTTCGCCTTGGTCAATTTGGATGCTGATGTGCGCGCACAAGGATCGGCATGGGTCGAAACACAAATGGCGCTTGGGCAGGTTCGCCGTGAACCCCTCAACGGTGACGCAATATACAATGGCCTCATGAATATGATGGAGACAGCCGGAGGAAAGTATCTCTCCGGCACAAGCTTTCCAAATCAAGCATTTATTGGAAAAGCATTATCTGATGACCAGCCAACAACATTCAAAGGAAAAACCACGCTTGGTATTACCTTTATGGATTTGGTGGTTGGCGGGACACTTCAAAACGCGGGAGCCAAAATCGGCGATACATTAGTATCGATCAATGGTAAGACCTTCCAGAATCATGATGAATTCTATGACCGGCTACGCCGGGTGGTTATTGGGGCACCCGTAAAATTCACCGTCATTCGCGAGGGCAAGATAGTCGAGCTAACTTCTTTAGCCCAGCAAAGGCCGACCATTACCGGCAAGGGCGATAGCCTGCCCCTTCTCTCCGAGCAGCAAAAGTAGGGCGATCCAAGGCTAGCAGTCGCCTCATAGGTCGATCGCTAGCCTTTTACCTTCAACATAGGCAGGCATCCGACATGGCTTTGGAAGCAATACGATAACACTTCACTAGCAAGATCGATGTCCTTGGTCGGGACGATGATGCTATCATGGACCGGGAGCGCCGGGACGTCGTATTCGTAGGCCAGAGTTTCGATTGTATCCAGTATAATGGAGCTTTCGATGTATTGAAGGCCATCCCAGCGATAAGGGCTGCTATCCCAACCTGCTAACGGAGGAATGGATTCAAAGACTGCTGCCTTGACCTCTTCGATCGGGTATTTGTTGAGGTCTATCTTCTTCTTTTTCGATAATGCCGCCTTAGTCTTGTCGGCCCAATCGCCATTTGTGGTCTTCCGGCCCATCAGCATGGCCGCATAGGCTTTGGCCACATCGCGCGGAAAGCGCGTAAGACTATAGGGGTCAACGGCCGGGTCTATCGACTGGCCCATCAGTGAGCAAAATATCCGGGTATGGCATGAGGTAATATCAAGCTCAGAGGTAGGCCAGCCATTAATCCTGATATCTGCCCTGTTCTTCTCCGACATGCTCTGATAGCCGCCGCCTTCGGAGCAGATGCGTCCGCCCTTGTCGAAAAAGAAGTCATTGGCGTCACCGTTGGCGAATGCCCTGTAGAAGGCATAATGCTTATCGGGCGTGATGACCTGTTTCGACCAGTAGGCGTTGAGCCTGTTTATCCGTGCGGCTTCCAGCAGGAGTCCAGGATGATGCGGATCGACCTTGATATAGACCTTTGGGGTCTTCTTATTGCCTTTCCATGTCCGCGCTCTTGCCACCCTAACCGGGTTCCATATCGCAGCAGGACGAGGGTGCTTTGCAAAGTGCATCGACCTGTTGGCCGGTGTAATGCCATAGGCTAATGCGAATTCCAGCAGCTTGGGCGTAGGCTGGATCGTCGTCACCTTTCCTACCCCATCATTGGCAACCCGCCACCATTCACCGACATTGACGGCGATGTAGCCCGCCCTCTCCATCTTGGCCTTGATGCCATTGAAGGCTTTATAGCCCACAGGTAGATGGGAAAAGCTGTTAGGCGACATATAGCGCCCACAAGGCTTTGAAGGGCTGTAGGAATGTCCCTTCAATAGGTCGCGAACTGTAGCGGCTAATGCAGCAGATGCCTTCTCGGTTGGCTTTCGCTTATTCCCAACGCTCTGATAGAGGTCCAACGCTAAGGCTTGGGTCATGGTTTCAGCCTTTTCAGAAGAGCAGTGCCAATTGAGCTTCATATTGTAGAAGCCAACCCCTTCCTCTTCTAATTCAACATCTGTATATAATGCTTCTTGCTTAATCTGTTTATTAATTAACATAACCAATATCTATATATTATAACTAAAAAGGGGGAGGAAAGGAGGGGCATTAGAGTAACCTTTTTGATTACATATAAATGGGCATTGGTATGCCCGCCCTAACCATGCTTGAAATGAGAAGGGTATCTACTCATTCATCAAGTGAGGAAGATGCGATGAGCATGGGGGCGCTACAGAGACGCACAGAGGCTTTGCCGGTTGACCGGGAACCTGCCCCTCATCGGAGGGGAAATTGTCGTTGGAAGGTGTCGGACGAGGCTCAACCTCTTCCATGAATGAAAACTGTAGCTGTAGAGTTCGCATAGGTAATCCTCATTTCTGTATGAATGAGGAAGTCCAGATACACAAAAAATCATGTGAACCAACAGCTAGTGCCACAGTTGCCACCCGTCATAATAGGTTCTGTTGACGCACCGGATTTATCCTGACTTGTGTTAGGGGTGAATATGACATTTAATATCAGATTATTTAGGCAAGTTAAGACAAGTATGACGTATATTTATCTAACAGATTAATATCCTGGTTAAGTTGAAGGTGAAATCAATTAAATGTATTGCCAATTTAATACAGTTGAATAATGACACGCCCGCAATCGCTGGGCTTTGATATCCGGTCGGTCGGTTGGAACGGATGATCGATCAGCAATCCAGCTACCAAAACCCAAACCTCACCCGGCTATGAACAATCGGTAGGCTGATCGGTTAGGACGGCGGGAGAGAATGCATGGAAGCCAGCTACACAGTAACGCCGGATAAGAGCCGGAACCTTGCTCGCGTGAAGATGGCGGGTTTCTTCGATCAGGAGGACGTTCAGGAGTTTGCCGCTACCTATCGGCAGGTTCTAAGCCACCTAAAAGCGCCCGGTCATCTGACGCTGGTAGATATCACCGGTATGAACATACAGGCGCAGGATATCGTAGGGGCCTTTGCAGCCCTCCTTGCTTCTCCCGATGTTCGTTCAAGGCGGCTGGCCTTCGTCTGTAGTTCCTCTTTGGCGCGGTTGCAGGCGCAGCGGTTAACGGATCGGGAGGGGGTGGAGTTCTTCGACCGCATTGAGGACGCAGAGGCTTGGTTGTTCGATTGATGGCGGTTCAGGGCAAAGTAGAGCCGGTGCGCCGGTATAAAGCGCACCGCTCATTGCATCTATGTGGTAGGTATCGCCGATAGAATGCCTATTATTTCGGCCGTGGAGGGGTCGTGGAGCGCGATTCGGGAATTTAGCTTGCCTCAGCAGCCTAGTGTGCAGAACCCTCTCAAATGCCCCCTATGGCGCTGGGATCAGATGACTAAAATCGACACCCTCGAATTGGGCGCACTCTATGATTTCCGACAACCGCGACACAGTGCCTTGACGCAACTTTCCATAGCCCGAAGTGATTGTCTTCTGGCTGTGTCCGAGGACCACTCCAATATCTAGATCGAAGTAGCCCGCCATTCGCAACTGATCTGCTAAACCATGGCGAAATGAGTGCGAGCCAAATCCGTCCCCGGCATCCTTCAACCCGATACGTTCCAGATACACCCGCCAGAACCGCGACGCTTTACCGGCCTGCCCTCGTTCATTCTTCGATAGTTCAGGGAACAGGCGATGGTCGCCATCGGATGCCGCACGATCCCTTTGCGATTGCACGTAGTCTATAAACCCGATGGCCTTTAGCGTCGAGTGGATCGGCGCAACCCGGTTTTTACCTGACTTAGTAGCCTGCCCCTTTGTAGGTTCGTTCTTAATATCTATGACATCAATGCCAGTCTCTTCGCGAACGTCTTCTAGTCTCAGTTGAGCAATCTCACCAAGTCGAGCACCGGTGAACAGGCAAACCAAGGGTAGCCAGAAACGCCAGTCTCTCGACCGCACATTGCCTGCTTTGAACTCTTTTCCATCGCATAGAAAGCCCGTAAAAAGGGGCGACCGCAGAATGAAATTGAGTTGGTCAATGGTAAACGGAGGGCGAGCGTTCTTTTGTTTATCGACCTGATAGAACAGTCCGGCTACGGGGTTATCTTCGACATACCCTTCGCGCTTGGCCCACGAAAACAGCGCAGACACAGCAGACAGTTTTTTGTTAACAGTCACCGGATCAAGCGTCTTGATGCCCTTTTCTTTGGCAATGGCTGCGATCTGCCGCAGAGGCATCCCGTTAAACTCGTTTCGCTTTCTGTAGCTGATAGGGAGAGAAGTTTGCAGGTTCCGCCATTCCCGAACGTCTGATGGCTGGATTGACCGCAGGCTGCGATCAACACCAATGAACTGCGAGAATTCGCTAACGATCTTTCCGTCTTGATCCAGACTGTCAGCGCGCTTTTTCCCTTCTGCTATGCGCTGCGCCTGATAGATTTCATATAGCTGGGCAATCCGTTCGCCATCACGCGCACGTTCGCTTTTCCTTCTGATAGCCGCTTGAACCGGCGCAGATGGGACGAATGTATGTTCGGCATCGTTGATAGTTGCTACAGCCTTTGCGAACGTGTCAGTCCCTGCCCGCGCCAACTGATGCACAAACTCATCGAATTGCGGACTGTCGTGCGGCAAATCCCATCCGCGCATTTCGACCTGACGAACCGCACGGCTACGCCAGTATGAATAATCTTCGCCTTTCAACCGCCGAACGGCATCGACATGCCGACGTTCAAATTCGGATCGCAGGGCTTGATAGCTGGCCTCCCCAAGGCGAGCCTTTACCTTGATGAGTTGCCCGACACGTTCGCTTGCGCGTTCGTAACCGACAATAAGAGCCGCCTCTTCCAGTTCCACGTCTGTTGGACGGATCAGCAACCTTGAAGCCTTTTCGGCTTTGTCTGATAGCAGCGCAGCCTCTACCCTAGCTTTCCATGCCATCAAAATCGGCAGCGCAGTTGCCTCCGCGCGCCGTCGATCAGTGACACCCAAAGACTTGGTGAATTCGCGCTTGCCTATGACAGGGCGAGCAGCGGCGGGGACCATCATCCGAAGCTGCCAGTTTTGGGATCGGGGACGTTTGCGAAGATAGTGATTCAGCATGAATATTTGTTCCGGGGTCGAAATAATGTAGCACTCGCACGTAGCACTGCCACACCCAGAACCCGATGAAAACGCCCAGTCCATGGGCTTCTAAGCGTCAACCTACCTCAGTTAGTAGCCGACTTAGCCCTCCTGTCTCCCCGACCACTTTCCAATATTATCAGCCGGATATACGGCGCCGTTGTTACTACTTCAGCGCGACGCCATCGATCGGCGGACATCGTCCGTTCCGCCAGCCATGGCCATGTCGGCCTGAGCCACCGCCTCGCCGATGAGGATCAGGGTCGGGCGATCATCGGCAAAAGCCTGCGTCACCAGCGGCAGGAGATCGAGGCGCGTGCGCAACTGCTGTTCCTGCGGCAGCGACGCATCGCAGGTGATGAGCGCCGGGGTCGCGCCCGGCAGGCCGGCAGCGATCAGCGCGCGGCTGAGTTCCGGGGCGGCCTCGCGTCCCATATAGACGGCCAGGGTGCAGGCCGGATCGGCCAGGGCATCCCAATCCAGATCCAGCGCCTGGCCCCGGCGGCTATGCGCCGTCACGAACTGGACCCGGCGCGCAATGCCGCGCAGCGACAGGGAAATGCCCGCCGCCGCCGCGACGGCGCTGGCCGCGGTGATGCCGGGGCAGATCCGAGCGCGAACGCCGACCGCGCGCAGCGCCGTCATTTCCTCGGTCGAACGGGCGAACATCGCCGGGTCGCCGCCCTTCAGCCGAACCACGCGCTTGCCCGCCAGCGCCGCCTCCACCAGCATTTCGTCGATCGTCTGCTGGTCCTTCGAATGGCGGCCCGACCGCTTGCCGACGCTGACCCGTTCCGCATGATCGGGAATGAGGTCCAATATGCCCGGCCCGACCAGCGCGTCGTGAAAGATGATGTCCGCCGCGCGGATCAGCCTTTCGGCCTTGCGCGTCAGCAGGTCGGGATCGCCCGGCCCGGCACCGACCAGCCAGACGTCGCCCGGCGCGATGAGGTCATTCGGCTGCATGCAATGTCTCCTGCGAGGTCTGGGCCAGGATATTGGCGATGGCGGGGCGGCAGGAACCGCAATTGGTGCCGGCGCCCAGCGCCTTGCCGATGGCAGGCACGTCGACCAGCTTCTGGTCGCGGATCGCCGCGACGATCTGGTTGAGGCCGACATCGAAACAGACGCAGATGGTGGCGCCCTTGTCCGGCTGGCTGCCCGGCCCGCGGGCGGCCAGCACGGTTGCACCGACATCGTCCGCCGCCAACTGGCCGATCAGCCAGTCGCGCGAGGGCAACAGGCCGGTGCGGGTGACGAACAGCACGCCGGCCAGCCGGCCGTCCTGGATGATCGCGACCCGTCGGCTGCCGCGCACATGATCGATCGCCTCGACCCGCTCGCCCCTGGGCAGGCAGGCTTCCAGCCGGGCGGCATCGCCATTGCCGGCCAGTTCATAGAGCGCGCCGCCCGGCACCGCGACCCGCGTCGCCCACAGGCAGGGCAGATTCACTGGCTCCTGCCCGCGCAGGATCAGGAAGCCCTGCCATTGGGTCGAGACCTTCTCGAGCGCGGCCGGAGTCGACTTGAAGCCGGGCTGGCCCGAATGCGGATCGACCAGCGGACGCGGCAACAGGCCGGTACGCCCGCCGCTCGATATCTGATCGGTCCAGTGGATCGGGGTGAAGATTTCGCCCGGCCGCTGGCCGTCGCTGATGCTGACGCGGAAGAGGCTGTTGCCCTGTGCGGTCGACACCCGCGCCAGATCGCGATCGGCCAGGCCCAGCGCATCGGCATCCTGCGGGTGGATTTCGACCAGCGGTTCCTCGCGATGGCGGGCCAGCTTGGGCGCCAGACCCGTGCGGGTCATCGTATGCCATTGATCGCGATAGCGACCGGTGTTGAGCGTCAGCGGCCAGTCGCGCAGCGGCCCCTGCAAATCCATTTGCCTCGTCAGCACCAACCGCGCTTTACTGTCCGGAGTGGGGAAATGCCCATCGGCAAAGGGCCTCCCGCCCCAACGGAAACTGTCCATCGCGTCATAGGCGTCGTTGCCGATTGCCGCCTGCGCCCGCAGGTTGAGCAACCGCTGCCCCTCATTCTGATAGGCGGTCATGCGCGCATGTTCGCGCCAGATGTCAGCCGGCCGATCATAGGCGAAGGCGTTTTTCCAGCCCATGCGGCGGGCGACCTGGGTGATGATCCACCAGTCGGGCCGGGCTTCGCCGGGCAATGCCATGAACGGGCGCTGGCGGCTGACGGTGCGGTCCGAATTGGTGACCGTGCCATCCTTTTCGCCCCAGCCGGCGGCCGGCAGGCGGACATGGGCATGGGTAGAGCTGTCAGTGTCGGCGATGATGTCCGACACGACGAGGAACGGGATCGCCTCCAGCGCGTCACGCACCCGGCCGGCATCGGGCAGCGAGACGGCGGGATTGGTCGCCATGATCCAGAGGGCCTTGATCCGGCCTTCATCGATGGCGCGGAACAGGTCGACGGCCTTCAGCCCCGGCTTGCTCGCCATCTGCGGCGCGGCCCAGAAGCGGCCGACGCGGGCGACATTTTCCGGCGCAAAGTCCATATGCGCGGCAAGCGTGGACGCCAGCCCGCCGACCTCGCGCCCGCCCATCGCATTGGGCTGGCCGGTGATGGAAAAGGGCGCCGCGCCCGGCTTGCCGATGCGCCCCGTGGCGAGATGGACATTGATGATCGCATTGACCTGATCGGTGCCGCGGATCGACTGGTTGATGCCCTGGCTGAACAGGGTGACGGTGCGCGGGGTCGCCGCGAACAGCTCGAAAAAGGCCTTCAGCAGCGCCGGGTCGAGGTCGCAGGCCTGGGCCGTCGTCCACAGGTCATGGCCGGTGCGGACATGATCCCAGAATCCGTCGGGCACGTTCACATGATCGGCCAGATAGGCCGGATCGGTCACGCCCTGCGCATCGCACCAGGCGAGCAGCCCGGTCATCAGCGCGACGTCGCTGCCGGGGCGGATCGGCAGATGCAGGTCCGCGCCCTCGCAGGTTTCGGTGCGGCGCGGGTCGATCACCACCAGCTTCGTGCCGCGCGCGGCGCGGGCAGCCTGGATACGCTGATAGACGATCGGATGGCACCAGGCGGTGTTGGAGCCGACGAGGATGATGAGGTCGGCCTGCTCCAGATCGTCATAGCTGGCCGGCACCACGTCCTCGCCAAAGGCGCGGTTGTGGCCGGCGACCGCGCTCGACATGCACAGGCGGCTGTTGGTGTCGATGTTCGCCGAGCCGATGAAGCCCTTCATCAGCTTGTTGGCGACATAATAATCCTCGGTCAGCAACTGGCCCGAGACATAGAAGGCCACGCTGTCCGGGCCGTGACGCTCGATCGTCTCGCGAAATTTCTTCGCGACCAGATCCAGCGCCTTGTCCCAACTGGCGCGGCGCTTGCCGATCATCGGGTGCAGCAGCCGGCCGGTCAGCGCCACCGTCTCGCCCAGATGCGTGCCCTTGGAACAGAGGCGCCCACCATTGGCCGGATGTGCCTCGTCCCCCTTGATGATCACCGAGCGCGGCCCGGTCGGCGTGGCGGCGATGCCGCAGCCGACGCCGCAATAGGCGCAGGTGGTGCGGATCGCCTGTGCCATCAGGCCGCCTTTGCCGCACTGGGCACGGGAATGACTGCCTCGCGCAGCAGGAAGATGCGGCCCGCCTCCACCTTGAGCGGGATGGTGGGCACGCAGCCTTCATCGCTGCCCAGCGCCTTGCCGGTCTTGAGCGAGATGTTCCAATTGTGCAGCGGACAGGCAACGACCGATCCATGGACAATGCCCTGGCTCAGCGGCCCCTGCTTGTGCGGGCATTTGTTGACCAGCGCGTAGAACTGATTGTCCTGCGTGTGGAAGATGGCGATTTCCTCGCCGCCGCGCACCGGCAGGGTGCGGGCATTGCCCGGCGAGATCTGGTCGACGGGGCCGATATCCAGCCAGGTGCCAACTTGGGTGTTCGGGATCATGCGAGCGTCTCCATGGGGCGGACTTCGGCCAGATGCTGGTGCAGTTCGGCGTCCTCGCCGGCGGCGCGACGCGCCCAGGGATCATCCTGCATGAACTGCTGGGAGAAGAGGAAGCGGGCGCGCAGTGCTTCGCGGCCGACATCATCGGCGACGATGCGGCTCTTCACATAATCGACGCCGACGCGCTCTATCCAGGGAGCGGTGCGCTCCAGATAGCGGGCTTCCTCGCGGTAGAGCTGGATGAAGGCGGCGCAATAATCCATCGCCTCCTGCTCGGTCGCGACCTTGCAGAGCAGGTCGGTGGCGCGGACATGGATGCCGCCATTGCCGCCGACATGCAGTTCATAGCCGCTGTCGACGCAGACCACGCCGAAATCCTTGATCGTCGCCTCCGCGCAGTTGCGGGGGCAGCCGGACGCCGCGATCTTGAACTTGTGGGGCATCCACGATCCCCAGGTCATATGCTCCAACTTGACGCCCAGCCCGGTCGAATCCTGCGTGCCGAACCGGCACCATTCCGACCCCACGCAGGTCTTCACCGTGCGCAGCGACTTGCCATAGGCATGGCCCGACACCATGCCGGCAGCATTGAGATCGGCCCAGACGGCGGGCAGGTCTTCCTTCCTGATGCCGAAAATATCCAGCCGCTGGCCGCCGGTCACCTTGACCATCGGGGCGTTATATTTTTCGACCACATCGGCGATCGCGCGCAGTTCCCTGGGGTTGGTCAGCCCGCCCCACATGCGCGGCACGACCGAATAGGTGCCATCCTTCTGGATATTGGCGTGCATGCGTTCGTTGACGAACCGGCTGCGCTGGTCGTCCTGATAGTCGCCGGGCAGCGCGCAGAGCAGATAATAATTGAGCGCGGGGCGGCAGGAGGAGCAGCCCTCCGGCGTCGACCAGTTCAATTTCTGCATGACTTCGGGGATCGAGCGCATGTCCTGCGCCACGATCTCGCGACGGACATCGTCATGGGTGAAGCTGGTGCATTTGCACATGGTCTTGGGGCCGGACTGGACATCCTCGCCCAGCGTCAGCGCGAGCAGGGTTTCGACCAGGCCGGTGCAGCTACCGCAACTGGCCGACGCCTTGCAGGTGGCGCGGACCGCATCCAGGCTGTGCGCACCCTTGGCGATGCACGAGACGACCTGGCCCTTGCTGACGCCGTTGCAGCCGCAAATCTCGGCTTCGTCCGAGAGCGCCGCAACAGCCGCCTTAGGGTCCAGCGCGCCCCCTCCCGAGGCGAAGGCCTGGCCGAAGATCAGCATGTCGCGCATGTCCGCGACATTTTCCTCGCGCTTGAGGAGATCGAAATACCAGCCGCCATCGACGGTATCGCCATAAAGCACCGCGCCGATCAGCTTGTCGTCCTTGACGATGACCCGCTTGTAGACCCCGCGCGAGGCGTCGCGCAGGACGATATCCTCGCACCCCTCACCGCCGGAAAAGTCACCGGCGGAGAAGACGTCCAGCCCCGCGACCTTGAGCTTGGTCGAGGTGACCGAGCCCTTGTAGCCCGAATGCTGATCGGTCAGGCCATCGGCGAGGCTGCGGCACATATCCCACAGTGGCGCGACCAGGCCATAGACATTGCCGTCATGTTCGACGCATTCACCCACGGCCAGCACATCGGGATCGCTGGTGACCATATGATCGTCGACCTGGATGCCGCGATTGACGGCCAGGCCGGCGTCGCGGGCCAGCGCGGTCGCGGGGCGGATGCCGACCGCCATCACCACCAGGCTGGCGGGAATTTCGCGACCGTCCTTCAGCCGTACGCCCTCGACCTTGCCGTCGCCATAGATGGCTTCGGTATTGGCGCCGGTCAGGATGGTCTGGCCGCGTCCTTCGAGTGCGGTCTTGAGCAGCCAGCCGGCCGCCTCGTCCAGCTGCCGCTCCATCAGCGTGTCCATCAGGTGGATGACGGTCACCTTCATGCCGCGCAGGGTCAGGCCATGGGCGGCTTCGAGGCCGAGGAGGCCGCCGCCGATCACCACCGCGCTGCCGCCATCGGCAGCGGCGGCGAGCATGGTGTCGACATCCTTCATGTCGCGGAAGCTGATGACGCCGGGCAGGTCCTTGCCGGGCACGGGAATGATGAATGGATCGGAGCCGGTCGCGATCAGCAGCTTGTCATAGCCGATGGTGCGGCCCGACTGGCTGGAAACGGTCTTTGCGGCCCGGTCGATGGCCTTTACCGGATCGCCGGCGATCAGTTCGATGCCATTGTCGGCATACCAGGCGGCGTCGTTGATGACGATCTGCTCGAACGTCTTTTCGCCCGCCAGCACCGGCGAAAGCATGATGCGGTTATAGTTCACATAGGGTTCGGCGCCGAAGATGGTGACGCGATAGCGTCCTGCATCACGGGCCAGCAATTCCTCGACCGCGCGGCAGCCGGCCATGCCGTTACCGATGACGACCAGATGCTCCCGTGCTTGCCCCAAGGGCGGCAGGACATTGTCCTCATCCTGCGTGACCGGGTCGATCCCGTCCTGAAAGTCCATCCCCGTTACTCCAGAAAAGAAAAAAGCCGCCATCCAGACCCTCGGGGATTGAAACCCGAGAGTCTGGATGGCGGCTTTGCCATCATCTAGTGCCTTGCCGATCCTACCCTGAACCGTCGCAGCGATGTGAAGCGGGACATCCTTGTCCCTTGCAGTGCAGCATATGGGGAATCGCCCGAACGCTCAAGCGATTCCTCTCATGGCTTTTCAATCAGATGCTCCAGTCGGCCTGAAGCCACAATTTCTCGGTATCGGTCGCCATCGCTCGCGCATCATAATGGGCGTAGCGCACCGACAGGGCCGTCCTGCGTAGCTTCGCAGATGCGATCAGATCCCACTCATTGCCGTAATGCTGGTCGAGCCGGTCGCTCTCGAACCGGTGCCAGGTGGCGGCCAGTGCGACGCCCGACAGCGGCCCTATCTGCTTCCAGCCATAGCCGGTGCCAACATAGAGGTCGCGCATGCCGTTGGCGGGCGTGGTCAGGAACTTGTCGGCCCAGCCCTGGAACTTGAAATTGGTGCCAAGCGGCGTCTGGAAGCTGGTGAGCGCCGTGCCATGGCTGGCGCCCAGCACCTCATAGCCAGCATTGAGCTTCCAGCCATGCAGGTCGAGCGTCGCATCCGCCAGCCAGTAATCAGCGGCATAGTCATTGGGATTCCGATGATAGTCCGACTGACGGGCATAGCTGAGCTGATAGGCGATCTTGGCCGATCTTGAGAGCGGCTGGCTGCCCGTCAGACGCACGCCATAGGTCTGGCTCGACAGGCGATAGGCCTGCACCGCCGCCTCGTCCTGATCGACCAGATAGGCAAAGCCGCTGAGCGTGCCCAGCGGCGTGGCATAGGAAAGATTGGCGAAGATATTGTCGCCGCTGACCGCCTGCTGGCGCGCACCCTTGCCCTGAAAGCCCCAGATGGTCCGCACGCTCCACGCATAGGCGGCGTCCAGTTTCAGCCCCTTGGCCGGCGTCAGTTCGGCGCGCACCGCGTCAAAGGTCTGGCCATTGTCGCGAAAGGCGACATTGCCGACGAAGCGCTCGTCATCCAGCAATATCTTCTGCCGCCCGCCGGTCAGGGTCAGTGACTTGGTCCGATATTGCAACTGGGCGATATAAAGGGCGACATTCTGTGGGTCGGCCACCAGCGGCTTTGTCGCTGCATTGTCGAAGCCGTCGAAATAGCGGTCGATCACCGCCAATGTCCCCTGCCCCACCAATGTCGCCGACAGCGCGCCGCTGGTGGCCGTCAGGCCGGCGCGGGCCCGGACGGTAAGCGCATCGGCCTGCTGCGCCAGGCCATGCTGGTCGACATGTTCGTAGCGCAGCCGCGCCTCGGCGACGGGTTTCAGGTCGATCTGCTGGGCACAAGCGGGCCCGGCGACGGCCAGCGCGGCCGTCGTTGCGAGAAGATATTTCATGGATGATCGTCCCCCCTCGGACGGAAAGAGCGTGGCTCGGGGCGGCAGTCCTCAAAAGAGGCCGCCGCCCTCCTCTCCAACTCAGATGCGGGCGCCGCTGGTCCAGTTGGCGCGCCACTTCGCCTTGACCAGCGCCACGCCCAGCAGGGCCAGCACGGCAAGCCCGGCGAAGATCAGGAAGCCGGGCGCGAAGCTGCCGGTCAGTTGCTTGGCGAGGCCCAGCGAACTGGCGAGGTAGAAGCCACCAATGCCGCCGGCCATGCCGACAAGGCCGGTCATCACGCCGATTTCCGCCTGGAAACGCTGCGGCACCAGTTGGAAGACCGAACCGTTGCCGGTGCCCAGCGCCAGCATGGCCAGGACGAACAGGGCCAGCGCGCTGGCCAATGTCGTCGCCTGCGACACGCCGGCCAGCGCCAGTGCTGCGACGACATAGACGATCATCAACGCCTTCACGCCGCCGATCCGATCCGCCAGCGCGCCGCCCATCGGCCGTACCAGCGACCCGGCGAAGACGCAGGCTGCGGTGCAATAGCCCGCGATGATCGGGGTCAGCCCGAACTGGTCGGTGAAATAGATGGGCAGCGACGCCGCCAGCCCGACGAAGCCACCGAAGGTCACGGCATAGAAGGCCATCAGCCACCAGGCGTCAGCGGTCTTGAGCGGTTCGAAATAATCGACCAGCCGCTTGGCCGGCGGCGCGTTGGGGGCATCCTTGGCCATGATCATATAGGCGACGAAGACGATCGACAGCGGGATGCAGGCAAGGCCCAGCACCGCATTCCAGCCGAATGCCTTGGCCAGCATCGGCGCGAACAGCGAGGCCAGCACCGTGCCCGAATTGCCCATGCCGGCAAGGCCCATCGCCTTGCCCTGATGCTCGGGCGGATACCAGCGGCTGGCGAGCGGCAGCGCGATCGCGAAGCTCGCCCCGGCAAAGCCCAGGATCACGCCCAGCACCAATGTGCCGCCGAAGCTGTTGACACCCATCAGCCAGGCCAGGAACAGGCCGGCGATGACGATAATCTGGCTGATCGCGCCCGAGCGCTTCGGGCCGATGCGGTCGACCAGCAGGCCGTTGACGACGCGAAGCAGCGCGCCGGCGAGCGTCGGTGTCGCCACCATCAGCCCCTTTTCCGCCGGCGTCAGCGCCAGCGTCTTGGCGATCATCGGCGCCAGCGGCCCCAGCAAGACCCAGACCATGAAGGCCAGGTCGAAATAGAGAAAGGCGGCAATCAGGGTCGGCGCGTGGCCGGCCTTCCAGAAGCCTGTCGTGGCGGCGGCCGATGCGGCCTCCCCTTCGCGGTCCCAATAAGCAGTAGCCATGATGCGTCCCCCAACCATTGGAATTGGAAACGAAAAAAGCCGCAGGCCGGACGCGCGCACTCATGGCGTGGTCCGGTCAGCGGCTTTGCTGCGAAAAATGGATGGAATGGCGATCCCACCCTTGGGACGGCGCATTCGTCTGGACGCGCCTCGTCGCGCGATCCTTTATCTTATCCCGTAGAATGCGTTATGTTGCAAGGCACAAATTCGCCCTTCATTTCAACGGAGGGGCGCAGAATCCCGCAGGAAATCCTCAATCCGTTCGGGGTCGAAGATTCGCCCGTCGAAAAAGCGATCCGGGCCAAGCGTCAGGTCGCCGCGATGGGCACCGACCGGCATCGGGGTCGTGAGCGCCCCTTCCAGTTTCATACTAGCGCCCGGCATCGGCAGGCCGCTATCGGCCAGCGCCCGGCGGAAAATATCCGGCCGGAAGACGGCGGCGGCCCGCGCCGCTGTTTCCGCATCATGGGCAACCATGCCCCAGCGCACCAGCTGCGAATAGATCCACAGCGCCTGGCTGCGCCAGGGGAAGGCGGTCGCTTCGCGCGCGAACAGCATGAAATCGGGATTGATTACCGGTGCTTGACCCAGCCGTGCGCCGATCTGCCCGGACAAGGCACGCAAGATCAAATCGGCCGGCTGGTCGACATAGCGCGGGTCGGACAGGAGATCGGCGAGTGCCTCATGATGTGCAGGATCGTCGCACCAGGCGGCCGACCGGGCGAGCGCGCGCAACAGGCGATCGACCGTTTCCGGGTTCGCCTCCAGCCAGTCCTGACGAAAGGCCAGAACCTTCTCCACCCCCCGCTGCCAGATGCGTTCGCCGATCGCGACGGTTTCGGCGAGCCCGGCCTCAACCGCCGCGCTGCCCCAGGGTTCGCCGGCGATGAAGCCGTCAATTTCGCCCGCCCGCATCGCCTCGACCGTCAGCGAGGGCGGCAGCACGCGCAGCACGACATCCCGATCGGGATCGATGCCCGCGCTCGCCAGCCAGTAACGCAGCATGATCGCATGGCTGGAAAAGCGGTGGACGACGCCGATCACCGGCTTGCGCCGCCACAGCCCGATCGCGGCGGCGAAATCATGGGCTGTGCCCAGCGGATCAGCGAGCCGCCGGGCGATGTCCGGTTCGAGTGCCTTGGCGAAGTCCGGTGCCATCACTAGCATATTGCCGTTGACGTTGAGCTTGTAGGGCGCGGCCAGTGCGGCGGGCTGCTGGCTGAGGCCAAGCGTCACCGCCACGGCCAGCGGCGCCAGCATCTGCGCGCCCTGCACCTGGCCATAGACCAGCCGGTCGCGCAGCGTCGCCCAGCTGGTGGTGCGCACCAGATCGAGCGCGATCCCCTCTTCCTCGGCAAAGCCCCGTTCGCGCGCGACCGCCAGCACGGCCACGTCCGTCAGCGGCAGAAAGGCTATCCGCAGCAACTCGCTCATATGCCCCCTCCCAACAGGTCGCTGGCGGTAATAAGCGCCTGCGCCACGTCCACGATCTTCTTGCCCTGGTTCATCGCGCTCGACCGCAGCAGCGCATAGGCATCCTGCTCGGACAGGCTGCGCTGGTTCATCAGGATCGATTTCGCCCGGTCGATGACCTTGCGGTCGGCGAGCGCGGTGCGCGCCTCGTCCAGTTCCGACTGCATCCGGGCAAAGGCGTTGAAGCGCCGCACCGCCAGTTCCAGCACCGGCTTTACCCGCTCCTTGCGCAGACCATCGACGACATAGGCGGATACGCCCGCATCGATCGCCGCGCCGATCATCGCATCATCGGACTGATCGACGAACATCGCGATCGGCCGGGCAAGCGCGCGGCTTACCGTCAGCATCTCCTCCAGCGTGTCGCGGCTGGGGCTACCAAGATCCATCAGCACCACATCGGGCGCCATCCGCTCCAGCCGGGCAACGAAGGCGCCGCGGGGCGGGACGATATGAATATCGTCATAGCCCGCCTCACGCAGCCCTTCTTCCAGGACCGTCGCTCTCAATCCGCTGTCGTCGATGATGACAATTCGCATGGCGCCCCTTTGGATACGCCCATAGCAGCAGTCCGACGGCTCAGGTCAATCGAAAGCGAACGGCAATCGCCGGATCATTTCCCCATGCCCCCGGCGACGATGTCGTCCACGTCATGGATGACGCCGTTCATCATCACCTTCTTCACCTTGAAGGTGTTGGCGATGTCGGCGCGCGGATCGCCATCGACCAGCACGATGTCGGCCAGCTTCCCGGCCTCCAGCGTGCCCGCATCCAGGTTCAGATCCTTCGCTGAATTGACGGTCGCGGTCTGAAGCGCCTGGAACGGCGTCAGGCCGGCGTCGACATAGGAGGAAATCTCCGCATGGAGATTGTTGGCGATCATCGTGTCGGTGCCCGCCGTCACCAGCGTGCCGGCGTCATACATTTTCTTCAGGCTCTTATATTGCCCCTCCAGCAACGGGCGCAGCATGCTGGCCATTGGATCGGCTTCGGTGATCGTTTCCCGTGCCCAGACCGGATAGAGATTGAGGCGCGGGTCGTCCTTGTAGCCGGGATGCTTGGCCAGATAAGGCGTCATAGCGCCGAAATGGGTCGGCGTCAGGGTCCGGCCGCTGCGGCCGAAAAGCTGGATCACATCCTCATAGGCCATGCCTTGCGGTCCCTGCTTGGGCGAATAGCCGCGCCGGCTGGTCGCGCCCATATGCTCGGTGCCATCCACGCCGGAAAAGGCCGCCGGGAAGATTTCATGACCGCTGACCGGAATGCCCATTTCATGGGCGGCGCGCACGATCTGCCGCTGGAACAGGTCGGGCATGCGCACATAGCTCTTGATCATGTCATAATGAAGCGCGCGCATGCGGGTGAATTCCCGCTCCAGATGGGCCGGGCTGGAGACCGCCACGCCCATCTTGTAATAGACACGCTGCCATTCGAGCAGCGGCCCGGCGACATAGAGGCGCGGCGACAGGCGCACGCCCGATTCCGCCGCCTCGCGATCCTCCACCGCATCATAGATTTGCGTACCCGGATCGCGCACCGTGGTGATGCCATAGGCAAGCCAGGCTCGTTCCAGATTGGAGCCGAAATCCTTCTGGGCGTGGGAGTGATGTTCGATCAGGCCGGGAATGGCTGTGAGGCCGGTGCCGTCGACGAAATGCTCCGCCTGATGCAGCGCTGGATCATGGTCGCGGATTTCGGCGATGCGATGGCCGTCGACGATGATGTCCTTGTCATGCTGGGTCACGTCATGGACGGAGTCGACCAGATTGCTGACATGGATGACCGTGCGCCCGGTCGGGTTGGCGATGCGATATGTCAGGTCCAGCGGAATGTCGGTGATCGCACCGGTTTCGGTGTCGAGCGACTTCAGCTTGTCGGCCGACTGGAACAGGATCGTCTTGTTGTCGCCGGCCCAGCTCGGGAAATAGGAGATGTCGGAGGTGTAGGAGCGCGGCGGCCCCAGCGGCTTGCCGTCGGCGGCCACCGGCCAGATCTTCAGCAGCCCCTCATAGATGGCGGCCATCTTCGTCCCGTCGGGCGACCAGGCAGGGCCGCCGCCGGCGCGGGTATCCATCGACATATTCGGTTCGGGCAGTTGCCAGAAGGGTTTGCCCACGCCATCGGTCGGCACCATGTAGACCTGGTTGGTGCCCTCGCGGAAGCTGTTGGAATATTTGTAGGATAGCGGGATGGCGACATATTTGCCGTCGGGCGACCAGCTGGGGCTGCCGGGCTGGCCCAGCGATCCCTGAAGGCGGGTGATCTTGCCAGTCGCGACATCGACCACGCACAGGCCGGCAACGCCCCAGCGCCCGTCGACATCGATATAGGCGATCCGCGTGCCGTCATGCGACCAGGCGGCGCCCAACGGCTGGGTGTCGATGTCGGTCAGCCGGCGATCCTTGCCGGTCTTCAGGTCGCGGATCCACAGCTGTGGCAGGCCGCCGCCCTTGTCGGAGGTATAGACCAGGCTCTGGCCGTCGGGCGACCAGGCCGGATCGGTGTCCAGCGCGCCATCCTTGGTCAGATTCTCCGGCACCCCGCCCTTGGACGACATGAAATAGAGATCGCCGAGCGCGGCAAAGGCGATGCGGCTGCCGTCGGGCGACAGGGTTGGATGGACGATGCCCAGCGCCTTGCGCGGCGCGGTCGAATCCCAGTCGCGCTTGGCGCGGGTGTAGCTGGGCTTCACCACCTCCAGCGTGGCGGCGAAGTTGACGGTCGACAGGCTGGTGCCCTTGCGGCTGCGGATTTTGCCGTCGGACACATAATAATAGCCGCCCTTCCCCCAGGACACACGGAAGGGGAAGACATTCTCGGCGCCGCTGACGGCCTTGCCATCGACTTCCAGACGGCTGCCCTGCGCGTCCTGCACGACATAGGCAAGCTCGCCGCCGGGTCCGAAGGACGGCGCATCTATCTTGCCCTGCACCTGCTTCAACAGGCTTTCCTGCCCATCGGCGAGGGCCGTGACATAAAGGGCGGTCTTGGCGCCATCCGTCCCGGAATAGGCGATGCGCGCGCCGTCGGGCGACCAGCTGGGCATGCGATCCTCGCGCCCGTTGCTGCTGACCTGCTTCATCGCGCCGCTGGCGATGTCCAGCGTCCAGATGTCGTAATTGCCGCTGCGGTCGGACGAGAAGGCGATCGTCCGGCCATCGGGCGACCAGGCCGGCTCGCGATCATCATAGGCGCCCTCGGTCAGCTTGCGCATGTCGCTGCCGTCCGGCTTGATCGTCCAGAGATCATAATTGCCGTCGCGATAGGAAAAATAGGCGAGGCGCGAACCGTCGGGCGACCAGACCGGCTGGCGCGCATCGTTGAAATAGTCGGTGATCCGCTTCGCCTTGCCGCCGCTGGTCGGGATGATCCAGAGGCTCCCCTGAAGGTCCACGGCCAGCGATTTGCCGTCGGGCGATACCGACACCTCCATGGAGGTGCCTTCATGCACATCGAAGGCGATCGGGGTCTCGCCGCCGGGCGGGGGCAGATTGGCCGGCTGGGCATAGGCCTGGACGGCGCCGGCCGACAACAGGGCCAGCGACAGAAGCTTGAAGGCAGATTTCATCGGATCGATCCCCTTACCAACCAAATATATAGCGTTCGCGGCGCACGTCCGCGCCACCGCGCAGCGTGCCGCTGCCCGGCATCACACCGGTCGCGACGATGCCGGTCGACACCGCGAATGGCCCCAGCACGTCCAGCTTGTGACCGCGCGCGGCCAGATCGTCGCGCACCGCCTCCGGCACGCGATCCTCGATTTCCAGCACGCCCGGCTCATCCTTCTTGATGCCGAAGGAGCCGTGGAAATGATTGGAGTTGATGCGCGGCGCCTCGATCGCGGCCTGGAGCGGCTGGTTGAAGGCCAGCACCCGCAGCAGCACGTTCATGATCTGCTGATCCTGATTGTCGCCGCCCGGCGTCCCGATCGCCAGATAGGGCTGGCCGTCCTTGAGCACCATCGAGGGCGACAGGGTCGTGCGCGGCCGCTTGCCGGGTACCAGGACGTTGGGGCTTTCCGGATCAAGGTCGAACACGGTCAGGCGGTTGCTCATCGGCACGCCGGTATCGCCTGCAATATAGGCGCCGCCCAGCATCCAGCCGGAACTGGGCGTGCAGGAAAAGAGGTTGCCGTCCTTGTCCACCACTTCGATCGCGGTCGTGTCGGCGGTCGGCTTGGACGGGGCTTTCAGCATATGCGGCGTGAATTGCGGCGTGGTCCGCGCCCTGCCCTCGAACGCCCAGGGATTGCCGAAGCGATGCTCCAGCGAGGCGCGCGGGCCGATCTGCCTGGCCCGCTGCGCCGCATAGTCCTTCGACAACAGCCCCTTCATCGGCACTGTGGCGAAATCGGGGTCGCCAAAATACATGTTGCGATCGTCGAAGGCGAGCTTGATCGCCTCGGCAACGGTGTGGAGATAGGGCGCCGAGCCCGGCTCCATCGTCGCGATCCCGGCCGCCTCGGCAATGTTGAGCGCCATCAGCATGGCCGGCCCCTGGCTCCAGAACCCCGCCTTGCAGACTTGATAGCCAAAGACGCTGGTCATCGCCGGCGCCTCGACCTTGCCCTTGTACTTGGCCAGATCCTCGTAGCGCATCAGGCCGCCGTCCCGCTCCATCGCGGCGCCGATCCGGCGGGCGATGTCACCCTTGTAGAAGGCGTCGCGCCCGGCCTGGATCGCAGCCTTGCGATCCTTGGTCTTCCTGAACGCCGCTGCATCCGCGTCGGCAATGATCCGCATCGTGCGGGCGAGATTGGGCTGGCGGAAAATCTCCCCGGTCCTGGGCAGTTGGCCACCGGGATAATAGGCGTCGTAGGCGTCCTTATATTTGGACGTCGCCTTCTGCTGGCTGACAAACACTTCGGCCAGGAAATTATACATGACGAAACCGTCGGCCAGTTCGATGGCGGGCTGCATCACGTCATGCAGGCCCATCGTGCCGTTGAGCTGGAGCGCGAGCGCCATTGCATCGACCATCGCCGGCACGGTGCCGCCATTGGGGCCATTGCCCGGAATGACTCCGGCATCGGCGAACTTGTCGGGCGTGGCCAGCCCCGGCGCGACGCCCTGGCCGCTGATCAGCGACACCTTTTTCGTCTTGCCGTCATAGATGATGGTCGGCGCTTCGCCGCCAAAGCCGAAATGCGAAATCTCGGTCACGGCCGCAGCGAAGACCGCCGCCACGCCCGCGTCGGTCGCATTGCCGCCGGCCAGCAGGATGCGCGTCCCCGCCGCCACGGCATAATGGCGCCCGGCCGCAACGATACCGAACTGGCCGACGATTTCCGGCCGCAGCGTTTCGCCTGCACTAACCAACCTGGTTGGCTCAATCGCTGCCTTGCCGGACTTTGCGGGCGCATTGCCCGCCTGGGCGGAGGCTGGCCCGGCGCCCGCGACCAAGGCCGCACCGGCCATGGCCGACGCCGCGAACTCCCGCCGGGTCACCCCCTGCTTTGCGTTATCGCTCATCGATGGAATCCCCTGTTTTCGGCCTGTCCGGCATCACCCGAGGGAAGGCGTTTGCCGGCCGATACGCGCAACAACGAGCCAACCCGATTTTTCCGCTATATGCCGGTAAATCCGATTTTATTTCAAAAATATTTCGAAACATATGGTGGAAATTTCACGCCCATCAGTTCTAGCGCAATGAACGCGCACAATGGTGGGTGTTGTGCCCGGAAAAAGCCTTGCCGTCGTGAGGGCGACAGCAGCAACGATTTCCCACGCAAGGGATGATGCCGGAACTCCAGTTTTTCGGGAGGGCCTGCAAATGCACTATCTGAACGGTCATCAATAAGCATGGGTCGCTGCACGCGTCGTGCGGCGCCGACATTTGCCGACCTCCCCAAACTCTGAACCGGAAAGGCACCTTTGCCTAACGGCGCGAAGCTTCAGGCTTCATCACAGGGGAACAATAATGACGAAAGAAAGAGGAAAGACGCTTTTCGCCTTAACCACCGCCCTAACCAGTGCCAGTCTCTGGGCGTTGACGGCCGGCATGGCCCAGGCCCAGTCCAGCACAGAAGCCGCCCCGCAGGCGAGTGAACCTGCCGCCGCGGAAATCGTCGTCATTGGCTCCCAGATCAAGGGCGCCAACACCGCCGGCGCGCTGCCGGTCAGCTTGGTCGGCGAAGAGCAGATTGAGGCCGTGGCCGCCGTTTCGGGCGCCGATCTCTATCGCTCCATCCCGCAACTGGGCGGCGTTACCTTCAACGAACAGGTGCTGGGCGGCGGCAATGCCAACGCCGCGCGCGGCGACGTATCGACCGTTTCGCTGCGTGGTCTTGGCCAGGGCAACACGCTGCTGCTGATCAACGGCCGTCGCACCGTGCTGCACCCGACATCCCAAGCGATCACCGGCGTCGTCGATTCCGGCGTCCCGACCTTCGGCTACAACGCCAACACCATTCCCGTCGGCAATATCGAGCGCGTCGAAGTGCTGCGCGATGGCGCGGCGGCGCTCTATGGTTCGGACGCGGTTGCCGGCGTCGTCAACAACGTGCTCCAGTCCGACTACAAGGGCGCCAAGTTCGACGTCCAATATGGCGGCGCGGAAGGCACCAATCTGCGCGAATTTGCCGCCAATGGCCTGGTCGGCTTCGACTTCAACGAAGGCCGCGGCAATATCTCGATCTTCGGCGGCTATGCGCAAAAATCGAAACTCTATCTCAGCGACCAGGACTATACCGCCAGCGTCGACCGGCGCGGCTATGTCGCCGGCACCTCCTTCGCCAATGTCGCGGCCTGGAACGGCACCAGCACCAGCACGCCCTGGGGCACCTTCCGCGTCGTCCGCCCCGGCGGCGGCGCCAATTTCCTCAACCAGACGATCAGCAGCAACGGCACCGCCTTCACCAACAGCTCGGGCCAGTTCCACATCCAGCCCAGCACCAATGCCGGCTGTCGGATCGCGTCGGGCACGCCCGACACCTGCTATGACGATGGCAATGGCGCCACGGAAATGTCGGGCGCGGATTCCAACCTGCGCTTCGATTCACCGGCGACCTTCAAGGATCTGACCGCCCAGCCTTCGGTCAAGCGCATCAATATCTTCTCCTACATCAACTATGAACTGTCGGACGCCCTGTCCTTCTTCGGTGAAGTCGGCTTCTATCGCGGCAAGACCAGTTCGACGATCGGCGCGCCCGGCTCGCTCGCCAATATTCCGATCACGGTGGCAGCCAATGCCTATTGGAACCCGCTCGGCCCGGTCGGATCGCCCAACCGCCTGCCCGGCCTCGACCTTTCGGTGGTCCCGGCCGAGGGTCTGCCGGTCCAGATCACGTCGCTCAGCTATGTCGACGTGGGATCGCGCAAGGTCGACGTGACCAATTACCAATATCGTTTCCTGGGCGGCCTGCGCGGCAGTATCGGCGATTTCGACTGGGAATCGGCGGGCCTCTACACCTGGGCCACGGCCAAGGACACGCAGGAGAATTTCTCGAACACGCTGCTGCAACAGGCGATCAACAAGACCACGCCCGACGCCTATAATCCGTTCAACGGCGGCTGCGTCGATACGCCGTCGATCGGCGACTGCACGCCCAACAGCCAGTCCACGATCGACAGCTTCATGATCGAGGCGACCCGCAAAACCCGCACCTCGCTGGCCTTGTGGGACTTCAAGGTGTCGAACGCCAATCTGCTGGGCCTGTGGGCCGACAACAGCATCGGCGTCGCGGCCGGCATCGAATGGCGGCGCGAGACCTATCATGACAATCGCTCCACCTATCAGGGCGGCATTGCCGGGGTCGACACCACCTATACCGACGCGGTCACCGGCGTCTTCTATGGCTCCGACCTTGGCGGCGCCAGCCCCAGCCCGGACGTGCGCGGCAAGCGCAACGTGAAGTCCGCCTATGCCGAACTCGCCATCCCGATCTTCAGCCCGGAAATGGAAATCCCCATGTTCCGTCGCCTGAATTTCCAGGTCGCCGGCCGTTACGAAGATTATAGCGACGTCGGTTCGGTGGCAAAGCCCAAGGTCGCGGGATCGTGGGAATTGCTGGAGGGCATGATGCTGCGCGGCTCCTGGTCACAGGGCTTCCGTGCGCCGAACCTGGAGGTCATCAACACCTCCACGCTTGATCGCGTCAATGGCGGCTTCGATTATGTTTTGTGCGAAGCGGATGCCCGTTCGGGCCGCGCGGCCAATTTCTCCAGCGCGGTCTGCAACGTGTCGGTGCTGCGTCGCAGCGGCGGCAACCCGAACCTGAAGCCCGAGGAATCGACCAGTTGGAGCTTCGGCGCGGTGCTGTCGCCGAAACTGGGCGACGGATTGGGCAAGGTCACCTTCACCGTCGACCGCTGGAAGATCCAGCAGAAGAATGTCGTGGGCCTGCTCGACTATCAGAATGCGCTCAACCTCGACTATCTGCTACGCACCCAGGGCAGCAGCAATCCCAACGTCATCCGCCGCGATCCGACGGCGGACGATATCGCCCGCGTCGCCGGCACCGGGCTCGCACCAGTCGGCGAGCTGCTCTACGTCGTGGCCAATTTCCAAAATCTGCTGCCGGTCACCGTCCAGGGCATCGATTTCAATCTGGATTATTTCCTGCCCACGACGTCGGTCGGCACCTTCTCGCTCAACGTGAATGCCTCGCGCCTGATCAGCTATTATGTCGACGCCCCGGCGGGCGTGCAGCAGGTGATCGCGGGACAGGCCGCTGGCGAGATCAATGCCGGCGTGCCGATCCAGGGCGGCGGCGACGTCATCGGCCGCGATGGCCAGCCGCGCTGGCGGCTTTCGGCAACCTTCGACTGGTCGCTCGGCCCGTGGAAGATCGGCGCCTTCACGCAGTATATCGACAGCGTCTATGAAAATGGCGTGCGCGATGCGTCCGCCAATCCCTGGACGGTGAAGGGCCAGACGACGGTCAATCTCTATGGCCAATATACGTTCAAGAATGACGGCCCATTGAACGGCACCACCGTTCAGATCGGCGCGCGCAACATCTTCGACAAGGATCCGCCGCTGGCATCGGGCGGCTATCTGTCGAACCTCTACCAGCCGCAGGCGCGCTACTGGTACACCAGCCTGAAGAAGGTCTTCTAAAGGCTTGCAAGACATGGGCACGGCGCGATGCTGCCGTGCCCATTTTTTCCTTTTCCCTTCCCCTGCAAGGTCGCTCCGCCATGTCCGATACGCCCCCATCCTTCCTGGATCGCCGCGAAATGCTGGCCGCCGGCCTTGCCGGCATGGCGCTCACCACCCTGCCCGGCCGCGCTTTGGCCCAATCGGGCGCACGCGCGCCCGACGCGCCCCGCACCGGCAGCGCCAGCGTCGCCGCGCACCGGGTCGAAGTGCCCATGCCGCATGGCGGCGTGACGGCGGGCCATCCGCTGGCGGCCATGGCCGGCACCCGCATGCTGATGCAGGGCGGCACCGCCGCCGATGCCGTGGTCGCGGCAATGGCGGTCATGAACGTGGTCGAACCCTGGGCATCCAGCGCGGGCGGCAACGGCTTTGCCACCTGCCTCGATCGCAAGACCGGCAAGGTCCAGTCACTGGCTTTCACCGGCGGCGCGCCGCGCCTGCTCGATCCCGATGGCGATCCCAAGGCGCTGGACCATGGCCCCAAGGCATTGACCGTGCCGGGCGCCTTTGGCGGCTGGATCGCGCTGGCCCGCCGGTTCGGCAAATTGCCGCTTTCGACCCTGCTTGAACCGGCGATCGGCTATGCCCGCGACGGCCATCCGCTCGACGCCTCCATCGCGATGTTCATCACGCGGGCGCAAAAGACATTGGCGCTCTATCCGACCAGCGCGGCGATCTTCCTGCCCGGTGGCCAGCCCCCCGCCCCGCGATCCATCTTCCGCAATCCCGATCTGGCCCGCAGCTTTCAGGCCCTTGCCGACGCGGAAAGCCAGGCGCTCAAGGGCGGCGCCGATCGGGATCGCGCGTTGCAGGCGGCGCATGACTATTTCTACACCGGCCCGATCGCGCAGGAATTTGCCCGCTTCTCGAAGGAGACCGGCGGCTGGCTGCGGCTCGATGACCTCAAGGCCTATCAGCCACGCTGGGACGATCCGGTGACGACCAATTATCGCGGGCTGGACGTCTATTGCAGCCCGCTCACCTCGCGCACGGGGCTCGAATTGTGCGAGCAGCTCAATCTGGTCGAGGGGTTCGACCTGGCCGCACTGCCCGCCGACGATCCGCTCTTCACCCATTATCTGATCGAGGCGATCAAGGTCGCGAAGGCCGATGTCTATAAATATGCCGCCGATCCCAAATTCGCCAGAACGCCGGTCGAGGGACTGCTGTCCAAGCGCTTCGCCGCCGAACGACGCAAGCTGATCGATGCGGCCCGCGCAGGCCTCTATCCGCAGGGCGGCAATGCCGCCGCCTTCGACCTCGCCGCGCTGGAGCGGGCACGTCAGGATTTCGCGCATCAGGGCGATGACCATACGCGCGGCGGCGATACCACCAGCCTGTCGGCGGTCGATGCCGACGGCAATGCCATCGCGGTCACGACGACGGTCGGCGGCGGCTTCGGCACCTTCCTGGTGATGGGCAATACCGGCATATTGTTCAACAACGGCCTGCGCCTCGGCTCGTCCGCCCCCTATGCCGGCCATCCCAACAAGGTCGCACCGGGCAAGGTCGCCCTGCTCGGCAATGGCCCGACCATCGTCCTCGACAAGGGCCGGCTGAAACTGGTCTTCGGATCGCCTGGCGGCGAGACGATCGGCCAGACCCAGTTCCAGTTCCTGGTCAATGTCGTCGATCGCGGCCTGCCGATCCAGGCCGCGATCGAAGCACCGCGCTTCGCGCTCGACGCCGATCCCAATTTCTACAAGCCCGGCGCGGCGATCACCGTGCAGGCGGAACGACGATTCCCCGACGCAACAATCCAGCGCCTGACCGCGATGGGGCACAAGATCGAACTGGTCGGCCCCTATGCGATCGGCAGCGTGCAAGGCATTTTGGCCGACCCATCGGGCGCCCGCATGGCCGGCGCCGATCCCCGCCGCATGGGCTATGCTGTGGGCTATTGAACAAGCCGGCCAGTCGCGGCGACGCGGCTGACCGGCTCGGGTCACGACTGCTCTATTCGGGCAGGCCTTCCTCGCTTGCCGCATAACCGGTCGTGCGCAGCAGGCTGCGGCCGCGGCTATAGGCGAAATAGAGGGCCAGGCCAGCAAGGTTCCACAGGCCGAAGCGCAGCAGCGTCTTTTCCGGCAGGCTGATCAGCAGATAGATGCAGCCGATAATCGCCAGCGTACCGACCAGATAGGGCTGCGGGCAGCGGAAGACGCGCGGCATGTCCGGCGCCTTCCGGCGCAGCGCCATCATGCAGCCGGCGACCGCGATGAAGGCGATCAGCGTGCCGGCATTGGCCAGCTCGGCAATCTCGTCGAGGCGGAAGAAGCCGGCCACCGCCGCGACGAAGAGGCCCGTGATCGCGGTGATGCGGGCGGGCGAGCCGGTCTTTTCCGACACTTTGCTGAGCGAGCGCGGCAGCAGGCCGTCGCGCGCCATGACGAAGAAGATGCGGCTCTGGCCATACATCATGACCAGGATGACGGAGGGCAGCGCCACCAGCGCAGCGCCCGCCACCAGCCAGGCGGCGACCGGATGCTCCAGCGTACGCAGCACCAGCGCCAGCGGTTCGGACGAACCGGCCAGCGCCCGATAATCGAGCGCGCCGATCGCCGCTACCGCGACCGCCATATAGATGAGGGTGCAGACCGCCATCGATCCGACGATGCCGATGGTCAGGTCACGGCCGGGATTGCGCGCTTCCTCGGCCGAGGTCGCGACCGCGTCGAAACCGTAGAAGGCGAAGAAGACGATCGCCGCCGCCGCCATCACGCCGCGCGTCATGCCACCTTCCACATGGCTGACGAAGCCATAGGGCATGAAGGGCTGGAGATGGTCGGACTGGAAGGCAGGCAGCGCCAGCGCGACGAAGGCGGCAAGCGCGGTCAGCTTGATGACGACCAGGACGATGTTGAGCGTCGCGCTTTCCCGCGTGCCCGCGATCAGCATGCCGGCGATCGCCAGTGCCACAAGCACGGCGGGCAAATTGACGATGCCGCCGCCATGCGGCCCGGCCAGCAGCATCGGCGGCAGGCTGATCCCCGCCTGCTGGATCCAGCCGACCAGATAGCCCGACCAGCCGACCGCCACGGTGCTGCACGCCAGCGAATATTCCAGGATCAGGCTCCACCCCACCACCCAGGCCAGCGTCTCGCCCAGCACCGAATAGGTGTAGGTATAGGCGCTACCCGCGGTCGGGATCAGCGTGGCCAGTTCGGCATAGGCCAGCGCCGCGCAGGCGCACACCGCGCCGGCAATGGCGAAGGCCAGGATCACCGCCGGCCCTGCTCGGTCGGCGCCCACGCCGGTCAGCGTATAGATGCCGGTGCCGACGATCGCTCCGACCCCCAGCGCGATCAGATGCGGCCAGGACAATGTCTTGCGCAACTGCTGATGCTGCGCATGATGACCGGCGCCGATCGGCTTGATCGGTCCCCAAAATCCAGTGCTCAACCGAAATTTCCTTCCCTGTTCTTATGGACGTTCCGGTTGCTCGGTTATGGTTCAGTCGTCGGCGTCGAGCTGAACCATGAGATCGTCCATGGTTTTGCGGATATGTGCGACCGTGAGTTCGCGGATCAGTTGGCCGTCGCGGGCAAGCCAGGCATCGAGCATCTCGCGATGTTCGTCATTGGCGCGTTCGTCGCGGCCGAGCGGCTCCAGATGCTTGCGGACATAGCGTTCCGACAGAATATGGAGCCGTTCGAGAATATTGACCGACAGCGGCTGGTTGCTGGGACGCAGCAGCGCCATGTGGAAGGCGCGGTTGAACGCCCCCACCCCGTCACCGCCTTCGTCGGTGACCTGATAGAGGGTGGCCAGCGTGTTGATCGCCGCCTGATGCTCCGCCTCGTCCGCCCGTTCGGCGGCCAACGCCATCACATCGGGTTCCAGCTTTAGGCGCAGCGCATAGACTTCGTCCGCCTCCACCCGGTTGAGGCTGCGCACGAAGAAGCCGCGATTGGCCTGCGACTTGAGCAGTCCTTCCTGCTCCAGTCGGGCCAGTGCCTCGCGCAGCGGAATCTTGCTGATCCCCAGTTCGGCGGCCAGCGCGTCCTGGCGGATCGGCCCGTCGGGCGGCACCCGGCCGGACAATATGCGCTCGCGGACAAGGTCGACCAACTGGTCGGAGAGGTTTCGGATGACTAGGCTCATGCAGCGAACATAGCACAGAGCGAACGACGGAATACAACTTCGTATATGATGGACGATCCCGTCCGTCCGCTCTGCGCCTTGGGTTTCATACGACCGTGAAGCCGGCCCAGAACGGGTCTTCGCGATCGACCCAGATGGTGTTGAAGCCGGTGGCGATCGCCGATCCTTCGATCGAGGGGATGATCGCCTTCTGGTCGCCGATCATCGTCTCGGCCTCGACCCGGCCAATGAAGCGGCTGCAGATATAGCTTTCATGCACGAACCGGTCGCCGACCTTCAGCTTGCCCTTGGCCGCCAGATGCGCCAGCCGCGCCGACGTGCCGGTGCCGCAGGGGCTGCGGTCGATCGCCCGCTCGCCATAGAAGACGGCATTGCGGCCATCGGCGCCCTCGCCCTTGGGCTTGTCGGCCCACAGGACATGGCTCACCCCCTTGATGCTGGGTTCGAGCGGATGGACCGGCTGATATTGTTCGCGCACCAGTTCGCGGATCGTGCGGCTGAGTTCCACGATGCGCGATGCGCCGAGATCGTCGAGGCCGGTATAGGCGCCCTGCGGTTCGACGATCGCGTAGTAATTGCCGCCATAGGAGACATCGACGCTGAGCGGGCCGAAGCCCGGCACGTCGATTGCGATGCCCTCCGCCGCCAGATAGGCGGGGACGTTGCGGATCTTGACCGATGTCACGCGCTTGCCGTCGCTCGTATAATTGATGTCGATGACGCCGGCTGGCACTTCGACCCGCAGCCTGCCCGGCGTCGCCGGCTGGATCAGGCCATTTTCCAGGCCGAACGTCACCATGCCGATCGTGCCATGACCGCACATCGGCAGGCAACCGCTGGTCTCGATGAAGAGGATGCCGATGTCGGTATCCTCTCGCGTCGGCGGATAGAGGAAGCCACCCGACATCATGTCATGGCCGCGCGGCTCGAAGCAGAGACTGGTCCGGATCCAGTCGAAGCGGTCGAGAAAGTCCAGGCGGCGTTCCGCCATGGACTTTCCCTTGAGCAGCGGCGCGCCGCCCGCGACCAGACGAACGGGATTGCCCGCCGTATGGCCGTCTATACAGAAGAAGGTGTGGCGCACCGCGGACATCAGGCCGCCGTCAGGCTGGGCTGGGTAGCGGCGCACTGCTCGACCCAGCGGATGACGTCGGCGCGACGCTGGCCTTCCAGCGGCATGCGCGGCAGGCGAACATGCTCGGTGCCGCGTCCCATGATGCTTTCGGCCAGCTTGATCGACTGGACCAGATCATGATCGGCATCGAGGTGCAACAGCGGCATGAACCAGCGATAGATGCGCAGTGCTTCTTCCAGATCGCCCCGGTTGATCGCCGCGACCAGCGCCACGGATTCGCGCGGGAAGGCGCTGGTGAGACCGGAAATCCAGCCATGGGCGCCGAGCAACAAGCCCTCGAACGCGACATCGTCCAGGCCCGCCATCAGGATATAGCGGTCGCCAAAGGCGTTGATCAGGTCGGTGAAGCGACGCGGATCGGGCGCGCTTTCCTTGACCGCGACGATGTTGGGCGTGTCGGCGAGGCGGGTGAGCGCGTCGATGCCGATATTCACGCGATAGGCCGGCGGGTTGTTGTAGAGCATGATCGGCAGCGACGTCGCCTTGGCCACCGTCTCGAAATGGGTGCAAAGCTCGCCCACGGTCGGCACATAGACCATGGCGGGCAGCAGCATCAGCCCATCGACACCCAGCTTTTCCGCGTCCTGCGCGAAGGTGACGGCGCGGCGAGTGGTGAATTCGGACACGCCGACCAGGATCGGCACGCGGCCATCCACGACCTCGACCGCCGCCTTGACGACAGCGCGCTTTTCTTCGGCTTCCAGCGAGTTGTTCTCCCCGCAGGTGCCGGCGATGATGAGGCCGTCGACGCCATCCTTCACCAGCGCATCCAGGACAGCCTGGGTTGCGGGGATATCAACGTCCAGATCGGGGGTGAACTGGGTGGTGGCGGCAGGGTAGACACCACGCCACGTCAATTTTGAGGAATTCACATAAGCCTCCGTTGAAACTGAGGATCGTATACGGTATCTAATTGTCAACGCCAAGTGAAAAGAAGTCAATTGACCCAACACGCAATCATCATCGGCGGCGGTATCGTCGGAACATCCTGCGCTATCCGATTGCAGGAAAAGGGAATTTCAACGCTGCTGATCGAACGGGAAAACCCGCTGCGCGGCGCATCCTGGGGCAATGCCGGCCACGTCGCGGTGGAGCAGATCGATCCGCTGGCATCGATGGCAACGATACGCAGCTTTCCCCGGCGGCTGTTCTGGCGCGGCGGCGCGCTCGGTCTGCCTTGGCGCGACATCGGCCGCTGGCTACCCTTCTCACTGCGCCTGTTGAACGCCGCGCGCCCATCGCGCTTTGCGGCAGGACGCGCCGCGTTAAAGGCAATGTTGAAAGGAGCAATGCCTGCCTGGCAACGGATCGACGCGCTGTGCGCGGGCCCGAGCCGTCTGATCGAGGATGGGCATTTCATCGTCTGGGAAAGCGAGGCGAGCGCGCTGGCCGGGCGCCGCGCCTGGATGGCGGCCGATTGCGGCACGGCGCGCTTCCGTGACGCAACGCCGCGCGAGCTGGCCCTGCTCGAAACCCTGTTCCCGCATCCGATCATCGGCGCGATTCGCTGCGAGGGCAGTGGCCGCATCGCCGACCCGACCCGACTGGCGCAGGATCTGAAAGAGGCGCTGCTGGCGGCAGGCGGGCGGATCGAGCAGGCGGAGGTTAGCGCGCTTCCCACTCGTGATGGAAAGGCGCAGGTGCAACTGGCCGACGGCCGGACGCTGGACGCGGACCATGTCATCGTCACGACCGGTGCCGCATCGGACGTCCTGCTTCGCCCGCTGGGCCACAAGGTGCCGATCATCGCCGAACGCGGCTATCATCTGCAGACGCCGAACCCGCCCGAAGGCTGGCCGATGGACATGCCGCCGGTGGTGTTCGAGGATCGATCGATGATCGTCACCCGGTTCGAGAGCGGCCTGCGCGCGGCGAGCTTCGTCGAATTTTCCAGCCTCTTCGCCCCGCCCGATCCGCGCAAATGGCAAAGGCTGCGCACCCATGCCGCCGCTCTGGGCCTGCCGATCGAGGCGGATGCAAAGCCGTGGATCGGCGCCCGCCCGACCCTGCCCGATTATCTTCCGGCGATCGGCCGGAGTGACCGGGCGGACAACCTGCTCTATGCGTTCGGCCACCAGCATCTGGGGCTGACATTGGGACCACTGACCGGGGAAATCATCGCCGCGCTTGCCACCGGCGCGCCGCCGCCGGTCGACGCCACGCCCTTTTCGCTCCGCCGCTTTGAAGGATAGAGTATGACACAGCAGATCGGCGGCTCCGACGCCGCCACCGAACTGGCCGGGCTTGCCCCCTGGTCCAATCGTGCGCCGGCCATCGCCGCCGCCGAATATCAGGCGCGCATCGCCAAGGCCCGCGCCCTGATGGCGCAGGAAGGGCTGGACGCGCTGTTGATCGATGCCGGGACCAGCCTTGCCTATTTCGCTGGCGTGCCCTGGGGCGCGAGCGAACGACTGGTGGCGATGCTGCTGCCGCTCAGCGGCGAGCCGATCCTGATCTGCCCCCGCTTCGAGCGCGGATCGCTGGAAGCCGACCTCAAGATCGATGCCGGCGACCTGCGCCTGTGGGAAGAGGATGAAAGCCCGTCCGCCCTGGTCGCCGATGCGCTCCAGACGCTGGGCGTCGCCCGGCTGGGGATCGACCCAGCCATGGCCTTCCTGTTCGTCGAGCGCATTCGTGCTGCCGCGCCGGACGTGACGCTGATCGCCGCCTCGGCCGTGATCGATGGTTGCCGCAGCCGCAAGTCGGCCGCCGAACTCGCCCTGATGCAGCAGGCCAAGTCGATGACGCTGGAGGTGCATCGCCGCGCCGCCCGCATCCTGCGCCCCGGCATCACCGCGACCGAGGTGCGTCGCTTCATCGAGGCCGCACACCGGGCGCTGGGTGCATCGGGCAGCAGCTTCTGCATCGTCCAGTTCGGCCGATCGACCGCATTTCCCCACGGCCTGCCGGGCGAGAGCGTGCTGGCCGAAGGCGAGATGGTGCTGATCGATACCGGCTGCACCATCGGCGGCTATCATAGCGACATCACCCGATCCTATGTCTATGGCGAGGCGGATGCCGAACAGCGACGCATCTGGGCGCTGGAAAAGGAGGCGCAGCAGGCCGCGTTCGACGCGGTCAAGCCCGGCCTCCCCTGCAGCGCGATCGACGCGGCGGCGCGGCGCGTGCTGGAAGCGGCGGGCCTTGGCCCCGACTATCGCTTGCCCGGCCTGCCCCATCGCACCGGTCATGGCATTGGCCTGTCGATCCATGAGGCGCCCTATCTGGTACGCGGCGACATGACGCCGCTGGAGCCAGGCATGTGCTTCTCCAACGAGCCGATGATCGTCGTGCCGGATCGCTTCGGCGTGCGGCTGGAGGATCATTTTTACGTGACCGATACCGGGGCGGCCTGGTTCACCCCGCCCTCGGTCGCGATCGACCAGCCGTTCGCCTGAAATCGCTGGCGGCGCTCAGTTGAGCGCCGCCAGTTCCTCATAGAGCGCGCGGGGAATGCGACAGCCCTGATCGGGGGTGCGACGACGCGCCGCGAAGCGCCGCTGCGATGGCAGGCGCGCGCCTTGGCCGGTAATGCCGTCGAACAGCGCCTCGGCCCGCTGCATATGCTCGGCGGCCGCCGCGCCCAGGAAGCCGGCGGGATCGATGGCGATGATGAGTTCGCCGCCAAAGGGCGATGCCTTGGCGCCATCATCATGCGCCAGCGATTCCGCACTGGTCATGTCACCGATCAGCGGCCCGGCAATCAGTTCGACCATCGCCGACAGGGCCGATCCCTTATGCCCGCCAAAGGTCAGCAAGGCGCCGGCCAGGCCCGCTTCCGCATCGGTGGTCGGATGGCCCTGGGCATCGATCGTCCAGCCTTCCGGGATCGGCTTGCCGGCACGGCGATGCAGTTCGATCTCGCCGCGCGCGACCGCGCTGGTGGCGAAATCGAAGACAAAGGGATCGCCGCCGGGACGCGGCCAGCCAAAGGCGATCGGGTTGGTGCCGAACAGCGGCGAGGTGCCGCCGGCTGGCGCGACCCAGGCATGGCTGGGGGTACAGGCGAAGGCGACCAGACCCTGATCGGTCAGCGCCTCGATCTCCGGCCAGAGCGCGGCGAAATGGACGCAGCGATTGATGCCCATGGCGGCGATGCCCATCGTCCGCGCCTTTTCCACCAGCAGCGGCAGGCCGTTGGCGAAAGCCAGTTGGGCAAAGCCGCCGGCCGCATCCACGCGCAGCAGTGCGGGCGAGACAGGGTCGACCACCGGCACGGCGTCCGGCACGACCTTGCCGCTGCGCAGCGTGTGGACGCAGTTGAGCAGGCGATAGACGCCATGCGACGCGCATTCGTCGCGCTCGCCGGCGATGATCGTCGCGGCGACGGGGCCGACATGCGCCTCCGCCAGACCATGGCGGCGCAGCACGGCATGGGCCAGATCCGCGACCTGCTGCAGCGTCAGCGTGACGCTTTCATCCGCGCTCATGCCTTTATTGCCCCTGCCGCAGCGTTGAAGATAGACATGCATCCTCCGTCTTGATACCGAACCATAATCGCAATATCGTATACGGTATAACGATTACAGACAAGCCGGAGCCGCCATGTCCCACCGTCACACGCCCCTCAGCCGCAGGGCCATGTTGCTGGCCGCGACAGCCGCCGCGACGGCCCCCGCCTGGCAGGGATGGAGCAGCGTCGCCCATGCCGCGACCGGCAGTGCGCTGCCCGAATCGGCGCGCGCCTTGCCGCTAAATGCGACCCGGCTTCTCCCCTCCCCCTTTGCCGACGCGGTCGAGGGCAATCGCCGCTATCTGCTGCGGCTGGAGCCAGACCGGCTGCTGCACAATTTCCGCAAACATGCCGGCCTGACGCCCAAGGGCGCCATCTATGGCGGCTGGGAAAATGACACCATCGCCGGCCATACGCTGGGCCATTATCTGACCGCGCTGGCGCTGATGCACGCCCAGACCGGCGACGCCGAATGCGCCCGCCGTGCCGCCTATATCATCGCCGAACTGGCCGAGTGCCAGGCGGCGGCCGGCGATGGCTATGTCGCGGGCTTCACCCGCCGTCGCGACGATGTGATCGAGGATGGCAGGCTGATCTTTCCGGAGATCATGCGCGGCGACATCCGATCGGCCGGCTTTGACCTCAACGGCTGCTGGGTGCCCTTCTATAATTGGCACAAGCTGTTCGCCGGCCTCTTCGACGCCGAAACCCATCTGGGCAACAACCAGGCGCGCGGCGTCGCGCTGGCCCTGGCCGCCTATATCGACGGCGTGTTCGCGAAACTGGACGATGCGCAGGTGCAGCAGGTGCTGGACTGCGAACATGGCGGCATCAACGAGAGCTTCGCCGAACTTCACGCCCGCACCGGTGATCCGCGCTGGCTGGCGCTGGCGACGCGGCTGCGCCATCGCAAGGTGCTCGATCCGCTGTCCCAGCGGCAGAACAGCCTGCCCTGGATCCACGCCAATACCCAGATCCCCAAGCTGATCGGCCTCGCCCGCCTGCACGAGATCACCGGCAATGCAGCCGATGCGATCGCCGCCAATTTCTTCTGGGAGACGGTGGTCGGCCAATATAGCTATGTCATCGGCGGCAATGCCGACCGGGAATATTTCCCCGATCCCGGCACAATTTCCAAGCATATCACCGAACAGACCTGCGAAAGCTGCAACAGCTATAACATGCTGAAGCTGACCCGGCATCTCTATGCCTGGAAGCCCGAGGCGCGCCTGTTCGACTATTATGAGCGCGCCCATATCAACCATATCCTGGCGCATCAGAACCCGGCCACCGGCATGTTCGCTTATATGGTGCCGCTGATGTCGGGGTCGCATCGCGTCTGGTCGGAACCGTTCAACGATTTCTGGTGCTGCGTCGGCAGCGGCATGGAAAGCCATGCCAAGCATGGCGAATCCATCTGGTGGGAAGATGCCGACCGGCCAGCCGACATGCTGATCGCCAATCTCTATATCCCCAGCGAAGCCGACTGGGCGGCGCGGGGCGCGAAGCTGCGGATCGAGAGCGGCTATCCGTTCGACGGCCACATCGCCCTGTCGATCCCGAAACTGGCGCGGGCCGGCCGTTTCACCCTGGCGCTGCGCATCCCCGGCTGGTGCCAGGGCGCGCGCGTCGCCGTCAACGGCACGCCCCTGCCCGCCCCGCGCATCGCCGATGGCTATGCCCTGATCGATCGCAAGTGGAAGGCCGGCGATCAGGTGACGCTGGACCTGCCTATGGCATTGCGGATCGAAGCGACGCCGGATGATGCCCGCACCATCGCGCTGCTGCACGGCCCGGTCGTGCTGGCGGCCGATCTGGGCGCGGCCGACCAGCCCTTTGACGGTCCATCCCCGGCGCTTGTCGCCGCCGATGTGACGCAGGGCTTTGCTGCCACCCCCAGCGCCGTCCCCGCCTATCGCACCGCCGGCATCGGCAAGCCCGCCGACCTCAGTTTCGCGCCCTTCTTCCAGCAGCGCGACCGCCGCACCGCCGTCTATTTCAAGCGCTTCACTCAAGACGAATGGGGCGTCGAACAGCAGGCCTTTGCCATCGAGCAGGCCCGGCTCCGTGACCTGGAGCGACGCTCAGTCGACGTCATGCATCTGGGCGAGATGCAGCCCGAACGCGACCATGGGCTGGAAGCGAAACTCTCCTACACCACCACCTATCGCGGACGGCATGGGCGCGACGCGCGCACCGACGGCCATTTCCAATTCCGCATGAAAGTGAAGCCCGGCCCGCTGATCCTGCAGGCCACCTATTGGGGCGAGGAGCGAAACCGGCTGTTCGACATATTGGTCGATGGCCAGAAAATCGCGACGCAGAAACTGGATGCCGACCGGCCGGGCGAATTTTTCGACGTCACCTATGCCATTCCCGAGGGACTGACGCGCGGCAAGAGCGCGGTGGTCATCCGCGTCCAGCCGGCCCCCGGCATGACGCGGGCCGGCCCGATGTTCGGCGCGCGCATTTTCACGCCCGCGGGCGAAACGCGCACTTGACCCGCCTTAATCAAGGTATATCGTATACATTATTGATAGAAGCGGGGCGCCGGATCGCTTCGCCGAACAGGGAAGAGAGACATTCATGAAAATGCCCCATGCCGCATCCTTGCTCGCCATCGCCTGGCTCGCCGGCACGGCCCCGGCCGCCCTCGCCCAGACAGCTCCGGCCGCCAACGCACCGGCCGCCCAGCCGACCGCCGCCGACCTGAAGCTCAAGGCACTGTATGACGCTGAATGGAGCTGGCGCCAGAAGGAATTCGCCCGCCTGCCCGGCAGCGGCCGGACAGAAGGCGGCGCCGACGATCATCTGCCCAGCGTGACGGCCGCCACCCAGCAGCGCCGCTATGCCTATTGGAGCGACATTCTCAAACAGCTCGACCAGATCCCCGACGCCCAGCTGTCGCATGAGGAATATATCAACAAGGCGGTGTTCAAGACATCGGTCTGGGAGAATGCGACCAAGATCAAATACAAGACCTATGAGGCGCCGTTCAACAGCGACACCTTCTTCTGGACCGGCCTCAACCCGCGCACGCCCTTTTCCAGCGCCGACAATTATCGCCGCTATCTCGGCCGGATGAAGGACATACCGCGCTATTTCGACGAGCAGATCGCGAATATGCAGGCGGGCCTGAAGCGCGGCTATACCGTGCCGCGCGTGTCGATCGAAGGGCGTGACAAGACGATCGAGCCGTTCCTGGCCGCCGGCACCGACAATCCCTTCTACAAGGCGTTCGCCGCGATGCCGGACACCATCCCGGCCGACCAGCGCCAGGCGATGCAGGCACAGGCACAGGCACTGATCCGCGACGCCATCGCGCCCAGCTATCAGAAGCTGCTGACGTTCATGCGCGGCGAATATATGCCCAAGGCACGCAAGACGATCGACGCCTATTCGCTGCCCGACGGCAAAGCCTTCTACCAGGACCAGATCCGCGAATATACGACGCTGGACCTGACGCCGCAGCAGATCCACGAGATCGGCCTGAAGGAAGTCGCGCGCATCGACGCGGACATGAAGAAGACGATGGCGGATGCCAAGTTCCAGGGGAGCTTCGCCGAATTCCTGGAGTTCATGCGCACCGACCCGCAATTCTATGCCAAGACGCCGCGCGAGCTGCTGTCCTATTCCGCCTATGTCGCCAAGAAGATGGACGGCAGGCTGAAGGACACGTTCAACAATTTGCCGCGCTATCGCTTCACCATCCTGCCGGTACCGGACGAGATCGCGCCCATCTACACCTCGGGTCGCGGCGGGCTCGAATCCTGCCTGATGAACACCTATGACCTACCCTCGCGCCCGCTCTACAATCTGACCGCGCTGACGCTGCACGAATGCAATCCGGGCCACAGCTTCCAGGCCGCCTATGCGCTGGAAGCCCCCAATCGCCCGGCCTTCCGTGGCCAGACCTATTTCTCGGGCTATGGCGAAGGCTGGGGCCTCTATACCGAATGGCTGGGCACCAAGCTCGGCATGTATGAGACGCCCTATGAGGAGTTCGGCCGCGAGACGTTCGAAATGTGGCGCGCAGTGCGGCTGGTGATCGACACCGGCATGCACTCCATGGGTTGGACGCGGCAGCAGGCGATCGACTATATGGCCAGCCATACCGCGCTTGCGAAGCTCGACATCACCAATGAGGTCGATCGCTATATCGCCTGGCCGGCGCAGGCGCTGGCCTACAAGCTGGGCGAATTGTCGATCCGCAAGATGCGCGCCAAGGCCGAGGCGGAACTGGGCGACAAGTTCGACCAGCGCCCGTTCCACGACACGCTGCTCACCATGGGGTCGGTGCCGCTGCCGGTGATGGAGGCGGAGCTTGACCGCTTCATCCAGGCGGAAAAGGCCAAGGCCGCAGCCGGGGCTTCCGGTGCGGCGCAGTAAGCGCATTCTCCTCCCCCTGATCGGCGCGGCGCTCTGCATGGGCGCCGCGCCGATCCCCCCTTCGGCGGAGACGGAGAAGGCGGCGATCCGGCAGGTGATCGCCGACATGGAGGTCGCCTGGAACCGAGGCGATTTTCGCGATTATATGGCGGGCTTCCTCAACCCCGGCGTCATCTTCGTGTCGCGCGGCCAGTTCCAGCGCGACTGGCAGGGCACGCTCGACCATTATGTCCGCGACTATGGCGCCTCGCCCGAAACGCGCGGTACGCTCCATTTCTGCGACATCAGGATCGAGATGCTGGCACCCGACGCGGCCCAGCTGATCAGCCGCTTCCACCTTGCAGCCAAACCCGGCCAGTCCGGCATCAACACGCGGCTGATGCGCAAGGTCGAGGGCCGCTGGGTGATCGCTCTCAACCATGTGTCCGCGTTCGAGCCGGACGCGACCCACCCCGCCTATTGCCAATGAGCGCCATGCCCCCAGCCGATCATCACGCCACCGCCACCTTCCTCGGCCATCCGCGCGGCCTGTTCATCCTCTTCTTCACCGAATTGTGGGAGCGTTTCTCCTTCTACGGCATGAGGGCGCTGCTGATCTTCTACCTGACCAAGCAGTTCCTCTTTTCCGACGAGCGCGCGGGCATGCTCTATGGCGCCTATATCGCGCTGGTGTTCGTCAGCCCGCTGGTCGGCGGCTGGCTGGCCGATCGCTACCTCGGCGCGCACAAGGCGGTGCTGTTCGGCGGCATCGTCATCGCCTGCGGCCATATCCTGCTCGGCCTCGATGCGCTGGGCGGCGACCGTGAGAGCGCGACCCGCATCTTTCTCGCCGGCATGGCGGTGATCGTGGTCGGCACCGGCTTCCTCAAGGCCAATGTCTCGGTGCTGGTCGGCCAGCTCTATCCGCGCGACGACATGCGCCGCGACCCGGCCTACACCATCTTCTACATGGGCATTAACCTTGGCGGCGCACTCGGCCCGCTCGTCTGCGGCCTGCTGGGCGAAACGATCGGCTGGTCCTGGGGCTTTGGCGCGGCGGCGCTAGGCATGATCCTGGGCATCATCGTCTTCGTCATGGGCAGGCCATTGTTGCAGGGCCAGGGCGAGGCGCCCGATCCGGCCTGGCTGGCAAGCCCGCTGTTCGGCATCCGACGCGAATATTGGCTTTACGCCAGCGCCCTGCCCTTCACCGCAGCGATGCTGGCCCTGCTCGCCAGCCCCGCGACGGTCGGCTATCTGCTGAGCGCCAGCGGGGTAGCCATGGGCATCGGCCTTGTCGCCTATGCCTGCCTGAAGCTCGATCCGGCGGCGCGCGGGCGATTGCTGGTGGCGATCTTCCTGCTGGTGGTGCAGCCCGTCTTCTGGGGCCTGTTCGAACAGACCGGCTCCTCGCTCAACCTGTTCATCGATCGGCATGTCGACCGCACATTGTTCGGCATCACCGTGCCAGCCTCGCTGTTCCAGGCGGTCGGCCCCTTCTCCATCTTCCTGCTCGCGCCCTTCTTCGCCTGGCTATGGCTGAAGCTCGGCCGGCGCGGGCTGGAGCCATCCACCCCAGCCAAGTTCGGACTGGCCATCATCCAGGTCGGGGCTGGCTTCCTGCTGCTGGTCGGCGCGGGCATGATGCTGCCGGGGGCGAAGATGCCGATGCTCTTCATCCTGTTGCTCTACCTGCTTCACACCATGGGTGAACTGTGCCTGTCGCCGGTCGGGCTGGCAGCGATGTCGCGCCTGTCGCCGCCCCATATGCTGGGGCTGATGATGGGCACCTGGTTCCTGGCGACGGCGGGCGGCAATTTCATGTCGGGCGTGATCGCCGCCGCCATCGGCGCATCGGCAGGGGCAGACCAGGCCAGCACGGTGCTCGCCGCCTACGGCCGGATCGGCGGCCTTGCCATGCTGATCGGCCTCATCATCCTGATCGTATCGCCGCGTATCGGCCGCCTCATGCAACAAGGCGGCCAATAAGAGGTCAGTTACTCCGCGCCAGCAGCGCGACCAGTTCATACTTCCAGAATTTCGCCCAGGTATGGGTGCTGTGCCCCCGCGTCTCGGGCGAATAGGGGATCAGCTTGTAACGGGTGGTCTTCAGCCGCTTGGCCGCCGTTTCGGCCATGCCCATTTCCGGCGGATTGATGAAGTCGTCGGAGGAGTTGATCCAGGTCATCGGCGCGCTGATCTTCTCCAGATCGGCGGACGGATCATAATCGCGCGAGGAATCGAGCTGGTAGAGATAATCATTGGCGTCGCGGCTGGCGATGTCGCGATCGAACCGCTCCTTCCAATAGGCGTCGACCGCGTCGCGCGTGGGAAATTGCACCTGCATGTACCAGGCAGCGGCACCGGCGATCTGCGACAGGCTGGATGCGGTACGCAGGCCGAGCAGCGGCTGCGCCTTGTAATTGCCATCCTGCCAGGCGGGATCTGCGCGGATGCCGTCCATCGCCGCCTTGCGCCACATCCGGTTGCGCCCGGCGATCGGCGCTGCCTGGCACGCCATCGGCATCAGCGCACTGGCAAAGCCGGGATGTTTCTCGCCCCAGACGAAGATGTGCATGCACCCCATCGAGGTGCCGAAGGTCAGCCGCAGATGATCGACCTTCAGCCCGTCGACCAGCATGCGGCGCTGCGCCTCGACCATGTCGTCATAATCATAATGGGGAAAGGCCATGCGCAGGCCGTCGCTGGGCTTGGAAGAATCGCCATGGCCGATATTGTCGGGCAGGATGATGAAATAGCGGCTGACGTCGAGCGGCTGGCCGGGACCATAAAGTTCGTCGGCAAATTGCGGTTGCAGGAATTGCGCGCCCGATCCGCCGGTGCCGTGCAGGATCATCACCGCATTGTCGATCCGCCCCTTGGCATCGCGATGCGGCGTGCCGATGGTGCGATAATGCATCCGCAGTTCGGGCAGCTTCTCACCCGAACGGAAAGCAAAGTCGCGAATGACATGGTCGCCCTGCTTGACCTGCGCGGCATCGAAGCCCTGCGCCAGTGCCGGCGTGGCGAGCAACAGTGCGGCAGCGGCGGCGAGCCGGGGCCAACGGTTTCTCATGTTCTGGTCCTCCCTTGGAACTTTACGAAGATGACGCATATGCGCATTTGACAGATTTGGTATACGATGTACGGTTCGCCGCAAATTTAGGCAACAGGCAGAGTCATGATCCCGAAAAACATCGCATATTCCGCCCTTCCCCTGCTGCTGACGGCGCTGGCTGCGCCGTCGATCGCCGCCGACAAGCCCGCCCCGGCGGAGAAGGATGAGGCCAAGAAGGACGATAGCGCCGTCGCCCCGGTCGAGGAACAGGCGATGCCCAGCCGCGCGTCGGTGACGGTCGCCGGCAAGCTGATCCACTATAGCGCGACGCCCGGCACGCTGACGATCCGCAATGATGCCGGCGAACCGATCGCGAGCATGTTCTACACCGCCTATGTCGCCGATCGGGCCAAGGGCGCGAAGGAACGCCCCGTCACCTTCCTGTTCAACGGCGGTCCGGGGTCGTCGACCATGTGGCTGCACGTCGGCTCCTTTGGCCCCGTCCGGGTGGATACGCCGACGCCCGACACGGCTCGCCCCGCCCCCTTCGCCATCGGCCCCAATCCCGACAGCCTGATCGACCGCAGCGACCTGGTCTTCATCGACGCGATCGGCACCGGCCTGTCGCGCCCGCTCGGCAAGGCGCAGGGCAAGGATTTCTGGGGCGTCGATCCGGACATCGACGCCTTTGCCAGCGCCATCCAGCGCTATCTGACGATCAACAATCGCTGGAATGCACCCAAATTCCTGCTCGGCGAAAGCTATGGCACGCTGCGCGCCGCGGGCCTGGTCAACACGCTGCAGGAACGCGGCGTGCAGATGAACGGCGTGGTGCTGCTGTCGTCGATCCTGAACTATGGCATCCGCAATCCGGGCTATGACCAGATCAATGTCACCTATCTGCCCAGCTATGCGGCCACCGCCTGGTATCATAACCGCCTGCCCAACCGGCCGGCGACGCTGGAGCCGTTCCTGAGCGAAGTGCGCGCCTTTGCCCTGGGGCCCTATCTGTCCGCACTGGCCAAGGGCGACGACCTGCCCGATGGTGAGCGCGATGCGATCGCCACCCAGCTCGCCGCCTATACCGGCCTGTCGAAGGGCTTCATCCTGCAGAACAAGCTGCGCATCGATCTCGGCCGGTTCCGCAAGGAACTGATGCGCGACAGCAGCCGTACCGTCGGCCGGCTGGATTCCCGCTTCGTCGGCATCGATGTCGACGACAGCGCCGCCGATCCCGAATTTGACGCGGCCGACACCTCGATCAGCGGCGCCTATATCGCGGCGCTCAATTCCTATCTGTTCGGCACGCTGGGCTACAAGACGCCGCTCAGTTACCGCCCGAATTTCTACAAGGAGATCAGCCCGGCCTGGGACCAGCGCCATCGCGCGCCGGGCGGCGGCGGCCGGCCAATGCCGGCGGCCGACACCGCGCTGGACCTGGCCCGCGCGATGCGCACCAACAGTCATCTCAAAGTGCTGTCGCTCAACGGCTATTATGACATGGCGACGCCCTTTGCCGGCGCCGAATATGACCTGAAGCATATGCAGCTCGACAAGGCGCTGCAGGCCAATATCAGCTATCGCTATTATGAATCCGGGCACATGATCTACATCCACCCGGAGTCGATGAAGGGCCTGCGCCGCGACCTGCTGGCCTTCTACGACAGCGCCATGTGATCTATGGGCGCCGCGTCCATGAGGATGCGGCGCCGATTATGCTCAGCGCTTGTCCGCGACCATGAACAGGTGCGTCTGCGGCAGGGTCTGAAGATCGACCTCCTGCCCCGCAACGAACAGCCGGCCGAGGCGGCGGATATTATGGATGTCGGCCAGCGGATCGGCGTCCAGCAGCAGCAGGTCGGCGATCTTGCCCGGCTCCACCGTGCCCAGATCCTGGAGCCGGCCCGCCGCCCGCGCGCCGTTGCGGGTTGCCGCGACGATCGCCTGCATCGGCGTCATGCCCAGTTCCACCAGCCCCTCGATCGCCAGCAGGCTCCCCTCGCCCGGCTCCTGCTCCGGCGATTTGGGGCTGCGGCGAAACTCGGGCGCATCGCCCAGATAATTGTCCGTCGCGATCGTGACGGGGCATCCGGCCGCGACCAGCCGCTCGGCATTGCGCCGCTCGATCTCCGCATCGTCGCCGCGCATCGCTGCCCGGCGACGCAGTTCGGTGCTGGTCAGCGCCGGCGGCATCTGCGCAATGTCCGCCACCGCCCTGGCGCGCCGGGCGATCTGCTTCTGTCGCACCGCGCCGGTGACCATGTTGGAGCGCATCGCGCACAGCGTTCCCTTTGACAGGATCAGGGCGATCAGATCGTCGGGATAGTCGCGGCTCAATATCTCGGGATGCTGGATCAGGTCGATCCCCGCCTCGACCGCCAGGCGCAGCCCTTCCGAACTGGTGGCATGGGTTTCGGCCATCTTGCCGCGCCTGTGCGCCTCCGCCACGATCACCGCCTGCTGGCGCGGCGAGAAACCGATCAGCGAGGGCATCATGAAATGGCTGGTGCCGCCATATTTGAGGAAATCGACGCCCCGATCGAGATAGGCGCTGACGGCAGCGCGCAACTGCTGCGGCGTCATGTCCATCAGTTCCTCGCCCACGCCCTGGGCCAGCAGGTCGTTCCACTGTTCCTGGAACAGGGTCAGGTCGCGATCGCCGGTCAGCGAATAGGTCAGCGAAAATGGCCCACCCCAACCCAATATATTGCCCGCCACCAGCATGCGCGCGCCGATCGCCTGGCCGCTGGCGATCCGGTCGCGCACCGCCAGCAGCGGCGGCAGCACGCCATAGCTGTCACGCATGGTGGTGACGCCCGCGCGCAACTGGCGCTGGGCAAATTCGAGCGCCAGTTCCTCGTTCCGGTCGGCATAGCGCGATGAGGTGTCGCGGCGCGCCGGGTTGCCATAGACGGTCGCATGAACATTGGAGTCGATGAAGCCGGGCAGCAGATAGCGCCCGCGGCCGTCGACCTGCCGGGCCGAGGCCGGCGCCTTCAGCTTTGCGCCGATCGCTGCGATGCGCCCATCCGCAACGAGCACGTCCTGCCCCGCCTTTGCTGCGGCCCCGGTGCCGTCGATGACGGTTACGTCGCGTATCCATATTGTTTCAGCTGCAACAATATCGGGCCGGAACAGCCCCAGAGCCGCTCCAGACAGCAGCAGGGCACGAACAATTTTTCTATTTATTTTCATATCACTAACTCCCCGTTCGACGCTTTTCGCCGGCGACTGCGGACTGACATTTAACTGCAATCTTGACAGCCTCCTGCAGCCTCAGCATGATTAAAGTATACGATATTCAATATACATTGAAGCGGTCAAAGAGCTGCAAAGACAGAGAGAGGAGCTGAACACCCGTCCGGGGGACCGTCAGGCGGTCCGGTACGCAGGAGCCGACATCGGCGCAGCATCCCACATTGCTGCGCATGCAAAATCATAATCTGTGTCGAATGAATTGAATCCTAGCGATTACAAGGGGATAGACCAATGATGACGATCCGACCGGCGGGCCTGTACGGCCGCCGCAATGCCTTTCTGTTGCTGTCGACCATCCTGGCCGGCGGCGGCTTGGGTTCCACCGCCCAGGCCCAGGAGGCGGCCCAGCCCTCCACCGACATCGTCGTCACCGGGTCGCGCCTGGTCCGCACCGATCTGACCGCGCCCAGCCCGATTTCGGTCATGGGCAGCGAGGATGTGAAGCTGTCCGGCAACGTCACGCTGGAAAAGACCCTGAACGAGATGCCGCAGCTGGCGTCGGGCACCACCTCCACCGTCAATAATGGCGGCGGATCGGGCGTGCTGACCGCCAATCTGCGCGGCCTGGGCAACACCCGCACGCTGGTGCTGGTCAATGGCCGCCGCTTCATCCCCGCCGATTCCAACGGCAATGTCGACCTTGCCTCCATTCCCGACGCCCTGATCAAGCGGGTCGAGATCATCACCGGCGGCGCATCGGCCGTCTATGGCTCCGATGCGATCGCCGGCGCGGTCAACTTCATCCTCGACGACAAGTTCGAAGGTGTGGAAGCCAGCGCCCAATATGGCATTTCTGATCGCGGCGACGCCGAATCGAAGAAGCTCGACCTGACGTTCGGCACCAGCACGGCCGATGGCCGGGGCAATATCACCCTGTCGGGCAGCTGGACGCGCCAGTCGTCAATCACCCAGAATGATCGTGGTTTCAGCCGCACGCCGCTGGGCGAAGTCAACGGCCAGCTGGTCTATTCGGGGTCGGGCAGCATCCCCGGCACGCGCGTCCCGCTGAGCGCCGCGCAGCGCGCCGCCCTGACCGGCGTCAACCTGACCCCCGGTGGCAGCTGCACGTCGGTCACCGGCATTCGTTTTGGCGAGAATGGCACCGTCCTGCCCTATTGCCAGCCGGAAGATACCTACAACTACGCGCCCTATAATCTGCTGCAGCGTCCGCTCGATCGCTTCAACGTCGCCGCCAACGCCCATTATGAGGTGGCCGACAAGATCACCGCCTATGCCGAGGCCTATTTCGTCAACGCCAAGAATGACATGATCCTGGCGCCCGACAGCTTCACCCCGCTAACGCCCGGCGCCGCCTCCTCGACATTGCTGATCCCCAACTATGCCAGCAATCCGGTGCTGCCCGAAAGCCTGCGCCAATTCTTCGCCAACAATGCCGCCATCTTCGACACCAATGGCGACGGCACGGCGGAAATCGTCGGCGGCGGCCGCCGCGCCGACGAACTGGGCACGCGCAACTATCGCTATGAACGGCAATCCTACCAGATCACCACCGGCCTGCGCGGCGACGTATCGTTGCTGGGCAGCGACTGGAAGTGGGACGCCTTCTACCAATATATGCGCAACCGCACCGACACCCGGAATGAAGGGCTGATCTCGCAGACCCGCCTGTCGATGGGCCTGGACGCGGTCATCGATTCCTCGGGCAATGTCGTCTGCCGCAACCAGTCGCTGGGCTGCGTCCCCGTGTCGATCCTGGGCCTCAATTCGATCAGCCCGGAAGCCGGCGCCTTCCTGACCCCGGTCCGCGAAAGCCATGACATCTTCACCCGCCAGGTCGCGGGCGCCAGCATCGCCGGCACCCTGTTCGAACTGCCGGCCGGCCCGGTCTCGGTCGCGCTGGGTGCCGAATATCGCAAGGACAAATATACGTTCAGCCCCAGCCCGCTCGACCTGGCCAATGAATATGGCGCGGTGTCGCAAAAGGCGCTGGCCGGTGCCTATGACGTCAAGGAATTGTTCGGCGAACTGCGCATCCCGATCCTGGCGGACATGCCCTTCTTCGATACGCTCGCGATCGAAGGCGCGGCCCGCTATTCGGATTACAGCTCGGTCGGCAAGGTCTTCACCTGGAAGCTGGGCGGCGAATATGCCCCGGTCAGCTGGATCCGCATCCGCGGCGCCTATAACAGCGCGATCCGCGCGCCCAATATCGCCGAACTCTACACGGCGGTGACCCGCGGCTATTCCAGCGGCACCGATCCCTGCGCCATCCCGACCTCGGGCGGCGACAATCGCAGCGACGCGCTCAAGAATTTCTGCGTCGCCACTGGCGTACCGGCCGGCGAGATCGCCAACTTCACCCAGGCGACGCTCGGCCTCAACCAGGACAGCGGCGGCAATCCGAACCTGCGCGAGGAAAAGTCGAAGACCTACACGATCGGCGCGGTCATCTCGCCGCCCTTCATCCCGCGCCTCAACATCACGGTCGATTATTTCAACGTGAAGGTCGACGACGCGATCATGACCGTCAACGCGCAGCAGACGATGAACGACTGCTACACGATGATGGATGCCGGCAGCGCCACCTGCCGGGCGATCACGCGCCTGGGCAATGGCCAGCTCGACTATGTCAGCGTGTCGAGCAACAATATCGGCTCGCTCAAGGTCAACGGCATCGACGCGCAGGTCGATTATCGCGTGCCGCTGCCCGGTGCGCTGTCGCTGGGCGACGATGCCAGCCTGTCGCTGCAGGCGATCGCCAGCTGGCTGTTCGAGCGCACGACGCAGGTGCTCGCCACCTCCGCCCCGCAGGATTGCGCCGGCTATTATGGTGCGGGCTGTTCGGTCGGCACCGGCGGCTTCATCACCCCGGACTTCAAGCTGAACCTGGGTGCCACCTATGCCAGCGGCCCCTTAAGCTTCCGCCTGCAGGGCCGGATGATCGGCGATCTGAAGCTCTATCCGACCGCGACCAATGTGGTGAAGTCGGTGGACCCGGTCTGGTATCTCGACACCAGCTTCTCGATCGACGCGACGGAGACCTTCTCCTTCTTCGGCGGCGTCAACAATATGCTCGACCGGCAGCCGCCGATCCTGGGCACGACCCTGGTCGGCGACGCCAATACCGACGTGTCGCTCTATGACACGCTGGGTCGCCGCTACTTCGTGGGCGCACGAATGAAGTTCTGATCCGGCCGATAGGCGGGCCGGAGCCGTGGCGCTCCGGCCCGCCACTTACAACAGCTATAGAGGAGAGCGTCGCATGGCCGTCCGGTCCCGTCCCATTCTCGCCCTGGCGGCGCTGCTCCTGAGCGGCAGCGCGCTGGCGGCGCCCGAAGCATCCAATGCGCCGGCGGCAAAGGCCGCCGATCCCATTCCCGCCCGCAACCAGGGCGTAGGCCCGTTTCAGCGCACGGTGCTGCGCCATGTCTATATGATCGACGGCACCGGCGCCCCGGCCCAGGGGCCGTTCGACATCGTCCTGTCGAACGACCGCATCGCCGAAATCAAGTCGATCGGCGCGCCCGGCGCGATCAATCCCGCGCTGCGCGCCGCGCCCGGCGACCATGAGATCGACCTGGCCGGCGCCTATGTCATGCCCGGCTTCGTCGATGCCCATGTCCATCTCCATTCGCTGAGCGACGCGCAGAAAGTGCCGTCCGACTATATCCTCAAGCTCTGGATGGCGCATGGCATCACCTCCGTCCGCGACCTGGGCAGCGGCCATCCGATCGAATGGCTGGCCGACATCAAGGCCCGCAGTGCCCGCAACGAGATCGTCGCTCCACGCATCGACATCTACCCGATGTTCCACCAGATACGCGGCCCCGTGAACGACGCCGCCACCGCCCGCGCGGTGATCCAGGAAGCCAAGAAGCGCGGCGCCGACGGCATCAAGTTCATCGGCGGCGCGCCGGAGGACGTGCTCTACGCAGCACTCGACGAGACGAAGAAGCTCGGCCTGCACAGCACCATGCACCATGCCCAGCAGTTGGTCGCCTATGCTAATGTGCTGGGCACGTCGGGCGCGGGTCTGGAAAGCATGGAACATTGGTATGGCCTGCCCGAGGCGATGTTTACCGACCAGCGTATCCAGGCCTTCCCCACCGACTTCATCAACAATGACGAACAGATGCGCTTCGGCGAGGCCGGGCGGCTGTGGGCGCAGGCGGCCGAACCGGGATCGGACCAGTGGAACAAGGTGATGGACACGCTGCTGGAACGCGGCTTCACCCTGGACCCGACCTTCACCGCCTATCTCACCAGCCGGGACTTCATGCGGATGAGCCGGGCGCAATGGCATGCCGATTACACCATGCCGGCGCTGTGGGACTATTATCGCCCCAGCCGCACCAATCATGGCGCCTATTGGTTCGACTGGACCACCGAGCATGAAATGGCGTGGAAGGACAATTATCGCCGCTGGATGCGGTTCGTGAACGATTACAAGAACCGGGGCGGCCGCGTCACCGTGGGCAGCGATAGCGGCTATATCTACAATCTCTATGGCTTTGGCTATATTCAGGAGATGGAGTTGCTGCGCGAAGCCGGCTTCAGCCCGCTGGAGGTGATCCATGCCGCCACGCAGGAAGGCGCCCGGCTGCTGGGCCATGAGGACCAGATCGGCACCATCCGCGTCGGCCGCAAGGCGGACCTCGTGGTCATCAAGGGGAACCCGCTGGCGAACATGAAGCTGCTGTTCGGCACCGGATCGATCAGGCTCAATGACGCGACCGGCAAGGTCGATCGGGTCGGCGGCGTCGATTACACGATCAAGGACGGCATCATCTATGATGCAAAGGCGTTGCGCGCTGAAGTCCGCGCCATGGTCGCCCGGCAGAAGGCCGAACGCGGCATGCCACCGGGCATCATGACGATCGAGAATGCGGAGGCCTCTACGCTACCATGAGGTCTTCGCAGCGACAGGCAGAAGGCGGCCTTTGAGGCCTGACCGGAGCCTGTCGACGGGCGCTCTTTCCTGTCGCCGACAGCCCTTGTCAGCTGCGGGGAAGAGCGCCGATTTGCCTTTGCCCCGTCAACCGCCCGCCGGACCGAAGCGGGCCACCATGTCATAGGCGTCGGCCAGGAAGACCTGGCGGACATAGGTGATCGGATCGCCGCCGCGCCAGGTATGGCGCTCGACGCACAGGCAGGGCGCACCGGGCGCGATGCCGAGCAGGGTCGCCTCCTCCCGCGTTGCGCCCGCCGCCGAAATCCGGTTTTCCGCCTCGGTCCAGGGCACATGCTGCAACAGCCAGGTGCCCGGCGAGATGCTGTCGAAATCGCCATCGACGATCGCCGGCACGGCGCGGGTCGCGATCAGGCGATGCTCCACCGCCAGCGGTCGATCATCGGCGCAATGAATGCCATCCAGTTCCAGCAGTTGCGCGCCATTGGCGAGCGCCGCTTCCTCGTCGCGCCCGGCAATCGGGCCGCGCAGCTGCCGCCGGGTCAGGCGATAGCTGTGGCGCTGGCCGCGCTCGCCGATCTGGACGGCAAGGTCCGGGATATCGAGCACCATCGAATGGACGCGCGGCCGCGCGACGAAGCTGCCCGCCTTCTTGCGCCGCTCGACCAGGCCAGCCGATTGCAGCGCCGACAGCGCCTTGTTTACGGTCATGCGCGAACAGCCATGCGCCTGCATCAGTTCCTGCTCGGTCGGCAGCCGGTCGCCCGGCGCCAGCGTGCCGGCCAGGATGCGGGCCTCGAAATCGGCGCGGATCTTCTCGTGCAGCGGCTGTTTCACGCGGTCAGTTTCTCCAGCGTCCGGCGATAGCGGGTGGCGATGGCGTTGCGGGCGCGATGCCGCCCGCCGCTTACCATCTGCACGCCCCGGCGCCAGACCGTATCGATCGCCTCGCGCCCGGCGCCGAAGATCAGCCCATCCAGCAGGCGCTCGACCGGGCGATGGGCTAGTGAGGGATGATTAAGGTCCAGCGTCACCAAATCGGCCGATGCGCCGATCCGCAATCCGGCCGCGGCGCCCAGCGCCTGCGCGCCGCCGGCCACTGCCGCACGATAAAGGCGATCGCCGGTCGACATACCCGCTTCGCGCGCCAGCACATTGCGCTGCTGCAGGCCCAGGCGCTGGCCATATTCCAAAAGTCGCAGTTCCTCTGTGGCATCGATGCGGACATTGGAATCGCTGCCGACACCATAGACGCCGCCAGCGTCGAGGAAGGCCTCCGCTGGAAATAGACCGTCGCCCAGATTGGCCTCGGTAATCGGACACAACCCCGCCACCGCGCCGCTGGCCGCCATCGATCGCGCCTCATCCTCGGTCATGTGCGTCGCATGGACCAGGCACCAGCGGTTGCTGACCGGCGCATGGTCGAGCAGCCATTCGACCGGCCGCTGGCTGCTCCAGGCAATGCAGTCGATCACTTCCTTCTGCTGCTCGGCGATATGGATATGAACCGGATTATGACCCGCGATCCGGGCGAGCAGCGCCAGTTCGTCGGGCGCGACCGCGCGCAGGCTGTGCGGCGCCACGCCGACCACGGCATCAGGCAGTGCCCGCGCACCGGTGATCGCCGCCTCACGCAACCGGGCAAAGCCATCGAGATCGGTGATGAAGCGCCGCTGGCCCGTGCTCGGTGGCTGCGCGCCGAAGCCCGACCAGGCGTAGAAGACCGGCAACAGCGTCAGGCCGATACCGCTTTCCGCCGCCCCCGCCATGATCGCCAGGCTGGTTTCGGCCGGGTTTGCATAGGGCGCGCCGTCCGGGGCGTGATGCAGATAGTGAAATTCGCCGACGCGGGTGAAGCCGCTTTCCAGCATCTCGACATAGGCCTGGGCCGCGATCGCCGCGATGTCGTCCGGGTCCATGCGACCGACGAAGCGGTACATGAGGTCGCGCCAGGTCCAGAAACTGTCGCCCGCCGGGCCGCGCACCTCGGTCAGCCCCGCCATCGCCCGCTGAAAGGCGTGGCTGTGCAGATTGGGCACGCCCGGCAGCGCGACAGGGTGACGAATATCCTCGGCCTGCGGGGTGGCGCCTTGCTCGATCGATGCGATCGCGCCGCCCTGCAACTGCATGCGGACGTCCCGCGCCCAGCCCTCCGGCAGCAACACATGGTCGAAAAACAGGGACGTCATGGACTGCAAATCTCCCGGACCGATATAATGTCTATACATTAAATATCGAATCATGCAATCTGGGCGGGAGGCCGTGAAGGGAGGCTGGCGATGACGATGATATGCGACCGGCTATGGACCAACGCCCGACTGGCGACGATGGCGGGCGATGGGATCGGCGCGGTCGAGGATGGCGTAATTGCCGCGCGCGACGGCCGCATCGCCTTTGCCGGTTCGCGTGCCGATGCGCCTGCCTTCGCCCCCACCGAAACTATCGACTGCGCCGGCCGCTGGATCACGCCGGGCCTGGTCGACTGCCACACCCATCTGGTCCATGGCGGCGATCGCGCCGCCGAGTTCGAGCTGCGCCTGGCCGGCGCCTCCTATGAAGAGATTGCCCGTGCCGGCGGCGGTATCGTCTCGACCATGCGCGCCACCCGCGCAGCGAGCGAGGCGGAACTGGTCTCGAGCGCCCTGCCCCGGCTCGACGCGCTGATCGCCGAAGGCGCCACCACGGTCGAGGTGAAGTCCGGCTATGGCCTTGATCCCGCCTCCGAGCTGCGGATGCTGCGCGCCGCGCGCCAACTGGGCCGCGAACGGCCGGTGCGGATCGTCACCACCTTCCTCGGCGCCCACGCCCTGCCGCCCGAATATGCCGGCGATGCCGATGGCTATATCGCGATGCTGTGCGACGACCTGCTGCCCGCCGTCGCGGCCCAAGGGCTGGCGGACGCGGTCGACGCCTTTTGCGAGGGGATCGGCTTTTCGTCGGCGCAGACCGACCGCCTGTTCATCGCCGCGCGCGCGCTCGGCCTGCCGGTCAAGCTTCATGCCGAACAACTTTCCAACCTGCATGGCGCGGCGCTCGCCGCCAGCCATGGCGCGCTGTCGGCCGATCATCTGGAATATCTGGACGAGGACGGCATCGCCGCCATGGCCCGCGCCGGCACGGTCGCAACCTTGCTGCCCGGCGCTTATTATTTCGTGCGCGAGACGAAGCTGCCGCCGATCGACGGGCTGCGCCGCGCCGGCGTGCCGATCGCGCTGGCGACCGACTGCAATCCCGGCACCTCGCCGCTCACCTCGCTGCTGCTGGTGATGAACATGGGCGCGACCCTGTTTCGCCTGACCATCGACGAATGTCTGGCGGGCGTCACCCGCAATGCGGCCCGCGCGCTCGGCCTTGCCGCCGACATCGGCACGCTGGAGGTCGGCAAAAGCTGCGACCTTGCCATCTGGGACATAGAGCGCCCCGCCGAACTGGTTTATCGCATGGGGTATAACCCGCTCCATGCCCGCATCTGGAGTGGTCAATGAACGCTATCATCCTCGTCCCCGGCGAAGCCTCGCTGGCTGACTGGCGCGCCATCTATCGCGGCGCGACGGCGCGCCTCGATGCCGCATCGGCCCCGCGCATCGCGCAAAGCGCGGCGGCGGTGGCGCGCATCCTGGCGAAGGGCGAGCCGGTCTATGGCATCAACACCGGCTTCGGCAAGCTGGCGAGCATGCGGATCGGTGACGAAGACCTCGCCACGCTCCAGCGCAATATCGTGCTGAGCCACGCTGCCGGCACCGGTGCCCCCTCCCCCGTGCCGGTCATCCGCCTGATGATGGCACTGAAGCTTGCCAGCCTTGGCCAGGGCGCATCGGGCGTGCAGCCGCAGACCGTCGCCCTGCTGGAGGCGATGCTGGTCCAGGGGCTGACCCCTGTGGTCCCGGCCCAGGGATCGGTCGGCGCCAGCGGCGATCTGGCGCCCTTGTCGCACATGGCCGCCGCGATGATCGGCGTCGGAGAGATCATGCTGGGCGAAGAACGTCTGCCCGCCGCCGAAGCGCTGGCCCGTGCCGGCCTCGCCCCGCTGGAACTTGGCCCCAAGGAAGGGCTGGCGCTGCTCAACGGCACCCAATTCTCGACCGCCAATGCGCTCGCTGGCCTGTTCGAGGCGGAGACGCTGTTCCAGTCCGCGCTCGTCACGGGCGCGCTCTCGACCGAAGCGGCCAAGGGCTCCGACACCCCCTTCGATCCGCGCATCCACGCGCTGCGCCGCCATGCTGGGCAGATCGAGACCGCCGATGCGCTGCGCGGCCTGATGGCAGGCAGCGCCATCCGCGCGAGCCATCTGAAGGGCGATGAACGCGTGCAGGATCCCTATTGCCTGCGCTGCCAGCCGCAGGTGATGGGCGCCGCGCTCGACCTGCTGCGTCAGGCAGCAACCACGCTGGCCATCGAGGCCAATGGCGTGTCCGACAATCCGCTGATCTTCCCGGAAAGCGACGAGGCGCTGTCGGGCGGCAATTTCCATGCCGAGCCGGTCGCCTTCGCTGCCGACATGATCGCGCTCGCCATCTGCGAGATCGGATCGATCGCCGAGCGGCGTATCGCCATGCTGGTCGATCCGGCGCTGAGCGGCCTGCCCGCTTTCTTGACCCCGCGCCCCGGTCTCAATTCCGGCTTCATGATCCCGCAGGTGACGGCCGCCGCTTTGGTGTCGGAAAACAAGCAGCGCGCCTATCCCGCCAGCGTGGATTCGATCCCGACCAGTGCCAATCAGGAGGATCATGTCTCGATGGCCGCGCATGGCGCCCGCCGCCTGCTCGACATGGCGGAAAATGCCACCGCGGTGATCGGTATCGAATTGCTGGCGGCGGTGCAGGGCATGGACTTTCACGCTCCGCTCACCTCCAGCACCGCGTTGGAAGCGGCCCGCGCCTGCGTCCGGGATCAGGTGCCGCATCTGACCGACGACCGTCATTTCCATCCCGATATGGAAGCGGCCAACCGCATCGTCCGATCGGGCGCGCTGGTGGCGGCCGCTGGTCACGCCCTCCCGGTGCTGGGATGAACGACTGGCTCGACATCCAGCGGGGCGAGGCGGCGCTGATCGTCGCCTTCCCGCATACCGGGACAGATCTCGCCGATGTCGGTGATGCCTTCCGCTCGCCCTGGATTGCGCGCGCCGATGCCGACTGGTGGGTGGATCAGCTCTACGCCTTCGCCTCCGACCTCGGCGCCACGACGATCCGCACCGCCATCTCGCGCAGCGTGATCGACGTCAATCGCGATCCTTCCGGTGCCTCGCTCTATCCGGGACAGGCGACGACCGAACTTTGCCCAACGACCGATTTCGATGGCGCACCGCTCTATGCCGGCGCCGCCCCCGACGCGGCCGAGATCGACCGGCGGCGAGCCAACTGGTTCACGCCCTATCATGCCGCGCTGCAGGCGGAGATCGACCGGCTGCGCGCCCGGCACGACCGGGTCGTCGTCTATGACGCGCATTCGATCCGCAGCATTGTGCCGCGTCTGTTCGACGGCGCATTGCCGCAGTTCAATATCGGCACCAATTTCGGCACGACCTGTTCGCCGGACCTGACCGCCGAAATCGCCCGGCTCTGCGCGGCAAGCGGCATGAGCCATGTCGTCGACGGCCGTTTCCGCGGCGGCTGGACCACGCGCCATTATGGCCGCCCCGAACAGGGCGTCCATGCGATCCAGATGGAGCTTGCGATGCGCGGCTATCTCCACGAGCCCACCGAGCGGACCGAGGCCAACTGGCCGCCGCCGCTGGACCCGGCCCATGCCGGGCCGCTGACCGCCACCCTCACCGCCATCTTGAAGGCCTGCCTCGCCTTCACCCGCCAGGAAGGCTGATCCTCCATGACCCGCATCGACAATAGCTGCATCATCAAGCCCGCCATCGGCACCGATCTCAGCGCCAAGAGCTGGCTGACCGAAGCGCCGCTGCGCATGCTGATGAACAATCTCCATCCCGATGTCGCCGAGCGGCCCGAGGAACTGGTGGTCTATGGCGGCATCGGCCGCGCCGCGCGCGACTGGGAAAGCTATGACCGGATCGTCGAGACACTGAAGCGGCTGGACGACGACCAGACCTTGCTGGTCCAGTCGGGCAAGCCAGTCGGCGTGTTCCGCACCCATCGCGATGCGCCGCGCGTACTGATCGCCAACTCCAATCTGGTGCCGCACTGGGCCAATTGGGAGCATTTCAACGAACTCGATAAGCGGGGCCTGGCCATGTACGGCCAGATGACCGCGGGTAGCTGGATCTATATCGGCACCCAGGGCATCGTGCAGGGCACCTATGAGACGTTCGTCGAAATGGGGCGCCAGCATCATGGCGGCAGCCTCAGCGGCAAATGGCTGCTGACGGCGGGCCTGGGCGGCATGGGCGGCGCCCAGCCGCTCGCCGCCGTCATGGCCGGCGCATCCTGCCTGGCGATCGAATGCCAGCTCAGCCGCGTCGAGATGCGCCTGCGCACCGGCTATCTGGATGTCGCGGCCGCGACGATCGAGGAAGCCATGGCGATCATCGAGAAAAGCTGCGCCGACAAGAAACCCGTCTCGGTCGGCCTGCTCGGTAACGCGGCCGAGATCCTGCCGGAAATGTTCGCGCGCGGCATTCGCCCCGACCTGCTGACCGACCAGACCAGTGCCCATGATCCGGTCAATGGCTATCTGCCCGCCGGCTGGAGCGTCGCCGAATGGATCGAGCGGCGCGAGCGCGAGCCCGAAGCGGTGGCAAAGGCCGCCAAGGCCAGCATGGCGGTTCATGTCCGCGCCATGTTGGATTTCCAGGCGGCCGGCGTCCCCACCACCGACTATGGCAATAATATCCGCCAGATGGCGAAGGACGAGGGCGTGGAGAATGCCTTCGACTTCCCCGGCTTCGTGCCCGCCTATATCCGCCCGCTCTTCTGCCGGGGCATCGGCCCGTTCCGCTGGGCGGCGCTGTCGGGCGATCCGGAGGATATCTACAAGACCGACGCCAAGGTGAAGGAATTGCTGCCCGACAACGCTCACCTCCATAACTGGCTCGACATGGCGCGGGAGAAGATCCACTTCCAGGGCCTGCCCGCCCGCATCTGCTGGGTGGGCCTGGGCGATCGCCATCGCCTTGGCCTCGCCTTCAACGAGATGGTGGCGAAGGGCGAACTGAAGGCACCGGTCGTCATCGGGCGCGACCATCTCGACAGCGGGTCGGTCGCTTCCCCCAATCGCGAGACCGAAGCGATGATGGACGGGTCGGACGCAGTCAGCGACTGGCCTTTGCTCAACGCGCTGCTCAACACCGCATCGGGTGCGACCTGGGTATCGCTGCACCATGGTGGCGGCGTCGGCATGGGCTATAGCCAGCATAGCGGCATGGTGATCGTCGCCGACGGCACGGCGGAAGCGGCCGCACGGCTGGAACGGGTGCTGTGGAACGACCCGGCAACCGGCGTGATGCGCCATGCCGATGCGGGCTACGAAATCGCGCGCGACTGTGCCCGTGAAAAGGGGCTGGATCTGCCAGGGATATTGGGCTGAGCCGCCGGCTCAGCCCCGATCAGGCGAGCTTACCGGCCAGCATCTGCAGCGAGGCCGCAAAATAATCGGTCGACAGGCCTGCCGGTTGCGGCAGGCCCATGATCTTGCCGGCGATCGCCATGCCACCCGCCGACAGCGCATAGGGCGCGACCTCCCCGGACTGGACATCGACCCAGGCCGGGATCGGCTGTTGCCGGGTGACATAGCCCTGCCAATAGTCGCGGATCGGCTTCAGCAGCGCCGCCCGGCGCCCGGCCTGGGCATAAAGCGGCACGCGGATCGCGTCGAAGCCGAAACGGGCGGGCTTGCCCATGGCCGGCACGACCATGTCATGTCCCGTCACATCGACCCAATCGGTCGGCAACTTGAGCGGACCGAATTGCGCCGCCGCCATCAGCGCTTCGCTGTCACTGATGATCCGCCCCCAGGCAGCCTCGCCATCCAGGCGACGGAAGGCGTCGAGCGCGGGCCAGACGAAATAGGAAGGGTTGAGCGTCACCGCTTCCGGCGTGACGAAGCCCTGAAGGCCGGGCAGCAGCAATTTGCGCCCATGGCGTTCCAGCACCAGATGCTGGCGGATCGCAGCACGGATCTCGGCCGAACGACTGGCATAACGCCCCTCGCCCCAGCTTTTCGCGGCTTCGGCCAGTGCCCAAGCGATGAACAAGTCGCCGTCGGTCGCATTATTGGTGTCGGCCACCGGATTGGGCTGCCGGGGATCATAACGCCAGGCGTAAAGCGCCATGTCGGGCCGGACCAGATTGCTATCGGTCCAGCGCAGGATGGCGTCGAACGCTTCCCGGTCATCGTTCCACAATGCCAGGCCCAGGCCATAGCCCTGCCCCTCGCTATGGCTGACACCGCCATTGCCATTGTCGACGATGCGGCCCGACGGATCGAGAAAGGCGGCCTTGAACCGGGCCCAGTCGCCATTGGTCACGCTGCTGCCCCGCGGCTGGCGCGCCTTGGCGCAGGCTGCCGTGAAAACCAGTCCCATCCCCACCAGCAACGCACGCCGGTCAACGCCCATGGCGTATTTCCATGATGCCGTCGCGCCATTGCAGCACGGATGTATGCAGGTCCGCGCCGCCGCCCAGCGCCCGGAACCAGGCGTCATAGGCGCCACGCAGCAGCGGCGGCGCCATGTCGGCCCAGCGGCCATCGACATCGCCCTGGAGCGTTTCGGGCAAACCGACATGCTGGATCATGATTGCATCGTCCGTCATCCGCAATTGCGCCTCACCCCAGCCCAACGTCCGCCACAGCCGGTTGATCCGCGCCATCAGCGCATCCCCGTCCGAAATGTCGGCGACCTGAAGCAGCGACGCGATGCGCCGACCGACTGCGCCAAAAAAGGCGTCGGCCTGGCCACGGGTCGCGGTGCCGAACACCTCGCTGCCAATCATCGCGGTCAGCAGCGACAGCCCGTCCATCGTCCACTGATCGGTTTCGGCGGGCTGATATTCCACGGCTTCCCGGATCATCAATTGCCTCCCAGAGACTGTTTGATCCCAATCAGCGACTTGAATTCGTCATAGCTGCCGAAGGTGTTGATGCTCATTTCACCGCCGACCCGCGTGCTGGGACTGACACGATAATAGATCGAGCCGTCCGCCGAAAGGGCAAAGCCGGTCTTGCTCAGGCTGTCATAATAAGACCGCACATCGCTGTTCTGGGCCTTGAGGCCATCCAGCACCGCCTGTGCCGCCGGATCGGTCGGATAGACATTGACCTGATCCTGGCTGTAACTCTGATAACCCGGTGCCACGCCGGCCTTCACCTCCAGCAGGTCCGACGCATAGGCATACCGCACCGGCAGGCTGATGCTGAAGAAGCTCTGCGGGCTGAAATAGCCCCCAAAGCCGTAGGTGAAGTAGTTCTGATTATTGTCGAAATCCTGATAGTTCACATTGACGCCGCCAGTGATCGACGAGCGATCGCCGCGATAGAAGGGCAGATAGCCACCGACATTGGCCTGGAAACCATGGTTCTTGCGAACATCATGCCCGGCATATTTATAATAGGACAGGTCGCCATAGACCCCCGCCCCATCCTGATCATAGGAGAAGGATGCGCCGCCACCGGTCCGCATCACCTGGCCCCACATCGCCCCGGTCACGGGATCGCGTGTGCCAGCATAGGACAGGACGCTGTCGGTCACCGGCTTGCGCTCAAACCAGGCGCGCGCCGTCGCATAGGGCGAGAAGCGCGGGCTGATCGCTGCATGCCAGGTGACGTCGCTATCCTCGAAACCGAGTGGCGTGACGCCGACCTCCAGTTTCAGAAGTGGTGTCTCATAAGCGGCCGACAGCGCCACGCCGGACGCATGCTGGGTATCGGCGTCCACCAGTGCGGATTCTTCCTGATCGACGATCCCCTGCGCTTCGGGCGTCGCATTGCGACCGAAGCGGGCAAGCCCCGACCGGCTGGGGCGGCCGGCATCCAGCACCACGGCTTCCGCCCTCGCCTTGATCCGGCCGTTGCCAAGGCTGGTGGAGACTTCGGCCGATCCGGTCAGTTCCTTGAGTTCGCTCAGCCCCGCTTCACCCGATCGCTCGCGATAGCCGGTGCGCAGTTCGGCGCGCGGGCCACTGTCGCGGGTCAGGGTGCGGATCTCGGTCTGGATGCGATCCATCACCGGATCGCCGCTTGTCATCATCGATCCGCCGGGCGCGGACGCCGGCACACCAACCGCCGGATAGCCGCCCGGCATCGGCGCGGACTGGGCCACGACAGCGGGCGGGAAGCCACCCGTTTCACCAACCTGCGGCATCGGCGCGAACGCCATGCCTGCCGGTGACGGCGCCTGTCCGGCCAGCCGCGCGCCCGATCCCAGTGCGAACGGATTGACCGCCGCCGGGGCGGCCGCAGCCGACTGGTTACGGAACGGGTTGTTGCCCTGCATCGTCGCGGCAAAGGGATTGCTGGCAGTGACATTGCCTGCGCCACTCTGCGCGGCATAGACTTCCTTCGCGCGCTTCAGGTAGCGCAGCGCGGCGCCCTCGTCGCCCCGCGCCTGCTCCATCCGCGCCGCCGCCATGTAGATCTGATAATCATTGGGCGATTGCTGCAAGGCGCGCTCGATCGTGGCGCGCGCCAGACCCTTGTCGCCCGCTGCCCCCGCCGTCTCGATCAGGCCCATCAGCGCGCCCTTGTCATTGGGCGACTGGGCCAGGACCAGTTGGTAGGTCTGGGCCGCCTGGGCCGGCATGCCACCAGACTGATAGAGCCGCGCCAGCGCGGCCAGCACTTCCTGATTGCCCGGCGCGGCGTTCCACGCGCCTTGCAACAGGTCGAAGGCCTGGGCGTTCTGGCCTGCGAGCCGCAGCCGATCCGCCTGCGACGCTGCCATGATGCCGTTCATCCGCGCGACGACACGCTGGCCGTCGGGCGTATTGCCCGCCAGTTGCGCGGCGCGCTGCACGGCGCTGGTGGCAAAGGCATCGCGCCCGGTCTTGGCCAGCACGCGCACGATCGGTTCATAGCCGGCCGGGTCGGTGATGGTCCCGGCGGTCAGCGCCTGCTGCGCCAGTTGCGCCGCCCCTTCCCGGTCACCCAGTTCGAACATCGCATCGGCCACCGCAGCCTGCTTGGTCGGGTCGATGCCGGGGGTAGCGGCCAGTTGGCGCAGCGCCATCAGCGCATCGGCCTGCCGGCCCTGCGCGGCCATCGCCTTGGCCCGCTCGATCGCACCATCCACCTTCAGGCCGACGGCGAAATTGCGCATCTGTTCCGTGCGCTGCATTTCGGGAATCCGCGCCATCAGCGTATCGGCGGCCGACGCCCGGCCGCGATCGGCGTTGAGCAGCGCTGCCGCGTAGAGCCAGTCCGGGTCGCTCGACGACCCCAGCGAGTTGATCAGCGATTCCGCCTCGGGCAGGCGCTGGCGCTGGATCAGATAGCGGGCGAATTCATAACGGATCCACGGATCCTGCTGGTCCAGCAACAGGCCGGAATGAAATTCCTGTTCGGCGGTGACATCATCGCCGCGCGCAGCCGCGGCACGGGCGCGATCGCGCGCGGCCCGGCTCGCCAGCCGACCATCGGACTGCTTGGCCCCTTCATTTGCCTGCCGGTAGAGATCTGCCGCATCGGCATAGCGCCCCTGCCGCTCATAGATATCGGCCAGCAATTCGAGCGCCGGGCCACGCTGCGGATAGCCGGAACGGACCAGCGCCTCGGCATCGGCCTGCGCTTCGCCAAGCCGGCCCTGCGCCAGCGCCGCGCGGGCATCGGCAAGCCCGCCAAAGAAGCGGGCGGAGGCCAGCGCCTGCGCCCATTGCGCCGCTGAACCGCGCTGCGACGCCTGATCGAGCAGGTCACGCGCTTCGCCAAAGCGCCCCTGGCGCAGGCGCACCAGGCCAAGGCCGCCCAGCGCGTCGGCATCGTTGCGATTGGCGGCCACGGCGCGCTCGAACGCGCGCTCCGCGCCATCCAGATCATTGGCGTCGAGCGCCTTGAAACCACTCGCGCGCGACGCGCCGCCGCCAGCATTGCCGCTTGGGCGCGCTGCTTGCGTCCGATTTGCCGCCGAGGGGGCCGCAGCCGGCGTGGGCGTCGGGCGTGGCGTCGCTTCGGCGCGCCGTGCCGGCGCGGGCGTGGGTTTCGGTGCCGGCTGTGCCTTGGGCGACGGGCCGGCCAGTCCCTTGCGCGCTTCGGCATTATTGGGATCGAGCGCCAGCGCCCGGCGATAGGCCTGGTTTGCCAGATCCTGTCGCCCCTTGGACTGCCAATAGCGGCCCTGCTGGATCAGCGGCGCAACGCCCGGCACATCGGCCAGCGTGGGCATCGGCGCCATGCAGGCCAGCGCCAGGGCGGCGCAGGTGATACGCAGACGGAGGGTGGGGCTCATGCCTCATCCTCCTTGCTCAGGCGACGGCGCTGCTGCCGGCTGAGATAGAGATAGAGCGGTCCGGCGAGGATGAGCGCCGCGAGCAGGCCGCAGGCGGCCATCAGCAAAGGACGCTGGCTCAGCCAGAAGGCGGCCTTCATCCAGAAGGGCAGATAGCCGACCCAGTAGCCAGGCCCGACGGCAAAGCTGCTCATCCCGTCGCCGCTGGTGACGGCCAGGTCGCCCTGGATCTGGGCGTTGATCTTGGCATCGGCCATGCCGCCGACCAGATCGGGCAAGGCGCGCGGATCGTCCGCCAGCAGGGCCACGACGCTGCGGCCACCTTCGAACGGGGATTCGAAGCCGACAATGCCGGCAAAGCCGCTGGACGAGGTGACGAACGCGTCCGCTTCGCCATCCCCCGATCGATCGAACGGCGAGAAGAAGGCGAAGATGCGCTGGACCGGGCTCATCTCCGTCACCTGCAGCCGGCCATTTTCATAACGGACCGGTGCGCCAGCGAAGAGCTGGTCGGAACCCGCGACACTGCTGCCACCGATAACGATGATGTCACGCCCCTTCAGCCGCTCGCCATCGACCGCGTTGGCGACCACGACGCCCGTGACCGGCGCGCCGGTGGAATCGCCCATACGGCCCATCAGCACCAGGAAGGCCTCGACCGCCCCGGCCGAAGGCTGACCACCCATCAGCACCGTGGTCTCCGACAGGTCGGGACGAATGGTGAAGGGATAGCCGGCGCCCGCAAAGGTGGCGAGATCGGGCATGTGCAGCGCGTGATAGGCGCGGCTGAGGTCGATGCTGCTGCTCGGACGCACGCTGACCCGGACATTCTCGGGCAGCGTCCCTTCGCATTTCTTCTTGTCGGCAATGATCAGATTATAGTCGAAGATCAGCTCGTTCTGGCCGAACAGATTGTAGCGCGGCAGCACGATCGAGGCGCTGGAATCGTTGGACGATGCGCCCTGCGCCCCGAACAGGCTGTCCCACCAGCCCGCCCCGGCGAGCGGCAGCGTGCGCAAATACTGGTTGTTGATCGAGACATCGAGGCGCGAGGCACGACGATCGAGCCATTTGGCTGCCGGATAGCGGTAGCGCAGGTCGAGGCGACCGCCCTGGCGCGGCCAGAAGAAGAGATCGGGCGCGACCCGGAAGCGCGCCGACAGCGGTCCGGGCGGCAGGCCCATGCCCTGCAGCGCATTGGCATCCATGATCTCCCCCAACTGGACCGGGCGGTCGGTGCGCAGCCAGCGCGGCGCGGCATAGCGCGCATAGGTCGGGATGCGGACGCCGTCGAAGTTCATCCGCGCGCCGCTCAGCACGCCGCGGCCGCTGGCGATCGCCGCAGCGGCCAGCTTCAACTCGCTGGCATTGCGACCCATCACCACCAGCAATTCGCCGAACGTGTCGCGCGGATTGCGGATGACCGTCGCGCTCGGCCCGGTGATCGACAGGTTCAGACCCGCAATCGGCCGGTCCGGCGTCGCGAACAGGATCGCGTTGCCGGTCGGGATCTGGTTGTAGACCGGCTTGAAGGAGAAGCCGCGATAGCTCGCCTGGGCGCCTAGCCAGGAGGCCAGGCTGGCGGCCGCCTCCAGTTCGCCAGCGCGCGGCGTGCCGGCGAAGACGAAGGGCAGGCGCAACGGCAGATTGTCATGCCGGTCGAAGAAGGGACCGGGCAGACGGCCCAGATCCGGCGCCATCGGCAGCGTCTGGACGCTGAGGTCAAACCAGGACCGGACATTGCTGATATTGGCCCAGAGCGAACTGTGGAACGGATCCTCGCAATCGCGCGCATAATGGCCGACCAGGCGCAGGTTGAGCTGGTTGTCGCCCGGCAGGAACAGCGCCGGATTGACCGGAATGGTGATGTTCTGACCACCGGATTCCGCCGGGGTCAGGCGAATGGTGCGCACCACTTCGCCGTTCAGCAGCACGACCAGCTGGCTGAGGTCACCCAGCATCGCCGGCGACCAGGCGAAGTTCAGCGTCAGGCTGCTGTCGGTCACCACCTCGTTGCGGCGCATGCCAAAGGGAATGCCGATTTCGCCGCGCGTGCCGGCCAGGCGGATCGGCATCTTGACCTGCAGGTCGCGGAAGCTGAGCCGCTGCTTCTGCACGCCCGCTGCGGTGGCGGGTGCCAGCGTCGCGGCAGGTGCCTGTGCCGCCTGCGCGAAGGCGTGACCGCTGCCTGCGAGCAGCAGCGTCCCGATCGCGGCTAGGCCCAGCAATGCGGTCGCAGCCTGCTTGGCGGCTTTCGCCGCGGCGGCCAGGCGAACGGCCTTCTTCTGCTTGCGGCGCTCCGTGCGGTTGAGGCGGAACAGGCGCTTGAGGGTCATATAGTCGACCACGATGATATCCCAGAGAGAGTGCAGGGCCGAAACCGGCTTGCGGGGGGCAGCGGGCTGCCAGGCATCGGCACGGCCCATCACCGCGCGGACAAGGTGACGCGAAGAGATCATGTCCAGTTCCTGGAAGCGCAGATTGACCTCGCCCCGATCGAACCGGACCATTTCGACCGGAATCGTCAGCTTCTCGTCACCCATCGGCAGCGACATATAGGCGACGCGCCGGTCGCGCAGCGGGAAGTCGGGCGGCACGGCGATCGCCGCGCCTCCCATCGAAATGTCGATCGTCGTCGCGTCGATCACATAGCCATCGGCCATGTAGAGGGTGACCGGCAATTCGGTGACGATGCGGATATATTCGCGCGCCTGCCGCGTCTCGCGCGCGACCGAAACGGCGGCAATCAGGATGATCAGACTGAACACGGCCCAGACGACGTTCAGCACCAGCGTATCGGTCTGGATGTTGAACAGATGCGGGAAGAAGACCCGCTTCACGATCGCCAGCCCGATGCCGAAGATGATGAGGCCGATGCAGATCAGGTGCGGGCGCACCGTCGACAGGTCGAAATAGGTCCGGTCGAGCAGGCTGCCCTTGTCCGTCACGTTGAACTTGCCCTTGCGCGGCTGGAAGAAGGTCATGACCGTGGGGCGCGCCAGGTGAAAGGCCAGGATCGTCTCGTAGATTTCGCCCCAGAACGGTCGGCGATCCCCGCCCTGCGTGTTCGCCGACGAGGTCATCGAACAGACCAGATGCGGCAGCGCATAGGCGAAGATCAGCGAGGCCGATGCATGGATGATGTTCTGGCCGAAGATCAGATAGGCAAGCGGGCTGGTCAGGAAGACGATGCGCGGCAGCGGAAACTGGAAATGCAGCATCGCATTCAGGTAGCAAAGCCGCTGCTGCCAATTGAGGCCGCGCCCGAACAGCGGATTGTCGATCCGCAAGATCTGCGTCATGCCGCGCGCCCAGCGGATGCGCTGGCCGATGTGCAGCACCAGCCGCTCGGTCGCAAGGCCAGCGGACAGGCGCGCGCCGATATAGGCGGTATTCCAGCCCATGCGCTGCAACTTCAACGCGGTATGCGCGTCCTCTGTCACCGTCTCACCGGCAAAGCCGTTGGTCTGGGCCAACGCATCACGGCGGATGACGGCGCAGGAACCGCAGAAGAAGGTCGCGTTCCACAGGTCGTTGCCGGACTGGACGGCACCGTAGAACAGGTCGCCCTCGCCCGGCAGGTCGCGCACCGTGCCCAGGTTGCGCTGGGCGGGGTCAGGCGAATAGAAATGGTGCGGCGTCTGCATCAGCGCCAGCTTGGGATCCTGCTGGAACCAGCCGACGGTCATCTGCAGGAAGGCGCGGGTCGGCACATGGTCACAGTCGAAGATGGCGATCAGTTCGCCATTGGTCTTCTTCATAGCGGCATTGAGGTTGCCGGCCTTGGCATGAAGATTGTCGCCGCGGGTCAGATAGCCGCAACCGGCCTGGCGCGCGAACGCCTGAAACTCCGGGCGACGGCCGTCATCCAGGATGAAGACACGAAAGCGATCGGCCGGATAGTCCATGTCCATCGCCGCGAACACGGTGTTGCGGACGATCTCCAGGCTTTCATTATAGGTCGGGACATAGACGTCGACGCTGGGCCATTGATCGGGCTCCCCCTCGATCTCGACCACTTCGCGGTCGAGGGGCCAGCCGGTCTGCAGGAAGCCCAGCACCAGGATCAGCCAGGCATAGACTTCCGCCAGATACAGGCCCGACCCCAGCAGAAATTCTGCCAATGTGCCGAATTCGAGCGTCTCGGTGGTGCGCCAGAACATGTAGCGGGTCGATACGATCATCGACAGGATCGCCAGCACCAGCAGCGCGCGGCGACTGCGCAACCGGCCCAATATGGTCGCGCCCACGATGGTGATGCCGGCAAAGATCCACTGTGCTTCCAGATCGAGCGGCACGGTGATCGCCAGCAGGGCGAACAGCCCGGCCAGCACCAGCAGTCCGTTGCTCAGGATCGCCTGCCGGCCCTTCACGAAGCCGCCTCCTCGGCCGCCTCGACCAGGCCGGCCGCCTGTTCCACGGTCGTCACCAGCCTGCGCAGGTCGTTGAGCGCCACACTGGCCGGCGCGAAGCGGGCCAGCGGCTCGAACATCGCGCTCGCCTCATTCACCGCCTCGTCACGGCGGATCGTGCCGAGCAGCTTGCTGCCGAACAGTTCGCGCAGGAAGATATGGGTGTGGCGCGACAGGCGATGCGTATCGTCCAGATGGTTGAGCACGAACCCGGTCTTGGCGAGATCGATCGTCGCGGTGCCCGGCTCGACCTTGGGCAGGGCCGCCAGCGATCCGGGACGCGGATGCAGGGGGCAGACATGCAGGGCAGCATGCGGCAGCAACATGTCCTTGGTCTCGCGGTCCCCCGCCGCCACATCGGCAATGAAGATCTTCTTGCCGGCGAACGGCGAATGATCCGGCTTGCCCAGCAGATCCTGGAAGGTCGCGTCACGGCGCAGGCCATAGGCGGAAAAGAGCGCGACGCCCGACACCGCGATCTGGTCCGCGCTGCCATCGTTCAGTTCCGGCAGGCCCTGGGCCGGGGTCAGGCCGAAATAGAGCTTGAGAGAATCCTGATAGGTGAAGTCGAGCGCGCTGACATCATGCCCGCGCTGCGCCAGATCGATCGCCAGTTGCGCCGCGATGAAGCTGGTGCCGACGCCGCCCTTGGGCGAATGACAGAGGATCAGCGGCATCAATAATCTCGCTTGTCGGGATCGTTCGACAGATGGCCCAGGAAATCGCGCAGATTGCCGCGCGGCGCAGCGGATGGTGGCGCGTCCTGATAGGCGTCGAACATGCTGGTCACATTGGCGCGGGGTGCGGGCGCATGTTGCTCGGGCTCGGCGCGGCGGACCGCCAGCACGGCTTCCGCCTCGCGCGCTTCCAGTTTGGACAGGGGGCGTCCGACCACGCGCGGGTCGGTCAGCAGGGCCTCGAAGATCGGCCACAATTCCATGTCCGCGAAACTGTCCGCGAACTCGCGATAGCGAAAATCCCGGCGCCCCAGCCGGGCCAGAAGGCTTTCTGCGTCGGAGCGCATGGCCCTGTTCTCCCTGATATCCAAGGAAAACCTAGAGTAAAATGGTTAACAAAATCTTTAGAAATTCGAAGAAGTTGCGGCATTGCGGGCGCTGCGTGCGACGCACCGTTCGTCGCACGCAGGAAAATCCCCTTTTTGCTTCAACATCTTGGCACCGCGAGCCGCAAAAACGCGCCGCGGCCATTGCCCCACTTATTTGCGCGGCAATGCAACTTCCGCCTTGGCGGTCGCCAGGGTCGTGCCCAGTTGATTGACCATGCGGCAGTCGATCTGCACCACGTCGCGTCCGTCATCATCGACAAACTTGTCGACCACCGTGCCGGTCATGATCGTGATGTCGCCGGTGAAGGCCGGCCCGCGATAGGAGGCGACAGAATGGGTCACCATGCCCCATTCGCCGGCCCAGCCCGCCAGATAATCGACGATCCAGGCGCCCATCGACGCGCCATAGCCATAGGCGCGCGGCATGCCGATGAAGCGGGCCCAGCGCGGGAAGAGATGGCCGCGCGATGGCCCGAAATAGGCGCCATCGGTCAGTTCAGGATTGATCCGCTCCATCACCGGGTCATTTTCATGCCCCGCCATTTCCTTGACGAAGCCCAGCGCCTCCATGTCGAGATCGGTGCGCCGGTGCGTGCCGCCCCAGATGGTGAAGAGATAGGCGCGCCATTCGGTGGTGAAACTGGCGATGCTGTGTGGGCCGATGACACGTTCAGGCAGCGCGGCGCCGATCTGGATATCGTCCCAATAGCGTTTGCCATGGCCCAGTTCGTGCAGCATCTGCACCCAGTCGAACTTGCGATCCTGAATCTGGGCCAGTTCCTCGTCGCTCCACACCGGATCTTCGGTGCCCTCGACCACATCGGTCGTCTTCTCGCGGCCGGCCTCGGCCAGATAGCGGATCGAGGTCGAGCGCTGCTTGGCGATCAGCTCGCCATTCTGGTTGTAATAATTATTGTCGCCGCGCTGGAAACAGGTCGGCCCGGCGAACTTGGTATCCTTGACCGTATAGTCGAACGGGATGCGCTCATTATGGACCAGGTCGCCGCCCTGGATACGCGGGCCATAGAACCACCATTCGTCGCCGCCGAACAGCAGGTGCGAATTGGGGATGGCACCCACGCAGGCCGGCCCGGCGCCATGGCCGTCATCCATCGTCACGGCAAAGCTCTGCGGCGCGACCAGCCGGCCCCAGCGCCCCTCGGCGGCATAATCGGCATCATAATGGAGCAGATTGGGATAATGCATCGCCTGCGCCCAGCGGCGGATGTCATTATTGTGGATCGGCTCGCGCATCCGCGCAGGCTGCATCGGTTTGCCGAGATATTGGTCGATGTCCGAACAGTCGAAGACGGCTATGCTCATGGTTCCCCTCCGAGGAAATCTTTGTTCTGCCCTGCCATGGCGGAGCAGCGCCCGACGGCACAAGTCCACGGCCGGCGACAGCATGCGCACCGACAAGCGGGAACATCCCGTCAGGCCGCAGAAAAGCGCGGTTTTTCGCCGTTTATCGCGATGCCGATGTTTGTCCTGTGCCGCCCGGAGCTTGAACAGGGTGGCGATTGCAGCTAGATTGATGCCTCAATTCACAAGAAAAGAGACGTGCCGTGGATTTCAACCTGACCGCAATGCCGATCCGCAACGCTGCCAGGGAAATTCATGCTCATGCCCGCAATATCCTGTTCCAATCTCGGCTGGACCACGCCTGACGGCCAGTCCGTCCTTTCCGGCCTAGACCTTCGTTTCCAGAGCGAACGCACCGCCCTTGTCGGCCGCAACGGCGTCGGCAAGACGACCCTGTTGCGCCTGATCGCCGGCGATCTCACACCCAGCAGCGGCAGCATCGCCGTGCAGGGCCGGCTCGCCCGCCTGCGCCAGGCCGTGCAGTTCGGCGCGGATGAGCGGATCGCCGATCTGTGGGGCGTGGCCGATGCCATCGCCCTGCTGCGCCTCGCCGAAAGCGGCGATGCCACGGCCGAGCAACTGGCCGAAGCCGACTGGACGCTGGAAAGCCGGATCGACGCCGCGCTGGAGCGGGTCGGACTCGCTGCCGGGCCGGATACCCGGCTCTGCACCCTGTCGGGCGGCCAGCGCACCCGCGCGGCGCTTGCCGGCGCGATCCTGGACGCACCCGATTTCCTGTTGCTCGACGAACCGACCAACAATCTCGACCGGGCCGGGCGCGCGGCGGTCGCCGAACTGGTCGATGGCTGGCGCGCCGGCCTGATCCTCGTCAGCCATGATCGCGAATTGCTGGAGCGGGTCGACGCGATCGTCGAACTCACCGGCCTCGGCGCCCAGCGCTATGGCGGTAACTGGTCCCATTATCGCGAGCGCAAGGCGGTCGAACTTTCCGCTGCCGAGCATGATCTCGACATCGCGGAACGACAGGTGAAGCAGGCCACGCGCAAGGCCCAGGTCGCGACCGAGCGCCAGCAGCGACGCGACGCCGCCGGCGCCCGCAAGGGCGCGCGCGGCGACATGCCCCGCATCCTGATCGGCGCCCGCAAGAACCAGGCGGAGGCATCCTCCGCCGCCGGTCGCCATGTTGCGGAGCGGCTGCGCGCCGAGGCGGAGGACCAGGCGCAGGCCGCACGCAGCCGGATCGAGATATTGGAACCGATCCGCATCACCCTGCCCTCGACCGGCCTTGCGCCGGATCGGATCGTCCTGCGCCTCACCGATGTCAGCGTCGGCCATGATCCCGCAACGCCCTTGCTGGCGCATGTCGACCTTCTGGTCGAAGGGCCGGAACGGATCGCCATCACCGGCCCCAATGGATCGGGCAAGACCAGCCTGCTTGCGACCATGGCCGGCACATTGCCGCCGCTGGCCGGGCGGATCGACCGGCCGGTGCGTCACGCCGTGCTCGACCAGACCGCCGCACTGCTCGATCCCGCGCTGTCGATCGCGGACAATCTCGCGCGCCTGCATCCCGAACTGGACGAAAATGGCCGTCGCGCCCTGCTCGCCCATTTCCGCTTTCGCGGCGACGCCGCGCTGCAGCGCGTCGGTAGCCTCAGCGGCGGGCAGATGCTGCGCGCGGGCCTGGCCTGTGTGCTGGGCAGCGCACCGCCGCCGCTGCTGATCCTCGACGAGCCGACCAACCATCTCGACCTCGAAGCCATCGAGGCAGTGGAAGCGGGACTGCGCGGCTATGACGGCGCCCTGCTGGTCGTCAGCCATGACGAGCGCTTCCTCGACGCGATCGGCATCACGCGCCGAATCGCACTCGGCTAGGCGGCCCGCAACGCATCCGCCAACGGCTCCGCCTGGTCACCCAGGATCAGGTGCAGCCAGCCATCGGCCGATGCCGGCAGCACCCAGGCCTTGACCCCGGCGCCCTGCAACGCGGCCGCATCCACGGCAGCGGGCCGATCGACGCGCACCAGCAGACGCGTGCCGCGCGGCTCGACGGCGCGCACGCCGGCGCGCTTGAGCAGCGCGACCAGATCGGACGTGCCTGCGATCGGCGCCGGATCATGCCCGGCTAGCGCGCTGCGGATCTCCGCTGCGACCTGATCGGCGATCGGCCCCAGCACCACTTGGAAACCGCCATCGCGCAGGCGGACGACGCCGCGTGCGCCCAATGCCCGCAGCCGCGCCTCGTCCGCGATTGCGCTGTCGCCCAGCACCAGCCGCAGTCGGGTGGTACAGGCATCGACCGATCGTACATTGGACTTCCCGCCCAGCGCCGCGACCATCGCCGGCCCGCGCGCACCGGTCACGCTTGGCACCTCGGCCGCAGCGGCGGGTTCATCCTCGCGCCCCGGCGTCTTCAGGTTGAAGCGGCGGATGCACCAGCTGAAGGTGGCATAATAGACAGCGAAATAGACAAGCCCTACCGGGATCAGCATCAGCGGCTTGGTCGTGAGGCCATAGTTCATCAGATAGTCGAACAGGCCAGCGGAAAAGCCGAATCCCAGCTTCACGCCCAGCGCGTCCATGACGACCATCGACAGGCCGGTCAGCACCGCATGGACGACATAGAGGATCGGCGCCAGGAAGATGAAGCTGAACTCGATCGGCTCGGTCACGCCGGTGAGGAAAGAGGTGAGCGCCAGGCTGAGCAGCAGGCCGCCGACCCGCTTGCGCCGATCGGGCAAGGCGGTGCGATACATGGCAAGACAGGCGGCCGGCAGGCCGAACATCATCACCGGGAAGAAGCCTGACATGAAGCCGCCAGCGGTCGGATCACCCGCGAAGAAGCGCTTGATATCGCCGGTCGCGCCATGGAAATCGCCGAGCAGGAACCAGGCGACATTGTTGATGATGTGGTGCAGCCCGGTAATCAGCAGCAGCCGGTTGAGCAGGCCATAGACGAACAGGCCGAGCGGCCCGGCCGCCACCACCCATTGGCTGAGGCGATCGATCCCCGCCTCTATCCAGGGGAAGCCGAGGCCGAACATGAGCGCGCCGAACAGGCCGGCCAGCCCCGCGACGATCGGCACGAAGCGCCGTCCCGCGAAGAAGGCCAGATAATCGGGCAGCTTGATGTCGGAAAAGCGGTTGTAGAGCAGGCCCGCGACGATGCCCGACAGGATGCCGGCGGGCACGGAGACCTTGGCGATTTCCTTGGCGCGCCAGGCGGCCTGCGCCGCCTCCGCTACGTCGGGCGGCAGGACCAGCAGCACCTTCGCGCCCTCGGTCGTCACCAGATAGGCGATCACGCCGGCCAGGCTCGCCGCGCCATGATTTTCGCGGGCGAGACCCACGGCGACACCGGCCGCAAACAGCAGACCAAGATTGGAGAAGATCGCGTCGCCCGCCGCCGCGACGAAGGGAATGGCGAGCATGTCGGGCTGGCCAAGGCGCAGCAGCAGCGCGGCGATCGGCAACACCGCGATCGGCAGCATCAGCGCCCGGCCAAGCGGTTGCAGCCGGGCCAGCAGGGTGGCGGGACGGAAGCTCATGCCAGGACTCCTTGGGCCATTTCGCGCACGGCGGCGGGGCTTTCGGCGGCGCAGGCGCGCTCTGCCAGGTCGATGCAGCGGCCCATGTCGAGCGTGCGCACCACCGCCTTCAGCCGGGCGATGGCGGCGGGCGTGGCGGACAATTCGGTGATGCCGAGGCCGATCAGGATCGGTGCGGCGAGCGGGTCGGAGGCAAGGCCGCCACAGACGCCGGCCCAGCGGCCATGACGCTGTGCGCCGCGGCCGACTTCGCGGATCAGGCGCAGCACGGCGGGATGCAGCGCATCGATCCGGTGCGACACCGCCGCATTGCCGCGATCGACGGCGAGCGTATATTGGGTCAGGTCATTGGTGCCGACCGACAGGAAATCGGCCTCGACCGCCAGCATGTCGGCCAGCATCGCCGCCGCCGGCGTTTCGATCATCACCCCGAGCGGCACCGGCGCATCGATGCCCAGAGCCGCCTTTTCCGCGTCCAGCATCGCCCTGACCGCGCGATAGTCGGACAGGTCGGCGATCATCGGCAGCATGATGCGGCACTGGTCCGCCGGCACGGCGCGCAGGATCGCGCGCAACTGCACCTGCATCAGGTCCGGCCGGGCGAGGCTCAGGCGCACGCCGCGCAGGCCCAGCGCCGGATTGTCCTCGGCCGCCATCGGCAGATAGGGCACGGGCTTGTCGCCGCCAATGTCGAGCGTGCGGACGATCAGCGGGCGATCGCCCAATGTCGTTGCGATACCGGAATAGATTTCCCGTTGCTCGGCCTCGTCCGGCGCCTCCTCCCGCTCCAGGAACAGGAATTCGGTGCGCAGCAGGCCGCACCCCTCCGCCCCGGCCGCCACGGCGGCGGCGGCATCGGCCTGCGATCCCAGATTGGCAAAAATCTCGATCCGGGTGCCGTCGACCATGCGGCAATCGGCATGGGCCTGCGCCCGATCACGGCTGCGCTGCTCCCGCGCGGCGGCAATCCGTTCGCTGACCTCCGACAATGTGTTCACGCCCGGATCGGCGTCCAGTCGCGCGCCGTCCGCGTCAAGAATGACCGTGCGCCCATCGGCAATGGCCAGCACGTCCCGACCGGCGGCCACCAGCATCGGGATGCCGGCCGACGCCGCGAGGATCGCGACATGGGATGTGGGACCGCCGGCCGCCGTGCAGATTCCGGCCAGACGGTCCCTATCGAGCGCCAGGAACTGCGAGGGGAGCAGATCCTCAGCGATCAATATGCTTTGAGGGGGCAGCACCGGCACCGCGCTGGCCTCGGTGCCAAGCAGCGCGGCGATCAACTGCCGCTCGATGTCGATAAGATCGGCGACACGCTCCATCAGCAGTGGATCGCCAGTCGCGCGGATCGCCTCGGCCGCCTGCGCAGTCGCATGGCGCCAGGCAAAGGCTGCGCTGCGCCCGGCATCGATCTGGCGCCCCGCCGCCTCGGCCAATTCCGGGTCGGCCAGCAGCGCGCGATGCGCCGCCGCAATCTCGGCCGCCAGACCATGGCCGGCCGACAATTCGGCATCGACCGCCGCCATAGCCCGCGCGAGCGCGGCATGTTCGGCCGCTCCGCCCTGCCCGTCGCGCGGCACGTCGACATCGGCGACGCGCAGCTGCACCACCTGTCCGATCGCCAGGCCCGGCGCGGCCGTCACCGGGCCGTGCTGCGGCACGACCGGCGCGGGCGCGGGATGATCGGCCTTCGCCTCCTCACCCAGCCCCGCTGCGATCAGCGCCACCAGCGCCTCGACCGCCGCGCGGGCATCGCTGCCCTCGCCCCGGACGATGATCTCATCGCCGCTACGCACGCCCAGGCCAAGCAGCGCAACGGTGCTGCGCGCATTGACGCTCTTGCCGTCCCGCACGATCGCCACCGGCGCGACGAAGGTGCGCAGCAGCGCCGCGATCCGCGCGGCCGGGCGGGCATGGATGCCATGGGGCGCATCGACCCGCACGACCCGCTCATGGCTGTCACCTTCGCTGTCATCTTTGACCGCTCCAGGCGCCAGCGCCGTGATCCGCGCAACGCCATCCTGCCAGCCGACCAGCCGGTCAAGCGGCTCCAGCGACAGGGCATAACCCTCGCCCGCCAGCACCATCGGCGTGATCAGCGCCTTGGCCCCCTCGGCTACCGCATCGAGATCGAAGCCTATTAGCAGGTCTCCGGTCGCCACGGCATCGCCCGGCTTCACCTGTGGCGTAAAACCCTTACCACCCAGCGTCACCGTCTCCAGCCCGACATGGATCAGCAGTTCGGCGCCATTGGCCAGCCGCAGCGAGACCGAATGGCCGGTCGGCGCCACCGTCAGCACGGTCGCGTCGGCCGGCGCGCGCACTTCGCCTTCGATCGGGTCGATGGCAAAGCCCTCACCCATCATCCGCTCGGCAAAGACCGGGTCGGGCACGCTTTCGATCGGCGCCAGCCAGCCCGCCAGGGGCGCGCGCAACGTCACGCTGGCCATCATGCCGCTCATGGGATCAGTTCCACCTGCTTGATCGCCCATAGGGGCTCAACATCCTTCGCCGTATAGGTGATGCACAAGGTCTCCTTGCCGCTGCGCGGCGTGATCGGCGCGACCAGGCGGGTGACTTCCGGATTGCCGACCGCCGGCGCCAGCGGCAGCACGGCGATGCGCTTGCCCTCGCAACCGCCGGCGCGCACCTCCACTTCGCCCGCCGGGGTCGCCGGGGCGCGGAAATGGATGGCGTCGCGATCCTTGCCGATCTGGAAATTGAACGGCAGCTGGCCGACATCGATCGCAATCTTCGACGCGCCGCCGACCGGAGCGTCGGCATAGAGCCAGCAGGGCTCAAGGATATCGGTCAGGAAATGCGCCCGCTCGCCCTGCGCCGGGGCATCATCCTCCAGCGACAACACCACCTTGTTGGCGCAGCTTGCCAGTTGCTCGTCGGTGCGGCGGCGCAGGAAGGACGCGTCGAGGCCAATGTCGATCGCGCCCGGCATCATCCCGCCGTGCCAGGCGGTGCCGGCGCGCAGCCGGGTACCAACCGGCAAGCTGAGACCGTCCTTGTAGAGCGGCGCGCGCGGCGTCACCGCGCTGCCGTCCAGCGTATAATGGATCGGGAAGCCCGACTGGCTTTCCAGCGTCACCCGCGTGCTCTTGTCACCCGGCGCATAGTCGGTCTTCGCCGTCACCGTCAGCGCGCTGATCGCGGGCTTCAGGCCCAGCGTCCCCATCCGCGTCATCTGCGGCACCAGCCGGTCCATGAAGCTGGCGAAATCATGGCTTGTTACCGGCGACCAGCCGATTTCGGCGACGGCGCTGCCGCGCGGAAATTGCTGCCACTGGGCGCGTTCCTCGGTGCGGACATGCTCGGTGAACAGGTTGCCCTGCAGCCCCAGAATATGCTGCTGCTCGGCGGCGCTCAGTCCTTCGGGCTCGGGATTGAAGTCATAGACGCTGTGCAGGTCGGACAGATGGCCACGCCCCGGCGGTTCCAGCGGCCCGAAGCCCTGGCGATTGTCGAAATAGAGGATCGGGGCCGGGCTCAATATCGCGTCATGGCCCGACTTGGCGGCCGTCACCGCACCCTCGATCCCGCGCCAGGAGGTGATGGTGGCATGGGGCGAGGCGCCGCCTTCCAATATCTCGTCCCAGCCTATCGGCTTGCGGCCATGTTTCGTCAGGAAATCGTCGATGCGGTGCATGAACCAGCCCTGCATCGCATCCTCGCTGCTGATGCCCAGCGCCTTCATCTTCGCCTGCATCGCGGGCGAGGATTTCCACTGGTCCTTCACCGCCTCGTCGCCGCCGATATGGATATAGGGCGACGGGAACAGCGCCATCACATCGGTCAGCACATCTTCGAGGAAGGCAAATGTCGCATCATCGGCATTGTAGAGCCAGGGGAAGACGCCCCAGTCGGACTCCGCGCCCGGCGGGATCGGCACGCCCATGCCGAGCTTAGGATAGGCGCGGATCGCCGCCAGCGCATGGCCCGGCATCTCGATCTCCGGCACGATCATGACGCCGCGCGCAGCGGCATAGGTGACGATCTCGCGAATCTCGGCCTGGGTGTAGAAGCCGCCGACCTTGGGCAGTGGCGGCGCGCCGGGCGCCCCGGCGGGCGCACGCCAGGCGGAAATTTCGGTGAGGCGCGGATATTTGGGGATCTCGATACGCCAGCCCTGATCATCGACCAGATGCCAGTGCAGCCGGTTGAGCTTGTTGACCGCCATCCAGTCGATCAACTGGCGGACATAGGCGGGCGACTGGAAATGGCGGGCGCTGTCGAGCATCAGCCCGCGCCACTGGAAGCGCGGCGCGTCGGCAATGTGCATCGCCGCGACCGATACCGGGCCAGCGGCTTGATCCTGCGTCATCGCCTGCCACAGCGTCACCGCGCCATAGAGCAGGCCAGCATCGTCGCCAGCGGCGATCGTGGCGCCCTTGCCGGTCACGTCGAGGGTGTAGGATTCCGCAGCACCGGTCTTGGCGCGGCGGAACACTATCGCATTTTTGGCGTCAGCGCCCGTCTCGATCCGGGGACGAAAACCCCGGCTGCGCGCGACCAGATCGGCGAACCGCTCGGCCGCGTTACGGGCCGCAGCATCATCGACAGGCACCCGGATCGGGGTGGCGGATGTAATCTGGAAACTGCCCTGCCCTTCCCGCATCTGCGCGGGCACCGGCAACAGGCGGGGCAGTTCGGCCATGGCCGGGGCGGTGGCGATGCCGGACAGCATCAGCGACGCAAGCAGCGTCAGGCGGCGGGCACGGATCACGAAACAGGCTCCCGAAAATAGCGTGCCCTTGCCGCGCCGCGCGGACGCGACAAGGGACGTGCGGCGGGCGGACGCTGTTGCGTTCCGTCCCGCCGTCTTCAAGTCATGCGCCTTCTGACAGGCGAGGCAATCAATAGTTGAAGTTCACCGTCGCCAGGAACTTGCGGCCCGAGCGATAGACGCCGCGCGGCAGTGCCGTGGTGTTGGCATAGGCATAATATTCCGCGTCGGTCAGGTTCATGCCCGACAGGGTGATGCCGATCTGCGGCGTGACATTATAGGTCGCCGACACGTCCAGATTGTCGGAGTCCCGCACGAACATATTGTCGCCACGGTCGATGCCGGTGAAATATTTCGACCGCCAGGTATAGGTGGCGCGCAGCGCGACCGGGCCGCTTTCGAAGAAGGGGCTGACGCTGGCCTGATGCTTGGAATTATAGGGCAGCGCCTGGCCGCCTTCACCCGAACCGTCGGAATAGGTGTAGTTGGCCAATATGCCGAAGCCATAGGGCAGGTTCTGCTGATAGGCGACGGCAAAACCCTTCACCTCGGCCGAGCCGGCATTGTAGGGACGGCTGATCTGATAGGTCGTCACCCGGCCCTGCGACTGGTTGAAATAGCTCTCGGGAGCCGTCTTCTGCAGGATATAGTTGCTGATATCCTTGTAGAAGACTTCCGCCGACAGGATCGAGCCCTGCTTGAAATACCATTCGACCGAGGCGTTGAGATTGCCCGACGTATAGGGTTTCAGGTTCGGGTTGCCGCCACCGCCGGTCAGCACGGTGTCCGACAGCCAGAAATAATTGGTCATGTCGGCATAGTTGGGACGCGACATCACCTTGGCGGCGGAGAAGCGGACGATCAGATCCTGCTGCGCGGTCCAGGCGATGTTGGCGCTGGGCAGCCAGTTGTCATAGCTGCGCTTGGTCGTCTGCCAGGTCCAGTCGGCTGCGCTGTTGCAGGGCGCGCCCGGATTGCAGACATAGCCAGCGCTGTCGGTCTTGGTGTTCACATAGCGCACGCCGAAATTGCCGCGCAGCGTGCCGGTGTCGAAATTGGCCTGGGCATAGACCGCGTTGATATCCTCCTGGATGTTCCAGTTACCGGCGGTAAATTCCGCCGCCGCGAAGATCGACGGGGTCGGCAGCGTCTGGCCTTCCAGATAGTCGACCATCGACGGGCCGCTGATGATGAAGCGGTCGGTCATCTGATCGTTCACGCCGCTGAAGCCGCGCAGATAATTGCCCGCGACCGTCTTGGGATCGAACTGCGCCGCGGCGACGCCCAGGCCATTGAGCGCGATGCCCGCATATTGCTGGCCGGTCTCGTGATGGCGATATTTATAGCCGATCTGGATGCGCTTCAAAGCACCGTCGAAATCGAAGCCAAGGTCAGCCTGGCCGTAACGCTCCTTGTCGCTGGTCGGCTTGGTGACGGTGTTGCCGCTCCAGCCCGGATCGGTCACGAAGGCATTGGGGTTGCCCTGAACGTCGGTGGCATAGCTCAGCGAACCCGGCGACTTGGGCGCGCCGCCGATATTCACGGTATAATCCGCCCAGTTCAGGAATTCGAGGAAGACCTGGCGCTTGGTGCCGCCGTCCGCGTCCGACAGGCCGCCTTCGACCGTCAGATCCCAGGTGCCGCCGTCCCAGCGCGCCTTGCCGCGATAGGTGTCGGACTTCATCTCCGCCTCGCGATACTGGACGTCCAGCACCGACAGCGCATTCTTGAAGGTCGCGCTGGTGACGATGCCGTTATTGACCTCCAGCCCGGTCAGCGCGCCCAGGCTGTTCCAGGTATTGCCCTGGAAGGCATACATGGACTGGTTGAGGTTGTTGTAGGTGGCGTCGATCTTGAGCCAGCTCGCTTCCAGGGTCAGCTCGTCGACCGGCTTCCACTGGGCGGTGGCCGAATAGGTCAGGCGCTCACGGCCCTGTTCGAAATAGGAGGTGCCAAAGGCGTTGGGGCTGATCGCGTCGAGATTATTACTCAGCGTGGTGGCGCATTCGCCGACGCAACCATTGTCGCGCGAGTCCACCGGATTGTCGGCATTGCCGCCGGCCCACTGGTCGGCCTTCATCGTGCCATAGGTTTCGACGCCGTCGCGGCGCAGCCGGTCCTTGGCGCGCTGGAACGAGGCGAGAATGCCGAACGTACCCTCTTCATTATGCCAGCTGACCAGCGCCGACCCCTGGATATCGCCCTTCTTCGAGCGATCATTGTAGAGATAGCCAAGCTGGCCCGCCATGGTGAAGGGCTTCAGGTCCAGCGGCTTGCGGGTCACGACATTGACCGTGCCGCCGATCGAACCTTCGTCGATGCGCGGTTCGGGCGACTTGTAGACATCGACCCGGCCGACCAGCTGCGGCGCGAGCAGCGCATAGTTGAAGGTGCGGCCCGGCGAGTCGAGGATGAACCAGTCGGCCGATGCCACGGTCTGGCCGTCCAGCAGGGTGCGGTTAAGCGCCGGATCGGTGCCCAGGATCGACACTTTTTCGCCCTGGCCGAACTGGCGGTCGACGGTGACGCCGGGCACCAGCGTCAGCGCTTCGGCGACATTGGTATTGGGGAATTTGCCGACATCTTCGGCGGAAATGCTGTCGACGATCGCGTCAGCGTTCCGCTTGACGTCGATCGCCTTGGCGAGCGAGGCACGATAGCCGGTGACGACGATATCGCTGGCATTTGCATCGGCGTCCGGCGCGGAAGCATCGCTTCCCTGCGCATGCGCGGCACCGGAAAACAGCGCGATGGCGCTGGCGGTACCGACCAGAAAAGTCCGAATCCCCATATCTCACCCCTTATTTATATTTGATGCATGGCACCAATTGGGCGGACCAACTGCATACCAATAAGCAGACCATCCGCCGAAGTCATATCGCCGTCAAGAGGGATATTTTCAAAATTGTGACGGCGTTTGAAATTTTTCACTGGCATATGGTATTTAATTGGTCTTAATGTGCAAACAACACAGATGCTGGTGGAGACGAGATGCCGCTGCTTGCCGAACAGATTGGACCGCTCGACGCATTGGGCGGTGGCCCGCTCTATCGCCGGCTCGAAGACGCGCTGCGCGAAGCGCTGCGCACCCAGCGACTGAAGCCCAATGAGGCGCTGCCGCCCGAACGCGACCTGGCATCGGAACTCTCGGTGTCCCGCATCACCCTGCGCAAGGCGCTGGATTCCCTGGTCGAGGAAGGGTTGCTGGTGCGCAAGCAGGGCGCCGGCACCTTCGTCGCCAACCGGGTCGAGAAGCAGTTCGCCAAACTCTCCTCCTTTTCCGAGGATATGGCTGCGCGCGGCCGCACCGTGCGCAGCGAGTGGCTCGGCCGCAGCGTCGGCGCGGTGACGCCCGACGACGCGCTGACGCTGGGCCTCAGCCCCGGCGCAGCCGTCTACCGCTTCAACCGCATCCGCTATGCCGACGATGTCGCGATGGCACTCGAATATTCGACCATTCCCGGCTTCGGCCTCGACGGTGTCGATGTCGTCGGCGCCTCGCTCTATGCCGCCCTGGAAGCCGCCGGCAACCGTCCGGTCCGTGCCCTCCAGCGCCTGCGCGCCGTCCTGTTCAACGCCGAGCAGGCCAAGCTGCTGGGCATCGAGGCAGGGGCGCCCGGCCTCTACATCGAACGGCGCGGCTTCCTGGACGATGGCCGCGTCATCGAAGCGACGCAAAGCTGGTACAGGGGCGATGCCTATGACTTTGTTGCCGAACTCGACATGCGCGCCTGACCGAAAAGATGCCTGACACGATGCTCAATCCGCAAGATACCCTGATGTTCGCCGAGGCCGCAGAGGCCGGCGCCGTCATCGCCCGCCAGTTCGCCGCCAACGCCGAAACGGTCAAGGCGCTAGCCGCCAGCCTGCGTGCAAATCCGCCGCGCGGCATCGTCACCTGTGCCCGCGGCAGTTCCGATCATGCGGCGACCTTCGCCAAATATCTGTTCGAAACACGCCTGGGCCTGCTGACCACCTCGGCCGCACCCTCGATCGCCTCAGTCTATGGCACCGCCCCGGCGCTCGCCGACATGCTGGCCATCGCCATCTCGCAGTCGGGCAAGAGCCCCGACATCCTGGCCACGGTCGATGCCGCCAAAAGCGCAGGCGCAAGGACCGTCGCGATGGTCAATGTCGCCGACTCGCCGCTCGCCGGCCAGGTCGATACGCTGCTTCCGCTCCATGCCGGGCCGGAATGCAGCGTCGCCGCCACCAAATCCTACATCGCATCGATCGCCAGCCTGCTGAACCTTGCCGCCCATTGGAGCGAGGATGCGGAATTGCTGGCGGCGCTGGAGACTGCCCCAGCCCTCCTCGCCCAGGCCTGGGCCTGCGACTGGACGCCGCTCGTCGAACAGCTCGCCACCGCGCGCGGCCTCTACGTCATCGGCCGCGGCATCGGCTTTGGCATCGCGCAGGAAGCGGCGCTCAAATTCAAGGAAACCAGCGGCCTCCATGCCGAAGCGTTCAGCGCGGCCGAGGTCAAGCATGGCCCGATGGCGCTGGTCGGTCCAGATTTCCCGCTGCTGGTGTTCCGCCAGGCGGACGAGACCGCCGAAAGCGTCGATGAACTGGTGCGCGAGGTCGTTGCGCGCGGCGGCCAGGTGCTGATCGCCGGCGAGCCGGTGGATGGCGCCATCCACCTGCCGGTGCCCGCCGCCCATTCGGCGATCGAGCCGATGCTGCAGGTCCAGGCCTTCTACCGCGCGGTCAACGCACTGTCGGTCCGGCGCGGCTTCAACCCGGACCAGCCCCCGCACCTTGCCAAGGTGACGGAGACCCTCTGATGCGTCACGCTCTGGTCAACGGGTCGATCCTGATCGACGGCCACTTCCATGCCGGCAAGGCGCTGCTGATCGAGGGCAATCGCATTGCTGCGATCCTGCCCGACGCCGATGTCCCGGCCGATGTCGCGCGGCGAGATCTGGGCGGCGACCGGCTGGTGCCCGGCTTCATCGATACGCAGGTCAATGGCGGCGGCGGCGTGCTGTTCAATGATGCTCCGACGGTCGAAGGCATCGCCGCGATCGGCGCCGCCCATCGGCGTTTCGGCACGACCGGCTTCCTGCCGACGCTCATCAGCGACGATCTGGCCGTCATCCGCCAGGCAGTCGCCGCCGTCGACGCCGCGATCGAGGCCGGCGTGCCGGGCGTGCTCGGCATCCATATCGAAGGGCCCTATCTCAATATCGAGCGCAAGGGCATTCATGACGGCGACAAGATCCGCCCGCTCGATGCCGAGGGGCTGGAAGTGCTGTCTTCGCTCAAACGCGGCAGCACCCTCGTTACGCTGGCACCCGAGCGGACCTCGCCCGACATGGTGCGCCAGCTTGTGGAGCGCGGCGTGATCGTCGCGGCAGGCCACAGCAATGGCTGCTATGAGGACATGATCGGCGCGGTCGAGGCCGGCCTGTCGGGCGTCACCCATCTCTATAATGCCATGTCGCCACTGGGATCGCGCAAGCCCGGCATCGTCGGCGCCGCGCTGGAACAGGACAGCGTGACCTGCGGTATCATCGTCGATGGCCATCATGTCAGCGCCACCGCGCTCAAGATCGCGCTGCGCTGCAAGCCGGAAGGCACGCTGATGCTCGTCACCGACGCCATGCCCTCGGTCGGCTCCGACGCGGACGAGTTCATGCTCCAGGGTCGCCATATCCTGGTCCGCAACGGCGCCTGCACCGATGATGCCGGCACGCTCGCGGGCTCCAATCTCGACATGATCGCCGCCGTCCACAACAGCGTCGCCATGCTGGACGTCTCGATCGAACGCGCCATCGCCATGGCATCGGCGGCCCCGGCCGCCTTCCTCGGCCTTGCCGCCGAAACCGGTCGCATCGCGCCCGGCCTGCGCGCCGACCTGCTGCAACTGGATGCCCAGGGCGCCGTCGTGCGCAGCTGGATCGGCGGCAGCTACTGAACCAAACATCGCCGGGGCGGTTGGATCACGCCCCGGTTCCCTGCCTGCTCGGGCGCGCTTATGATACAGATCGTCTCACGGCCACCGGACGTCGGGACCAGACCTGTTGCCTTGAGAGGATGCCGATGAAAACTGTCCTGATCGCCACCAGCCTGATCTTCGCTGCGACCACGCCGCACATCGCCATGGCGCAGGCCCCTGCCGCCGCGCCCGCCCCGGCCTATAGCGTGGAGACGACCGACATCGGCACATTGCTCGACAATCCGGCGACCAAGGCCGTCCTCGACAAGAATCTGCCGGGCTTCACCGCCAATCCGCAGATCGACATGGCGCGTTCGATGACGCTGAAGGGCGTGCAGCAATATGCCGCGGACACGCTGACCGACGCCGCGCTTGCCAAGGTGCAGGCCGATCTCAACAAGATCCCGGTGAAGAAATAAGAGTAAGGCCGGCGCGCATTGTCGCGCCGGCTAATCTGTCAGGTGCCTCGCCCATCGGCATCCTTGCCGGTCGCATGGCGCATCAGCGCCTCCACCATGGCCAGCGCCTCGTCATGGCCCAGCGTCACGCCCAGGCTCTGCTCCATCACGATCGACCGGGCCATGCCCGCCGCCAGCACGGAAAGCCCCACAGGCGACAGCCCCGCGCCATCGGCCGCGCCGATCGCCCGCGTCTGGATATCGCGCAATTCCTCGACGAAGGCGGCGATTTCCTGGCGGATCGCCTTGCGATGGTTGGACAGCGCCATGAACTCCAGCACGATCGCGCTGCCATCCGGATCGGAATTGAGCTGCCACAGCGCGCGTAGCGGATCGGGCGTATCCAGCCGGTTCGCCAGTTCCTCCTTGAACCGGGCCGACAGGCTGCGGAACAGCGCCAGCAGCAGGTCGTCGGTCGTCGCGAAATGATAATGGACCAGCGCCGGTGTTACCCCGACGATCTTGGCCACGCGCCGGGTGGTGACGGCGGCATAGCCCTCCTCGACCATCAGCCTCTCGGTCGCGGCCAATAGGGCGCCGCGCGCCGATGCGCGTTCCTTCCTGCCGGCGCGGGTTATGCCTTTCTCCATCGCGCCTGCGGCCTATTCGTCCAGCATGTCCATCACGTCGCGCGCGGCATTGCGATCGGCTTCATCCTCGAAGGCGACATCCAGATCAGGCGCCGCGCCCAGCATGTAGAGCAACGTCCACAGGGCGAAGCGCCGGGGGCGGTCGGTCTCCAGCCCGAAGGCCACCTGCATCCGCTCGATCCCGGCCGCCATGCCCTCGGGCGGTACGCTGGCCAGGTCGTCGGTGCCGAAATAATGGCGAAACTGATCGTCTAAATCCATCGCCGCGCTATCCCACAGCGCGGCGCGCTTGACCAGACGGATCAGGCCGGCCGTTTGGGCAGTTCGATCTCCGCCTTGGCCGTGGCCAGTACGGCCCCCGCCTGATTGGCCATGCGGCAATCGACCTGCACCATGTGCCGGCCGTCCTCATCCACGAACTTGTCGAGGATGGTGCCGGTGGTGATGGTGATGTCGCCGGTCAGCGCCGGGCTGCGATAATTGCAGGCGGAATGGCGGATCATCCCCCATTCCCCGGCCCAACCGGCGAAATAATCGGTGATCCACGCCCCCATCGATGCGCCATAGCCATAGCCGCGCGGCATGCCGATGAAGCGGGCCCAGCGCGGGAAGAGATGGCCACGCGACGGGCCGACATAGGCACCGTCGGTGAATTCGGGATTGATCGCCTCCATCACCGGGTCATTCTCATGCCCCGCCATTTCCTTGACGAAGCCCAGCGCCTCCATGTCGAGGTCGGTGCGCCGGTGGGTGCCGCCCCATTGGGTGAAGATATAGGATCGCCATTCGGTCGCGAAGGACACGATCGAATGCGGGCCGACCACCCGTTCTGGCAGCGCCGCACCGACCGTCACATCGTCCCACCAGCGCCGGTCATGGCCAAGGTCATGCAGCATCTGGATCCACTGCATCTTGCGCGCTTCCAGTTCCTCCAGCTGATCATCGGTCCAGACCGGATCGTCAAAACCCTCGGTCGGCACATTGTCCTTGCCAGCTTCCTGGCTGTAGCGGATCGAGGTGGAGCGCTGCTTGGCGATCAGGTCGCCCTGCTGGTTATAATAGAAATTATCGCCGCGCTGGAAACAGGTGGGGCCGGCGAACTTGGTATCCTTGACCGTATAGTCGAACGGGATGCGTTCGTTGAGGATGCGGTCGCCCGCCACCATGCGCGGGCCATAGAACCACCATTCATCGCCACCGAACAGCATGTGCGAATTGGGCACGCGGCCGATGCAGGACGGCGCGGAGCCATGGGCGCAGTCCATCGTCACGGCAAAGCTCTGCGGCGCGACCATGCCGCCCCAGCGGCTCTGCGCGGCATAACCCGCGTCATAATGGAGCCGGTTGGGATAATGCATCGCCTGCACCCAGCGGCGGATATCGCCATTGTTGATCGGCTCGACCATCCGCGCGGGCTGGATCGGCTTGCCCAGATAATTGTCGATATCCGAACAATCGAGCGTCGGGCTGGTCATGGATCGTCTCTCCGCAAATGCCTTGTTTGACGCCAAGGCTAGCGACGCCCCGGCACCGCGACTTGACCAAAATGGACAGGCGCCCGGCCATTGCCGCGCCTCGCAAAATTGCCCAGAAGCGAAGGCGGAGAAGGATGGAAAGGACGATATGGCTACCGCTCGCAGACTTGGCGCCGAAGGATCGCAGAACCGCGCCCGCTTCATCGACGCGGCCGAAGCGATCCTGACAGAGGTCGGCGAACATGGCATTTCCGCGCGGCAGGTGGCGCAGCAGGCGGGCTTGAAGACCCAGCTTCTCTATTATTATTTCCGCACCATGGACGATCTGCTCCGCGCCGTGGTGCAGCGGATCAACGAGCGGCGCATGACCCGCTTCGCCGAGGCCCTCGCCGCGCCTAGCCCGCTGCGCGCCATGTGGGACATGATGCGCGATCCCTCCACCGCTGCGCTCGCGGCCGAACTCAGCGCCATCGCCCATCATCGCGAGGCGGTGCGGGCCGAGATCGTCACCGCCGCCCAGGCGTTCCGCGCGCATCAGGCGCAGGCCGTCGCGGCGCTGCTCCCCGCCGATCAGGTAGGTCAGGCCAGCGGCCTGGTGATGATCGCCGCTTCGCTCGCCCGCATGCTGGTCAGCGAAACGGCGCTTGGCCTGACCGAAGGCCATGACCAAGCCTTGGCGATGATCGAGGCCATGCTGGACCAGCTCGAAGCCAAATGATCGCCCCGGCGCTATCGCCGGCTCCACCATCGCCCCCCTCACCCAACACCTGCTAATAACCTGTTCAGCATCGCGGTCGAGCACAGGCCAGCGGGGCAAGGAGAGGTCATGGCAGCACTGGAAAACAAGGTCGCGCTGATCACCGGCGCATCCTCCGGCATTGGCGAGGCGGCAGCGCTCGCGCTGGCGCTTGAGGGTGTCAACATCGCTGTCAACGGACGGCGTCGCGATCGGCTCGACGCGCTGGTCGCCCGGATCGAGGCAGCAGGCGGCACCGCGCTCGCCCTGCCCGGCGACGTCTCGGTCGAGGCAGATGCAGCAGCCGCCGTCGCCGACACGGTGGCGCGGTTCGGCCGGCTCGACATTCTCATCAACTCCGCCGGCGTCAACGAGGCGGGCGGGATCGAAAGCCTGACCAGCGACCAGTGGCAGCGGGTGATCGACATCAACCTGATGGGCACCATCCATGCCTGCCGCGCCGCCTTCCCGGTGATGAAGGCACAGGGCAGCGGCGACATCGTCAACATCTCCTCGACCGCCGGGCGCCGCTCGGGCTGGCGCTTTGCCGCCTATTCGACCAGCAAGTTCGGCCTGACCGGCTTCACCGAAAGCCTGCGGCAGGAGGGCGGCCAGGCCGGCATCCGCGTGTCGATCATCGAACCGGGCGCCACCGCGACCGAGATCGCCAGCTCCATCTCCGACCCGCAATGGCGCGACATGATCCAGCAGCACACCCACAAGGACGGGGCGATGGCGCCGGACGATATCGTTGCGGGCATATTGCTGGCCGTCAGCCTGCCGCGCCGCGCCAATGTGAGCCGCATCCTGATCCAGCCGACCATCGACACGGAGCCGATGCCATGAGGCTGGCGGGCAAGAGCGCGGTCATCACCGGCGCAGGATCAGGCATGGGCAAGGCGATGGCGCAGCGCTTCGCACAGGAAGGTGCGCGGGTGCTGTGCGCCGACATCAGCGGCGCGCAGGACGATGTGGCTGCGGCGATCGGCAACGGCGCGATCGGCCTGCATGTCGACGTGGCCGAGGAAGCGGACGTGCAGGCGATGATCGCCACCGCCTGCGACGCCTTTGGCCGGGTCGACATCCTCGTCAACAATGCCGGCTTCGGCGGCGGCATCATGCCGCTGCACGAACAGAGCAGCGATAATTGGGACCGAGTCCATGCTGTCAATCTGAAGGGCGTGTTTCTGGGTATGAAATATGGCGTGATCGCCATGCTGGAGAGCGGCGGCGGCGCGATCGTCAATATCGGATCGGCCACTGGCATGGTCGGATGGAAGGGGCATGGCGTCTATGCCGCCGCCAAGGGCGGGGTCAGCCAGATGACCAAATGCGCCGCGCTCGATTATGCCGCGCACAATATCCGCGTGAACGCCGTGCTGCCCGGATCGATCTGGACCGGGCTGGTGCCGATGGCCAAGGACCATCCCGAACCGCCGCCGGGCATCTTCCGCGTGCCCGGTATCCCGATGGACCGATGGGGCCTCGCCAGCGAGATCGCCAATGCCGCCTTGTTCCTCGCCAGTGACGAGGCGTCCTACATCACCGGCACCTTGCTGCCGGTCGATGGCGGCTATTGCATCGGCTTTTCCGGCATGGCCGCCGAACAGGGTTGAGATCGAAGGAGCAGGATCATGAACGTCATTCACAAGAGCCGCGTCACCTTCCGCCCGGTCAAGCCGCTGATCGGCGCGCTGGTCGAGGCCGATCGGGAGGCCTTGTTCGATCCCGAGGTTGTCGCCCAGTGTCGCGACATGCTGGAGGAACGGACCGTGCTGGTCATGCCGCAGGTCCATTTCACCAATGAGGAGCAACTGGCCTTCACCGACCTGCTCGGCGGGCGGCTCAACCTCACCAGCGAGGCGACGACCAACAAGGACGAGGACGTCTATCAGGTGACGCTCGATCGCAAGATCAACCGCGCGCCCGAATATGTGCTGGGCACCTTCTTCTGGCACATGGACGGCATGCCGATGGAGATGCCGCCACCGCTCGCGACCCTGCTCTCGGCCCGGCGCCTGGCGCCCAAGGGCGGCCAGACCGAATTCGCCAACACCTTCGCCGCCTATGAACAGATGCCCGAAGCGCAGCGCGCCGAGATCGAGGATCTGCGCATCATCCACAGCGTCGCCGCCAGCCTGCGCTCGATCGCCGACGCCATTCCCGAAGCGGAAAAGGGCAAGCTGGCGATCGGCGTCGAGAAGGAAAGGCCGCTGGTCCAGACCCACAAGAATGGCCGCAAGAGCCTGATCGTCGGGTCCACCGCCGACCGGATCGTCGGCATGGAGCTGGCCTATGGCCGCGCCTATATCGCCCGGCTCAACGAATGGGCGACCCAGCCCGATTTCGTCTATCAGCATCAGTGGCAGGCCGGCGATTTCGTCATCTGGAGCAATACCGGCGCGCTGCACCGGGTGGTGCCCTATGCCCGCGATTCCGGGCGGATGATGCACCGCACCTCGATTGCGGGCTGAAGGATCAGGCGGGCGCGTGCAACCGCGCCCGCAACCGCGTGGGTGACGCGCCGAACCAGTGATTGCAGCTGCGCGTCATCACCGACTGTTCGGAAAAGCCGAGCTTCTCCGACACATGCGCGAAGTCCATGTCGGTCTGCTCCAGATAGTAGCGCAATATGTCACGTCGCACCTCGTCCTTGATCTTCTGGAAACTCGTCCCCTCCGTCGCCAGCCGGCGGTGCAGCGTGCGTGGGTGCAGCCCCAGTTCGGCTGCGACCCGATCATTCGAGCAATGGGCGGTCCACAGCCATTGCATGACGATGCCGCGCACCTGCGCATGCAGCGGCGGGTGGCGATAGGGAAATTCGCGTTCGATATAGGCGGTGACGGCGGCGAAGACCGCAGCGTCCCGGTCGATCACCGGGCTTGCCATGTCGCGCTCGGAAAAGCTGATCCCGTCCTCATTCTGGCCGAAATGGACCGGGCATCCGAAATAGCGGCGATAGATGCGCGCCGGCGAGATTGGCTGATGACGGAAATGCACCCGTCGCGCCCGTGCCCGGCCACCGGTCAGTTCCATCGCGAAAAGATGGCCGACCAGCAGGATATGCTCCATCGCCTGCGCCCGGTTGGGCACGCCGTCGAGCAATATGTCGTGCCCGACGAAGACATGGCGGACCGAGGGAAAGCGGCGCAGCCAGACCGAAGCCGCCAGGCTGTGCGCATAATTATGGCTGCACACATAATCGATCGCCGCGCCAAAGGTCGGCGCGTTGCGCATCGCGTCGCCCAGCGGCCCGAACAGGTCAACGCCGCGCTGCCGCAGGGCAAGACGCATGCCGAAATCCGGGCAGCCAAGCCGATGCGCCGCATCCTCGATCAGCGCGATCGTCTGGCGATAGCTGGGCAACGCATCACCGCTGTCCGGCGCCTCGCCGCCCAGTTCCGCCACCAGCTCCGGCAGGAACCGCAGCATATGCGCATTGATCGCCTCGAACGCGTCGCGCCTCTCATCCATCGCCTGACCTTCCATTCGGACAGGCTGGCACCGCCTGTCCGAATAGGTCAAGTGACCGCGGCCCCATTTCGGCGGGGCGATGCGATCAGAGCCAGTTGAGCTTGCGAAAACGCCGGTAGAGGATCGAACAGATCAGCAGGATCACCGCCAGTACGACGAAATAGCCGTAGCGGGTCTTGAGCTCGGGCATATGCTCGAAATTCATGCCGTAGATGCCGGCGATTGCGGTCGGCACCGCCAGGATCGCGGCCCAGGCGGCAAGCTGACGGGTGATCGTGCCGGTGCGCTGCTGTTCCAGCAAATTGCTGAACTCGAAGACGGAATTCAGCACCTCGCGCAGATCGTCGACCATCGTCTGTACCCGCCTCACATGGTCGCGCACATCGCTGAAATAAGGTCGGGTTTCCGGGTCGATGCAGGGCAGGTCGATCTTGACGAACTTGGTCGCGACCTCCTGCATCGGCCCCAATATGCGCTGGAAACGGATCAACTGGCGCCGCAGGTTGAAGATGCGGGTGATCTCGTCGCGGCCGAGGAAATTGTCGACCGTGTGCTGCTCCATCGTCAGCACTTCCTCCTCGATCCCCTCGACGATCGGCAGATAGCCGTCGACGATGAAGTCGAGGATGGCGTGCAGCACATAATCGACGCCATGGGCCAGTCGGTCCGGCACCGCCTCCAGCGCATGACGCAGCTCGATATGCCCGCGCGCCGAACCATGGCGGACACTGATGATATGGCTGTGGCCGACGAAGATCGCGGTCTCGCCATAGGCGATCGCCCGCTCCTCGACATGGGCAGTCCGTGCCACCACGAACAGTTGCTCGCCATAAATGTCGACCTTGGGCAGTTGATCCGCCTTGATCGCGTCCTCCACCGCCAGCGGATGGAGATTGTAATTTTGCTGCAGCGTCCGCATTTCCTCGGCCGTCGGGCTGGCAACGCCGATCCAGACGAATTCCGACTTGTCTTCGGCGCAGTCGATCCGTTCGGTGATCGACACTTCGCGCACGCGTTGGCCGTTGCGATAGAGATAGGCGGCAATGACGGTCATTCGGGCCTCGAAATCATTCTATTCGGCCAGCCTAGCGTGGCCAGCCGTGATCGGGAAGGCGATCAGGCGGCGGGTGATGGCGCCTGCACCACCAGCATCGCGCCCTGCGCGTCGCGCAGGCGGACATAAAGCTTGCCATCCGTCGGCGCCGGGACCGTCAGGGTCGATCCGGTGAAGCCCTGCGCCACCGGCGCCGGCTGATCGAAGGCGGGATTGCCGGCAACGGCATCGACCAGAAACAGGTCGCGTCCCTTGATGGTGCAGCCCTGATCCTTCTGCTCCTGGCCCGCGCAATCCACCGCCTCGATCCGCGGCAGGCGGGCGAGCGGCATCAGCGGCTGCCAATCCCCCTGTTCGCGGCCCCGCACGATGCGGAATTGCAGCGGGCCAAAGGCGGGGCCGAGCGCCGCCGGATCAAGGGTCGCCACCATCACCTGCGGACTTTGCAGTTGCAGGCCGGAACCGGCCGTCAGCCGGACGCTGGCGCCGCCATCCTGCGTCGACACCTCGATCGCATCGGTCATGGCCAATCTGGTGCCGTCCTGCGCCTGCACGGAAAAGACCAGGCGGCCGTTATTGGGCAGCACATCCGATCCGCCCAGCGTCACCGGCAGCCCCGTTGCCGCAGCGGGCGTGACGCTCTTGTTGAGCAGGGTCACACGGGGCCGCGCGGGAGCGATCGTGACCGGAACGGATACCGTCCGCCCATCCTCCAGCTGCACGCGAGCGCTGGCGCCTTCGGCGGGCACAGCCCCCTCGCCGGCGGCCGTCAGACGCAGCCGATCGACCGAACCGTCGCGCGTCAGGCCATCGGGTTTCCAGCTACGCCCGCCAAGGTCGACGCTCGCCACCTGATCGAGCCGTTGCCCCGTCATTTCTCCCCAATTATCGCCCTGATGCACGGTCAGCCCGTCCAGCTTGCTCGCCTGGGCATAAGCGCGCAGTGGCACGGAGAAAGGCTTGGCGACGCCCTGATATTTGACATCGACAGTGACAGGTCCGGTGCGCCGATCGGCAAGCGGCAGGGTCAGGTCCAGCGCGTCGCGCCCCTGCACCTTCCAGCCGATCGCCTGGGCCGCTGCATTACCCTGACGCAGGGTGACACTTTCGACGCAAGCTGGCGCACCGCCCGTCAGCGTCAGGCCATTGTCGCGGCCGACCACCAGCGTCGGCGCCTCGCCCTTCACCTGCCAGGCCGCATCATCGGGCCGCTGCAGGATGTAATCGGGGCCTTCGAACCGGTCGAACCCCCATTGACCATAGACATGAGCCTCGATCGATCCCCTGAAGTCAGCCGGCCAGGGACCATCGGCGCGGATCACATAACCGCCGCGATCGGCGCGCGCTTCCAGCGGATATTCGATCGTCTGGCCGGACGCCGCCTTCAACTGCACCGTCATGCCGCGCGCATAGCTGGTCGAATAAATGAGCGGCGCCCCCTCGACCGGCAGCACCGTGCCGGGCAATGCCGCGCAGATCGGCGCCTGCGCACCGCTGCGCAAGCGTGGCGGGCTGTCCGCCTCGATCGAGGGCATGCCGACCACCATCACCGACTTGGGCTTGGCAAAGGACGGCGCCTTGTTCAGCATCAGCCCGATATTGTCGTCGCGGCGCAGGCTGACGGTCGGCAGATATTCGAAGCTGGGGCTGCTGAAGGCCCCGAACATCCGGGCCAGATCGCGCACCACGCCGATATAGGGGCTGTAATAGCCATAGCCCGCCTCACGCGTGGACGCGAGTTGCAGGGCCAGGTCGGTCGGCGTGCCGCTCAGCGTCTCGGCAATCGAACTGCTGTGAACATCGGCGAGGACCAGCTGATCCTTATTCTCCAGCAGACAGGCCGCCTGAAGCTCGATCACCTTGGACAGGCAATCCTCGTTGAGCTTCATCGACAGGCTGCGCGCGAGCGCCGGCGCGACGCTGCGCAGGAATTCGGGATGGCTGTTTTCCTGTGTCCGGATCGCCGTCATGAAGGCATCCAGCCGCGAGCGATCAAGCGACGCCTGATTGAGTTCCTGCGTAGCCCGCACGAACTCGCCCGGCTTGCCGCGCACCGCATCACTGACCGTGCCCTCGCCACCGCCGGTCTCGGGCACCAGGAACAGCACCATCTGTCGTGCGCCGTCCGGCACGGTCAGGGCGAGGCGGCGATCCTTGTCCTTCTTCTTCCATGTCTCCGCGCTGTCGATCCAGTCCTTGGGCGGCGGGTTGGTCGCGCCCCGCAGAAAGGCCGACATCAGCACGAAATTGGCGCCCTGTTCCTTGGGCAGGTTCGGCTCGATCAGCAGCTTGTCGCCGGCCCGCAGGCTCGGCACCTGGCTGATCGGCAAGCTGGTCGTGCCACGGGTCACGCTGACCTTGAGGTCCGGCCCGGTCAGCTCGAACGGGGCAGGCTCGGCCGCAAGGCCCGGCGTCAGCAATGCAGCCCCCAATGCCGTTCCGATCAACAGGCCGATCGGCTGGCGCAGGCGCGCAATCTGGATCGGGGCGGAAGGCTGGGGCATGTCTCTCTATCCGGCTATCTATGTTTTTCGGCGACCATTGCGCCTGTCCCACAGGAATTCGGCAATTCCAAGGCGGCAGCAAATGCGGGCCATGCCACCCCCTCGCTGAACCTGCGACAACGGGCTAAGAGGAGAAAATCGCACGCAATCAGGCAGGGCCATGCAGACCGGAACGCTCAAGCTCAAGATCCAGATCCTTTGCGGGGACGAGATCGCCATGGGACCGGGCAAGGCCGATCTGCTAGACGCGATCGCGCTGCACGGCTCCATATCGGCGGCCGGGCGGGCGCTGGGCATGAGCTATCGGCGCAGCTGGCTGCTGGTTGATACGATGAACCGCTGCTGGAACGACCGGCTGGTCGAGACGGTCGCTGGCGGCGGCCGTGATCGTGGCGCGCGGGTGACGGAAGCAGGGCAGGCCGTGCTGGCCGCCTATCGCGCGCTGGAAGAGGCGGCGCTCACCGCGACGGGAGGACGGGCGCAGGGCCAGCTTGACGCCCTGCTGCGGCCGATCCCCCTGCCCGTCGTTCTTTCATAGTTTCTTGCCGCAGGCTTCGTCCGGCATGGCGAAGCGTGGATCGGTGAGGAAAGTCCGATCGGTCAGGCTGTCGAGGAAAGCCCTGATCGCGATCCGTTCGGCGTCGGTCAGTTTCTGGCCATGGCGCAGGATCGCCGCATCCAGCGTCTGCGCGGACCCATCATGCCACCAGGGACCGGTCACCGCGACATTGCGGAGCGGCGACGTGCGAAAACGCCCGGCATCATTGGTGAGCCCCGTCTTCTCCGCCAGCCCCAGATCGGTGGTCGTCGCCGGTTCCAGCCGATGATAGGCCCCGTCGCTGAAATCTCGACCCGCGTGACATGACGCACAGCCCTTGTCCGCGAACAGCCGCTCGCCCTTCCGGGCCGACATCGACAGGGCATCGGCCTGCCCCCGTCGATCGCGATCATAGGGGCTGTCACGCGAAATCAGCGTGCGTTCGAACGCCGCCAGCGCCGCCGACACCGTCGAGATGTCGATCCGGCCGCGACGGTCCGGGAAAGCGCGCGCGAACATCCGGCGATAGCAGGCATCGGCGCCCAACCGACGCGGAAGTTCCGCCTCCAGCCCCTTCATCCCCATTTCGACGGGATGCTCGCCGAGCAGCGGCACGGCGACCTGCGCCTCCAGGCTGGTGATCGCCGGATCAGCCATGGTGAGGCGCGGAAACCAGGCGACATTGGCCAGGCCCGGCACATTGCGCAGGCCCGGATCACCATGGACGCCGGGCCGCGTGCGATTGCCGTCGGCAAAGCCGCGATGCTGCTCATGGCATCCGGCACAGCTCAACGTGCCATTGGCCGACAGGTCGGCGTCATAGAAAAGGCGGCGGCCAAGCTCGACCTTCGCCCCGCTCATTGCGTTGCCGACCGGGACCGGGGGCGGTGCTTCGCCCAGGGCCAAGCTCCAATGCCACGGCCGCCCCGCCCCGATCAGCAGCAGCGTCGCGAGCAATAGCGGCCAGCGCGCCGGCTTCACGGCAGGCGGGTCACCAGCATCGTCATCTGCGGATCGCCATTGGCCGCGAGTTGCAGGATATAGTCGCCTGGTTCCAGGCTGTAATCGACCATCTTGCGGATGCCGGTGCAATCGGGGCCATGGCCATGCGCGGTCGAGGTCGCGGCGGTGCCGTCCTTCACCACATCGACCCAGGCGCCACTGCTCAGCGCCACCCGCCAGGTGCCGGGCTGATCGACGGTGAAATGGACGATGCCACCGAAGCTGACACTGCCGCCGGGCTTGGCCGGCCGAAGCGGATAGCTGATCCTGGGCGTCGGCAGCAGGGTCAGCGTCACCGCCTGCCCGGCTTTCAGGCCAGCCTTGCCGGCTCCCTTGGCATCGGCCGCCGCCTTCATCGGCTGCGGCGCGCGCCAGGATGCCATCTCCGCCGGCGGATCGGCCGGGGCAGCGCAGGCCGGCATGCCCGACATTTGCGCGAAGGCCGATGCCGGCACCAAGGCCGCGCACAGGGCCGGGAACAGCAGGAACAGAGGCTGACGCACGGGCTTCCCTCCCGAAAGCAAAACTATATACGGCGGGATATAGCGAGTCGAACGACCAAGAATAGGGGGATTTTCATGCGACAGACCATGATGCGCATTTTGCTGACCAGCGCCTGCTGCTGGACCGCGACGGCAGCGGCGCAGGGCGCGCCCGACGCGACCGGCGACAGCGATCGCTTCTCGCTCGGCCAGATCATCGTCACCGCCCCCCGCACCAGCGGGATAGAGATTGACGGCAATACCCTGTCCTCCGATGCCATCTACAGTTTCAACCGCACCTCGCTCGACGATGCCGTCAACCTCATGCCCGGCGTGTCCGCCGGCAACAGCGGCGGCACCCGCAACGAGCGGCTGGTCTTCGTGCGTGGCTTCGACCGGTTCCAGGTGCCGCTCTCGATCGATGGTATCCGTGTCTATCTGCCCGCCGACAACCGGCTCGATTATGGCCGCTTCCTGACCACCGACATTGCCGAGGTCCAGGTGGCCAAGGGCTATGCCTCCGTGCTGGACGGACCCGGCGCCATGGGCGGCGCCATCAATCTGGTGACCAGCAAACCGACCAAAGCGCTCGACATCGATCTTCGCGGACAGGTCAGCTTCGACAATGACATGGACTATGCTGGCTATACCACGTCGGCCAAGGTCGGCACCCGGCACGATCTCTGGTATGCGCAGGCCAGCTATGCCCGTAGCTTCACCGATCATTGGGACCTGCCCAATGGCTTCACACCGCGTGTGCCCACGCTGGAAGATGGCGGCGCGCGCGACTTTTCACGGGCGGAAGACTGGCGGGTCAATGCCAAGCTCGGCTTCACCCCCAATGCCACCGACGAATATGCGCTGAGCTATACCCATCAGGAAGGATCGAAGAGCGCGCCGCTGCATATCAGCGACACGGTCACCACGGCCCGTTTCTGGGACTGGCCGTCCTGGGACATCACCAGCGTCTATTTCCTGTCGACCACGGCGCTGGGCGACCGGGCGACGCTCAAGACCCGCGCCTATTACAACCAGTTCGATTCGATGCTCCGCTCCTTCAACGACCGGACGCAAACCACGCAGAGCCGACCCTACGCCTTCGACAGCCCCTATGAGGACAAGGCCTGGGGCGGATCGGCCCAACTGGATTTCACCGCAACCGACGCGGACACGCTGCGCCTCGCCTTCCATTATCGCCATGATGAGCATGTCGAGTTCCAGACCAGCTTTTCGACGGCCGGCGTCGCCACCACGGAGCCGAAACAGACCCAGAGCGAGGCCACCTATTCCATCGCACTGGAAAATGAGCTGGCGCTGAGCCCGACGCTTCGCTTCACCCTGGGTGGCAGCTATGACTGGCGCAATCTTGAACGGGCCGAGGAATATGGCGCCCCGCTCGGCACGTCGGGCACGCCATCGGTCATCTACAATTATCCGCGCAGGGACGCCGACACCTGGAATGCGCAAGGCCGGTTCGACTGGCAGGCGAGCGATGCGCTGTCGCTCCACGCCAGCCTGTCATCGCGTGCCCGCTTCCCGACCATCTTTGAACGGTTCAGCCAGCGCTTCAACACCGCCATTCCCAACCCCGACCTGAAGGCGGAACGGGCGACCAATGCGGAGATCGGCGGAAGCTGGAGCCAGGGATCCATCCGCCTGGAAGGCGCGCTCTTCTACAGCTGGGTGCGGGACGCGATCTTCAGCGTGCCGACGCCGGCCTATCCCTGCACGGCATCGACCACGCCGCCCGCCGTGCCGACCACGGGCTGCGCCCTCACCAACCTCAGCCAGAGCCGCAATGTCGGCAAGGGTGAATATTATGGCATCGAACTGTCGGCGTCGGCGTCGCTGCTGCCGGGGCTGGACGCGGGCATCAACTATACCGGCATCAAGCGCGACCTGACCGATCCGTCCAACGCGCGCTTCCGCCCCACCGGCGTTCCCACGCACAAGGGCTTTGCCTATCTCGACTGGGCACCGGTCGAACGGTTGCACATCGCCCCGAGCGTTGATCTGGCGTCGAACCGCTGGACATTGTTCACCGCAACCCCGGCGTCGCAGCCAGCCCGCTATTACCGCACCGGCGCCTATGTGAATGCCAGCCTGCGCGTCGATCTGGCGCTGACCGACCAGATCGACCTCAGCATTGGTGGGCGCAATCTGTTCGATGACTATTACACGCTGACGGATGGTTTTCCCGAACCGGGACGCACCGTCTATGCGTCGGCCCGTTTCCGCTATTGAACCGAACGCGGCCGGGTGGGGATAATGGTTTATCTTTGCCCGGCCGCAGGTTATCGTGATCTGCGGTCGCTATTCTCGCATCGCATCGGGAATGATGATGGTCGATCTGTTTCCGCCACCACAGGATCGCAACGCCGGACACGACAGCGCCCGGTCGGCGCCACGGCATGATCCCGTCCCGCATCATGGCGAGGATGCGGATGGCCCCAGAATCTGGCCTTTCCCCCATCATCTGGCCGAAGCCGGCGTGCAGTTCCTGTCGCGCTGGGCCGGCCCCATAGCCCTTGTCGGCGCACTGCTTCTGATCGGCTGGTGGCTGTTTCGCTGAGCGATTTGATTCGACGTCGTTTCCATCAGGCCGGCAAGGCCTCTCACCGCGTCTGATCGACTTTCCCTGCGACAGAACGAAGGGGCGGCAGGATGAAAATTGTGCGTTCAACGGATCGTCGGAAATGTGCGTCCGAATATCCCTCCGCCAATTGTAACAACCGAGCAACTATGTCCTGCTGCTACGCAACATAAATCAAAGGCAGCGGATGTCCTGGGGAAAGATCGCCACCGTCTGATGACGGGCGGGCGGACCATGACGTCACGACGCATTTAAAGGGTTGCCGATGTCCAAAATAGATCTGGCGATTGCAGGAACCCCCAGTCGCCAGCCCGCCACCGCCGCTTTCCAGCGGAACGCGCGCCTGTGGCTTAGCCTGGTTCTGCTGCTTGCAGACATGATGGCCCTGGCCGCAGGGTTCGTCATCGGCCTGCGCGTGGCCGGCATTCCGATCCTGTCGATGGAGGTCTGGCAACCGCTCGCCGGCGGGATATTGGTCTATGGCACCATCGCCTTTCACAACCAGGCCTATAACCCGCGTTGCCTGACCAGCATGACGGCTTCATGCCGCAGTGCAGTAATGGCCTTCGCCGGAACCCTGCTGATCTTCCTGCTGGTCGTCTTCTCGCTGAAGGTCACCGACAATTTCTCGCGCCTGGGGATCAGCACCGGCCTGTTCTTCAGCGGCGCGTTGATCGTGATGCAGCGGGTGCTGGTCGTCCGCGCCGTTCGTCGCCATTTCGCGGAAGGATTGTTCGCCCAGCTGCTGATCATCGACGACGGCCTGATCCCCGACGATGTCAACGGCATGACGATCGTGGATGCACCGACGCTCGGCCTGCGCGCCGATCTGGACGATCCCTATATGCTGCATCGCCTGGGCATGCTGCTGCGCGATTTCGATCGGGTGGTCATTTCCTGCCCGTTGGAGCGCAAGGCCGACTGGGCGCAGATGCTCAAGGGCGGCAATATCCTGGGCGAGATCATCGTGCCGGAGCTCGACCCGATGGCGCCGCTCGCGGTCCAGAGCCATCGCGGCGTGTCGACGCTGGTGGTCGCCCGCGGCCCGCTCAATCTTGCCAACCGCGCCAAGAAGCGGCTGCTCGACATCATCCTGACCGTGCCGGTGCTGATCGCGCTGGCGCCGCTGATGATCGCCGTTGCCGTCGCCATCCGGCTGGACTCGCCGGGCCCGGTCTTCTTCCGTCAGGAACGGATCGGCCGCGGCAACCGCCTGTTCCACATCCTCAAGTTCCGCAGCATGCGGGTGGAACAGTGCGACACCGCCGGCGCCACCTCGACCCAGCGCGACGATAACCGCATCACCCGCGTCGGCCGCTTCATCCGCAGCACCAGCATCGACGAGCTGCCCCAGCTCCTCAACGTGCTGCTTGGCGAGATGAGCCTGGTTGGCCCGCGCCCCCATGCGCTGGGCTCGACCGCCGAGGACCAGCTGTTCTGGCAGGTCGACCGCCAATATTGGCATCGCCATGCGCTCAAGCCCGGCATCACCGGCCTGGCCCAGATCCGCGGCTTCCGCGGCGCGACCGAAACCCGTCGCGACATTCTGAACCGGGTCGAGGCGGATCTGGAATATCTGCATGGCTGGAGCCTGATGCGCGACATCGGCATCCTGGTCGGCACGGCCCGCGTGCTGGTTCACCGCAACGCCTATTGATCCCGCCTGCTGGCGAAGCCCCAATGTTTACAGGGGCTTTGACCAGGATTGAGGATTTTCAGCATCAGAAGCCGGCTTTTGCGATGAGCTGAGCCGGCTTTCATGCCGATGTAAACTATTTGTGAACCCTAAAATCCTATATTAACGACCGTTCATAAAGTTCCCAGGATGACGGTCGTGGCTGATGAATTGGCGGCAGTTGCCGCAGCGAAAACCTCCTTTTCCGATGCGGGCATCGCCGTCCGCGATCTCCCCGAAAACGGCCATGTGCTGTCGATCGCCGACCGCGCGGAAGGGCCGATTCAGTTTGTTTCGCGCTGGGCGGGCATCCTCGCCTTCTGCGCGGCAATCGGCGCGATCGCTTATCTGATCTTCTGATCGGGGCCAGTTTCCTTGCCCTCAGATTAACAGCCAGGATCGGCTGTTAACGGCTCCTTTCGTCGATGAAACGAGCCGTTGTTTTGGCGCGACAAGTCGCGTCCGGACCCGTGTGCATTACGTAAAAATACGATTAGCATGCCCCTTGTTGCTGCAATGCAATAAGGATTCATGCGTTTGGATAATGCCCATAACCCGTGTTTGCGGGCGCGCCCCTGTGCGCCCGCAGCAAATGATTTTGCATGGCCGCATGCGGCCGCCATGGCCGCTCTTGGCGGCGCAATGCTGTTCGCCGGCCTGCCCTCCACGGCGCAGGCCCAGGATGATGACAAGCGCATAGATACGCTCGGCCTGCACCTGACGGCCGGGCTCGATCTTCTCTATGACGACAATGTCTATCGCGTCGACGACCGGGTCGAAGACCCCACCGGTGACTTGATCGTCACACCCTCGATCGAGGCGACCTATGCCCATCCGATCGGGCGGCACGACATCCAGATCCGGGCCAAGGCTGGCTATGACCAGTTCGTGTCGGAGACCCAGCGCAGCAAGCTGCGACTCGATGCGGAAGCCCGCGCGACGATTCGATTCGGAGCCACCTGCGGCATCACGCCGCGCGCCAGCTATCGTCAGCAGCGGGCCGATTATGGCGACATCAACGCCGCGACCGAAAATCTCCAGCGCTTCTCGACGCTGGGGGCCGACCTGTCGTGCGAGCGGCCAGGTCTCTTCCCGGTCGCCGGTTACCAGCATGACACGACGCGCAACGCCGATGATTTCGACTATGCCGACCAGGACAGCGACAGCTTCAAGGTCGGCCTGGGCTATAACAAGCCCAGCTTCGGCACGCTCACCACTTATTATGAGCGGACGGTCAGCGACCGGCGCACGCTGGGCATCAAGAACCGCATCAACGCCTATGGCCTGCGCTTCCAGCGGTCGGTGACGCCGATCACCCAGATTGATGCCGACCTGCAATGGTTGGATGTCAGCAGCGATTCCGCCGCCGTCGGCAACTATAATGGCATGGGCTGGGATGTGCGGCTGTCGACCAGCATCATCCCGCGCGTGAAGCTGACCGCTTCCACCGCCCGCGACATCATGAATGACAGCCTGATCGCGAGCGGCTTCGCGATCCGTTCCAGTTATCGGATCGAGGGGGAGTTCGCGATCAGCGAACTGACCTCGGCCGGCCTCTACGCCGACTGGCAGAGGCGCAAGTTCCGGCAGGATGCGGCGCTGCGCCCCTTCTCGATCGAGGCGGACCGCAATCGCCAGTTCGGCGCGACGCTCAAGCGCAAGCTGACCGATCGCTTCGACCTCAGCCTCGACGCCCAGCATTACCGCCGCCGTACCGACACCGATGTCTCCAACTATAGCGGCACGCAGGTGACGCTCTCAGCCCTGCTGCGCTTTTGACCCGAAGGGAGCCTGACCCATGAGAATAGCGACACGCTTCCATATCCTTGCCGCCCTCCCCCTGCTGGCGGTGCCGACCGCATTGTCGGCCCAAACCCAAACCGCACAAGCGCCTGCCGGTGCCGCGGCAGCGGCGGCGGTTGCCGCCACGCCAGCGCGGCCGGCGACGCCCGCGCCAGCCGGCTACCTGCTCGGCCCGGACGATCAACTGAAGATCTCGATCTTCGGCCAGCCCGACCTGTCGACCGAAACCCGGATCAAGGCCGATGGCACGGTGCTACTCGCGCTGGTCGGGCCGGTGGACGCGAAGGGCAAGACAACGTCCCAGCTCGCGTCCGACATCGCCGCCAGCTATGCCGGTGGCGGCTATCTGACCAAGCCCTCGGTCAGCGTCGAGGTGAGCGACTATGTCAGCCGCTCGGTCACGGTGCTGGGCAATGTGCCCCAGGCAGGCAATTACCCGCTCGACCGCAACTATACCGTGGCGTCGATGCTGGCCAAGGCTGGCGGCGCGACCACGGCCGGCGCAAATGCCGTCATCCTGACCCCGGCCGATGGCAGCGGCGCGGTGCGCATCTCGCTCACCGACATGAGCGCCGGCGCCGGACGGCCGCTCCAGGCCGGCGACATCCTGTTCGTGCCGCCGGCCGAGAAGGTCTATGTCTATGGCCAGGTCCAGCAGCCCGGCGCCTTCTCCTATGTTGCGGGCCAGACCTTCCGCCAGGCGCTTGCCCTGGCCGGTGGTCCGACCCTCGCCGGTTCGACCCGCAGCATCAAGGTGAAGCGCGGCGGCCAGGAGGTCCAGGCCAAGCTGGATGATCCGGTGAAGCCCGAAGACGTCCTCATCATCCGGGAGAAGCTGTTTTGACCGCGATGGAACATGATTTCGGCGCCCGTTCCACGGGCACGCTCGACTGGCTCTGGTCCCTGCCACGCCGACTGGCCGGCGGGTCCAGCCCCTCCGCCCGCGTCATCCCCGATCAGGCTCCGTTGCTGCTGGAGGAACCGGTCGCACCGAGCTTCCACCGGGCGGCCGAGCCCGAACCGGCGCCGGACGACACCCCACGACCGCTGGCCATGGGCGCGATGGCAACGCCGCTCAAGCCCATCAGCCTGCGCCGGGATTCGATCTACAGCGCCTTCAACACCGCCATGCCGGTGACCGACCGCCATGGCCTGGCCGGCCGCAACAATGAGCTGGAAAAGCTGGTCGAAGCGATCGTGGTCCAGCGCAAGCATGCGATCATCTTCGGCACGCGCGGATCGGGCAAGACCTCGCTCGCGCGGGTCTTCGGCGATCTGGCGGACGAGGCCGGCTGCGTCGCCCTTTACGGGTCGGCGAGCGGCGAGGCCGATTTCGACTCGCTGTTCCGCCCCTTCCTGACGGAACTGCCGATGAGCGGCACGGGTCAGGAACGGGCCCGCAAGCTCGCCACCGGTCCGCTGGACGTGAATGGCCTTGCCACCCTGCTGGTCGAGGAGGTGCGCCAGCGCTCCATCCTGATCCTCGACGAATATGACCGGGTCCGCTCCGACACTGCCAAGCAGGATGTCGCAACGTTGCTCAAGCTGCTGACCGATATCCATTCGCCGGTGCAGGTGGTGCTGGTCGGCATCGCCGGCGATGTCGATGGCCTGATCGCCGCCCATCCCTCGCTGCGCCGTCATATCGCGCCCCAACGGGTCAGCCCGATCGCCCGCCCCGAACTGGAACTCCTGCTGGCAAGCTGCGGCGAGAAGGCCGGACTGTCGATCACGCCCGAAGCCGTGGAGGCGCTGGCCGGCGCGGCAATGGGGTCGCCCTATCATGCCCGGCTGTTCGGCATGCAGGCGGCGCTTGTTACCGAGGCCGGCGGCCGCGAGCAGGTGACCGCCAGCGATGTCGAACAGGGGCTGGCCAGCGCGCTGGACGACTGGGCGGAAATGAGCAGCGCCAGCCATGGCCTGTTCACCCGCGCCCTGCGCGACAGCGCATCGGGGCGCCGGATGATCGCGCTGGCCGGCATCGTCGCGTCGCAGATGTCGGCGATTTCGCTGGAGCGGCTGCTGCGCGTCGGCAGCGACATATTGGGCGAATATCCGGGCATGGAAGCCGATGCCAGCGATGCACTGGCCCGGTTGGAGCCTGCCCTTACGCCCACGCCGGGCGGCGAATTGTGGATGTTTGAAGATACGCTGGCGCCGCAATTCCTGCTGCTGATGGCCAAGCAGCCCGCGCCGCGCACGGTCGCGCCGACGCCGGCCGAGGAAATGCGCGCCATGCTCCGAGGAGTGGACGGACTATGACGATGAACCCCTTGGACCTTGCCGCCGCCGTCAAGGCGCGCTGGCGGGTCGCCGCGATGATCGGCGGCGCCCTGTTCCTGCTGATCGCCGTCACGGCCTTCATGCAGTCGCGCCAATATATGGCGACGACCTCGCTGATGCTGGACCTGTCGCAGACCGATCCGACCGACACGACCCAAAATCAGGGCCGGGTCGAGGTGGACTCGATCCTGGGCACCCAGACCGACATCATCCGCAGTGCCAAGGTGATCAATGCGGTCGCCAAGGAAGCGGGCTTCATCGACGCGCTGCCCGCGGACATGCCGGCCGATGCCCGCCTGCAACAGGCCGCCGCGCGCGTGCGCGCCGGGCTGCTGGTGACCACCGGCCGCCAGAGCAACGTGCTGCAGATCCAGTATCTCGATCCCGATCCGCAGGTCGCCGCCCGCGTCGCCAACCTCGCCGCGCAGATCTACATGCGCGAGCAGGTGGAACTGCGTGCCTCGCCGGCGCGCACCTCGGCCAAATGGTTCAACGAACAGACCGCCGACGTGCGCCGCCGCTATGAGGATGCGCAGAAGCGCCTGTCCGACTTCCAGCGCGCCCATGACATCATCGGCATCAACCGCATGGATCTTGAGGCCGAAAAGCTGAAGAACATGTCCTATCAGCTGACCCAGGCCCAGGCCGAAGCCGCCGCCGCGCGCGGCAAGGCCGGCGCCGGTTCGGTGTCCGACATCGAAGGATCGCTGATCGTCCAGAATTTGCAGGAACAGGTTGCTGCCCAGTCGGCCAAGGTGCAGGAACTGGGCAAGACGCTTGGTCCGAACCATCCGACCATGGCGGCCGCTTCGGCGCAATTGTCCGAACTCCAGACCAAGCTTGGCGCCGCCCGCGCCAGCCAGGCCGGTGCGGTCAGCGCCAACAGCGTCGCCGCCAGCCGCCGCGAGGGCGATCTCAAGTCGAACATGGCGTCGCAGGAAGACCGCATGATCCGCATGTCCGACGTGCAGGACCAGTTGATGGTCATGCAGCGCGACGTCGATGCGGCCCGCCAGACCTATGACACGGTGCGCCAGCGCTTCAACGAAGCGGCGCTCAAGAGCCAGATCTCGCAGCCCAATGCCAGCCTGCTCGACGAGGCGACCGTGCCGCTGCTGCCGGCCAAGCCCAACCTGCTGCTCTGGCTGGTGGGCGGCATCGCCCTTGGCCTGGTCGGCGGCATTGCGGCGGTCGTCCTGATCGAAATCGCCCAGCCCCGCGTCCGCTCCGCCGCCGGCGTGGCCCGCGCGACCGAGGTCGAAGTCATCACCGAATTGCTGCCTGCCCCCGCACGGGGCGGCTGGCTCCCCAAGCGACAGGAGGCCGCATGAGACTGCGTTCCACGGCTAGTGCCCATCCCCATCTGACCGCCGGCGCCACGACCGGCCTCAAGCCCCGCGCCCGCGACACCAAGGATTTCGCGCAGCTCGCGGTCGAACATGGCTTCCTCGCCGAAACCGACATCGGCCGGATCGAAGCCCATGGCCATGCCGCCGGCCAGCCCTTCCAGCAGGCGGCGATCGACCTCGGCCTGCTCGATCCCGAAACGGCGGGCATCATTCTGGCCATGCAGGGCGGCTTCCCGCTGCTGGCGGCCGGCGACCAGCGGGTCGATCCGCTTGTGGTCAGCGCCTTCGACCCGGCGGACGCCTATGCCGCCAAGGTCCGCACCATCCGCGCCAAGATGCGCGCGGCGGCCAAGGACAGCGACGGCGCAGCCCTGCGCCTTGCCATCCTGTCGATCGACGCCGGCGACGAGGCCGCGATCCTTGCCGCCAATCTGGCCGTCGTGATGGCGCAGATGGACGGGCAGACGATGCTGGTCGATGTCGATATCGACCGCCCCTCGCTCGATCGGTTGTTCCGCGTCGCCAACAAGGCGGGTCTGGCCGAACAATTGCTGGGCAGCGCCGCGCTTCTGCCTGCCGCACGCACGGCGGTCGATGGCCTCTGGCTGATGACCGCCGGCCGGGCATCGGGCAGCGCATCCAGCCTGGTGACCAAGGGGCCGCTGGCGGACACCGCCGCCGGCTGGGGCCTGCATGACACGTCGATGCTCTTCTACCTCGCCCAGCGGCGCGGCGAGCAGACGCCGTTCGGCTCTATCCTCGCGGGCTTCGATGCCGTCACTATCGTCGCCCGGCGCGGCGAGACCGCGATCGCCGACATGCGCCGCGTGATCGACGATCTGGACCGTCATAATATCAGCATCGCAGGGAGCGTGATCGCATGAGCCTGGAGCAGGCTATTCCCCGTCAGCCGCTGCAACAGCCCGTGCCCACGCCGGAGGAGATCGCCCTGGTCGGCGGCATTCCGGTGTCGACCCTGTCGCTCGATGCGCTGATCGACCGGATGCTGGGCGAGGCGCCGCTGCGCCGCGCGCTCGACCAGCGCCCGCTGCTGATCTTCGACTGCAACGGCCAGGGCCTGTCGATGAACGCCACGGACAAGGGCTTTCGCGACAATCTGGCGCAGGCGGACCTGATCCATGCCGATGGCCAGATCGTCGTCGCCGCGTCGCGCTGGGTCGGCCAGCCGCCGATCGCCGATCGATCCAGCACCACCGACATGTTCATCGACAGCCTGGTGCCCGCAGCGAAGGCGGGGGTCAGCTACTATCTGCTCGGCGGCGAGGAAAAGGTGAACGCCGCCTGCGCCGATCGGATCGTCGAAATGGCACCGGGCCTTACCGTCGCGGGGCGCCGCAACGGCTTCTGGAAGCCGGAGGAGGAAGATGCGGTGATCGACGCGATCAACGCGGCCGCGCCCGATGTGCTGTGGGTCGGCACCGGCAAGCCGCGCGAGCAGGCCTTTTGCGTGCGCAATCGCGACCGGATCAAGGCCGGCTGGATCGTCACCTGCGGCGGCCTGTTCAACTATATCACCGGCGACTATCCGCGCGCGCCGATGTGGATGCAGCGCAATGGCCTGGAATGGCTGCACCGCATGGGCACCCGGCCCAAGGAACTGGCCTGGCGCTATATCACCACCAATCCCCATGCCCTGTGGCTGATCTGGAAGCACCGCCATGGCTGAGGCGCAGGCGGCTTCCGGCCGTACCCAGCGCCTGGGCACCATCTTCGGCCGCTTCGGCCTCGCCAGCTTCTCCTCGGCGATCGTCTCGGTCAGCCACCTGCTGGTCCAGCTTTTCTCGATCCATCACCTTGCAACCACCGGCATCGGCGTGCTCGCCTTCCTGCTGGTCATCATCCAGTTCGGCTACAGCCTGTCCAACGCGCTGGTGTCGACGCCCTATACGATCGCCGTCAATCAGGGCGAGGATGTCGATCGCGCGGCGCATGGCTTCTTCTTTCCGGTCAACCTGCTGCTGTCACTCAGCCAGGGGCTGATCTGCGCCGCCATCGCCTGGACCACCGCGACGCCGCAGGCCGCCCTGGTCTTCGGCCTCGCCGGCACATTGTCGCTGATCCGCTGGTTCGGCCGGTCCAACGCCTATGCCCATCATGCACCCATGCAGGCGGCCCGCTCCGACATCGCCTATGCCGCGACCATCCTCATTGGCCTGCTGGTCGCGATGCGCACCGGCGCGGACCTCACCGGCATCGGCACCATGCTGGTCGCCGCCAGCCTCGCTGGCCTGCTGCCCTTCGGCAGTCCCTATCTGCGCCGCCATGTCGCCATGTCGCCGCTGGCCGCCCTGCGCGCCTATCGCCCGGTGTGGAAGGAACAATCGGCCTGGACGCTGGTCGGCGTGCTGTCGACCGAGGCGACGTCGAACGCGCACAGCTATGCCGTGACCCTGCTGGCGGGACCGACCGCCTTCGCGCCGATCGCCGTCGGCATGCTGTTCTTCCGCCCGGTCAATGTCTGCATCACCGCCCTCACTCAGCTGGAACGCCCGCGCATGACCCGTGCCGTCGCGCGCGGCGATCATCAGGCCGCGATCCAGTCGGAACGCATCTTCATGGGCGCCCTTGTCTTCCTGTGGCTCGGCACCTGCGTCGTCGCGGCCGGCGCGCTCTATTTCTTCCCCGGCCTGATCCTCAAGCCCACGCTCGACCATCAGCTGGTGATCACTGCCGTGGCGCTCTGCGCGCTGCTCTCGCTGGTCCAGTGCGTGCAGACGCCGATGAGCGTCATGACCCAGGCCCGCAAGGCCTTCCGTCCGCTCGCCGCCCAGAGCCTGCGCAGCTGCGGCGTCGGCATTGCCGCCGTTACGCTGCTGACCCTGCTGGTAGCGCCCGTCTTCTCGATCGCCGGCGTCGTGCTGTCGCAGCTCGTCATGATGCTCGGCATCTGGCAGCTCGACCGCAGCTGGCGCCGCAACCAGGCGGAGGGTTGAGCGATGGCAAGCACCCCCTGGCACCGTGACATTCCCGCGCCGGTCCTGACCCGGCCGGGCGTCGCCGCCATCAAGAAGACCGAAAGCGCCCGGCTGATCCTGGTCGCCCAGATCTTCTATTTCACCTTCCTGATGCTGGTCTTCATCGGCCAGCAGCCCTTCGCCTCGCGCACCCAGGATGAACTGGTCGCCATGGCGCAGGAAAATAACGGGTCGGACCTGTTCAAGCAGGCGCTGTTCATCGGCTTTGCCATGCTGCTGACCGGCGTGCAGCTGATCCGCCGCTATCCGCCACGCTATCGCTTCACGCTCTGGCCGCTGGCCATCATGCTCGCCTGGTTCTTCATCACCTGCAGCTGGGGCGTCGATCCGTTCGTATCGTTCAAGCGGGCGATGCAGCAGCTGATCGTGATCTACATCACTTTCAGCGCGCTCAGCCTGATCGGCCCCGAAAGGCTGCTCCAGGCGCTGCGCTACGCCCTGATCCTGTCCCTCATCATCTGCTGGGTCTCGCTGCCCTTGACCTCCGCGGCAGTCCATCCGCCGACCGAGAGCGACAAGGCACTGATCGGCGCCTGGCGCGGCTTCTTCTTCCACAAGAATATTGCCGGCGCGGTCATGGCGCTCACCTTCATGGTCGCGGCCAATGCCTGGGTCGATACCAAGAAATGGTATTATGCCCTCTTCTCGGTGATGGCCTTCGTCTTCGTGATCGGGACCAAGAGCAAGACCTCGCTCGCCTTGTCCTTCGCCATCCTGGGCGTCTGCGCCGTCTATCGGGCACTGAGCGATTCCACCCAGAAACGGGCAGTACTGCTGATCATGGTCGCGCTCGGCATGGTCGGGGTGCTGTGGCTCTATGTCGCTTTCCAGCCCGTGGTGGAGCGGATCTTCGCCGACCCCACCTCCTTCACCGGCCGCGTGTCCATCTGGGAAGTCGACCTCGCCTATCTCAAGGATCATCCCTTCCTGGGCGCGGGTTTCGGCGGCTTCTGGCAGGTCGGCGATCGCAGCCCCTCGCTCGATTATCTCAACCAGGCGTTCCAGACGCTGACCGCCCATTCGCACAATGGCTATCTGGAAATCCTGGTGACCACCGGACCGCTCGGTCTCATCATGCTGCTGCTCACCTTCCTGGCGCTGCCCGCCATCTGGTTCCTGACCGGGGCAACGCCGCAGAACCGGCCGATCATGGTGCCCTGCTTCGCGATCTGGGTCTTCGTCCTTTACCAGAATCTGCTGGAAACCTCGTTCTTTGACAAGGATCGGCAGGTCTGGGTGATCTTCCTGGCGGCCATCGCCGCCGCCCACGCCACCTACAAGGCGCGCCCGCTTCCGCAGTGGCGCCGCCGCTTTCTCGCCCGCCCGGAGGCTTCCCATGGCTAATGTCGTCATCTGCATCGCGACCTGCAATCGCCCCCAGGGGCTGCGGCGCACGCTTGCCTCGCTCACCACGCTCGAAACCCGCCACCGGATCGATGTGCTGGTCGCCGACAATGATGCCAGGGAGCAGCAGGGGCTGGCCGTGGTGGAGGCGCTGGCGACATCGGGCTATCGCTGGCCGATCGAGGCGCTGCTGGTGCGCGAACGCGGCATCCCTCTGGTCCGCAATGCGCTGGTCGAGGCGGCTCTTGCCCGGCCCGGCGTCACCCATGTGGCGATGATGGACGATGACGAGGCGGCATGTCCCGGCTGGATCGACGCGCTGGTGACGGCCGCCGATCGCTGGGACGCCGATGTCGTCGGCGGCGCGGTGCTGCGCGAGATGGACAGCCCGCTGCCCGCCTGGGCCTCGCGTCATCCGCTGCTCCAGCCCAAGCGCCGCGACAAATCCGGCCCGGTCTCGCTGGTCGACAGCACCGCCAATGTCCTGATGTCGGCCAACGCATTGCGCCGCATCGGCGCCCGCCCGTTCGACGAGCGCATGGCGCTCACCGGCGGGTCGGACAAGCAGCTCTTCACCCGGATGCAGCGCGCCGGTTTCCGCTTTGCCTGGTCGGAGGAAGCGCTGGTCACTGAACTCATCCCGGCCAGCCGGGTCACCGCCAAATGGCTGCTGATGCGCGGCTATCGCGTCGGCATGACCGACATGATCGTCGCCCGCACCCATGGCGGCGCCCTTCGTGCGGCGCTCAGCGAAAGCCCCCGCATCGCGGTCGGCTTCCTGGTCGGCGCGGTCGGCCCCCTCACCACATTGGACCGCGGCAAGCGGGTGGAGCGCCTCGGCAAGCTCTATCGCGCCGCGGGCAAAATCGCCGGCCTCACCGGCATCCATTATGAAGAATATCGAAAGGTCCATGGCGCATGACCAACATCCCCTTCTTCTCCGTCGTCATCCCGCTCTACAACCGCGCCGACGTGGTCACCGACACGATCCGGTCGGTGCTGGCGCAGGACTGGACCGATTTCGAGATCGTCGTCGTCGATGATGGCTCGCATGACAATCCCGGCCCGGTGATCGAAGCGATCGGCGACCCGCGCCTGCGTTACATCCGGCAGGACAATGCCGGCGGTGGCGCGGCGCGCAATCGGGGCATCCTCGCCGCCGAGGGGCGCTACATCGCCTTCCTCGATTCCGACGACCTGTTCCTGCCCGGCAAGCTGTCGACCATGGCGGAAGCGCTGGCAGGTGACGACGGCCATGCCGTGCTCTATTCTCGCATGAAGGTCGATCGAGGCGTCGACCGCTACTGGATCCGCCCCGACCGCGGCATTCGGGAAGATGAGGATGTCGGCGAATATCTCTTCTGCGCCAACCAGTTCATGCAGACCTCGACGATGGTCGTACCGACCCGGATGGCCCAGCAGGTACTGTTCGACCCCGCGCTCAAGAAGGGGCAGGATCTCGACTTCTGCGTCCGGCTTCAGGGTGCAGGCGCGCGCTTCCGGATGATCGACCGCCCGCTCACCATCTGGCTCGACGCGACCGAAGTCGGCCGCACCTCCTATGTGCGCGGCTATGAAACCTCGCTCGACTGGCTCGATCGCTGCGGCCACATGCTGACCAACCGGGCGCGGCGTGGCTATCGCGCGACGGTGCTCGCCTATCATATGGCGCCGATCCGCCCGGTCGCGGCGATCCGCGACCTCGCCATCGGCCTGACCGCGGGCGGTGTTCCGCCACGGGTGATCGCGCGCCAGGTGCTGCGCTCCTACATGCCCAAGTCGCTCTATCGCTCGCTCGTCAACGGCTTCGTCCTGCGCTTCGGCAAGGCCGATGCCCTCAGTAGCGGCGCCCGTTCGTGATGGCGGCCTGGCAACCTCCGTCCGCGCTGCAGGAACAGGCGGCCTCGCCGCTCTTTTCCGTGGTCATCCCGACCTATCAGCGCCGCGACAAGGTGGTCGAAGCGGTGCTGTCCGCGCTCGACCAGACGATCGCGCTGATCGAGGTGATCGTCGTGATCGACGGATCGACCGACGACACCGAACAGGTGCTGGCCGGGATCGCAGACCCGCGCCTGCGTGTCATCGTCCAGCCCAATCGCGGCGCATCGGCGGCGCGCAACACCGGGATCGCGCAGGCGCGGGGGCGCTATATCGCCTTTCTCGACTGCGATGACCGTTTCCTGCCCCATCATCTCGCCGACCTGCTGCCCCTGCTGCAACAGGACGAGAATGTGGTCGCCTATGGCCAGGTGCTGGTCGATCGCGGCCAGGGCCGCAATTTCCTGAAGCCCCCGCGCGCGATCGCGACCGGCGAGACGATCGACCGTTATCTCATGTGCGATCGGGGTTTCATCCAGACCAGCAGCCTGGCGCTCAGTCGCGGCCTCGCCAACAAGGTCCGCTATCGCGAGGATGTGAAGTTCGGGGACGATACCGACTTTGCCGTTCGCCTTGCGCTGGCCGGCGGCCAGTTCCAGATGACCGCGCGGCCCGGCACCATCTGGGCCGACCGCGACGCCGAACATCGGCTGTCGGCGGTTCGCGGCAGCGTCGGCAGCCTCATCTGGCTGCGCGACCTGCGCCCGCATATCTCGGCCCGCGCCTTTTCCGCCTATATGGGCTGGCATGCGGCCAAGAGCATCTGGCCGACCAGTCGGTTTCAGGCGATGCGCTATTATATCGGCGCCGTGCTGCGCGGCGCCTTCGGCCCGCGGCTGGCTGCGACCGTGCTGATGCAGATCATCCTGCCCGATCCCGTCTATCGCCGGATTTCCGACCGTTGGATCGACATGGCCCAGATGGTGGGCGGGAGGCCGCGCCTGTGAAGCGTCGCGAATTTCTGGCCGGCGGCATGGCGCTGGCGGCGACGCTGCCCGCTGGCGTGGCGGCGGCCGCCATGCCGCCCGGCCTCGCCACCCATGCCCGTGCCAAGGGCCGCTATTTCGGCGCGGCGGTCAAGTCGCGCCAGTTGCGCGAGGATGCGGGCTTCACCCAGGCGGTGGCGCAGGAATGCAATATCCTGGTGCAGGAATATGAGCTGAAGCGCGGCACGACCGAGCCCAAGCCGGGCCAATATGATTTCAGCGGTGCCGACCAGATCATCGATTTCGCCCAGAAGCATGACATGCGCGCGCGCGGTCATGCCCTGGTCTGGTATGCCGCCCAGCCCAAATGGCTGGAACCCGCACTGCAGGCCGCCAGCGATCGCGGCCGCCAGAAGCTGATGACCAGCTATATCACCACGGCCATGCCCCGCTATGCCGGCCGCATCCAGGAATGGGACGTGGTGAACGAGGCGCTGGAGCCCAATGACGGCCGCGCCGACGGGATGCGCGCCGACAGCATGTGGATGCAGGCGCTGGGCGAACATTATATCGACATCGCCTTCCACACCGCGCGCGAGACCGATCCCAAGGCGACCCTGTTCCTGACCGATTATGGCATCGAACATGACTCGCCGCGTTGCGAACGGCGCCGGACCGCGATGCTGAAGCTGCTTGACCGGTTGAAGGCCCGCGATGTGCCGATCGACGCGATCGGCATCCAGGGGCATCTCAAACCCTATAAGGAAGGGTTCAACGAGCGCCGCTTCGCCGATTTCCTCGACCAGTTGCGCGGCTATGGCCTGAAGCTGGAGATTACCGAGTTCGACATTGCCGACATTGGCGGGCCGCCCAACCCCGCCAAACGTGACAGCGAAGTTGCCAGTGTCGGCCGCGCCTTCATCGATGTCGCGCTCGACAATCCGGCGATGCAGGCGGTGCTCTGCTGGGGCCTGTCGGACCGCTATTCCTGGCTGTCCAACTACAAGGATTATAAATGGCCCGACGGCCAGTTGTCGCGCGGATTGCCGCTGGACGGTTCCCTGCGCCGCAAGCCGCTGTGGGACGCCATCGCCGCCGCCTTCGACGACGCGCCGCCGGCCGGGAGAAATGCCGCATGAGAATTTCCTCGCTCACGGGCCTGCGCGGCATCGCCGCCGTTTCGGTCCTGCTCTACCATATTCCCCATGCGCCGGCCTTTCAGGCCTTCGCGATCCCGCTTTTCTCGCGCGCCTATCTGGCAGTCGATTTATTCTTCATTCTCAGCGGCTTCGTCATTTCCTACGGCTATTATGACCGGCTGATGCACAATCTGGGGCGGTCCAGTTACATGGACTTCCTGATCAACCGTACCGCCCGCGTCTGGCCGCTGCATCTGATCGTGACGCTGGTGTTCATGGCCCGCATCCTGGTCAATGTGTCGGGGACGCAGGCTATCCCGCTCGACCTGCCCAACATCCTCACCAACCTGCTGATGATCCAGAGCTGGGGATGGGGCACGCAGCCGATTGCGGGCAACAGCTGGTCGGTCAGCACCGAGGTCGCCGCCTATCTCCTTTACCCGCTGATCGCGATCATGGCCTTTTCCCGCTGGGCCTGGGCGCAACTGGCGCTGTGCGTCGGCATCCTGGTGCTGGTCGCCAGTTCCGGCCGGGGCGCCAGTGGTCCCCTGGACGTCAACGATTATGACACGGTGCTGACGCTGCTGCGCTGCCTTGCCGGCTTTGCCCTGGGCGTCCTGACCTATCGCATCCGCGACATGGCGCTGACCCGCAGCCTGCTTGCCGGCCCCGGCCGATTTGCCGCCATATGTGTCACCATCGCTGTCGCCCTGATGCTGCCCCGAGCCGCCGACGTGCTGGTCGTGTGCCTGATGCCCGCGCTGGTCCTCACTTGCTATTATGATGGCGCCGCCGCCCGCGCGGTGATGGCCAACCCGGTCAGCTATCATCTGGGCCTGATCAGCTATTCCATCTATCTGTGGCATCCGCTGGTGCGCGACATCATGGCCCGCGTCATGGGGATCGCCCATCGCCATGGCTTTGTCGGCCATGACTGGATCTTCATCGCCGCCATGCTGGTCGCCACCTGGCTGCTCTGCTGGGCGAGCTATCGCCTGATCGAGGTGCCGGGCCACAAGATCATCAAATGGCTGCAACGCGGCGGGCGTGCCCGCCCGGCCCCGGTCAAGGTTGCTGCCTGATGCCCCCCGCCCCGACCATCTGGATCGCGATCCCGACCTTCCGCCGGCCGGGGCAGTTGCGCCACCTGCTCGAAAGCCTGGCCGCCGTCGTGCCGCATGACGATGTCCAGTTGCTGGTCGCCGACAACGACCCCGTCGGGCAGGAAGGCGCGCTGGTCGCGCACGAGATGCAGGATGACCCCGATTATCCTTTGCCGATCCATATCCTGCATGTGCCAGAGCCAGGCCTTTGCTCGGTCCGCAACGCGATCGTCGCCACCGCGCTCGCGGCTCCGGCTATGCACTATCTGGCGATGATCGATGATGATGAATGGCCGCAGCCCGGCTGGCTCGACGCGCTGCTGGCCTGTCGCGAGATGTGCGGCGCCGATGTGATCGGTGGCCCGGTCGATGCCCATTTCCTGCGGCCGCCGCCGCGCTGGGCACGCGACGCGCTGGTGTTTCGGGCCGAGGATCGAGCCTCGGGCGCCACCGACATGCTATGGGCCAGCAACAATCTGCTGCTCAGCCGCACGGCGCTTGAGGCGCTGCCCGCCCCTTGGTTCGATCGGCGTTTCAACCGCAGCGGCGGCGAGGATCTGGATTATCTGACGCGCCTGCGCGATGCCGGCATCGGTTTCGGCTGGGCCGCAGATGCGCGCGTCAGCGAATGGGTGCCGCCCGAACGGGTCCGGCTCGGCTGGATACTGTCCCGCATGTGGCGGATCGGCTTTACCGAGACGCTGACCCGCCGGAAGCATCGGCCCGGCATCCTCGGCACCCTCACCCTGTTCGGCCGGACGCTGGCGGTGTTCGCGATGCGCACCGCCGGCCTCCTCGCCCTGTTGCTGCCCGGCGCGCGACGGGTCGACATCGCCGGGCAGTGGATCAAATGCTGGGGCCGCCTCTATGCCCTGACGGGCCGGGGCAGCCGGGCTTATTATGGCGCGGAATAGACCTTGAAGCTGCGGATGGTCATGTCGCCGCTGCCATCGTCATAGGCACCCGTCGTCTTCACCGCGACATTCATCAGCGGATAGAAGCGGAAGCCCTTGAACGGGTTGACCGACTGGTAGGTTTCCTTGCCGTCGACGAACCAGGTGATGTAGTCACGCTGGATATCGACCGCAAACTTGTGGAAGTCCTGTGAGTAGCCCGACAGGCCATAGGCCTGTTCGGTCTGGATGACGATACCGCGCTGGTCATAGCGGGTGCTGTTGGCACCGACATGGATCGTCTGGCCTACATGGCGATCGAAATCCCAATAGCTCTGATAGCCAAAGCCTTCATAGACATCGATTTCCGGCGGCCAGCCACTGGTCGAGATCAGCCAGAAAGCGGGCCAGGAACCACGCCGGTTGGGCATCTTCGCTTCCCACTCATATTGACCATAGCCGATCTGAGAGGCGAGGAAGTTGCGGCCATCCAGGATCGACGCGCCATAATTATAAGTTACGCCCTGATAGCTGATCGGCGTCTTGAGCACCTGGCTGTGCAGCACCAGGCCCTTGTTGCTCCAGTAGACCGGCCCTTCGATCCCCGGATAGGTGGTGGTGTCGACATAGAGGCCGGTCTCGCCATTGCCGGTCTGCGCCCGGCCATGCGACAGGGTCGTGGCCCAGCGGTCCCAGCCGCCATCGACTGACCGCTTGTGCGTGTCCTTGAGCAGTTCGAACTGCAGCGTGCCCGAGGCCGCGAAGGTCCGCGCTTCGCGGAAGGTGCCGCTCGCCTTCTCGGTCGCCGCGACATAGGCCTTGGCCGTGACGGTTGCCGTCGACTGCCCCTGCAATGCGCCCCAGGGCGCCTCACGCAGCTTCACGCTGAACTGCTGGCCTTCGGTCGCGCTGATAACCGGCACTTCCACCGTCTGTTCCAGCGGGTCGCCCGGCCGGAAGATGACGACGGTATCGACCGTCTTGTAGTTGGTGCCGGACGTGGCCTTCAGCGTGCCGGTGCCGTTGACCGTGGTGATCCGCGCGATCACCGTGTTGGGCGTCGCCCGATCGAGATAGACCGGGACATAGGCGGTGCTGCTGCCCGGCTTGTAGGTGGCGTTGCCGATCCAGAGCGTCGCCTTGCCCGGCAACACCGTGCCGTTGGCGAAGTCGAAATCGGCAAAGCTGTTGCTGGTGCTGCTGGTCGTCGCCGTGCTGGTCGTCGCACTGCTCGCACTGCTGCTGGAGATGGTGACCGTGCCGCTATCGGCCGTGCTGGTCGATGAGCTGCTGGTCGTACTGGTTCCGCCCGACAGGATCGTGGCGGCGCCTGCCGCGAAGACAGACGTAATGATTGCTCCGGCTCCGATCATGGAGCCGGCCGATTTGCTGCGCATAATGCAACCCCCGTTTTGGTGTCCCTAAAGGGTCCGCCACGAGGGTTAACAAATGCTTCCAGGCAAGCTCGCCTCGTCGCAAATCAGCCATTTTTGCGACGAGGCGAGGAACTTTTACTCGGCAGCTTCAACCAGCATTTCGGGCTCCGGCGCCATGCCACGGCCAACGCTGTCATAGATAAATCCAGCCGCTTCAGCGACTTCGGGCCGATAGATGTTGCGCAGGTCGACCAGGCCATTGCCAGCCATCACGCCGCGCAGGCGCGACAGGTCGAGCGCGCGCAGCGCATCCCATTCGGTGACCAGTACGACGGCCGAGGCTCCCTGCGCCGCCGCATAGGGATCGTGGAAGAAATCGACATTCTGCAGCAGCGGCTGGGCCGCCTCGATCCCTTCGGGGTCGAAGGCGCGGATCTGCGCACCGCCGTCCTGCAGTGCCTGGATGATCGACAGCGACGGGGCATCACGCATATCGTCGGTATTGGGCTTGAAGGTCAGGCCCAGCACCGCGATCGTCTTGCCCCGCACCGATCCGTTGCATACACCGATCACCTTGCGCGCCATGGCACGCTTGCGGCTTTCGTTGATCGCGACGGTGGTTTCGATCAGGCGAATGGGCGCGCCGGAATCTTCCGCCGTCTTGACCAGCGCCAACGTATCCTTGGGGAAGCAGGAGCCGCCATAGCCGGGTCCGGCATGCAGGAATTTCGAACCGATCCGGTTATCCAGGCCAATGCCGCGCGCCACCTGCTGCACATCCGCGCCGACCCGTTCGCACAGTTCGGCCATCTCGTTGATATAGGTGATCTTCATCGCCAGGAAGGCATTGGCGGCATATTTGATCAGTTCGCTGGTGCGACGACCGGTGAACAGCAGCGGCGCCTGGTTGAGATAGAGCGGGCGATAGACCTCTTCCATCACCGGGCGTGCGCGCTCGTCCTCGATGCCGACGACGATGCGATCCGGGCGCTTGAAATCCTCAATCGCGGCGCCCTCGCGCAGGAATTCGGGATTGGAGGCGACCGCAAACTGGGCGTCGGGATTGGTTTCGCGGATGATCCGTTCGACCTCGTCGCCAGTGCCGACCGGCACGGTCGACTTCGTAACCACAACGGTAAAGCCCTTGAGCGCCCCGGCGATCTCGCGCGCGGCATCATAGACATAGCTGAGGTCGGCATGGCCATCGCCCCGACGCGCCGGCGTACCGACCGCAATGAAGACGACATCGGCGTCTGCCACGGACGTTGCCAGATCGGTCGTGAAGCTCAACCGGCCCGCCTTGACGTTGCGCGCGATGAGATCGGCCAGGCCCGGCTCATAGATCGGCACGCCGCCTTCGCGCAACTTGGCGATCTTGCGCTCATCCTTGTCGACGCAGATGATTTCGTGGCCGAAATCCGCGAGGCAGGCGCCCGATACCAGACCAACATAACCAGATCCGGTCATCACGATCCGCATGACAATTCTCCTTGTCCAATGTGCAAGCTAATCGACAATATGCCCGCAACCGATCGCCCCGATCCGGACAGGACGCGACAGAGCGCTCCGAAAAATCCGGATGCGCGCACCTCTCGCCCTGACAAAGATCGAAGCCCCCGGCCTGTTCGGACAGTTGCCGCGTCAGTGGAACCAGCCACCTGTTGACGCGATGCAGCATAAGTCGGGTCATGACGCTGTTGCAACGCGACTTGGCGCTACGCGGGCACATGTGGACGTGGGGCGAATGGAAAATGCGCCGAACTGCCGCAGCGCGCGGGCGCAATTAACCGGATCTGCGGGTCAATCCTCGACGATGCGCATCAATTTGCGTTCGACAGGCGCCAATATGCCCTGCAACTCCTGCCCGCGCTTCAGCACATGACCCGCTTCCCCCACCAGCGTCCACATGCCCTGGCGATTGCGCAACGCCGGCCGCTTCTCGATCCGATATTCAGGACGCTCGGCAGAGCGCCGAAAAGCGGAGAAAATCGCCGCCTCGCGCCCCAGGTCCATGGCATAGTCGCGCCAATGTCCGGCGGCGACCATTCGGCCATAGAGATCCATGATCCTCTGCAATTCCAGGCGATCGAACCCGACCTGCCCCTGTTGCTGGCCGTTGGGTGCTGGGAACGGCGTCACATTGGACATCAGGCCCGGCCACGCTCCTTGAACAGGGCGACGTCATCGGCAGGCAGTTCGGGCGTCTGCTTCTGCGCCAGCAACTCGGCCAGCCGCTTCTGCAACTGCTCCACTTCGCACTGCAGCAATTCCAGCTTCTGCTTTTCCGGATCGAAGCAATCGGAGCAGGGCGTGCCATAGGGCAGGAAGTCGCGCTGATAGGCGGTGACATCGACCAGCATCGCGCGCGCGGGAATGCCGACCATGGTCGCGGCCTCCGCCACATCCTTGGTGACCACCGCATTGGCGCCGACACGGGCACGGGCGCCGACACGGACCGGCCCCAGCACCTGCGCGCCCGATCCCACGATCACGCCATTCTCCAGCGTCGGATGGCGCTTTCCGGCGATCCCGTTAGCGGGATCCGTCCCGCCCAGCGTCACATTCTGATAGAGGGTGACGTCGTCGCCAATCTCCGCCGTTTCGCCGATCACGGTGAAGCCATGGTCGATGAAGAAGCGCTTGCCGATCTTCGCGCCCGGATGGATGTCATTGCCGGTCAGGAAGCGCGACAGATGATTGACTGCCCGCGCCAGGAAATAGAGCCGCGCCCGATAGAGACGATGCGCCACGCGATGGAAGGCCAGCGACCAGATACCGGGATAGAGCAGGATTTCCGCCCGCGATCGCGGCGCAGGGTCGCGCGACTTGACCGAATCCAGATAGGCGATGAGATTACGCAGCATCGAAACGTCCCTGAACGGACCCGCCCTGCTGGCGCGCCCCTTTTACCCTGTTGCCAGCAACATAGAGATTAAGCGGCAATTTTTCCAGAGCGCGCCCTAATTCGCCTTCCCGGCCCAAAACAGAAACTTGCTTGGCGCCTCAAGATATACCAATCATTGAGGTAGACAATTAGAACGAAGGTGGTTGGATGATCGACACATTTATCGCCCATTTTGGCGAAATACTGCCCTTCATCCTAATCGGCTTCGGCGCGCAGATTATCGATGGCGCCCTTGGCATGGCCTATGGCGTGATTTCCAGCACCCTGCTGCTGGCCATGGGCGTGCCGCCCAGCCGTGCGTCCGCCAGCGTCCATGCCGCCGAAACCTTCACCACCGGTGTGTCCGCGATCAGCCATATCCTGCACCGCAATGTCGACTGGGGCCTGTTCGCCCGGCTCGTCATTCCCGGCGTGATCGGTGGCGTGGCCGGCGCCTATCTGCTCTCCAATATCGACGGCGCGATCATCAAGCCCTTCGTCCAATTCTATCTGGCAGCGATCGGCATCTACCTGATCTGGCGCGGCTTCCATTTCCCCCCGCACAGCAAGAGCCCCAAATGGGTTGCACCGCTAGGCCTGGTCGGCGGCTTCATGGACGCGTCGGGCGGCGGCGGCTGGGGGCCGGTCGTGACGTCCAACCTGCTGATCCAGGGATCGAGCCCGCGCCACACCATCGGCACGGTCAACAGCGTCGAATTCATCCTGACCCTGTCGATCAGCCTGACCTTCCTGTTCCATCTGGGCTGGGAAAGCTTCACCACCTACACAATCGGCCTGTTGATCGGCGGCGTGGTGGCAGCCCCCTTTGGCGCCATGCTGGCCCGCCATGTCGCGCCCAAGGTGCTGTTCGTGGCCGTCGGCATCATTCTGACCCTAACCTCCGCCTTCGGCATCGCCAAATATCTTGGTTATATCGGATAATTCGCTTATATTCGGATTTCTAATTCAGGAATCCGATAAATGTCGAACTACATGCCCACGCTCAAACAGCTGCAATATCTGGTTGCGCTGAAGGAACATGGCCATTTCGGCAAGGCGGCCGACAGCTGCTATGTGACCCAGTCCACCCTGTCGGCCGGCATCCGCGAACTGGAATCCCTGATCGGCGTCACGCTGGTCGAGCGGACCCGGCGCGTCGTGCGCTTCACGGCGCTGGGCGATCGCATCGTCGAAAAGGCGCACCGCGTCCTGCGCGAGGCGGAGGAGCTTGCCGCGATCGCCGAGGCGTCGGGCAAGCCGCTGACCGGTGAATTGCGGATGAGCGTCATCCCGACGATCGCGCCCTTCCTGCTGCCGCGCCTGCTGCCCCGCCTGCGCGCCGACCGACCGGAATTGAAACTCTATCTGCGCGAGGAAACGACCCAGGCGGCGATCGATTCGCTGCGCCATGGCAATGTCGACTGCGTGCTGATGGCCCTGCCCTATCCGACCGGCGAACTGGACAGCGAGATATTGTTCCAGGATCCGCTCTATGTCGCCTTCCCGCGCGACGATCCGACCAATCCGCCGGACTGGATCAAGCCGGACATGATCGACGAGAACAAGCTGCTGCTGCTGGAGGACGGGCATTGCCTGAAGGACCATGCGCTGGCGGCCTGCAATCGCCCCGACCTGCGCGCCAGCGCGACGATGATGGGCACCTCGCTCCACACGCTTATCCAGATGGTCGACAATGGCCTGGGCGTCACCATGCTGCCGGAAATGGCGCTGGCCGGCGGCATATTGGAACATACCAACATTACCGCGCGCCCGCTGCAGTCCGATCATGCCTGGCGCGACATTGCCTTGGTCTGGCGCAAGAACAGCCCACGCGAAAAGGAATTCCATCTGCTCGCCGAGATATTGCGCGACGCGGCGGACCATCCCGCAATCCGCGCCAACGCCGCCTGATCGATCAGCGATCCCAGCCCTGCGCCTTGGCCTCATCCTCGGCGCGGGGCGCGACCCAGGCGCCTGCGCCATCGGCATAATGCGCCTTCTTCCAGAAGGGTGCGCGCGATTTCAGCCAGTCGATCAGGAAGGCGCAGCTTTCCAGCGCCGCCGCGCGATGCCGTGACGCCGTACCGACGAAAACGATCCGCTCGCCCGGCAGCAACCGACCATGGCGATGGATGATCGACAGCCCCAGCAGCGGCCAGCGCGCCATCGCCTCATCCGCGATCCGTTCGGCCTGGCGCTGCGTCATCGCCGGATAATGTTCCAGTTCCAGCGCCACCAGCCCCTCTTCGCCGCGGACGATACCGGTGAAACTGGCCACCCCGCCGCCGCCCAGCGCTTCGAGCGCGGCAAGTTCGGCCGAAATATCGAAATCATCCGCCTGGATGGCGACCCGTTTCATCCACCCGTGACCGGCGGGAACAGCGCCAGTTCCCGCGCCGTGCCGATTGCCTGATCGAAACCGACAAACTGCTGGTCCAGCGCCGCGCGCAATCGATCGGGATCGGCCAGCGCCTCGGCATAGCCACCACCCCGCGCCGCCAGTCGCGCCACGAGTTCCGCTATGGTCTCATCCGGCGAAGCCAGTTCGACCCGCTCCTCATCGCGGCCAATGGCTTCGCGCACCCAAGCAAAATAGACGAGGGTCACAGCGGCCATGCCGGTCAGTCCATATGCTTGATGCCGACGCGCAGATAATCCCAGCCGGTAATCAGCGTCAGGATCGCGGCGGCCCACAGCGTCAGGATGCCGACGCTCTGCACGAAGGGGAATTGCGGCACGGCGCCGGCCAGGATCAGGGCGCCCAGCGCAATCAACTGGAACGTGGTTTTCCACTTGGCCAGGCGCGACACCGGGACCGACACCTGAAGGCCGGCCAGAAATTCCCGCAGCCCCGACACGGCGATCTCGCGCAGCAGGATGATCATCGCGGCTGCGATATGGATGCCGGCGATGTCCCGCGTCGCGGCGAGCATCAGGATGACCGCGCCGACCATGATCTTGTCCGCGATCGGATCAAGGAACACGCCGAGCTTCGACACCGCACCCTGCGCACGGGCCAGGTAGCCGTCGAAATAATCGGTGATGCCCATCAGGCAGTAGAGACCGAAGGCCAAGCCATAGCCCGTGGTCCAACGCGCGCCCATCTCGCCGGGCCACAACAGGGCCACCAGCAAGGGCACGGTGATGATGCGCGAAAGCGTCAGCAAATTGGGCAGCGTCAGCATCAGGGCGACCTGCCACAGTCACGCATCGGGCACAAGCGAAGGCAGCAAGAAGTGAACAGGAAATTGGACAGGCCCGCCTGCAGCGGCTAGACCGCCCCCCGGTCGTCCACAGCGAAAAGCCAAACGCACTCATGCAAGCCTCACTCAGGCTCCTCAAAAAGCGCCGTTTTCTGCCGCTTTTCATCACCCAGCTTCTCGGCGCCTTCAATGATAACCTGTTCAAGAACGCCATGGTGCTGTTCGTGGTGTATCAGGTCTATAATGACGAGCGGTCCGAAACCTGGTTCAGTGCGCTGGCCACCGGAATCTTCATCATCCCCTTCTTCCTGCTGTCCGCCCTGTCGGGCCAATTGGCCGATCAGCGCGACAAGGCGGTCATCATCCGCTGGGTGAAGGCAGCTGAAATCGTCATCATGACGGTCGGCGCGACCGGCCTGGCGCTGATCTGGAGCGGCATCGCCGTCCATATCCTGGCGATCCCGCTGCTGCTCGCCGCGCTGTTCGCGATGGGCATCCACTCCACCTTCTTCGGCCCGATCAAATATGCGATCCTGCCCCAGCATCTGCACGATGACGAGGTTCTGGGCGGTACCGGACTGGTGGAGGCCGGCACCTATATCGCGATCCTGGCCGGCACCATCCTGGCCGGCATCATCCCGATCGAGGCTGCGGCCATCGGCGTGGTGGTGACCGCCTTCATCGGCTATTTTGCCAGCCGGGCCGTGCCGCCCGCCCCGTCGCTGCTCGCCAAGCAGCCGATCGACTTCCACGTCATCCGATCCTCGGTCGCGCTGGTGCGGGGCACGATGCACATTCCGCGCCTCTATCTGGCGATCATGTCGATCAGCTTCTTCTGGGCCGTTGGGTCGGTGCTGTTCATCCAGTTCCCGCCGCTGGTGAAGAATGTCCTGACCGCCGACAAGTCGGTTGCCAGCCTGTTCCTGGCGATATTCTCGATCGGCATCGCGATCGGATCGATCGCGATCAACCGGCTGCTCGCCGGCCATGTCTCGGCCAAATATGCGCCCGCGTCGGTGATCGGCATGGGCTGCTGCATCATCGCCTTCCATGTGGTGTGCGACCTGTGGACGCCGGCGCCCGGTGGCCAGATGCTGCCGCTCGCCGGCTTCCTCGCCCATCCGATGGCGATCCCGCTGTCGCTCTGCCTGCTCGGCGTGGCGACCTTTGGCGGCATGTTCGTGGTGCCGCTCTACGCCTTCCTCACGACCACGGTCGAGAAGTGCGAAGCGGCGCGCACCGTTGCGGCCAACAATATCGTCAATTCCGGCGCCATGGTGGTCGGATCGCTGATCGCGATCGGCCTGACCCTGGCCGGCCTGGAGGTGGTCTATCAGCTGCTGCTGGTGGCGGCGATGTGCCTGCCCTGCGCCTGGCTTGCCTGGCGGCTGCACAAGGCCTGTGACGGCCCGGCCTGCAGCAGCGAACTTTAGAAGATGAAGCTGTAGAACGCCGTGAAGAAGGCCGAGAAGCTCAGCACGAACAGCTTCCAGTCATTGTCGTCGGAGACGGCCACATCGCGGCGGCGACGCGCCTGCGACGACGCATCGTCCGTCAGCTGGAAGATGTGACGGGGCAGCCGCTGCCGAAAGGGGTGCCGGGCGGCTTCGTTGGTGAGGACGAGGACTCGGTTTCTCATAAGGATTGGTTAACGCGATATTTACCATTAGTTCCATGGCAAATTTCGTAAAATCCGGGATGTCCCGTCGCGGGACAGACTTGACCGTATCAACAACATAATACAGCATGGCCGTGCCGATGACCGAATTGCCCAACCCCGCCCCTACCGGCACGCCTGCCCCGGCCGCTGACGAAGCGCGCCCGTTCGGCGCCGGCCCGCCCAGCGCCTTTGCCCCGCCCACCCCGTGGAAGCGGCGGCTGCAGATTTTCGGCTGGATCGTGGCGGCGGGTCTGGCCCTGTTGATGCTGATCATCGCCTGGCTGGCGGTGACGGCGCCGATGTCGCGCTCACTGCAGCCCATTGCCCCGCCCAGCATCAGCCTGATGTCGGCCGACGGCCATCTGGTCGCGCGGCGCGGCGCCATCATCGACAAGCCGGTGGAGGTGGCCAAGCTGCCCGCCCATGTGCCCCAGGCCTTCATGGCGATCGAGGATCGTCGCTTCTATGACCATTGGGGTGTCGATCCGCGCGGCATCGCCCGCGCCATGTGGCACAATATCTGGTCCGACGGATCGTCGCAGGGCGGCAGCACCATCACCCAGCAGCTGGCCAAGGGCGTATTCCTGTCCAGCGACCGGACCATGGGCCGCAAGGCGCGCGAAGCGCTGATCGCCTTCTGGCTGGAGGCCTGGCTGACCAAGGACCAGATCCTCGAACGCTACCTCTCGAACGTCTATTTCGGCGACAATGTCTATGGCCTGCGCGCCGCCTCGCTCCATTATTTCGATCGTCAGCCCGAACGGCTGACCATATCCCAGGCCGCGATGCTGGCCGGCCTGCTGAAGGCGCCCTCGCGCCTCGCGCCGACCAGCAACTTGAAGGGCGCGAGTGCTCGCGCCGCACTGGTGACGCAGGCGATGGTCGAGGCCGGCTATATCAGCAAGGCCCAGCGCGATCAGCTCGCCCCGGCCCGCCTTGATGTGCGCGAGTCCCCGGATGCCACCAGCGGCACCTATTTTGCCGACTGGGTGCTGCCCGAAGCGCGCGACCGGGCGGGCGCCGTCTATGGCGCGCAGGAGGTGAAGACGACGCTCGACTGGCGCATCCAGCGCCTCGCCGAAGCCGCGATCTGGCGCGCGCCGCTGGGCGGGGCGCAGGTGGCGTTGGTGGCGATGAAGCCCGACGGCAGCGTCGTCGCCATGATCGGCGGCAAGAATTACGAGAAGAGCAGCTTCAACCGCGCCGTGCAGGCGAAGCGCCAGCCCGGCTCCACCTTCAAGCTGTTCGTCTATCTCGCCGCGTTCCGCGCCGGCATGACGCCCGACGACATGATCGAGGATACGCCGATCACCACCGGCACCTATCGCCCGGCCAATCATGGCGGCAAATATCGCGGCCGCATCACGTTGCGTCAGGCCTTTGCCGCGTCGAGCAATGTGGCAGCGGTGCGCCTGACCCAGAAGGTCGGCGTCGACAATGTCATCAAGGTTGCCCGCGATCTGGGCGTTACCGCGCCGTTGACCGAAGATCTCAGCCTCGCGCTCGGCACGTCGGAGATCCCGCTGGTGGAACTGGCCGAGGCCTATGCGTCGGTGGCGGCCGGCGCCTATCCGGTGCTCGCCCATGGCCTGCCGCCCGAGGAACAGGGCTGGTTCGACCGGCTGATGAAGCGCCAGCGTCATTTCAGCGACGACCAACTCGAAATGATCCGCGACCTCCTGTCGTCCGCCGCCAATCGCGGCACCGGCAGCGCGGCAGCGCTGCGCACCAGCACCTTTGGCAAGACCGGCACGACCCAGGATAGTCGCGACGCGATTTTCGTCGGCTATGCCGGCGGCCTGGTGACGGCGGTGTGGATCGGCAATGACGACAATGCCCCGCTGCCTGGCGGCGCGGCCGGCGGCGGTGTGCCCGCACGTATTTGGCGCAATTTCATGGCTGGCGCGATCAACGAGCCGGTCGAGAAGGTGCCCGAGGAAGAGCAGGATCCCGACCTGGTCAACGCCATCGCCAATGTCAGTGTCGAAACCGGCATCGGCAATGTCGGCGTCGGCATGGATCAGGGCGGAATGACCGTCACCATCGATGGCAACCAGCTTCGCATTCCGTCCGACCAGCCCTTGCCGCTGCCGCCGCAGGGCGTGCCCCCACCGCGGATCGCGCCGACCCAGCCACAGGAAAATGAACCGCCGCAGCCATGACGGCGATTTCGACAACCCGCATTTCATGGCTCCGCGCCCCGCGCGAACAGGCCGCAAAATTGCGTATATTATGTAATCATACCTAGTCTTAACCTACTGACAAATCTCCATTTCCCCTGCCCGTCCGATCGATGATATAGTGCGATTCCCTTCCACTTCAGAGGTCACACGATGAATGGAGCATATGGCCGGGAAGACCATTCGACGCAGAAGGCGCTCGCGGCCCGCTGGACCATAGCGGCCGAGGCCATGGAAGCCCTGGCCGGCGCGCGGTCCCTGGATGCGGTGGTCGCCGTCCTGCGCGCCTTCGCCCGCCGCGCAGTGGGCGCAGACGGTATTGCGGTCGTGCTGCGCGACGGCGATAAATGCCATTATATCGCCGAGGACGCCAAGGCGCCTTTATGGGCCGGGCAACGATTTCCGGCGGAAACCTGTGTGTCCGGCTGGGCAATGCTGAACCAGGAAACCGCGGTCATCGCCGACATATTCGACGATGTCCGGGTGCCGGTCGATGCCTATAGCCAGACCTTCGTCCGCAGCATGATCATGGTGCCGATCGGCCGGGTCGATCCGATCGCCGCCGTGGGCGCCTATTGGTCCGAACCGGCGATGCCGACCGACAACGAGATTTCGCTGCTCGAAGCGCTGGCACGGGCCGCGTCCACCGCACTCGAAAATGGCCGGCTCTTCAGCGCACTCGAATCCCTGAACGATCATCTGGACCAGCGCGTGCGCGAACGCACGAGCGAATTGGAAAGCGCGCAGGACAAGCTGCGGCAAATCCAGAAGATGGACGTGCTGGGCCAGTTGACCGGGCATGTCGCGCACGACTTCAACAATCTGCTGACGCCGATCATCGGCGGGCTGGACCAGATCATCGCCGGCGGCCGATCCCCCGAAGCGGTCGCCCGCACCGCCAATATCGCGATGCAGGCGGCGGAAACCGCGCAGACGCTGGTCAAGCGGCTGCTCGCCTTCGGCCGTCGCCAACCGTTGCAACCGACATCGGTCAATCTTTCCGAGACGCTGGAGAATATGCAGACCTTGCTGGTCAGCACGGTCGGCCCGCAGATCATTCTCCATGTCGATGCCGCGCCGAACGTGCCGCCGGTGCGCGCCGATCGACATCAGCTGGAACTGGCCATCCTCAACCTGGTGGTCAACGCGCGCGACGCCATGCCGAACGGCGGGCAGGTCATCATTTCCGCCGAACGATGCAAGAGCCGCCTTCCCGTGCCGCTGATCCCCGGCCAATTCGTCTGCCTGCGCATCACCGACACCGGCATCGGCATGACCCCGGCGGTCAAGGCGTCCGCAACCGAGCCCTTCTTCACGACCAAGCCGGTCGGCCATGGCACCGGCCTTGGCCTGTCCATGGCCCATGGTCTGGCCGGTCAGTTGGGCGGCGCGCTGGAAATCGTCAGCGAAGTGGGCCAGGGCACGGAAATCCAGCTCTGGCTGCCGATCGAGAAGCAGAAGCCGGCGGCTGTCGTGGCGGATGGCGATGACGGCGAGATCGCAGCAACGCAAGGCAAGGTGCTGCTGATCGACGACAATGCCCTGGTCCGCCATGGCACGCGGGAAATGCTGACCGACCTTGGCTATGACGTGGTCGACATCGACAATGCCGAACTGGGGCTCAGCATGATCGCCGCCGATTTCCGGCCCGACATCGTCGTCACCGACCATATCATGCCCGGCATGACCGGCGCCGAACTGGCGCTGCGGCTGCGCGTCGACCATCCCGAGATCGCGTTGCTCATCATATCCGGCTATGAAGGCGTCGACCTGATCGCACCGGATATTCCGCGCCTTTCCAAGCCCTTCCGCCGCCAGCATCTTCAGGCCAGCATCGCAGCCGCGCAGGCCCAGACGGTGGGGCGCGCCTAGGGGCGATCGACATTCAGATGATGACGTGACGAAAATGGTGGTTTTCCGTGACCCTTGAAACGAGTCACGTGCCTCGTTTCAACGCAGCGTACTCAAAGTACGTGAGCACCGGAAGCGCGGAGAACCGCCATTTGCAGGCCGTCAGGGCCGAATGTCGATTGCCCCTAGAGCGCCTGCCCGGCCGCCCAGCCGCTGGCCCAGGCCCATTGGAAATTATAGCCGCCGAGCCAGCCGGTGACATCGACCGCCTCGCCAATGGCGTAGAGGCCCGGCACCTTTGCGGCTTCCATCGTCCGCGACGACAGGCCGGCGGTGGCGATGCCGCCGACCGTGACCTCCGCCTTGGCATAGCCTTCGGTGCCAGAGGGGATGAAAGGCCAGCCCGCCAGCCGCTCGCCAATCTGGCGCAAGGTCTTGTCGGGCAGATTGCCAAGGTCGCCCTGGGCGCCGATCCGTTCGAGCAGGGCATCCGCCATGCGCTCGGGGAAGCGCTCGACCAGCACGCGCCGCAGGCCGGTGCGCGGGCGGTTGCGCTTCTCGGCAAGCAACCAGTCCACGCCGAGATCGGGCAGGAAATTGACGTGGATCGGCGTGCGATGTTCCCAATAGGAGGAAATCTGCAACATCGCCGGGCCGGAGAGGCCGCGATGGGTGAAGAGCGCCGCCTCGCGGAACCGGGTCTTGTTCCAGCGAACCTCCACCTCGGCCGAGACGCCCGACAGCGACTGGAACAGCGCGTCGTCCGGCCCCAGGGTGAAGGGCACCAGCGCCGGACGGGGCTGCACCACCTTGAGATCGAACTGGCGCGCGACCTCATAAGCGAAGTCCGTAGCGCCCAATTTCGGGATGGACGGGCCACCGGTCGCCAGTACCAAAGACGGCGCCGACACGATGCGATCGCCCAGCTTGACGCGGAACAGGCCATCGCCATGGCTGATATCCGTCACCGGCTGGCCCAGCGCCATGGTCACGCCGCCGGCCGCGCACTCCTCTGCCAGCATGGCGACGATCTGTTTCGCCGATCCATCGCAGAAAAGCTGTCCCAGCGTCTTTTCATGCCAGGCGATGCCATAACGGCCGATCAGGGTAAGGAAATCCTGCGGCGTGTAGCGGCCCAGTGCCGATTTGGCGAAATGCGGATTGGCCGACAGATAGCGATCGGCAGCGGTATGGATGTTGGTGAAATTGCAGCGGCCGCCGCCGGAGATCAGGATTTTCTTGCCCGGCGCATCGGCATGGTCGGTCAGCAACACCCGGCGGCCGCGCTGGCCGGCGGTCGCTGCGCACATCATGCCGGCGGCGCCGGCGCCCAGGATTATCGCGTCATAATCGCCCATCACCGCCCCCGCTTCATCCGCACGATGGCCTCGTCCAGCGCGGACAGGAAGCGGGATCGATCCGTCTTGGAGAAAGGCGGCGGGCCGCCGACTGGATCGCCCACGGCGCCGGCGCGCAGGTCCGCCATGATCGCCCGCACCGCGATCGCGCTGCCGATCGAGGCGCTAGTGAAGGACTTGCCATTGGGCGCGATCACCCCGGCCCCGGCCTTCAGGCAGCGATCCGCAAGCAGGATATCGGCGGTGATGCAGAGCGTATCGGCGCCGGCACGCTCGGCGATCCAGTCGTCGGCGGCGTCGAACCCGTCGCTCACCACCACACGGTCGATCAGTTCATGCGCCGGAATGCGGATCGGGCTGTTGCTCACGATGGTAACCGGCACGCCATGGCGGAAGGCAACCTTGTAGATTTCCTCCTTCACCGGGCAGGCGTCGGCATCGACCAATATGTGCATCGCCGCGCTATCCTTTCGTTCCGGCCGTTCGCGGCGGCGATAGGCGGACAGGGACCAACGCGCAATGGGCCGGGGAAACACCCCGGCCCATCCGTAGTTAGCGCCCGACGATTTCGAGCAGATGCGGCGGGTAGCGCTCGCCCTCCACCGGGATGGCATCGGCCGCCGCGCGGATCCGAGTCAGGTCGGCATCACTCAGTTCGACCGTGGCCGCGCCCAGATTTTCCTCCAGCCGATGGAGCTTGGTGGTGCCGGGGATGGGCACAATCCAAGGCTTCTGCGCCAGCAGCCAGGCGATCGCGATCTGCGCCGGGGTCGCGCCCTTCTCGGCCGCGATGCCCTTGAGCAGATCGACCAGCGCCAGGTTCTTCTCGCGCGCCTCGGCGGCAAAGCGCGGCAGGCTGTTGCGGAAATCGCCTTCGGCCAGCGCCGTATCCTTGCCGATTGCACCGGTCAGGAAGCCCTTGCCGAGCGGGCTGTAGGGCACGAAGCCGATGCCCAGTTCCTCGCAGGTTTCAAGGATGCCGTTGGTTTCCGGGCCACGGGTCCAGAGCGAATATTCATTCTGGAGCGCGGCGACCGGCTGCACCGCATGGGCGCGGCGGACCGTCGCAGCCGACGGTTCGGACAGGCCGAAATGCCGGACCTTGCCCTCGGCGATCAGATCCCTGACCGTGCCGGCGACATCCTCGATCGGCACGGCCGGATCGACGCGATGCTGGTAGAAAAGATCGATCACCTCTACGCCCAGCCGCTTGAGCGAGGCGTCCGCCACCGCGCGGATATTGTCCGGCCGGCTATTGAGCGCACCAAGACCGGCGCCGATGTCGAAGCCGAACTTGGTGGCGATCACCACCTGGTCGCGCACCGGCGCCAGCGCGGCGCCGACCATTTCCTCGTTGGTATAGGGGCCATAGACCTCCGCCGTGTCGAAGAAGGTGACACCGAAGTCGACAGCTGCGCGGATCAGCTTGATCCCTTCATCCTGGCTGACGGCTGTGCCATAGCCGAAGTTGAGGCCCATGCAGCCCAGGCCAATGGCCGAAACCTCCAGCCCGCTCTTGCCCAAAAGTCGCTTTTCCATAGCGGTCACTCCGATTTGATGTCCGAACGGAAGATAGGCTGTCGCCAAGCGGCGGATTAGATCATAAAAGCGGCAAGACTTTATATCTGGAGTTCATGAATGCGGCGCGAAGAGCTGGTCGACCTCAACGCCTTCCTGATGGTCGCCGACACCGGCAATTTCACCCGAGCGGCCGCGCTGCTCGGCACGTCGCAATCCGCGCTCAGCCATACCATAAGGCGGCTGGAAACGCGCCTGGGCGTCCGCCTGCTCACCCGCACCACCCGCAGCGTCTCCCTGACCGAGGCCGGCGATCGCCTGTCCGCCACGCTACGCCCGGCACTCGACAGCATCGCGACCGAACTGGCTTCGCTCGGTGACCTGCGCGAACGGCCGGCCGGCACCATCCGCATCACCGCCGCCGAACATGCCAGCAACACGGTCGTCTGGCCAGCATTGCAACGGCTGCTGCCGCGCTATCCCGACATCCATGTCGAATTAAGCATCGATTCCGGTTTCGTCGACATCGTCAAGGAGCGGTTCGATGCCGGCGTGCGGCTGGGCGAAGCGATCGCCAAGGATATGGTCGCCGTGCGCATCGGCCCGGACCTGCGCATGATCGTGGTCGGCGCGCCCGCCTATTTCGCCAGCCGCCCGGTGCCGCGCACGCCGCAGGATCTGGCCGCGCATGACTGCATCAATCTGCGCCTGCGCAGCGCCGGCGGCCTTTACGCCTGGGAACTGGAAAAGGACGGCCATGAAATCCGGGTGCGGGTGGAGGGGCAACTGGCGTTCAACAGCATCGAGATGATCCGCCGCGCCGCCCTCGCCGGCTTCGGCCTCGCCTTCGTGATGGAGGATCAGGTGCGCGCGGATATCGACGAAGGCCGGCTGATCCCGGTGCTGGAGGACTGGTGCCCGCCCTTTGCCGGCTATCATCTCTATTATCCCAGCCGCCGCCAGCCGGCCGCTGCGTTCAGCATCTTGGTCGACGCGCTGCGCTATCGCGGCCCCTAGGCCATTTTGCCGCCTTCTCCCGCGGCGATAACTGTCCTACAGGGAGGGATAATGAGCGCATCCCTCTACAATAACGACATTCTTCGCCTCGCGGCGAGCATCCCGCACCACCAGCGGCTGGCCGATCCGCAGGCCAGCGTGGAGAAGCGGTCACCGACCTGCGGCTCGCGCATCACCGCCGATGTCCGCATGACCGACGGCAGGCTCGCCGAAATGGGCCTGGACGTGAAGGCCTGCGCCCTGGGCCAGGCCTCCGCCGCGCTGATGGCGGCGCAGGCGATCGGCCTCACTGCGGACGAACTGGCAGAGGCACGCGACAAGCTGGCCGCCTATCTGTCGGGCAAGAGCGAGGATCTCGATTTCTGGCCCGGCCTTGCGGTGCTGGCGCCGGCCCGCGGCTATCCCGCGCGCCATCCCTCGATCCGGCTCGGTTTCGAAGCGATCGCCGAAGCCGCGCGGATGGCGGACGCCTGATGCCGGTCACCGAAACCGCCATGTCGGCCACCGACGTCCTCCTGTCCGAAGGCGTGATCCTGCTCGGCGTCGCCGTGGCCTTCGTCCTGCTGTTCCGCCGCTTCGGCCTGGGTGCGGTGCTGGGCTATCTGGTCGCCGGCGCGCTGGTCGGCCCGCAAGGGCTGGGTCTCGTCGGCGGCGCGGAATCGAAACTCGCCATTGCCGAAATCGGCATCGTCCTGCTGCTTTTCCTCGTCGGCCTCGAACTCCATCCCGCGCGCCTGTGGCGACTGAAGCGCGACATCTTCGCGCTCGGCCTGGCGCAGGTCGTTCTGTGCGGCCTCGCCCTCATCGCCATCATCTTCTATTCGACCGGCTTCACCTGGGGCGCCGCGATCGCGCTTGGCCTGCCGCTCGCCCTCTCCTCGACCGCACAGGTGCTGCCCAGCCTCAAGAGCAGCGGCCGCATCAACTCGCCCTTTGGCGAGAAGGTCTTCTCGATCCTGCTGTTCCAGGATCTCTCGATCGTTCCGCTGATCACCATCGTCGCCGCCCTGTCCCGCAATCCGGCCGACGCGGGCGGCCCGCCCGGATGGGTGCTGGCCGGCTATACTGTCGCCGCGATCGCCGGGCTGGTGCTGGCCGGCCGCTTCATCCTGCGGCCGTTGCTCAACCTGGTCGGTCGGCAGGGCGAGCGCGAATTGTTCGTCGCGGTGGGGCTGTTCACCGTGCTGGCCGCCGCGTCGGTAATGCACAGCCTGCATCTCTCGACCGCGCTAGGCGCCTTCGTCGCCGGCGTGATGCTGGCCGACTCGCCCTATCGGCACGAAATCGAGTCCGATGTCGAACCCTTCCGCTCCATCCTGCTCGGCCTCTTCTTCCTCGCCGTCGGCATGGTGCTGGACCTGCGCGCCGTCGCCGCCAATCCCCTGTTCGTCATCGGCATGGCGGCGATGCTGGTGGCCGCCAAGACCGCGATCATCGCCCTGCTCGCCCGGCTGTTCGGCATGGCCTGGCAACAGGCGCTGAGCGCCGGCCTGCTACTCTCCCAAGGCGGTGAATTCGGCTTCGTCCTGTTCGCCCAGGCGCAGAATGCCTATCTGATCGCACCGCAGGCGGCGAGCCTGTTCAGCGCGATCGTCACCTTCTCGATGGCGACCACGCCCTTCCTGATGCTGTTTGCCCGCCGCTTCGAATTCGCCCAGCCCAAGGATCGCGACGACCTGCCGGGGCCGGAGGATGCGCCGCGCGGCAGCGCCATCATCGTGGGCTATGGCCGGTTCGGCCAGACCGTGGCCCAGATGCTGATGGGCCATGGCTTCGGCGTGGTGCTGATCGACAAGAAGCCTGCCCAGATCGAGGTGTCGAGCCGCTTCGACATGAAGGTCTATTATGGCGATGGCACGCGGATCGACCTGCTCCGCCGCGCCGGTGCCGACGAAGCCCGGCTGATCGCCTTCTGCATCGACGATCCTTCGCTGGATGGCCGTGTGCTGCAGCCCATTGCCGAAGCCTTCCCCCAGGCCGCGCTGATGGCGCGCGTGTTCGATCGTCGCCAGATCCTGGCGATGCAGGATATCGAACTGGCCGGCGTGGTGCGGGAAGTGTTCGAATCGGCCATCTGCATGGGCGTCCAGGCGATGCAGACGCTGGGCGTGCCGCCGGAAGAGGTCGAGGAAGTCGAACGCCAATATCGCGAGAATGACGGCCAGCGGCTCGCCCTGCAGATCGAGCATGGAAATTTGCTGGCGGCCAAGGACCTGATGTACCGCCCCGGCCGGGGCATGCGCCTGCGCGCGCGCGGAGATGGAGAAGAAGCATGATCGCCATTCTGGCCGCCCTGTCGGCAGCGCTTGCCATTGCTGCCGGTGCCTTTGGCGCCCATGGCGCCGCCAGCCCGCAGGCGGCGGAGTGGCTGCGCACCGGCGGACTCTATCAGCTGATCCATGCCGTCGCGGTCCTGACGATCATGGGCATCACGCGCGGCGGCGCCCTGTTGCTGCTGATCGGCGCGGCGATCTTTGCCGTCAGCCTCTATGCCATGGCGCTGGGCTGCCCGCGCTGGCTGGGCGCGGTGACGCCGATCGGCGGCGCGATGATGATCGGCGGCTGGCTCTGGGCGGCCATTGCCTATTGGCAGCGCGGCTGAGCCAGCCACTTGCCGCCGCAGTTGGACACGCCTAGATAATCGCCATGGCAGATCATTCCCACCATCATCATCAGGAACCCACCGGCAAGAAGCTGGCCGACGCGGCGCAGGCTACGCTGGAGGCGAAGGATGAGCAGTGGACGCCGATGCGCGCCGCCATCTTCGACGCACTGGCGGCCGAAGAAAAGCCGGCATCGGCCTATGATATCGCCGACACTGTGTCCAAGGCGCGCGGCAAGCGGGTCGCGCCCAACAGCGTCTACCGCATCCTCGACCTGTTCGTGGCGAACAATATCGCGATGCGGGTGGAAAGCGCGAACGCCTATATCGCCAACGCCCATCCCGGTTGCCATCATGACTGTATCTTCCTGGTCTGCGACAGCTGCGGCCAGGTGACGCATATCGACAATGATCCCATCACCGGATCGCTGCGGTCGGTGGCGGAAAAGGCCGGATTCGCGCCGGTGCGTCCAGTGATCGAGGTGCGCGGCACCTGTAGCGCCTGCCACTGACGGGCGGTTCATGACCATCATCGAATGGGTCGCAGCGGCGCTCGGCCTGGTCAATGTCGCGCTGGTGGCGCGCCGTTCGCTGTGGAACTATCCGTTCGGCATCGTCATGGTCGCGCTCTATTTCTTCGTCTTCTTCGAGGCGAAGCTCTACAGCGACGCACTGCTGCAAATCTTCTTCCTGGTGATCAATGCCTATGGCTGGTGGAACTGGGTGCATAGCGAGAAGGTCGCCGACGGCGGCATCGCGGTGGTGCGCCTCGGCACGCCGGCCCGCCTCGCCTGGATCGGGGGCACAGCGCTCGCCAGCCTGGCCTGGGGCATGGGCATGGCCCGCTTCACCGACGCCGCCGCGCCCTTTGCCGACGCCATGATCGCCGGCATGAGCGTCGCCGCACAGATATTGCAGTCGCAGCGCAAGGTCGAAAGCTGGGTGCTGTGGGTGGCGGTCGATGCCCTCGCCACCGGCCTGTTCTGGAGCCGCGGCCTGATCGCGACGTCGATCCTCTACGCCATCTTCTTCTTCATCGCGCTATGGGGCCTGATCGCCTGGCGCCGCACGATGGACCAGGCAGCGGCATGACCCGCGGTTTCCTGCTCGGCAAGTTCATGCCGCCCCATGCCGGCCATCAGATGCTGATCGACAGCGCGCGGGCGATGGTGGATGAACTCACCATCCTAGTCTGCTCGCTGCCCGACGATCCGATCCCCGGCCCGCTGCGGCTGCAATGGATGCGCGAACTGGCGCCGGGGTGCCGGGTCATCGGCCATGATGCGGTCGTGCCGCAGGCGCCTGAAGACTCCGCCGACTTCTGGCCGATCTGGCGGGCCATCGTGGCGCAGGCCCATCCCGAGCCGATCGACCTGCTGTTCGCCGGCGAAGCCTATGGGCTGCGGCTGGCGCAGGAAGTCGGCGGCCGCTTCGTGCCGCTGGGTGCCCGCATCCTGGGCGCGGACCAGGACGGACTGGGCGGCCTGTCCGCCAGCGCCGTGCGTGCCGATCCCTGGGATCAGTGGCGCTGGATCGCGCCGCCGGTCCGCGCGCATTTCACCCGGACGATCGTGCTGCATGGCGTCGAAAGCACCGGCAAGTCGGTGCTGGCCGAACGGCTCGCCCGGCATTTCGACACGATCTGGGTGCCCGAATATGGCCGCGCCCAGGCTGAAGTTCACAGTGTCGATATGGACGAGGCCGACCTGCTGCTGATCGGTGCCGCCCAGTCCGCGACGATTGCCGCCGGCCAGCGGCTGGCGAACCGTCGCCTGTTTGCCGACACCGACGCGCTGATGACGGCGGCCTGGGCCGAGATGATGATCGGCCATGCGCCCGACGCGCTGCTCGCCTACCCGAAGGCCGACCTCTATCTACTGCTGGAACCCGATGTCGCCTGGATCGACGATGGCACGCGTATCTATGGCGACGATCCGGTGCGGGCGCGATTTGCCGATATCAGCCGGAACGTGCTGATCGACAGCGGCGTTAACTGGGCTTCGGTCGGCGGGGATTGGGACAGCCGTTTCACCCGCGCCGTTTCCCTGATTGAAGATTTGGCGCCCCCCTGCATGACGTCAGGGTTCGACTTGGCGCAGGAAAGCGAGTAGGCAGTTCCCCATGTCCAATCCGTCCACGCCGTTGCTCGACACCGTCAAGATCCCCGCCGACCTGCGCAAGCTGCAGCCCGACCAGCTCCGCCAGCTGGCCGATGAACTGCGCGCCGAAACCATCGCCGCCGTCGGCGTGACCGGCGGCCATCTGGGGTCGGGCCTGGGTGTCGTGGAACTGACCACCGCCATCCATTATGTGTTCGACACGCCCAACGACAAGCTGGTCTGGGACGTGGGCCATCAATGCTATCCGCACAAGATATTGACCGGCCGGCGCGATCGCATCCGCACCCTGCGCCAGGGCGGCGGCCTCAGCGGCTTCACCAAGCGCGCCGAATCCGAATATGACCCGTTCGGCGCGGCGCACAGCTCGACCTCGATCAGCGCGGCGCTCGGCTTTGCCGTCGCCAACAAGATGCAGGACAAGCCCGGCAAGGGCATCGCCGTGATCGGCGACGGCGCCATGTCGGCCGGCATGGCCTATGAGGCGATGAACAATGCGCGCGAGGCCGGCAACCGTCTGGTCGTCATCCTCAACGACAATGACATGTCGATCGCGCCCCCGGTCGGTGGCCTGTCCGCCTATCTCGCCCGGCTCGTGTCGAGCCGCGAGTTTCTGGGCCTGCGCGACATGGCCAAGAAGCTGGCGCGCAAGCTGCCCCGCCCGCTGCACAAGGCGGCCAAGAAGACCGACGAGTTTGCCCGCGGCATGGCGACCGGCGGCACTCTGTTCGAGGAACTGGGCTTCTATTATGTCGGCCCGATCGACGGCCATAATCTCGAGCATCTGATCCCGGTGCTGGAAAATGTCCGCGACGCGGCCGAAGGGCCGTGCCTGATCCATGTCGTGACCCAGAAGGGCAAGGGCTATGGCCCGGCCGAAGCGGCCGCCGACAAATATCATGGCGTGCAGAAGTTCGACGTCATCACCGGCACCCAGGCGAAGGCCCCTCCGGGGCCGCCCAGCTACACCAATGTCTTCGCTCAGGCGCTGATCGCCGAGGCGCAGCGCGATCCGCGCGTCTGCGCGATAACCGCCGCCATGCCGTCGGGCACGGGCCTCGACAAGTTCGAACTGGCCTTCCCCGACCGCATCTTCGACGTCGGCATCGCCGAACAGCATGCCGTGACCTTCGCGGCGGGCCTCGCTGCGGAGGGCATGCGCCCCTTCTGCGCCATTTACTCCACCTTCCTGCAGCGCGCCTATGACCAGGTGGTGCATGATGTCGCGATCCAGAACCTGCCCGTGCGCTTCGCCATCGACCGCGCCGGCCTGGTCGGCGCCGACGGCTCCACCCATGCCGGCAGCTTCGACGTCACCTATCTCGCCAGCCTGCCGAATTTCGTCGTGATGGCTGCGGCCGACGAGGCGGAGCTGACGCACATGGTCCATACCTGCGCCGTGCATGACAGCGGGCCGATCGCGGTCCGCTATCCGCGCGGCAACGGCACCGGCGTCGCCATGCCCGAGGTTCCCGAAGCGCTGGAGATCGGCAAGGGCCGCGTCGTGCGCGAAGGGCGCCAGGTCGCGATCCTGTCGCTCGGCACCCGACTAGAAGAAGCGATGAAGGCCGCCGACACGCTGGAGGCCAAGGGCCTGTCGGCATCCGTCGTCGATCTCCGCTTCGCCAAGCCGCTGGACGAGGCGCTGATCCGCCGGATGCTGACCACCCATGAGGTGGCGGTGACGATCGAGGAAGGGTCGATCGGCGGCCTTGGCGCCCATGTCCTGACGCTGGCGAGCGATCTTGGCCTGACCGACAATGGCCTCAAGATCCGCACCATGCGCCTGCCCGACATCTTCCAGGATCAGGACAAGCCCGAACAGCAATATGCCGACGCGCGGCTGGATGCCGATGCGATCGTCGACACGGTGCTGACGGCGCTGCGCCACAACAGCGCCGGCGTGGAGGAAGCGCGGGCCTGAAGGTCCGCGCTGGACCTCCTCACCCAACTGCCCTAGCCTGCCTTCCGCTGGACCATGTCCGGGAGAAGGCGGTTGGGCAGAGCATTGCCGGGTCGACATCATCGCTGGCTGCTGCTCCTGCCGCTGCTCGCCGCCTGTTCGCAGAAACCGGCGGTGGAGCCGCCGCCGCGCGCCAATGATCCCGTGCCGGCGACCAGCGCATCTTCCATCATCAGCGTTCCGGTGGAAATCGACCGCGCCCTGATTGCCCAGGCGATCGAACGCGCCATGCCGCGACAGCTTTGGCGGATCGACCGGCCAGGCACGCGCTGCGTCCAGCCCAAGCGGGTCAAATTGTTCGGCAAGCAGATCAGGGTGACGCCGCCGATCGACTGCCACATCATCGGCGCGGTCACGCGCGGGCCGATCCGCCTGCGCGGCAATGGGCGCGACCTGATCGCCGACATCCCGATCCATGCGCAGGTCAGCGCGCGTGACATTGCGGGATTGCTGAAGGGCGAGACCGCCACCGGCGACGCCATGGCCCATGCCCGGATTCAGCTCGGCATCGATGACCAGTGGCGCCCCCATGGCACGCTGAAGCTCAGCTATGACTGGACCCAGACGCCCGGCATCGACTTTCTGGGCCAACGCATCACCTTTGCCGACAAGGTGGATCGCAAGATCGCACCGGTCATCCGCGACCTCGAACGGCAATTGCCGCGCGAACTGGCCAAGCTCGACCTGCGCAGCAAGATCGAGCGCCTATGGCGCGCAGCCTTTACCAGCCTTTCGCTCAACGACCATAATCCGCCGGTATGGATGCGCATCACCCCGCAACGCTTCCTGTTCGACGGCTATGGTAACAGCGGCGCCCAACTGCGCTTCCGGCTCGGCATCGAGGCGCTGACCGAAACCGTGGTCGGTGACCGGCCGGTCGATCCGCAGCCGACCGGACTGCCATCTCCCGCGCGTGCGCCGATCGACGACGCGCTGCATTTCTTCCTGCCGGTGCGGGCCGATTATGCGCAGCTGGAGCCGGTCATCCTGCGTGCCCTGCATAAGCGCGCCGCGTGCCCGTTCGAATTGCCCAAGCTGGGCCCTATCATCGCGCGCTTCGACGGGCTGACCGCCTATGGCACGACGGGCAACCGCATTGCCGTGGGCGTCACGCTCGCGGCGCGTCCGGCAAGCGGCAAGCTGGGCGATACCCATGGCACCGTCTGGCTGACCGCCCGCCCGGTCAACCAGCCCAATTCGGCACTGGTCCATTTCGAGGATCTGCAGGTGACCGGCACCAGCGACGGGATCGGCGGCGACATCCTGATCGCGCTGGCGGGAAGCCCCGCCTTTTCCGCCGCCATCGCTGGCGCGCTCAGCCAGAATTTCACCCATGATCTGGAGGAGTTGAAGGGCAAGATCCGGCGCGCCATCGGCGAGCGCAAAACCCCGCATTTCCGCATCCGCACCAATTTGGACAGCACGGAAATCGGCCAAATCAGCGCCCATGGTCAGGGCTTGTATCTGCCCGTGCGGGCGACCGGCCGGGCCTCGATCCGCTACGCTGGCGGGCCGCTATAGAGCAACTATATAGTTGCATATTTCTGGCATGAGGCGCATATAGGCAATCAGGAGGTTGCCTATCATGACCGACAGCATCATCAAGACGATCGACATCGCCGCGCCGGTAGAGCGGGTATGGGACGCCCTGACCGACCATGCGCAATTCGGCACCTGGTTCCGCGTCGCGCTCGACCAGCCCTTTGCCATCGGCCAGCCTTCGACCGGGCATATGACCTATCCGGGCTATGAGGATTATCGCTGGGAAGCGCGGGTCGTGGCGATCGAACCGATGACCCGTTTTGCCTATGAATGGCCTGCGACCGGCGGCGACAAGGCGCTGATGGAGAGCGGCGTGCCGGTCCCCGAATGGACGCTGGTGGAGTTCGTGCTGGAACCGATCGACGGCGGCACCCGCCTGACCGTCACCGAAAGCGGGTTCGATGCGGTGCCCGAACCGCGCCGCACCAATGTCATGCGCGACAATGACGGCGGCTGGGCGGAACAGGTGAAGAATATCCGCGACCATGTCACCGGCTGAGATTTTCGCGGCACTGGGTGATCCCACGCGCCTGGGGCTCATCGCGCGGCTGGGCGACGGCAATGGCCGGTCGATCGTGCAACTGGGCGAAGGCCTGCCGATCAGCCGTCAGGCGGTGGCCAAGCATCTGGATGTGCTGCACGGTGCCGGACTGGTGCGCAGGCGCAAGCAGGGGCGGGAAGTGCATTTCGCGCTGCGCCGGGAGGCGGTTGCGGCGGCGCAGGACTGGCTCGGCCGAGTCGGCGCGCAATGGGATGGCACGCTCGCCCGGCTCAAGGCCTTTGCGGAAGGGGACGATCAGACGCCCCCTGCCGCATAGATTATTGCTGCGGCGGGGTCGTCTGCGTGCCGGTGGCGGCGCGGGCGTCCTGGCCGTCGCCTTCCGGCGCAGCGATGATGTCGCGGGTGGTGGCGCCCTTGTCGACCACTTCGGTACCCGGATCACCCGCCTGCGAGCGGATGCCGGCGGCGGCCGTGCCACGGCCGGCCGAGTTCAGCGCCGCGCTTTCCGATGCGCTGCGCGGGGCCGGACCGCCGAACAGCGCTTCCTGTGCGGCGCGGCTCGAATCGACCGTGGCAGCAGCCGGGGTGCCCGGCGCGGGCGGGACCAGCGCGAAATCGGGCGGCACGACCAGCGGCGCCTGGCGCGTCACAGCGAACTCGTCGGGACGGCCACGATTGAGCAGGCCGTTACCACCGCCGCCGCACGCCGACAGGGTTGCAACAAGGCCGGCGGCGAGGATCAGTTTACGCATTACTTCAGGGTCTCCGTCTTTGCGCCCTTCTCGCGCAGCAGCAGCGCCCGCGCAAGCAGGATCAGCACGCCGAACGTGATGGCCGCGTCGGCCAGGTTGAAAATCAGGAACGGCCGCCATTCGCCGAAATGCAGGTCGGCATAGTCGACGACATAGCCCAGCCGCATCCGGTCAACGATATTGCCGATTGCGCCGCCCAGCACCAGGCCGAGCGCCGCGATGTCCGACCGCGCCTTTTCGCGCCACATCCACACGCCCACGAAGCCGGCGATCAACATGGTCATGCCGACCAGCATCCAGCGCATCGTATCATTGTCAGCATGGAAGAAGCCCATCGAGACGCCGCGATTTTCCAGCCAGCGCAGGCGGAAGAAGGGCAGTATCTCGATCCCCGCATCCGCCCGGCTCTGCAGCGCGAGCGGATAGGTGACGGTATATTTGACCAGTTGGTCGAGCGCGAGGGTGACGATCGCGACCGTCAGCCCCAGCGGGCGATGGTTGATGGCACTCATGCCTTCAACACCTCATCACAGCGATTGCACAGCGTGCCATCTTCCTCGACCTCGGGCAGCAGGCGCCAGCAGCGGCCGCATTTGTGCCACTCGCTGGGCTTGACGATGATGCCGTCGCCCACGCCCATCTCGATCCGGGCGACGATGGCGATTTCGGCGAAGTTCACACCGTCGCTGGGCAGCATTTCGCCCATGGTGACATCGGCCTCCAGGCTGGAGCGGATCACCTTCTCGCGGCGGAAGGGTTCGATCGCCTCGTTCACCTGCTCGCGCTGGTCGCGCAGCTCCGCCCACTTGTCGTTCAGATGCTGGTTGATCCAGCGATGGTCGACCTCCGGCCATTCCAGGAAATGGACGCTATCCTCGTCACTTGGGAAGCGGCTCTGCCATACTTCCTCAGCGGTGAAGGGGATGATCGGCGCGACATAGCGGACCAGCGCATGGAACAAAGTGTCGAGCAAGGTGCGATAGGCGCGACGCTTGGGATCCGACTTCGCATCGCAATAGAGGCAGTCCTTGCGGATGTCGAAGAAGAAGGCGCTGAGGTCGCTGTTCGCAAAGTCGAAGATGGCGCGGGTATAACGGCTGAATTCCAGCCAATTCTCGCTCTTCGCCGCCTTGTCGACCACCGCGCGCAGTTCCGCGTCGAGCTGGGCCAGGCGGTGGAGCATGTAGCGCTCCAGCTCCGGCATCTCGGCGTAGGACACGGCCTCACTCTCATCATAATCGGACAGGGCGCCGAGCATGTAGCGGAAGGTGTTGCGCAGCTTGCGATAGGCGTCGGACGAACCGGCCAGCACTTCCTTGCCGATGCGGACGTCATCGAAATAGTCGGTGCTTGCGACCCAGACGCGCAGGATGTCGGCGCCGCTTTCGGCCATGATCTTGAGCGGATCGACGACATTGCCAAGGCTCTTGGACATTTTCTTGCCCGAGCCGTCGAGCGCGAAGCCATGGGTCAGCACCGCCTTGTAGGGGGCCTGGCCACGGGTGCCGCAGCTTTCCAGCAGCGACGACTGGAACCAGCCGCGATGCTGGTCGGAGCCTTCGATATAGAGGTCGGCGCGCGTGCCTTCACCATAGCGGCCCTCGACCACGAAACTGTGGGTCGAGCCGCTGTCGAACCAGACGTCGAGAATGTCGTTCACGACCTCATAGTCATTGAGGTCATAATCGGGGCCGAGCAGCGCCTGATGATCGGCGCCGAACCAGGCATCCGCACCGGCGCCCCTGAACGCCTCGATGATGCGGGCATTGACTGCTTTATCAACGAGATAGTCGCCAGTCTTGCGATGAACATAGAGCGCGATCGGCACGCCCCAGGCGCGCTGGCGGCTGATCACCCAGTCGGGGCGCCCTTCCACCATCGAACGGATGCGGTTGGTCGAACGCTCAGGCACCCAGCGCGTATGCTCGATCGCGTCGAGCGCGATCTCGCGCAGGGTCGGGCCGTTGCCGGTGACGATCGGGGTCGGCATCACGCCGCCATCGACATCGGCCACCACGCCTTCCTGCGGCTTGTCCATCGGGATGAACCATTGCGGGGTGCAGCGGAAGATGATCTTAGCCTTGGAGCGCCAGCTATGCGGATAGCTGTGCTTGAAATCGTCCGATGCGGCGAGCAGCGCACCCGCTTCGCGCAGATCGGTGCAGATCGGGCCATCCTTGCCGACGAATTTGGGGTTGATGACACTCCCCTGCCCGCCCAGCCACAGCCAGTCGGCGCGATATTTGCCATCGCCCTCGACCGCGAAGACGGGGTTCAGGCCGTTCGCCTTGCACAGCGCGAAGTCGTCCTCGCCATGGTCGGGCGCCATATGGACAAGGCCGGTGCCCGCATCGGTCGTGACGAAATCGCCCGCGAGGAACGGGCGCGGCTTGGCGAAGAAGCCGCCGAGCGCGTGCATCGGGTGACGCGCGACGGCGCCGGCGAGGTCCGAGCCTTTGCCAGCCCAAAGGGGTGCGAACATATCGTCCGGCACAAAGGCAGTTTTGCCACGGAAGTCGTCGAAAAGTGCTGCGGCGATGACAACCGTGCCTTCCCAGACCGTTTCTAGATTTTCGGGCGATGCCGGTTGGGTGACATCTACGAGACGCTGCTGCCGCCCCTTGTGCGCAACATACTCAACCTCCGGCCCATAGGCCAAAGCCTGGTTGACCGGGATCGTCCAGGGCGTGGTGGTCCAGATCACCGCATGGGCGCCGACCAGTTCCGGCGCGTTCGGCGCTTCGACAATCTCGAACGCCACGTCGATCTGGGTCGAGGTGATGTCCTCATATTCCACTTCCGCCTCGGCCAGCGCGGTCTTTTCGACCGGGGACCACATGACGGGCTTGGCGCCGCGATAGAGCTGACCGCTTTCCGCGAACTTCAGCAACTCGCCGACGATCGTCGCTTCCGCGTCGAACTTCATGGTCAGATAGGGATCGGCCCAGTCGCCCATCACACCCAGGCGCTTGAACTGCTCCTTCTGCACGTCCACCCACTTGTCGGCATAGGCGCGGCACTGGGCGCGGAACTCGGACGCGGGCACCTCGTCCTTGTTCAGCTTCTTCTTGCGATATTCCTCCTCGATCTTCCATTCGATCGGAAGGCCGTGGCAGTCCCAGCCGGGCACGTAAGGCGCGTCCTTGCCGAGCAGCGACTGGCTGCGGACGATGATGTCCTTGAGCACCTTGTTCATTGCATGGCCCATATGGATGTCGCCATTGGCGTAGGGCGGGCCATCATGCAGGATGAAGCGTTCGCGGCCGGCGCGCTTCTCGCGCAGCTTGCCGTAAAGGTCCATCGCCGCCCAGCGCGCGGCAATCGCCGGTTCCTTCTGCGCGAGGCCGGCCTTCATCGGAAAGTCGGTGACGGGAAGGAAGACGGTGGATTTGTAATCGGGCTGGTCGGTCATCGAATGTCCGTGCAAGTTTATGAATCCGTTCGCCCTGAGCGAAGTCGAAGGGCCGGCCCGAGGGAAGCGAGGGCTCTAACCGGGCCTCGGCTCCGCTCGGCCGCGTGTCTCGACTTCGCTCGACACGAACGGGAAAAGTGGAAGCGTCGCCCTACGCGAGGTAAGGCGTTCCCGCAAGGATTTGCCGTGCGTCGTCGCAGTCGCGTGCGATCTGCGCGATCAGCGGGTCGAGGCCGTCATATTTCGCCTCCGGCCGGAGATAGTGGATCAACTGCACCTCGATGCTCTGGTCATAGAGGCTTTCGGCGAAATCGAAGAAATGCGGTTCCAGCAGCAGCTTGGGCGGATCGAAGGTCGGGCGGATGCCCAGATTGGCGGCGCCGTCCAGCACCCGGCCATCGGCCAGCAGCCCGCGCACCGCATAGATGCCGAAGGCCGGGCGCAAATAGGGGCCAAGGTCGATATTGGCGGTCGGGAAGCCGATGGTGCGGCCCAGCTTGTCGCCATGCTGGACCATGCCCTGGATCGTGAAGGGACGCGTCAGCAGACGGGTGGCGGTGGCGCAATCACCGGCCTGCAATGCGGCGCGGATGCGGCTGGAGCTGATCACTCCCTCCGCGTCCGTGACCGGCGCGACCGCCTCGGCCGGCAGGCCCAGTTCGGCGAAGCTGGCGATCGTGCCGCTGCGGCCCTTGCCGAAGGTGAAATCCTCGCCGGTAACGACGGCGGCGACGCCCAGTTGCTCCACCAGCAGGCGGACATAGCCGGCCGGGTCGAGCGCGGCGAGTTCGCGGGTGAAGTCGAACACCAGCATCGCGTCGGCCCCGGCGGCGGCGAACAGCGCCTGGCGCTGGTCCAGCGTGGTCAGGCGGAACGGCGGTGTATCGGGCTGGAACAGGCGCATGGGATGCGGATCGAAAGTGGCGACGATCGCCGGCCGTCCTTCCGCCCGCGCACGCGCGATCGCGCGGCCGACCACCGCCTGATGGCCGGCATGAAAGCCGTCGAAATTGCCAAGCGCCATGACGCCGCCGCGCAGATGCGCAGGGATCGGGGCATTGCTGGTAAGCCGCTCCATGGCCGGGGCTATAGGGTGACACACAGGGCGTGGCAATGGATCACCACCTCCCGTTCGGGCTGAGCGAAGTCGAAGCCTTGCACTGAGCGGAGCGAAGTGCACCTCAACGCCAAACTTAACTGGAGGGGGGCGTCTCGCTGCGCTCGACGGGCCCCTTCGACTTCGCTCAGGGCGAACGGAAGGAAAGTTTATGGCTTCCGCCCGAACGTCACGAAGCTGTAGGCCGGGCGCCCGTCCAGCGCGGGATGATCCGCGCGCGCCGTCTCGCGCCAGTCCGCCGGATCGGGATAGCCGATATGGGTGTCGCCTTCGGCGTCGACATGCACCTCGGTCAGTTCGATCCGGTCGGCCCGATCGAGGAACAGCCGATAGATTTCCGCGCCGCCGATCACCATCAGCACCGGCGCGTCGGCCAGCGCGATCGCCGCGTCGACATCATGGGCGACCTCCGCCCCCTCGCCCATCCATTCCAGATCGCGGGTCAGCACGATATGGCGACGGCCGGGCAGCAGGCCAGGCAGGCTGTCGAACGTCTTGCGCCCCATCAGCATCGGATGGCCGGCGGTCAGCGCCTTGAAATGCCTGAGGTCAGCCGGCAGCCGCCAGGGTAGGTCGCCATCCCGGCCAATCACCCCATTGTCGGCGCGGGCCAGGATCAGGACGATGTCGGGTCGGCTCATCCGTCAACACTCCCGTCATTCCCGCGAAGGCGGGAATCCACCTCACAAGCTTGCGAATAAACATGGCTTAGGAGATGGATCCCCGCCTTCGCGGGGATGACGGCGAAAAGAAAGCAAGCGGCCTTCACAGGCTGAGCCGCGTCACATGCCCCATCTTGCGGCCCGGACGCGCCTCATGCTTGCCATAGAGGTGGAGATGATTTTCCGGGTCGGACAGGATTGCCAGCCATTCCGCCGCATCATCGCCGATCAGGTTGCGCATCTCGACCCGCTGGGCGGCCAGGCCAGTATCGCCAAGCGGCAGACCGCAGATCGCACGGACATGGTTCTCGAACTGGCTGGTGAGCGCACCCTCGGTCGTCCAGTGGCCGCTATTATGGACACGCGGCGCCATTTCGTTGAACACCGGGCCGTCGGCGCTGGCAAAGAATTCCAGCGTCAGCACGCCGACATAGTCGAGCGCGTCGGCGACCTGCTTGGCCAGCGCGCGGGCGGCGGGCAACTGCCCCTCGATCAGCGAGCCGGCCGGCACGGTCGACGTGGCGAGGATGCCGTCGACATGGACGTTGGCGGCCGAATCCCAGAAGCGCACCGCGCCGTCGGCGCCGCGCACCAGGATCACCGAATATTCCTGATCGAAGGTCACGAAGCCTTCGAGGATCGCCGGCTGGCGCTGAATCGCGTTCCAGGCGCCGACCGCGTCGCCCGGCTCGTTGATCCGGGCCTGACCCTTGCCGTCATAGCCCATGCGGTTGGTCTTGAGGATCGCGCGACTGCCGATCGTCTCGATCGCGGTTTCCAGATCGTCCAGGCTGTCGACCGGCGCGAACGGCGCGGTCAGGCCGCCCAGATCGGCGACGAAGCGCTTTTCGGCCAGACGATCCTGCGCGACGCGCAGCGCACCGGCGCCGGGGCGGACAAGCCCATGACTTGCCAGCACCTCGACCGCCGACGGATCGATATTCTCGAACTCATAGGTGACGACGTCCACGCCCTCGGCAAAGGCGGCGAGCGCGGCGGCATCCTCATAGGCGCCCTGGGTCCAGCTCGGCGAGACATCGGCGGCCGGGCCGCTCGTTTCGGGCGCGTAGATATGGGTGCGATAGCCAAGCTGGGCCGCGGCCATGGCGATCATCCGGCCGAGCTGGCCGCCGCCAAGGATGCCGATGGTGGCGCCGGGGGCAATGGTCGTCATGATCGGGATCAGTCCTCGACGGTTTCGGCGACGGCGTCGGTCTGGCGCGCGCGCCAGGCGTCCAGCCGCTGCGCCAGCGCATCGTCATGCGTCGCCAGGATCGACGCGGCGAGCAGGCCCGCATTGATCGCGCCGGGCTTGCCGATGGCCAGCGTGCCGACCGGGATGCCGCCGGGCATCTGGACGATGGAGAGCAGCGAATCCATGCCCTTCAATGCCTTGGACTCCACCGGCACGCCCAGCACCGGCAGGCGGGTCATCGACGCGGCCATGCCGGGCAGATGGGCGGCACCACCGGCACCGGCGATGATGACCTTGAGGCCGCGGCCAGCGGCGCTGGTGGCATAATCATAGAGGCGTTGCGGGGTGCGATGGGCGGACACGACCTTGCACTCATGGGCGACGCCCAGCGCTTCCAGCGTCTCGGCGGCATGACGCATCGTCTCCCAGTCGGAGCGCGAGCCCATGATGATGCCGACTTCCACTGCCCCGCTCATAAATCGCTTCCCCTGATGGGGCGGCCCACCGGCCTGCCCGGAAAGCAAAGCCCCTTAGCGGCCGGGCCGCCAAGGGGCAATGCTATTCCTCCCCTTCTGGGGAGGTGGCAGGCCAAAGGCCTGACGGAGGGGCAGGTGCCGTCTGACACAAGGGAAGAAGAGGAGCGCAAGAGGGCGCGTGCCCCTCCACCACGCCGCTTCGCGGCGCGGTCCCCCTCCCCGTTCCGGGGAGGATCAGCGTTCCGACAGATAATAGCGATCGGTCGCGGTCAGATCGTCGGCCAGCTCATAGACGATCGGCTGGCCGGTCGGGATTTCCAGCTCGGTGATCTCGTCGTCGGGGATGTTCGACAGATGCTTGACCAGCGCGCGCAGCGAATTGCCATGGGCGGAGATGACGACGCGCTTGCCGGCCTTCAGGTCGGGCGCAATGACCGATTCCCAATAGGGCAGCACGCGGGCGATCGTATCCTTCAGGCTTTCGGTCGACGGGATGGCGATGCCGTCATAGCGGCGGTCCTTCGACAGGTCGAACTCGCTGCCCGCTTCCAGCACCGGCGGCGGAACGTCGAAGCTTCGGCGCCAGATCTTCACCTGCGCATCGCCATGCTTGGCCGCGGTCTCGGCCTTGTTGAGGCCGGTCAGGCCGCCATAATGACGTTCGTTCAGGCGCCAGTCCTTCTCGACCGGCAGCCACAGCCGCCCCATTTCCTCCAGCACCAGGTTCAACGTCTTGATCGCGCGGCTCTGGACCGAGGTATAGCATTGGTCGAAATCCAGCCCCTTTTCCTTGAGCAGGCGACCGGCGGCGCGCGCCTCTTCCACGCCCTTTTCGGTTACGTCGACATCCCACCAGCCGGTGAAGCGGTTTTCCAGGTTCCAGGTCGACTGACCATGGCGGATGAGGACGAGCGTGGGCATCGGGCGTGTCTCCTGCACGATAAGGGCGAAAGATGCGCCTGCCATAGCGGGCAAAATTATGCGCGCAAGCTTGTCGCGGGTCAGGACAAGCCCACATTGCAGTCAAACCGGCGATGCGATAGCTCGGGACGACCAACGGAAAAGGAACGGCGATTTGGCATTTGTGAAGGGCGCGTGGCGCATCCTGGTCGCGATCAAGGACGGACTGGTGCTCCTGTTCCTCCTGCTCTTCTTCGGGCTGCTCTATGCCGCCCTGTCCTTCTCGCCCAAGCCGGCCAAGCCGATCGGCAGCGGCGCGCTGTTGCTGGACCTGGACGGCAGCATCGTCGAACAGCCGACCGAGGTCAGCGCCACCGCCATCCTGTCGGGCTCGGGCGACCAGGCGAAGGAATATCGCCTGTCCGACATATTGACCGCGCTCGACGCCGCCCGCACCGACGACAAGGTAAAGGCGGTGGTCCTCGACCTCGACGATTTCACCGGCGGCGGCCAGGTCGCCATCGCCCGCGTCGGCAAGGCGCTGGACGCGGTGCGGGCCGCCAAGAAGCCGGTCTTTGCCTTCGCCACCCTCTATAGCGACGACAGTTACCAGCTCGCAGCCCATGCCAGCGAAGCCTGGGTCGACCCGATGGGCGGCGTCGCCATCGCCGGGCGCGGCGGATCGGGCCTCTATTACAAGGGACTGATCGACAAGCTGGGCGTCAACACCCATGTCTATCGCGTCGGCACCTACAAAAGCTTCGTCGAACCCTATATCCGCGCCGACCAGTCGCCGGCCGCCAAGCAGGCCAATCAGGAACTGGCCGGCGCACTGTGGCAGAACTGGCAGGATGACGTGACCAAGGCACGCCCCAAGGCCAAGGTCGCGGCCTATGCCGCCGACCCGGCCGCCGCCGCCAGTGCTGCCGGCGGTGACATGGCCAAGGCTGCGCTGACCGCCGGGCTGGTCGATCATCTGGGCGATCAGGAAGCCTTTGAAGAGCGCGTCGCCAAGGTTGCAGGCGATCCGTCCGACAAGGACGAGACCGATTATGCCGCGATCGACTATGCCGCCTATGTGAAGGCCAGGAAGCCCGCCAATGACGGGCAGGTCGGCGTGCTGACCGTGGCCGGCGACATTGTCGATGGCGAGGCCGGCCCCGGCACCGCGGCGGGCGACACGATTTCCGACTTGCTGTTGAAGGCACTGGACGAGAAGGACTTGAAGGCCCTGGTCGTGCGCGTCGATTCGCCGGGCGGATCGGTGCAGGCGTCGGAAAAAATCCGCCGCGCCATCATGGAGGCCAAGTCCGGCGGCCTGCCGATCGTCGTGTCGATGGGCAATGTCGCGGCGAGCGGCGGCTATTGGGTCTCGACCCCGGCCGACATCGTCTTTGCCGAACCCGACACCATCACCGGATCGATCGGCGTGTTCGGCATCATTCCGAGCTTCGAGGGCACGCTGGCCAAGATGGGCATCACCACCGACGGCGTGCGCACCACGCCTTTGTCGGGCCAGCCCGACATTGCCGGCGGCACCACGCCGCAATTCGACCAGATCATGCAGATGGGGGTCGAGGATATCTATCGCCGGTTCGTCGGCCTGGTCGCGCAGGCCCGGCACAAGACGCCGGCGCAGATCGACACCATCGCCCAGGGCCGCGTCTGGGACGGCGGCACCGCCCGCCAGATCGGCCTCATTGACCGGTTCGGCGACCTCAACGACGCGATCGCCGAGGCGGCCCGCCGCGCCAAGATCGATCCGGCCAAGGCCAAGCCCTACTGGATCGAGAAGCAGCCGGACAAGTTCGCCGAGTTCGTCCAGTCGATCGCCGATCGTGAGAAGGATGATGCGGGCGCCCCGCGTGACCTGATCGGCCGCGAGGCGAAGCTGCAGCAGCGCTGGGCGCTGCAGGCCGTCGCCGATGTGCGCGGGCTGGTGAGCGGTGCGGGCGTGCGCGCCGACTGCCTGGAATGCCGCGGCTATGGCGCGCCCAGGCCCGCAAGCCAGGCGGATGCGCGCGGATGGCTGGCGTTACTGGGGACAGCCTGGCACTGACGCCAGGCCGTCACTTCCGCCCGAACAGCTTCTCGATATCGCCATGGCCGAGCTTCACCCAGGTGGGCCGGCCATGGTTGCATTGGCCCGAGCGCGGGGTCACCTCCATTTCGCGCAGCAAGGCGTTCATTTCCGCGACGCTGAGGATACGGCCGGCACGGACCGAGCCGTGGCAAGCCATGGTTGCGGCGACCAGATCGAGCCGCTCCTTGAGCGACAAGGCGCTGTCATAGGCGGCAAGATCATCGGCTAGGTCGGAGACCAGCCCCTGCACATCCCCCTGCCCCAGCATCGCCGGGGTTGCCCGCACCAGCATGGCGGAGGGACCGAAGCGCTCCAGCTCCAGGCCGAATTCCTTGAGTTCGGCAACCCGCGCCTCCAGCCGGTCGCAAGCCGGCTCGTCCAGTTCGACCACCTGGGGCAGCAGCAGCGCCTGCGATGCCACGCCCTGCCCCTCCATCGCCCGGCGCATCCGTTCCAGCGTCAATCGCTCATGCGCGGCATGCTGGTCGACGATGACCAGACCATCCTCGGCCTCGGCGACGATATAGGTGCGCGCGACCTGGCCGCGCGCGACGCCCAGCGGGAAGCTGTGCCCTTCGGGTGCCGGCGCGGCGGCGGGTTCCGCGCGCGCCTGGGGCGGCGGGGTCAGGAAATTCGGCCGCCGATCCCCTACCCCCTGATAGCCGACGGGCGAGGATGGCGCGAACTGACTGTAGCTGGGCGGCGCATAGGGCGTGGCCGCCGCCTCGAAGATCGGCATGGCACCGATCGGCGTGGGCGACAGCGGTTCGGGCCGCCAGGCGTTGAGCGCGGCGGGATCGGCATGCTGCACGGCGCGAAAGCCCTCCGCGTCGAGCGCGCGGCGCAGGCCCGAGACGATCATGCCGCGAATCAGCGCCGGGTCGCGGAAGCGCACTTCGGTCTTGGCCGGGTGAACGTTGACGTCCACCTCCAGCGGCGGGACGTCGAGGAACAGGGCGACGACCGGATGGCGATCGCGCGCCAGCATGTCGGCATAGGCACCGCGCAGCGCGCCGATCAGCAGCCGGTCGCGGACCGGGCGGCCATTGACGAACAGATATTGATGATCGCCCACGCCGCGATTGTAGGTCGGCAGCGAGGCGACGCCGGAAAGCTGCACCCCGTCCCGCTCCAGACTGACGATCACATGATTGTCGGCAAGCTGCCGGTCGGTGAGCGCGGCGACCCGCTCTTCCCGTGCCTCGCCCGCCTGCACGCCCAGCACCCGGCGGCCATCATGCTCGACCGAGAAGGCGACCGACGGATGGGCCATGGCCAGGCGACGCATGACGTCGAGGCAGGCAGCATATTCCGACTTGCCCGAGCGCAGGAATTTGCGCCGCGCGGGCACCCTGGCGAAGAGCTGGTCGACGGTGACGCGGGTGCCCGGCGGCAGTGCGGCCGGCCCTTCGGCCACCAGCACGCCATTGTCGACGGTGCGGTTCCAGCCGTCGGCGCCACGCGGCCGGCTGTCGATCGAGAGGCGCGCGACCGAGGCGATCGATGGCAGCGCCTCGCCCCGGAAACCGAGCGTCGCGACATTCTCGATCGCGTCGTCGGGCATCTTGGAGGTGGCATGGCGCTCCAGTGCCAGGGCCATGTCCTGCGAATCCATGCCACAGCCGTCATCGCTGACCTCGATCCGGTCGAGCCCGCCGCTCGACAGGCGCACGGCGATGCGCGTCGCGCCGGCATCCAGCGCGTTTTCGACGATTTCCTTGAGCGCGCTGGCGGGTCTTTCGACCACTTCGCCTGCGGCAATGCGATTGACCAGATGTTCGGGCAGACGGCGTATTGACATTGATTAGTGACTAGCCCAAGCGAGCGCTTTCCGCGAGCCGCGACCCCAAAAATATTCCAGCATAGATTTGGGCGGGACGGAGCGCGGACACGAACACTGCCGTCCCGGCGCAACCGGGCGAAACAGGATGAAGCATGTCGATCTTCTCGCGCCTCTTCAAATTTTCCTCCCAGGACATGGCCATCGACCTGGGTACCGCCAACACCGTGGTCTATGTCCGTGGCCGCGGCATCGTCCTCAATGAACCTTCCGTGGTCGCGGTCGAGACGCTGAACGGCGTCAAACGCGTCAAGGCGGTCGGCGACGATGCCAAGCTGATGATGGGCAAGACCCCGGATTCGATCGAGGCGATCCGCCCGCTGCGCGACGGCGTCATCGCCGACATCGACGTGGCCGAGCAGATGATCAAGCACTTCATCAACAAGGTGCATGGCGGCAAGCACAGCCCCTGGCGCGCGCCCGAGATCGTGATCTGCGTGCCGTCGGGCTCGACCAGCGTCGAGCGCCGCGCCATCCGCGACGCCGCCAGCAATGCCGGCGCCAGCCAGGTGTTCCTGATCGAGGAACCGATGGCCGCCGCAATCGGCGCCGACATGCCGGTGACCGAACCGATCGGCTCGATGGTCGTCGACATTGGCGGTGGCACCACCGAAGTCGCCGTGCTGTCGCTGCGCGGCCTCGCCTACACCACCTCGGTCCGCGTCGGCGGCGACAAGATGGACGAGGCGATCGTCAGCTTCGTGCGTCGCCACCATAATCTGCTGATCGGCGAAGCCACTGCCGAGCGCATCAAGAAGCAGTTCGGCGTCGCCCAGCCGCCCGAAGACGGCGTCGGCGAGACGATCCACATCAAGGGTCGCGACCTCGTCAACGGCGTACCCAAGGAAATCAGCATCAACCAGGGCCAGATCGCCGACGCACTGGCCGAGCCGATCAGCACGATCGTCGAAGGCGTGCGCATCGCCCTGGAAAACACCGCGCCCGAACTGGCGGCCGACATTGTCGATCAGGGCATCGTCCTGACCGGCGGCGGCGCGCTGCTCAAGGGGCTGGACGATGAACTGCGCGACGAGACCGGCCTGCCGGTCACCATCGCGGAAGATCCGCTGACCTGCGTCGCGATCGGCACCGGCCGCGCGATGGAGGATCCGATCTTCCGGGGCGTGTTGCAGACTGCCTGATCCGGGGGACATAGACGATGGCGCGGCCACCCAGCCGACGCCCCGGTCATAACCGGAAGGCGCAATATAGCCTCTTCGCCAGCTATGTGGTGGCAATGGCCGGGGCAGCGATCGCGCTGCTCCTGATCGTTGTCGCCATCTTCGATCCGACCGGCTTTGCCGCGATCCGGACAGGGACGGCGGAAATCACCCGCCCCCTGTCCACCGGCATGAAGCGGACGGTGAGCGGCGTCAGCTCGATCGACGAGGTTCTGGCCGCCTATTGGCGCGCCGGTTCCCAGAATGTCGGCCTGCGCCGTCAGGTCGAGGCCGATCGCAACCGGATCATCGAGGCAAAGGGCATCGCGCAGGAAAATGCGCGGCTCAAGAAGCTGTTGAAGCTGGTCGATGTCGACAGCAGCGCGCTGCTGTCGGCGCGCCTCATCAGTTCGTCCGCCAGCAGCGCGCGTCGCTTCGCCCGGCTCAATGCCGGCAGCTGGCAGGGCGTGCGTCCGGGCATGCCGGTCCGCGCGGCCGAAGGGCTGATCGGCCGCGTCCATACCACCACGCCCAACACCGCCGAGGTGCTGCTGCTGACCGACACGAGCAATATCGTGCCGGTGCGCCGCGCCAACGACAATGTCCCCGCCATTTCCACCGGCGGCGGCGACGGATCGTTGGAGATCCGCGCGCTGGCGGCCGGTCGCAACCCGTTCAAGCCGGGCGATCTGCTGGTGACGTCGGGCATTGGCGGCATCTTCCAGCCCAATATCCCGGTCGCCGTGGTCGTCCGCGTCCAGGGCGAGATCGCCTATGGCGTGCCGCTCGCCAACCCGACCAAGGTCGATGCCGTGGTCGTGGAGCGCGCCTTCGAGCAGATCGTGACCCGCCCCGATCCGGGCGTGGCCGCGACCAGCGACCCCAATGGCCTGGCCGCCGGGAACGCCGCGACGCCATGATCGATCGCAATCTGCCGCCGGTTCCCCGCCTGGGCCGCCATCCGTCGCGCTGGCGCCTGGCGGGAACGCCGGTGGTGACCGTGATGCTGGGGTCGATGCTGACGATCCTGCCCGTCATCGCCCAGTCGCCGGCGATGCCGCCCTTCGGCCTGCTGGTCCTGCTGGCTTGGCGGCTGCTGCGCCCGGAATTGTGGCGCGCCTGGGTCGGCCTGCCGCTCGGCCTGTTCGACGACATGATGAGCGGCCAGCCGATCGGCTCGGCCATGTTCCTGTGGACCGTGATGCTGATCGGGATCGACGCGATCGAGCATCGGCTCGTCTGGCGCAGCTATCGTCAGGACTGGTTAATCGCGACCATGGCGATTATCTTCTGCCTCGCCGGCGGCGTCTTCTTCGCGCGGATTACCGGCGGAGGTCCTGTGAAACTGTTGCTGGTCGCGCCCCAAATGCTCTGGACGATATTGCTCTTTCCCTTCGTCGTCCGGCAATGCGCCCGGATCGACCGCTGGCGCGTGATGGCATGAAATTCCCGACGCCCAAGCGCAAGATCGTCACCGAAGCCACCCAGAGTTTCACCTTCAGCCGCCGGGCCATGGTGGTCGGCGGGCTGCAGGGCGCGATCGGCGCGCTGCTGGTCGGCCGCATGGGCTGGATCAGCATTGCCGAGAACGAGAAATATCAGCTCCTGTCGGAAAGCAATCGCGTCAACCTGACGCTGATCCCGCCCCGGCGCGGCTGGATCGTTGATCGCAACGGCCGTCCGCTGGCCAATAACCGCACCGATTTCCGCGTCGACCTGATCCCGCAGCGGATCGTCGATGCCGAGGCGACGGTCGGCCATCTGGCGCAACTCCTCTCGCTCCAGCCCGACGATGTCGAGCGGATCAAGGAGGAACTGGACAAGTCGGCCGGCTTCCGCCCGGTCCAGGTCGCCGACAAGCTGACCTATGACCAGTTCGCCGCCGTCTCCGTCCGCCTGACCGACCTGCCGGGCGTCGCGCCGAGCCAGGGCTTTTCGCGCCATTATCCGGCCGGTGCCACGGTCGGCCATCTGCTCGGCTATGTCGGCGCGGCGACCGCGGAAGACTATAAGAAGCGCAAGGATCCGCTGCTCATCACGCCGGGCTTCAAGGTCGGCAAGGACGGGCTGGAGCGCGCCTATGACGAGCATCTGACCGGCAAGCCCGGCGCCAAGCGGGTGGAAGTCACCGCGCGCGGCAAGATCGTGCGGGAACTCACCACCCGCCCGGACACGCCCGGCAATCCGATCAAGCTGACGATCGACGCGGGCCTGCAGGAATATGCCGGCCGGCGCCTCGCCACCCAGAGCGGCGCGGTGGTGGTGATTGACTGCCACAATGGCGACGTGCTGGCCTGCGCGTCGATGCCCAGCTTCGACCCCAACAGCTTTTCCGACGGCATCAGCCATCTGGAATGGGAAATGCTGTCGAAGGACGACCATGTCCCGCTGCGCAACAAGGTGCTGCAGGGCCTCTATCCACCCGGATCGACGGTCAAGCCGATGGTGGCACTGGCATTGCTGGAGGCGGGCGTATCGCCGGCCGAGACGGTCAGTTGCGGCGGCGCGATCCGCGTCGGCAACACATTGTTTCACTGCCACAAGAAGCGCGGCCACGGTCCGCTCAACATGCGCGGCGCGATCGCCCAGAGCTGCGACATCTATTTCTACCAGATGGCCCAGCGGATCGGCATGGACCGCATCGCCAGCATGGCCCGGCGCGTCGGCATGGGCCAGCGCTTCGACCTGCCCTTCCCCAGCCAGAGCTATGGCACGGTCCCGGACCCGGCGTGGAAGCTCAAGAAATATAACCAGAAATGGCAGGTGTACGACACCGTCAATGCGACCATCGGTCAGGGCTATATGCTGATCAATCCGCTGCAGATGGCGGTGATGGCAGCGCGGCTGGCGACCGGACGGCAATTGATGCCCAATTTCCTGCATGGTGCGGCCCGGCCCGAACCGGCACTGGTCGGCGTGCCCGAGGAGCATCTGGTGACGATCCGCGACGCGATGAGCGCGGTGGTCAATGGCGGCGGCACCGGCGGCGCGGCACGCATGAGCATCCCCGATGTGCTGATCGCCGGCAAGACCGGCACTGCGCAGGTGCGTCGCATCACCATGGCGGAGCGCGCCGGCGGCGTGCGCGGCAATGCCGGCCTGCCCTTCAAGCTGCGCGACCACGCCCTGTTCCAGGGCTTCGCGCCGTTCGACAATCCTCGCTATGCCATCGCCTGCATCATCGAACATGGTGGCCACACCATCCGCAATGAGGATGCGCCGATGATCGCCAGCGACACCATGTCCTATCTGTTCGATCCGCAGAAGGCGATGGAGAAGCTGGTCACGCTGGAAAAGGGCTGGGGCGGCACCCCGGCCGAACGCCAGGCCCGGCAGATGGCCGCTTTCCGCCTGGCCAAGGCGATCGAGAAGGGACAGGCGCCGCCGCCGGCGGCCGCCGCCAATGGCAGCGAGGCGGCCAATGCGACCGCGCCGACCGCCAGCACGCCGGCCGCCAGCCCGCCATCACCGGCCCCGTCATCGGCTGAGCCCGATGATGGCGACGACCTGCCCGCGCCCCCCGGCCCTGGAACCCCGTAATGAGCATCATACCCCAGTCCGTCACCGAATTTCCCTGGCGCGTGCTGGGCCTGCTTGCCGCCATCGCCCTGTTCGGGACGCTGGTGCTATACAGCGCAGCGGGTGGCAGCATCACCCCCTGGGCAATCAACCAGGGGGTGCGCTTCGTCATCTTCGCCGTCATGGCGCTGGTGCTGAGCCGCATCCCGCTGGAGCTGTTCGCCCGTTTTGCCTTCCCTGCTTATGGCGCGGTGCTGGTTTCGCTGGTGCTTGTGGAACTGATCGGTGGCGTTGCCGGTGGCAGCCAGCGCTGGATCAACCTGGGCTTCATGCAGCTGCAACCGTCGGAATTCATGAAGCCGATCATCGTGCTGGCGGTCGCCCGCTTCTATGCGATGCTGCCAGTGGGGGAAATCCGCCGCTGGAACGCCATCTGGCCCGCGTTGGTGCTGATCGGCGTTCCCTGGGCGCTGGTGCTGGTACAGCCGGATCTGGGCACTGCGACGATGATCCTGGCGGGCGGCATCACCGTCATGTTTCTGGCCGGCCTGCCGCTGCGCCTGTTCATCGGCTCCGGCCTCACCGTCGCCGCGATCATCCCGATCGCCTTCAGCTTCCTGCATGACTATCAGAAGAAGCGCGTCTTGATCTTCATGGACCCGGAAAGCGATCCGCTGGGCGCGGGCTATCATATCAGCCAGTCGAAGATCGCGATCGGCTCCGGCGGCATCTGGGGCAAGGGCTTCCTCCAGGGCACGCAAAGCCATCTCCAATATCTGCCCGAAGGCCATACCGACTTCGTCTTCGCCACCATGGCGGAGGAATGGGGCATGGCCGGTGGCGTGTTCCTGATCGGCGCCTTCATGCTGCTGTTCCGCTGGGGCATCCGCGTGTCGCTGCGCACGCCCGACAAGTTCGCGCGCCTGGTCGCGGCAGGCCTCACCACCACCATCTTCTTCTACATGGCGATCAACCTGATGATGGTCATGGGCCTTGCGCCCGTGGTCGGCATCCCCCTGCCCTTCATGTCCTATGGCGGTTCGTCGATGCTGACCGTCATGCTGTGCGTGGGCATCATCATGTCGATCGACCGCTCGACCAAGCGCACCACGCGCATCGGCAACTGGGCCTGAACAGGCCTCTCGCGAAAAAATTGTGCGATAACGCAATTTACTGTTTGCAGAATCAAATGTGCCTGCTAACAGCCCGCCCACACCGAAGCGATCAGCCACCAAGACTGACCGACAACGGGATGGACGCATAGCTCAGTTGGTAGAGCAGCTGACTCTTAATCAGCGGGTCCTTGGTTCGAGCCCAAGTGCGTCCACCAAATCCTGCATCGGCCTGATGCAGGTTCGATCCCCCAGCGGATCGCTTATAGGCCAGTGTGGACGCATAGCTCAGTTGGTAGAGCAGCTGACTCTTAATCAGCGGGTCCTTGGTTCGAGCCCAAGTGCGTCCACCACCCCTTCCCATCTCCAGATTTGATAGCCAAGCGCAGATCCGCCATTGGGCGCTTTTGCGGCTATTTCGCGCCGGCTTCTCAAAGTTGGCTGCTCACCCCATCGGCACGAAAAAAGCCGCTGAAAACCGGATGATCCGGCCCCCAGCGGCTTGCCCCGAATGGCTCTTCGGCTTTTATCAGAATTTGAAGCGGACGCCCGCCGTGAAGGCCCGGCCGATAAAGTCGTAGACCGCGATATTGGTGGGCAGATTCACCCCCGGCACGGTGCCCGGAATGATCGGCGGCTGCTTGTCGAACAGGTTGTTGACGTTGGCGAACAGCTCGAAATTGCCATTCCCCTGGGGCACGGTGAAGCGCATGGCCAGGTCGGTATACCAGACCGCCTTCACCTTATCATCGACGAACTCGATCGGCACCGGCCCACCGGGAATATCCAGCCGCATCTTGTGAATATATTGTTCGGACAGGGTGATGCCGAACGGCCCGTTGCTGTAATCGATCGAGAAATTGCCGCGCCATCGCGGGAAGCCGGCCGGGTTGCTGCCGACCACGCTGACGCCCGCATAATGGGCGATCGGCGCGCCCGCATATTGCTGGGCATCGAACTTGTCGAGATAGTTCATGTAGAGGCGCAGGCTGAGCGCCCCGTCGCCCAGCGCCGTGCGATAGCTGGCGTCGAAATCGATGCCGGCGGTCTTCAGAAAGGCGATGTTGGCCGGCACGATATGCACCAGCGAGGGCAGGCTGGTCGGCGTCGCCCGATCGATCAGGCCGCATTCGGCCACGCCCGATCCGCCCGCATTATAGCAGTTGGTGATAATCTGCTGCGACGAAAGCGTGTCGATCAGGCCCGTGACCTTGATCTTGTAATAGTCGACCGACAGCGAGAAGCCGGGGAAGAAGGACGGCGTCAGCACGCCACCGATCGTCAGCGTCTTGGCCTTTTCCGGCTTCAGATTGGCGTTGCCGCTGGTGACCGTGTTCACATTCTGGTTGAGGCCGCTGCCATAGCTGCCATCGGCCGTCTGCAGATCATTGACGATGCCGATGCCGCTCTGCGCCCCCGAATAGAGTTCGAACAGGTTGGGCGCACGGATGTCGCGCGACAGGGTGGCACGCAGCAGCAGGTCATCGACCGGCTTCCAGGTTGCGCCGACCTTCCAGGTCTCGACCGTACCCGACGTCGAATAGTCGGTGATGCGGCCCGCGCCGTTGATGCTCAGTTCCCGGAAGAAGGGCTTGTCCTTCAGGATTGGCACCGCCAGTTCGGCATAGGCTTCCTTGACGTTCAGGCTGCCATGGGCGGTGCCGACATTGGTCAGCCAGTAGAAGTTGGTGGTGGCCGGCACCCCGCGCAGGCCGGCGAAATAGGCGCTGCGCTCGGCCGCCGTGTCAAGCAGCGAGGGATCGGCATTGCTGGTGAGGTTCAGCGTCTGCTTGCGATATTCCGCGCCGACCGCGAAGTCGACCGGCCCGGCCGGCAGGTCGAACAGGCTGCCACTCAGGTTCACCGCAAAGCTGTCCTGACGGATGTTCGCGCGGTAGCGCGATGTGCCGGTGGCATAGGCATAGCCTTCGGGCGTCGACTTGGACGGATCGCCATGCAGCACGTCGATCGGCTTGCAGCCCGCATATTGGCTGGCATAGGTCGGATCGAGCAGCACGCGGCAGGTGATCTGGCCGGTGCTCGGATCGACCACCGCGTCGGCCGCCGCATAGAGCTTCTTGCTGTCATAGAGGCCGGAATTGGCCAGGATGTGCTTGGAGTCGCCATGCGAGTAGGTGGCGCTCCAGTCTAGCCCGCCCAGCTTGCCGGTGAAGCCGGCATTGACCATCCAGTAATCGGTGCGTTCCTTGGCGATGGCGGTCGGCTGGCCGGCATCATATTGGCCGACCGTGTAGCTGTCCGTCGCGGACGTCAGCGCCGAATTCAGCGCGGACGACAGATAGGGATTGCCCTTGTAGATGGTGACACCCTGCGACGCGGGAACCAGCGCATTCACCTGGGTCGAATATTCCAGGTCCGAGCGTGACCAGCTACCCTGGACGAAGGCGTTGATATCGTCGGTCAGATCATAGCTCAGACGACCGAACGCCTGATAGGTGGTCAGCGGGATGACCGCCGCGCCGGTGGTCGGGATCTGGTAACCGTCGCCACCCGACTGAAAGCCGGTCGTGCCGACCGCCGTGCCGGTATTGAACGGGCGCGTCGTGCCGTCATTATTGATGACCTGCCCGACATAGGGATTGCCCGCCACGCTGGAGGCGGTGATGCGGCCATTGGGCGCCAGCGCCGAAATCAGGATGTTCGACCCGATCGTATAGGGGTTGCGCGCGCCGCCCGGCGCGCAGACCGACGCCGGCTCGCTCGCCAGCTTGGTGCAACCCACGACGCTACCGACATAGCTATAGCCCTTGGTCGCATAGTCGCGATCGCTGCGCAGCATGCCTTCATTGTTGGAATATTCGCCGCTAAGCAGTATATGCCCGCGTCCGCCGGCAAAATCCTGGCCGACCGCCAGCCCCAGGCGCTGGTTGGCATTGTCGCCCTCGTCGGAAATCCCCGCCTGGGCGACACCCTTGATGCCGGTGAATTTCTTGTCGAGCACGAAGTTGACGACACCCGCGACCGCGTCAGAGCCCCATTGGGCCGAGGCGCCGCCGGTCACCACGTCGACCCGCTGCATCAGCAGCTGCGGCAGGACGTTGGTGTCGATCGTGCCGATATATTCGGTCGGCGACACGCGCATGCCGTCGAACAGGATCAGCGTGCGCAGCGGCCCCTTGGGATTGGCGCTGGGCGTGCCCAGGCCACGCAAGTTGAGCACATTGCCGTGGATCGGCGCGTTCGAGAAGTTCGACGCCGACTTGGACGGGCTAAGCGAATTGGAGAATTGCGGCAGCTTGTTGAGTGCGTCCGGAATGCTCGACGGCGTCGTGCGCGACAATTCCTCGGTCGTGGCGACCGTCACCGGCGTCGGCGCGGTATAGCCGTCGCGCACGATGCGCGAACCGGTAACGACGATGTCGGATGTACTGACCGGCGCGGCACCACCCTGTTCGGCGGCTTGCTCCGGTGCCGGTGCGGGCGGCGCCGCATCCTGCGCCAGCGCGCTGCCCGTCATCGCGACGATGCTGGCGCCGATCGCCAGCGACGACGCAAAAATCTTGTGCTTGGACATTGGTCTTTCCTCTCCCTGGACGCAATGTGTCGGCTCGTTGGCCCACACCTGTCATTATTATCCCGGTGTGCATTTTTATTTCTATCGCTCCAGCGGTGGATGTCAACTAATTTTGCACCAGTGGTAAATGTTTGATCGAAAAGAATTTGCCCCCTTGCCGCAACGGAAATCCGGCCTTCTTATTAGGGACAGGGGATAAAGCCGCGAAAAGCGGCGCATCATATATTGACCTATGGTGCAAAAATGTGCGTTATGCCGGCAACAGATCGTGCCGCTCCGCGGACCAGGCACGGCGATCAGCATGGAGAAGGTCGGTGTCGAGCCTGCGCAACAGAGAATCGGTGATAATCAGGGCGTTCCGGCGATGAGCGAACCTGCCTTGTCCCTGTCAGCTTCGCCGTCATCCTCCGCGCCGATCGACAGCCCCGCGCCACCGCCTCCTGCTCCGGCCACCGCCGACTATCCCAGCCCCTTCATGGGCTGGCTGACGGTCGCGATCCTGTTCCTGCTCTATATCCTGTCGCTGACCGACCGGAACATCATGGCGCTGATGGTCGGCCCGATCAAACAGGATCTGGGTCTCTCCGACCTCCAGATCAGCCTGCTCCAGGGGCCGGCCTTCGCCGTCCTCTTCTGCCTCTGCGCCATTCCGCTCGGCATGGCGCTCGACCGGTTCAGCCGCCGCATCGTCCTCTATCTGTCGGTCACGGCCTGGAGCATCGCCGCCGCCTCCTGCGGCCTCGCCGGCAGCTTCATCGGCCTCGCCATGGCGCGGGCCGGGGTGGGCGCAGGCGAGTCGGGCTTTGGTACCGGCAGCTATTCGGTCGTCGGCGACAGCTTCCCGCCGCACCGTGTCTCGCTCGCCATGTCGGTCTTCATCATGGGCGGCGTCATGGGCGCGGGCATCGTCTTCCTGCTGGGCGGCCCGATCGTCGGCGCGGCGATGAAGGCCGGTCCTGCCGCCTGGCCGATCTTCGGCACGCTCCAGCCCTGGCAGCAGGTGTTCATCATGACCGGCGCGCCCGGCATCCTGCTCGCCTTCCTCGTCTTCCTGTTCCGCGAACCGCCCCGCCGCAAGGCCGTGAGCGCGGGCGCGGGCTATGGCGAGGCATGGGCCTATATCCGCCGGCACAAGCCGCTCTACACCACCGCCTTTGTCGGCTTCGGCCTGGCCTATGCCGCCACCATCGGCTTCCAGCTCTGGACCCCGGTCTATCTTGCCCGCGTCCATGGCTGGCAGCCGGCGCAGATCGGCCCGGTGATCGGCATCGCCCAGATCGCCGCCGCGGCGCTGATCCCGCTCCATGGCTGGACCGTCGATCGCCTCTATCGCCGGGGACGCAAGGACGCGCATCTCTTCTGGTGCCTGATGACCGTGCTGGCCGCCGCCCCCTTCGGCATCGCCGCCTTCCTGGTCGCCAGCCCCTGGGCTACGGTCGCCTGCTACTGGTGCTTCATGGCGCTGATCCTCTCGACCGCCAGCATGGGGCCGGCCACGGTCCAGGTCGTCACCCCGGCCTATCTGCGCGGCCGCGTCTCGGCCCTCTATGTGCTGGCATCCGGCCTCATCGCCATGGCCGGCGGCCCGGCCTTCATCGGCCTCGTCACCGACAAGCTGTGGGGCGACGAGATGAAGGTGGGCCTCTCGCTCATCACCAGCGTCTTCTGCGTGCTGCTGCCCGCCGCCCTTCTCTTCGCCCTCGGCCGCGCCTCGATGCGCCGCGCCCATGAAGGGGAGCCGGTCTGACCGGCCTTCCCGAAAGGACATAAAGATGATCGAAACCCGCCGCCCCGCCTTCATCGACGGCAAGCCCAAGCAGTTGCTGATCGACGGCCAGCATGTCGACGCCCTGTCCGGCAAGACATTCCAGAGCTTCAGCGCCTCCACTGGCGAACTGGTCGCCGATCTGGCGCTGGCCGGCGCCGAGGATGTCGACCGCGCCGTGCGCGCCGCGCGCGCCGCCTTCGAAGGGCCATGGAGCCGGTTCAAGCCGGCCGAGCGCCAGGCGGTGCTGCTGCGCCTCGCCGATCTGGTCGATGCCGAGTTCCAGGATCTCGCCCTGCTCGACGTGATCGAGATGGGCCGGCCGATCACCGCCGCCATGGGGCTGCGCGGCATGTTGCAGCGATCGCTGCGCCATTTCGCCGGCGCCGCCACCGCCATCCATGGCGAGACTTTGTCCAACAGCTTTCCGGTCGATCTCCTGTCCTACACGCTCAAGGAGCCGGTCGGCGTCGTCGGCGCGATCATCCCCTGGAACGGGCCGCTGTTCAGCGCCGCCTGGAAGATCGGCCCTGTACTCGCCACCGGCTGCACCATCGTGCTGAAGCCGGCCGAGGATGCCTCGCTCAGCCCGCTGCGCTTTGCCGAACTCTGCCTGGAGGCCGGCGTGCCACCGGGCGTCGTCAATGTCGTCACCGGCGCGGGCGAGACCGGCGCGGCCCTTTCCGCCCATCCCGACGTCGACAAGATCGCCTTCACCGGCTCGTGCGAGACCGGCCAGCGGATCATCGCCGCCTCGGCCGGATCGGTGAAGAAGGTGACGATGGAACTGGGCGGCAAATCGCCCAACATCATCTTCGCCGACGCCGATCTCGACGCTGCGACCCCAGCCGCCGCGATGGGCGTGTTCAACAATTCGGGTCAGGTCTGCGCCGCCGGCACCCGCCTGTTCGTCGAACGGCCTGTCTATGAGGAGATGGTGCAGCGCATCGCCGCCTTCGCCGCCAATCTCAAGATCGGCCCCAGCCTCGATCCCGAAACCGTGATCGGCCCGCTGGTGTCGGCCAAACAGTTCGCCCGCGTCTCCTCCTATCTCGACCTTGGCCCGCAGGAGGGCGCCCGGCTCGTCACCGGCGGCCATCGCGTCACCGGCGGCGCGCTCGACAAGGGCCATTGGGTGGCGCCGACCATCTTCGCCGATGTAACCGACGAGATGCGGATCGCGCGTGAGGAAATTTTCGGACCCGTCTCCTGCATCCTGCCCTTCGACAGCCTGGACGAGGTGATCGGCCGCGCCAACGCGACCCGCTTCGGCCTCGCCGGCGGGGTCTGGACCCGCGACATCGGCAAGGCCATGACGGCGGTCAAGCGCATCCGCGCCGGCTCCATCTGGGTGAACCATTATTTCGCCATGGACCCGTCGGTGCCGTTCGGCGGCTACAAGATGAGCGGCTATGGCCGGGAGGGCGGCGCCGAACATATCGACGCCTATCTCCAGACCAAGGGCGTGTGGATCCGCACCTGAGCGGCGCCAACCGAGGGGCCGGTCAGCGCCCCTCGGCATAGGCGCGGATTAGCGCATAGAGATAGTCGCGTCCATCATAGACGCTCTTCACCCGGATGCGCTCGTCCACCCCATGCGCGCCATTGCCGTCGGGATCGAGGAAGATGCCCGGCACGCCATAGGTCGGAATGCCCGCCGCGCTGAGATAGCGGCCATCGGTGCCGGCGGTCAGCAGGTTGGGCACCACCGGAATGCCGGGGAAATGCCGCTGCGCCAGTTTTTCGGCCGGTCCCATGATCCGGGGGTCGAGCGGCGGCGGCACGGCCGGCGCGCCCTTGTCGCCCTTGCGGGTCAGGGTGATCCCGGATGGCAGGGCCGCGCGCAGCCGCGCCTCGACATCCTCCACCCTGTCGCCGGGAAACAGACGGCACTGGATCGTCGCCTGCGCCCGCTGCGGCAGCGCATTTTCGGCATGGCCCGCCTCCACCTGCGTCGCGACACAGGTGGTGCGCAGCATCGCATTATAGGTGACGTCGCCCGTCACCGTCGCGATCGTTGCGGCATCGTCCTGCCCCTGCCCCAGCCGCTCCATCGCCTGCCCCATCGCGCCGCCGACGATCGGCCCCATGCGGGTGAAATAGCCGCGATTGGTCGGGTTGAGCTGGATCGGGAATGACAGCCGCCGCACCGCCGCCAGCGCATCGGCCAGGTCATAGATCGCATTGTCGGGGCGCGGCCGGCTGCTATGGCCGCCGCTGTTGCGCGCCTCGATCGTGAAGCTCTGCGCATATTTCTCGCCCACCGCCAGATAGAGGGCGATCGGCCGGCCATCCTTGTCGCTGATGCCATAGCCGCCCTCGTTCAGGGCAAAGCCCGCCTGCACCGCATCGCGTCGTTTGCGCAGCAGCCAGTCGACGCCGTTCACCGCCTCGCCGCTTTCCTCGCCACAGGTCAGCGCCACCTTGATCGTGCGCCGGGGACGAAAGCCCGCCGCCTGCATCCGGATCAGGCTGTCGATCCAGATCGCCGACAGCGCCTTGTCGTCGATCACCCCGCGCCCGATGAAATAGCCCTTCTCCTCGGTCAGGCGGAACGGATCGCGCGGCCAATCCTCGCGCCGGGCGGAAACCACATCGATATGATCGACCAGCAGCAGCGGCGCGACGCGCGGATCGCTCCCCTCGATCCGGGCGATCAGGCCGCCATCCTTGTCATGCCCCTCCGGCACGAAGACCTCGGCGCGATCCGGCCCGAACCCGGCCTTGCGCAGCCGATCGAGCATCCGGCCCGCCGCCACGGTGCAGCTGCCGGTCGGCGCGCTGGTATCGGTCTCCACCAGTTCGCGATAGATATCGCGAAAGGCGATCTGGTCGGGGCGCAGTTCCGCCGCCATAGCCGGGCCGGATGCCAGCGCGACAAGGCCACCAAGGGCCAGCATGGAGCTTCTCATTTCTGGATGTCGAGCGCGCGTTCGGGGCAGGATTTGGCGCCCATCCAGGCCAGCCTCTCCTGCTCTTCCGGCACGTCGATGTCGCCGGGCATGATATAGCCCTCGTCATCCAGTTCGAAGATGTCGGGCGCCATCGCCCAGCAACGGGCATGGCCCTGGCATTTCTCGCGATGCACGATAATCTTCATGCCGCATCCTCCTGTGACCAGTCGAGGATGAGGTTTTCGATCCCGAACACATGGCCGCCATAGGTGACCGGCGCGGTACCGGACTTGATGCGGAAGGTCGGGATGCGCTTCAGCCATTCCTCCAGCCCCACAACGATCTCGCGCCGCGCCAGATGCGACCCCAGGCAGCGATGCGGACCATAGGCAAAGGCGGTGTGGCGATTATCCTCGCGGGCTAGGTCGATGCGCGCGGGATCGGCAAATTCCAGCGGATCGCGATTGGCGATCATCGTCGCGCAGGACACATAATCGCCCTTGCGGATCGGCGCGCCCTCGAAATCCACGTCCTTCGTTGCGACCCGGATCATCTGCACCGTCGGATAGGCGCGCAGCAATTCCTCCGCCGCCAGCACGATCCGCTTGGGGTCGTCGCGCAGCCATTGCTGGTCGGCCTGATGCCGCGCCAGATAGTTGAGGTCAAAGCCGATCGCGGCCGCCACCGTGTCCAGCCCGGCGATGAACAGCAGCACGCCCGTGCCCCTGATCTCCATGTCGGTCAGCGGCCGGTCGTCGATCCGCGACTGCACCAGGAAGGACATGAAATCATCCACCGGCTGCCGACGTCGGTTCGCCGACAATTCGTCGATGAAGGCAACGATAGTGCGCGCCGCCGCCGGTCGCTTCACATTGTCGCCATGCAGCAGGTCATTGGCCCAGCCGACAAATTCGTCGAGCCGATCGTCCGACAGGCCCAGGAAGCGCAGGAAGATATTGACCGCGAAGGGGAAGGCGAAATCGGTCATCACGTCGCAGTTGGTGCCGGACGCCGCGATCCGGTCGATCAGCACGCTCGCCCTTTCGCGCACCGCGGTCTCCAGCGCCATCACCCGCTTGGGCGACAGCAGCGGGTTGAGCAGCGAGCGGAACTTGCCATGTTCGGGCGGGTCCAGTTCCAGCGGGATCATCGGCCAGCTTTCCCCCAGTGCCGAGGCAAAGATGCTGCGATGGCTGGAGAAGGTTTCGGGATCCTGCAACACCCGTCGCTGGTCCTGCGCGCGCGTGATGACCCATGTGCCCTTGCCGTCGCGGGTGTTGACCGGCGAATAGAAGATGCGCGGCCCATCATGCACCACCGCGCTCGCCGCCTGCGGATCGCCATTGGGCGTCGGCTCCAGCCCCGGCGAACTGAACAGGCTGAAATTGCCGATCATGTCGGGCGGCACATGCGCCGGGATCGGACGGGCGGCCATGGTTTCCATACTACGCTCTCCTGCAGCGGTAGCCAGTTCTCGCGCCAAGACGGACCGGCCTTATCAATTTTGCATTATGGTATAGTTTATGAACAGGTGACCGGCTGTCAATCGGACAATCGTCGTTACGATATTTTCCCTTGCGCGGCGCACGGGCGCCGCCGCATTTCCACGCTTTTCCGCCACATTGCGCAAAATTCGCGATTTCCGTTGCGGATGAAAATTATCCTTGAGTGCAAAATATAACTAGCCACCTGTGCAATATTGACCTAAGGAATCGCTCATGGATCGCAAGCGGCCATCCGAAAGCCGCGAGCAGCCCGACGGGTAACACCCGGACGGCGCGTTCGCCTTTCGAGCAGAACAGGGATGTGAGTGGATGGCGGAAATGGAGCCCATCGATAGAGAAGAATTCCGGCAGGAGGCGCGCGCCTGGCTGAAGGCGAATTTTCCGCCGGCGCTGACCAATGTGCCCGGCCTCCTCTTCCAGGGCGACGCCCACGCCGCCGCCGCCAATGCCGACTACCAGCTCTGGCGCCAGCGCATGACCGACAAGGGATGGGGCGTGCCCACATGGGCGCCGCGCTATGGTGGCGCCGGCCTCACCGAAGCCCATGGCAAGATCATCGGCGAGGAACTGACGGCGATCGGCGGTTTCAACCCGATCCGCAGCTATGGCACGATGATGCTTGGCCCGACCTTGCTGGAATATGGCGACGAAGCGCAGAAGCTGGAACATCTGCCGTTCATCGCCAGCCATGAACGGCGCTGGTGCCAGGGCTTTTCCGAACCCGGCGCGGGATCGGACCTGGCCGCGCTCCAGACCAAATGCATCGACATGGGTGACCATTGGCTGGTCAGCGGGCAGAAGATCTGGACATCGGGCGCCGACCAGGCCGACTGGTGCTTCGTCCTGGTCCGCACCGATACCGAGCGCAAGCAGGGCGGCATCAGCTTTCTGCTGGTCGACATGCAATCCGAAGGGATCGAGGCCCGGCCGATCGTCCTCATCAGCGGATCGACCCATTTCTGCGAAGTCTTCTTCAACGATGTGAAGGTGCCCAAGGGCAATCTGGTGGGCGAGGTCAACCAAGGCTGGACCATCGCCAAGCGGCTGCTGCAGTTCGAACGCAACAGCCTGTCGGAGGTGAAGGCCGACATCACCCCCCTAGCCCCGCTCGCCCACGATTATCTGGGCACGGACGCGCTCGGGCGGATCGACAGCCCGGACCTGCGCGCCCGGCTGGTGCGCAATGCGATGCGGCATGAAGCCTATATGGCAACCGTTCGTCGGCTCGCAGCCGAAGCGAAGAATGGCGGCCCCAGCCATGGCGTGTCAGCACTCAAGAATTTGTGGTCCGGCATCATCCAGGAACGGGCCGAGCTGCTGGTCGAGATCATGGGCGCCGATGGCCTGGGCTGGGCCGGCGATCCTTATAGCGCGGCCGAGACGGAGGCGACGCGCGCCTGGCTGCACAGCAAGGCCTTCTCCATCTACGGCGGCAGCTACGAGGTGCAGAACAATATCACCGCCAAGCGCACGCTGGGCCTGCCGGGCTGAGCATGGGCGAGGACGAGAGAAAAGACAGGATGCGGGAGGACGCGCCGTGGCGGTGCTGAACGAAGAACAGACGATGCTGAAGGACATGGCGTCGGAATGGGTGCGCGACCGCCTGCCCGTGACCGCGCTGCGTGGCCTGTACGATCATGGCGGCGGCGGTCTCAGCGGATCGGACGGCTATGATGCCGAGGCCTGGGCCGAAATGGCGCAGATGGGCTGGTGCGGCATCATCGTGCCGGAAGACCATGGCGGCGCAGATTTCGGCTATCTGAGCCTTGGCCTGGTGATCGAGGAACTGGGGCGCACTCTGGCCGCCTCGCCGCTCATCAGCTCCGCGCTGGTCGCTGCGTCTGCGCTCCGCCTCGCGGGCACGCAGGATCAGCAGGCCCGCTGGCTGCCGGGCATCGCCGACGGATCGCTGATCGGCACGCTGGCGCTCGACGAAGGGCCACATCATGCCCCCGAGCGCACCGCGCTGGCGGCCACGGCCTCAGGCGATGGCTGGGCCCTGTCCGGCACCAAGCGCCCGGTGCAGGACGGCATGATCGCCGGCCTCGCCATCGTCGCCGCGCGCACCAGCGGCGCGCCGGGCGATCGCGATGGCCTGACCCTGTTCCTGGTGCCGACCGACAGCGCCGGACTGGAACGGCAGGTGCTCGACCAGATCGACGCCCGGCGCCCGGCCCTTTACCGCTTCGAGAGTGTCAACATCGCTGTCAACGATGTGCTGGGCGAAGTCGGCAAGGCCGCCGACCTGATCGACGCGATCCGCGACCGGGCCGCGATCGGCATGGCGGCCGAAATGCTCGGCAGCGCGACCCAGGCCTTCGACACCACGCTCGATTATCTCAAGACCCGCGTCCAGTTCGGCGCGATCATCGGCTCCTTTCAGGCGCTCCAGCATCGCGCGGCCGAACTGTTCGGCGAATTGCAGCTGACGCGATCTGCCGTCGAAACCGCGCTGGCGGCGATCGATGCCGATGATCCGGCGCTCCCCGGCCTTGCCTCGCTCGCCAAGGCGACCGCCGGCGAAACGCTGCACCGCATATCTTCGCAGATGGTCCAACTGCACGGCGGCATCGGCATGACCCATGAACATGATGCCGGCCTTTACCTGAAGCGCGCCCGCGTCGCGGAGCAATGCTATGGCAGCACCGCCTGGCACCGCGAGCGCTGGGCCCGTCTCAATGGCTATTGAAGGGCCAATGACCATGCAATCGCGCGAAATACAGCTGAAGCGCCGCCCGGTCGGCGCCCCGGTGGCGGAGGATTTCGCCACCGTCGAACAGGCTCTGCCACCGCCCGGCCCCGGTGAGGTCCAGGTCCGTAATCTCTGGATGGCGGTCGACCCGGCGATGCGCGGGCGGATGAGCGACGCCAAGAGCTACGTCCCGCCCTTTGCCCTTGATGCGGCGATGGAGGGGCCGGCGATCGGCGAAGTGATCGCCTCCAATGATCCGGCGTTCGCGCCTGGCGACCTCGTCTTTTCCCGGCTTGGCTGGCGTGAGGCGTTCAACGCCCTAGGCCCCGCGCTCCAGCATCGCGATCGCCAGGCACTGCCACCCCAGGCCTATCTCTGCTTCGCCGGCATGACCGGCCTCACCGCCTATGCCGGGCTCATCCGCATTGCCGAATTGCAGCCGGGCGACACCGTCTTCGTGTCGGCCGCGTCCGGTGCCGTCGGATCGATCGCCTGCCAGATCGCCCGCAACATGGGGTGCAAGGTGATCGGATCGGCGGGCGGCCCGGACAAGACCGCCTTCCTGCGCGATGTGCTCAAGGTCGACGCCGCAATCGATTACAAGGCAGAGCCGAACCTGACCAAAGCGCTCGCCCGCGAAGTCAAGGCGATCGGTGCCAGCGGCATCGACGTCTATTTCGACAATGTCGGCGGCGATCATCTGCAGGCAGCGCTGTCGCTCGCCAATGATTTCGCGCGCTTCGCCATCTGCGGCATGATCTCGCAATATAACGTTACCGACGCGCCGACCGTGCCGCGCAACCTCACCATGCTGATGACCAAGCGCATCCGCATGCAGGGCTATATCGCGCTCGACCATATGGATCTGGAGGCGGAGATGCTGGAGCGCATGACCGCCTGGAACCAGGCCGGGCAGATGGCCTCGGCCGAAACCGTCTATGACGGCATCGACAAGGCGCTCGACGCCTTCTGGGGCCTGTTCTCGGGCGCCAATATCGGCCGCACGATGGTCAGGCTGGGCTAGGAGGAATTTCATGTACGACATGCTCAAGGGCCTGCGCGTGGTTGAGGGCGCCGCCTTCATCGCCGGCCCGTCCTGCGGCCTGCACCTGGCACAGATGGGGGCGGAGGTGATCCGTTTCGATGCTATCGGTGGCGGCCCGGACTATCGCCGCTGGCCGGTCGCGCCGTCCGGCGCCAGCCTCTATTGGGAGGGGCTCAACAAGGGCAAGAAATCGATCGCGATTGATCTGGGCCGGCCCGAAGGGCGCGAACTGGCGGTCGCCATCGCCACCGCACCGGGCGACAATGCCGGCCTGTTCCTCACCAATTATCCGGTCAAGGGCTTCCTCAGCCATGAGGCGCTGGCCGCGCGCCGTGCCGACATCATCAGCGTCCGCGTGATGGGCTGGGCCGACGGGTCACCGGCGGTCGATTACACCATCAACGCCGCCGCCGGCGTGCCGATGATGACCGGCCCGGCCGACGATGACCGTCCAGTCAACCATGTCCTGCCGGCCTGGGATCTGCTCGGCGGCGCCTATGCCGCCTTTGCCATGACGTCCGCCCTGCTGCGCCGGCGCGCGACCGGCCAGGGCGCTGAAATCCGCGTGCCCCTGTCCGATCTCGCGGCCTCCACCCTGTCGCATCTGGGCTCCGTGGCCGAAGTGCTGTCAGCTGGCGACCGGCCGCGCATGGGCAATGACCTGTTCGGCGCCTTCGGCCGGGATTTCCTGACCGCCGACGGCAAAAGGCTAATCGTCGTTGCCATTACCCCGCGCCAATGGACCGGCCTCCTCAAGACGCTGGACCTTGGCGAGGCGATCGCCGCGATCGAAAGCCAAACGGGTGCCAACTTCGCCAGGGATGAAGGCGCCCGCTTCACCCATCGCGCCCGGCTATTCCCGCTGTTCGAGGCCGCCTTCGCCGCCCGCAGCAGCAATGCGCTGAAACCCGCTTTCGACGCAGGCGGCGTCACCTGGGGCGAATATCAGTCGCTGCATCAGGCCGTGACGCAGGACGAACGGCTGTTCACCAACAATCCTCTGTTCAAGACGATCGCCCATCCCAGCGGCCTCACCTACCCCACATCCGGCCCGGCGGGCACGCTGGCCGGCGAGGCGCGCGGTGCCGTCGGTACGGCCCCACGCCTTGGCGAGCATAGCGACCAGATATTGAGCGAGCTGCTGGGGCTCGACAGCGGCGCGATCGGCCGCCTCCATGACGAAGGACTGGTCGCATGACACTTTCCCCATCCGATATCGCCCATTGGCAGACATGGGCCGGCAGGACCGAGAGCCGGACCGAAATGCTCGACCGGGAAGCGCTGCGCCGCTTTGCCGCCGCGATCGGCGAGCCGCTCGATGTCGAGGCGGTTCAGCCCTCGCTGGCCCATTGGGCCTTCTTCCTGCCGGTTGCCGCCGCCGACCAGATCGGCCCAGACGGCCATCCCAAACGCGGCGGCTTCCTGCCGCCGATCAGCCTGCCGCGCCGCATGTTCGCCGCCGCCGAGATGCAGTTCCATGCGCCCCTGATGCTCGACTGGGAAGCGACCCGCACCTCGACCGTGCTCGACATCGCCCACAAGAGCGGCCGCAGCGGCGAGCTTGTCCTCGTGAAGGTCGGTCACAGCATCGTCCAGGCCGATCGCGAACGGGTGAGCGAGGTGCAGACCATCGTCTATCGCGACACCGGGACACCGACGCCCGCGATCGTCCCCGCCGCCTTTGACGACGCCCCCGATGATGTGAACTGGGCGCCGAACAGCGTCGACCTGTTCCGCTTCTCGGCCGTCACCTTCAACAGCCATCGCATCCATTATGACCTACCCTATGCGAACGGCGAGGAGGGCTATCCAGGCCTGGTGATCCACGGCCCCTTCACCGCCGCCAGATTGTTCGGCCATGCCCGGCGCGGTGGCCGCAGCCCGACCCGCTTCACCTTCCGCGCGGTCGCGCCGGTCTTCGCCGGCCAGCCGGTGTTGCTGCGCGAGGATGAAGCCGGCCGCTGCCGCGCGATCCGCTGCGACGGCAGCGACGCGATGGTCGCCGACATCGGATATTGAGAGGAGATTTTTCATGGACGCCGAGACGTTCGACCTGTTCCGCACCACCGTCCGCCGCTTCGTCAGTGAAAAGCTGATCCCGGCCGAGGACGCCGTCGAGGAAGCGGATGCGGTTCCCGAAACCATCATCCAGCAGATGCGCGACATGGGCCTGTTCGGCCTGTCCGTGCCGGAAGAGTTTGGCGGCATCGGCTGCACCATGGCGGAGGAAGCGGCGATCATCCGCGAGATCACCCGCGCGTCGGTCGTGTTCCGCTCCGTGATCGGCACCACCGTCGGCATCGGCAGCCAGGGCATCGTCATGGACGGGACCGAGGAACAGAAGCGCGAATGGCTGCCCAAATTCGCCACCGGTGAGGCGATCGCCAGCTTCGGCCTGACCGAGCCGGAGGCTGGGTCCGACGCCGGTTCACTGCGCACCGTGGCGGTCCGCGACGGCGACACTTACCGCATCACCGGCACCAAGCGCTATATCACCAATGCCCCGCGCGCCAGCGTCTTCACCCTGATGGCCCGGACCGAACCGGATGTGAAGGGCGCGGCCGGCATTTCCGCCTTCATTCTGCCCGCCGACACCCCCGGCATCAGCTTCGGCAAGCCGGACAAGAAAATGGGGCAGAAGGGGTCGATCACCACCGATGTGATCCTGGACGATGTCGTCGTGCCGGCCGCCAACATCATCGGCGGCGTACCCGGTCGCGGCTTCAAGACCGCGATGAAGGTGCTGGATCGCGGCCGCATCCATATCGCCGCGGTCGCGCTCGGCATGTGCCAGCGGCTGATCGACATGGCCCTGCAATATGCCATGGAGCGCAAGCAGTTCGGCCAGCGCATCGCCGATTTCCAGCTGGTCCAGGCAATGCTCGCCGACATGAAGGTCGACATGCTGACCACCGAGGCGCTGATGCAGTCGGTCGCCGCCAAGTTCGACGCGGGCGAGCCGGTCAGCCTGGAATGCGCCGCGCTCAAATATTACGCCTCCGAAGCCGTCGGCCGGATCGCCGACCGCGCCGTCCAGATCTATGGCGGCGCCGGCTATATGGCCGAATATAAGGTCGAGCGCTTCTATCGCGATGTCCGGCTGCTGCGCATCTATGAAGGCACCAGCCAGATCCAGCAGACCATCATCGCCAAGCAGATGATCCGCCAGGCCGAAGCGGCCGCCTGATCCTCTCCATTCCCGCAAAGGACATCGCATGCGCAGAGCCGCCATCGTCGCCCCCATCCGCACCGCCGTTGGCAAATATGGCGGTTCTTTGAAATCCTTCAGCGCCGGCGATCTGGGCGCGGTCATCATCAAGGCCTTGATGGAGCGGACGAAGATCGATCCGGAACGGATCGACGATGTCGTCTTCTCCCAAGGCTATGGCAATGGCGAGGCGCCCTGCATCGGTCGCTGGTCGGCGCTGGCCGCCGGCCTGCCCGAGAGCATCCCCGGCGTTCAGCTCGACCGGCGCTGCGGTTCGGGGCTTCAGGCGGTGATCGACGCGGCCATGCGGATCCAGACCGGCGCCGCCGACATCGTCGTCGCCGGCGGGGTCGAGAGCATGTCCAATGTCGAATATTATTCGATGGACCATCGCTGGGGTGCCCGTTCCGGATCGACCCAGTTCCATGACCGCCTGACCCGCGGCCGCGTCATGTCGCAGCCGATCGCCCGCTATGGCATCATCAGCGGCATGATCGAGACGGCGAACAATCTCGCCAAGGATTATGACATCAGCCGCGAGGCCTGCGACGAATATGCGGCGATGAGCCATCAGCGCGCCGCAGCCGCCTGGGCCGCCGGCAAGTTCGACGACGAACTGGTCCCGGTCGCCGTGCCCCAGCGCAAGGGCGATTCGCTGATCTTCGCCATGGATGAGGGCATTCGTGCCGACGCCACGCCGGAATCGCTCGCCCTGTTGAAGCCGATCGAGAAGGATGGCGTAGTCACCGCCGGCAATGCCAGCCAGCAGAATGACGCCGCCGCCGCCTGTCTGGTGGTCGCGGAGGACAAGCTGGAGGAACTGGGCCTTGAACCCATGGCCTGGCTGCACAGCTGGGCGGCGGCGGGCTGCGATCCCTCGCGCATGGGCATCGGTCCGGTGCCGGCAGTCGAAAAGCTGTTCGCCCGCAATGGCCTTGGCTGGAACGACATCGATCTGGTCGAACTCAACGAAGCCTTCGCGCCGCAGGTTCTGGCCTGCCTCAAGGGCTGGAACTGGGACGATCGCGACAAGCTCAACGTCAATGGATCGGGCATTTCGCTCGGCCATCCGATCGGCGCGACCGGCGGACGCATCCTCGCCAATCTGCTGCGCGAGCTGCAGCGGCGCGACGGCCGCTATGGCCTGGAAACCATGTGCATTGGCGGCGGTCAGGGCCTGGCCGCCATCTTCGAACGGGCGGTCTGACCACCGCCTTTCGGAAGCCCCCTGGGCCGGCGTCGAGGCATGCGACGCCGGCCCATTTTTTATGTGGTCAGTCGACCGGCCTGCGGTCGGGCGAGAAGGCAATGATCGTCACGCCCAGCAGCGCCACGGTCCCACCTGCAATCATGCCGACCGTGATCGGCGTGCCGAAATAGAGCGAGGCGAAGACCGTCGACATGACCGGCGATGCCAGCATCAGCGGCATGATGGTCGAGATCGGATAGCGTTGCAGCAGCCAGGCGAGCGTCCCCTGCCCCAGCACCGTCGCGCCCAGGCAGGAAAAGGCGAACCAACCGGTCGGCACCCAGCCGACATGGGCCAGCCCCGCAATCGCCGGCCGTTCGAAAATCAGGGCAAAGGGCGCCAGCACCGCCGCGCCCATCAGTCCGTTCCACGCCTGGCCGTTCATCACGCTCACCCCGGTCAGCTTGCGCTGCACCAAGGTCGCGCCGCCCCACACCATCGCCGCGCTGGCCATCACCAATACGGCGGGCACCTCCGCCAATATATGCGGGTCGAACACCAGCGCCACGACCCCGGCAAAGGCCAGCAGCACGCCGACAATCTTGCGCCGGTTGAGCCGCTCGCCCAGCAGCAGTGCGCCCAGCAGCAGTGAGAAGGGCACGCTCAATTGCCCCGCGATCGCCAGTGCCCCGACATTGGTCGCCATGAACAAAGCCAGGTTCAGCAGCAGCAGGAACAGCCCGCCATTGAGGAAGCCATAAAGCATCAGCCAGCCCGTCCGCCCCGGCAGCGGACGCAGCGCCGGCGCACAGATCAGGAAGACCGTTCCCATCCGCAGCGCCACCGACAATAGCGGCGCGGTCGCATCCACCACCACCTTCATCGCGATGACATTCAGCGCGAACATGATGTTCACCAGCAACGCCAGCGCCATGCCGCCCGGCCCGAACCGATGGTTCGCCATGGGTCCGCCATCGGCCATTTCCGCATCCTTCCCGCTTCAACCGCCGTTCAGACTCAGACGGCTATTGGTTTATTTATGCACACTGGTATAGATTTTAGCCAGAGAAGAAGGGAAGAGGATTGAGGATGTCGATGAAGCATGTTTCGCGCGTGATGATGTTCGCTATGGCGGTCGCCCCTACCGCCCCGGCGCTGGCCCAGGCGGGCGATGCGACCAAGGGCAAGGCGGTTTTCGCCCGCTGCGCCGTCTGCCACTCGGTCGATCCGGGCGTGAAGAAGCTCGGCCCTTCGCTCTCGGGCGTATTCGGACGCACGTCGGGCACCGTCCCCGGCTTCACTTATTCGCCGGCGATGCAGAAGGCCAAGATCCGCTGGGATGCCAAGTCGCTCGACGGCTTCCTTGCCAAGCCCAGCGCCGCCGTCCCCGGCAGCCGCATGGTCTTTGCCGGCCTGCCCAACCCGGCCGATCGCGCCAACCTGCTCGCCTATCTCGCCGGCGCCACCAAGAAATAGCACCAAAAGTATCCCATAGTGCAATAATTCTTGCCCTCCATTCCTGCACCCGCTATCAGAATCATCAACCGATGCAGCAGATAGACGGGGACAGGAGCGGATGGCGATGACAGCGGTCATGACGGACAAGGCGGGCAGGCGATGAGCGGCCGCGCACTTGAAGGGATCAAGGTTCTCGACCTGTCGCGCGTGCTCGCGGGGCCATGGTCGACCCAGATACTCGCCGACTTCGGTGCCGACGTCATCAAGATCGAACTGCCCGGCCATGGCGACGATACCCGCGCATGGGGCCCGCCCTTCCTGACCGGCGCCGATGGCCAGCCGGAAATCGGCACCAGCGCCTATTATCTGTCCTGCAACCGCAACAAGCGCTCCGCGGCGATCAACCTGGCGACGCCGCAGGGCGCCGAGCTGATCCGCCGGCTGGCGGCGGAAGCCGACATATTGGTCGAGAATTTCAAGGTCGGGGGCCTCAACAAATATGGTCTCGACTATACCAGCCTGAAGGCGATCAACCCGCGCCTCGTCTATTGCTCGATCACCGGCTTCGGCCAGACCGGTCCCTATGCCGACCGGGGCGGCTATGATTTCGTCGCCCAAGGCATGGGCGGCTTCATGAGCATCACCGGCGAAGAGGATGGTGGCCCGCTGCGCGCCGGCGTCGCCATGGCTGACCTGTCGACCGGCATGTTCGCGACAGTCTCGATCCTCGCCGCCCTGCGCCATGCCGAACGCACTGGCGAAGGGCAACAGATCGACGTGTCGCTGCTCGACACCCAGATCGCGATGCTCGCCAATCAGGGGATGAACTGGCTGGTCGGCGGCATCGTGCCCGGGCGCCTGGGCAATCGTCATCCCACCGTCGTCCCCTACAAGACGTTCGAGGTCGCCGACGGCATGATAATCATCGCGATCGGCAATGATCGCCAGTTCCGCGCCTTCTGCACGGAAATGGGCCATGCGGAACTGGGCACCGATCCGCTCTACGCCACCAGCGCCCAGCGCCTCATCAACCGGGACGCGATCGAGGCGAAGGTGCAGGAAATCGTGCGCCCCTTCGCCCGCGACGACCTGATGGCGCGCTTCGTCGCCGCGGGCGTCCCCGCCGGCCCGGTCAACAGCATCCAGGACGTGTTCGAGGATCCCTTCATCGGCGCCCGCCAGACCGTCCATCGCTATCGCCGGGAAGAGGACGGGGTCGAGATACCGACCGTCGCCTATCCCGGCAAACTGTCGGCGACGCCGGCCGATTATCGTCACTGCCCACCGCGCGTGGGCGAACATAGCCGCGAAATATTGGGGGAATGGCTGGGCCTCGACGACGGCGCGCTCGACGCGCTGACGAGCGACGGCGCGATCGCCCAACGCCCCGTGAAGGAGAGGACACAGGCATGAAGATCGATCAGGGGGTATCCGCCATCGTCACCGGCGGGGCATCGGGTCTGGGTGAGGCCACGGCCCGCGCCATCGCGGCGCAGGGCGCCAAGGTCGCGCTGTTCGATTTCAACGAGGAAACCGGGACGACGGTCGCGGCAGACATCGGCGGCACCTTCTGCAAGGTCGATGTCACCCACGAGGCCTCGGTCGATGCCGGCTTTGCCAAGGCGCGCGCCGCTCATGGCCAGGAGCGTATCCTGGTCAATTGCGCCGGCACCGGCAATGTCATCAAGACCGCCAGCCGCGACCGCGAGACCGGCGAGATCAAGGCTTTCCCGACCGACCAGTTCGAACGGATCATCCAGATCAACCTGATCGGCACCTTCCGCTGCTGCGCCAAGTCGGCCGCCGGCATGCTGAGCCTCGACCCGCTGGAGGACAAGGCGCGCGGCGTCATCATCAACACGTCCAGCGCGGCGGCGGTCGACGGCCAGATCGGCCAGGCGGCCTATTCGGCGTCGAAGGGCGGCATCGTCAGCCTGACCCTGCCGATGGCGCGCGACCTGATGGGCGAAGGCATCCGCGTCAACGCGATCCTGCCCGGCATTTTCGACACGCCGCTGATGGCGCGGGCCAGCGACAAGGTGCGCGATACGCTGTCGGCCACCGTTCCCTTCCCCAAGCGGTTCGGCAAGCCCGAGGAGTTTGCCGCGATGGCGCTGGCGATGATCGAGAATGACTATTGGAACGGCGAATATGTGCGGCTCGACGGTGGCCTGCGCATGCCGCCGCGCTGAGGGAGAAGGACGATGTCCGAAGAAGCGCAGCCCGAATTCGTGACCTACAATGTGGTGGACGGCGTCGCCTGGGTGATGCTCAACCGCCCCCAATATGGCAATGCCCAGAATTACCGGCTGCTCGGCCAGCTCGACGATGCCTTCAAGCGCGCGGTCGAGGATGACGGGGTCAAGGTGATCGTACTCGGTGGCGAGGGCAAGCATTTCTCCGCCGGCCATGACATCGGCACGCCGGACAAGGACAGCCACATGCCGCGCACGCGCACCAGCATGTGGTGGGACCATCTGAACAAGGGCGGCGCCGAACGCCAATATGTGCTGGAACAGGACGGCTATCTGGGCCTGTGCCGGCGCTGGGCCGACATTCCCAAGCCGATGATCGCCATGGTCCAGGGCGCCTGCATTGCCGGCGGGCTGATGCTGGCCTGGGTCTGCGACCTCATCATCGCGTCGGAAGACGCATTCTTCCAGGATCCGGTGCAGCGCATGGCCCAGCCGGGCGTCGAATATTTCGCCCATGCCTTCGAACTGCCGACCCGCGTCGCGCGCGAACTGCTGCTGCTCGGCCGCCGCATGCCGGCCCAGCGTGCCTATAATTTCGGCATGGTGAACGAAATTTTCCCGCGCGAGACCCTGCGCGAGGAAGTGGCCAAGATCGCCGCAGAAATCGCCCAGCATGAGCGGTTCGGCCTGGCCCTGACCAAGCAGGCGTTCAACTTTGTCGAGGATGCGCGCGGCAAGCGGCAGGTGATGGATAGCGTGTTCCACATGCACCATCTCGCCCATGCCCATAATCAGCTGATGACCGGCAATCTGGTCGGCGGACTGGATGCCAAGGCAATGGCATCGGCGAACAAGAAGCAGGCGGGGGAAGGATGAGCGCGACCATGGAGATGGACAAGAATATCCTGGTCCTGCCCGATCTGCCGGCACTGCTATCGGGTGCGGCCGACGCCGCGCACGCCTTTGTCGCCGCCGCCCGGCCGCATGTGAAGGCGCGGATCAGCAATGACGGCGGCAAGGTCGATCGCGTCCTCGCCGATGTCGAGCAGCATGTCGTCCACGGCTTTGGCTGGTTTGCCGCCTATGCAGAAATGCTGCGCGAAGTCGCCAGCTGGGCCGCCAGTCTCGACGCTCAGGGCAGCTTTGGCGAGATCGAGGCACTGCTCGCCCAGTTGCTCTTCGCCGAATATGGCGCGCAGATGCTGGGCGGCATCCCGATGAACCAGGGCGAGGTGATCCGCCCCACCGACCTTACCGACGATCTGTCCGCGCTCGACGCACCGGCCCTGCGCACCCTCATCCGCAGCGGCGGCGGCCAGGCGGTGAAGAGCGCCATTGCCGGCCATCTGGTCGATGCGCGCGGGCGGGCGACGCTGGAAAATTGCGGCCTCGACGAAATGTTCGACATGGTGCGAGATCAGTTCTTCGCTTTGTCGAACGAGAAGGTCGCGCCCTTCGCCCATGAATGGCATCTCAAGGACGAGCTGATACCGCTGCCGCTGGTCCAGGAACTGGGCGAGATGGGCGTGTTCGGCATGACGATTCCAGAAGAGTTTGGCGGCCTTGGCATGGGCAAGACCGCGATGTGCGTCGTGTCGGAAGAATTGTCGCGCGGCTGGATCGGCGTCGGCAGCCTCGCCACCCGGTCGGAAATCGCGGCAGAACTGATCCTGACCGGCGGCACTGCCGAACAGAAGGCCCATTGGTTGCCGCAGATCGCCAATGCCGCGATCCTGCCGACCGCCGTCTTTACCGAGCCTGATACCGGGTCCGACCTTGGCGCGCTGCGCACCCGCGCGACGCTTGCCGACGGCGAATATCGGGTCAGTGGCAACAAGACCTGGATCACCCATGCGGCCCGCGCCGACGTGATGACCCTTCTGGTCCGCACCGATCCCGACACCCGCAACTATAGCAGCCTGTCGATGTTGATCGCGCCTAAGCAGCGCGGCACCGTCGACGCCCCCTTCCCCATGCCCGGCATGAGCGGCGGCGAGATCGAGGTGATCGGCTATCGCGGCATGAAGGAATATGAGATCGGCTTCGACGATTTCCGCGTGCCCGCCGCCAATCTGCTCGGCGGAGTCGAGGGCCAAGGCTTCAAGCAGTTGATGGCGACCTTCGAAAGCGCCCGTATCCAGACCGCCGCCCGCGCCATCGGCGTCGCCCAGGCGGCGCTCGACATCGGCCTTTCCTATGCGCTCGACCGCAAGCAGTTCGGCCGGCCGATCTTCGACTTCCCGCGCGTCGCCAACAAGCTGGCGATGATGGCGGCGGAGATCATGGGCGCGCGCCAGCTCACCTATTTCGCCGCCCGGCGCAAGGATGAGGACAAGCGCTGCGATCTGGAGGCCGGCATGGCCAAGCTGATCGGCGCGCGGGTCGCCTGGGCTGCAGCCGACAATGCGCTGCAGATCCATGGCGGCAACGGTTTCGCCACCGAATATCAGGTCAGCCGCCTGCTGGCCGACGCGCGCATCCTCAACATTTTCGAGGGCGCCGGCGAAATCCAGGCCCAGGTCATCGCCCGCCGCCTGCTCGACGAAGCCAATTGAAGGATCGGCCCTTCCCCGCCACCGGGGAAGGGCCGATCCTTTCCCCTCAAAGCCGTTCCACGATCGTGACATTGGCCATGCCGCCGGCCTCGCACATGGTCTGGAGGCCATAGCGCGCGCCACGATCGTGGAGGGCACTGACCAGCGTCGCCATCAGCTTGGCGCCCGATCCGCCCAACGGATGGCCCAGCGAAATCGCCCCGCCATGCACGTTGAGCCGCGCCGGATCGGCGCCCAGCGCCTTAGCCCAGGCCAGCGGCACCGGCGCGAACGCCTCATTCACTTCATAAAGATCGATCTCGCCCAGCGTCATGCCGGCCCGCGCCAGCGCCCGCTCGGTCGCCGGGATCGGCGCCTCCAGCATGATGACCGGATCATGACCCAGCACAGTCATTTCATGCACCCGCGCCAGCGGCGTCAGGCCATGGGTCTTGAGGCCCCGCTCATTGACGATCAGCAGCGCCGCGGCCCCATCGCAGATCTGGCTGGCATTGGCGGCGGAAATCACCCCGCCCTCCTGCAACAGCTTGACGCTGGCAATCTTCTCCAGGCTGGCGTCGAAGCGGATGCCCTCATCCACCTTGTGGACCAGCATTTCGCCATCGGCAGTCTCGACCTCCAGCGGCACGATCTCCGCATCGAACTTGCCGGCCTGCGTCGCCGCCGCCGCGCGATGATGGCTTTCCAGCGCATAGGCGTCGAGCGCCGCACGGTCGAAGCCATATTTGCGGGCCATCATCTCGGCCCCGCCAAACTGGCTGAACGGCGTGTCGGGATAGCGCGCCTCGATTCCCGGACTGCGATAGGTGCCGAACCCATGTTTGGCCGCCAGCGTCCAGGGCAGGCCCATCGGCACGCGCGTCATGCTCTCGACACCGGCGGCGATCACCACGTCCTGCACCCCAGCCATCACCGTCGCGGCGGCGAAATGCAGCGCCTGCTGCGACGAACCGCACTGGCGGTCGACATGGGTGCCGGGCACGGATTCGGGCAGGCCGCTGGCCAGCACGGCGTTGCGGGCGATGTTCGCGCCCTGCTCGCCGCCGGGGCAGGCGCAGCCCATGATGACATCCTCGATCGCGGCCGGATCAATCCCGCTGCGGCCCACCAGTCCCGCCAGCACGCGCCCGGCCAGATCCGCAGGGTGCACCCCCGCCAGCCTGCCGCCCCGCTTGCCACCGGCGCTGCGCGCCACGGCCGCAATATATGCCTCCGCCATCCGACTCCTCCAATTATATACCTAGATGCAATTTTATTGCCTTACCCCGCCCGTTCGGCAGGACCAAGGCAATTATGCACCAACGGAAAATATTTGGAGATGCTCGGGCAGGTCGACATCGTCGGCGAGACCGGGCCGCCGGAGGATCGACACGCGATGCCCGGCTCGTTCCGCTTCCCTGACATGGGCAGCACAACTGTTCGGCCCGAAACGCAGCGGGATGAGGCCGGGCCGCTTCAGCAACAGCGCATTCGTTCCCTGCCCCTCTCGGTCGGTGGCGATCACCACATCGGCGGGTTCCTGCGCCATCGCGCGCAGGTCCGCGGCCGCCAGCATCGGTAGGTCCGCGCTCAGGATCAGCACCGGGCGATCGGCCGGCAATGCCTGCATCGCCGCCATCAGCGCCGGCACATGGCCGGGTTCCCGCTCAGTCAGAACCCTCGCGCCCCGCTCGGTCGCGAAACCGCGCACTTCCGGGCAGGCGCTGACGACATGCACGGCCGTATCCGGGATCGCATCGCGTGCGACCGCCAGCACATGCCCCAATAATTGCCGGCACAGCGCCGCCCGATCCCGTGGCCCCAGCACCTCGGCTAGCCGGCTCTTGCCCTGCGCGAAGCTCTTGGCCGGGATCAGGATGGACAGGGTCATGGCGCCGCGCGCCGTAACGCCGCCGCAAAATCGATCATCTGAGCGGCCAGTGCCCGCTGCTGATCGACATTGCGCATCAATATGTCGGCACTGCGCACCGCCATTCCATCGTCGGACCAGCCCTGCGCATCGGCAGCATCCACCATCAGTCCATCGATCAATCCGTCATAATGGCGGGCGATCGTCGCCGGGGTCGTCGGCAGACCCAGTTCGGTCATGATCTTGGCCGCCGGCCCCTTGACCGCCTGTCCCGCGATGAAGGGCGACAGCGCCACGCACGGCACGCGCCGCGCCGCCAGCCTGTCGCGCACCCCCGGCACCGCCAGGATCGGGTCGATCGACAGGATGGGGTTGGACGGGCAGAGGATGATCGCCTCCAGCGCGGGATCATCCAGCGCCGCCAGCAGACCGGCGCTCGGCCGCGCGGCCGCCGCCCCGTCGAACCGGATCGACCGAAAGCGCGGCCCGCATTGATGGCGCACGAAATAATCCTGGAAGGCCATTTCGCCCTGGTCGGTGTCGATCATCGACCGGACCGGATCGTCGCTCATCGGCACGATCGCCGGCCCGATGCCCAGTCGCACGGCGATGTCGGCCGTGACCGAAGACAGCGTGCCCTCGCGCAGCAAGGCGGTGCGCAGCACATGGGTCGCCAGGTCGCGATCGCCCAGGTTGAACCAGCTTTCGCCGCCCAGCCGCCTTGTCGCGTCCATGAAGGCCCAGCTTTCATCGGCCACGCCCCAACCGCGCACGCTATCGTTCATGCCGGCGAGCGCATAGGTGACGCTGTCGATGTCGGGCGAGATATGCAGGCCCATATGGACGAAATCATCGCCCGTGTTGACGGCAATGGTCAGTGCGCCCGACGGCACGACGCCGGCCAGGCCATTGGCCAGCTTGGCGCCGCCGACGCCCCCGGCCAGGGCCAGCACGCTCATGGGAACAGGTCCATTGCCGGTTCGCGGATCAGTTCGGCCGCGCTGCCCTCATTGCGGCCCCGCGCAATGCCCCGCGCCACGACGATCGGCCGGCCTTCGCCGGCCTGCCCCATGATCAGCGAGGCGGCGGCCGCCACCTCGTCGGCCAGGCCCAGTTCGCTGGTCTGCAACGGCCGGCCATGCAGGTCCAGTTCACCGCGCAGGTCAAGCAGGCCGCTCATGCCGGCCACGCCGATCGCCACGCCGCAGGTGCCCTTGCGCCAGGCCCGGCCCAGGCTGTCGATGATGACCACCGCGATGTCGACGCCCAGCGCCTCACGCACCGCCCGCCGCAGCGCCGCAGCGCTACCATCGGGATCGAGCGGCAGCAGCAGCGCGACGCCATCCCCATCCTGCGCGATGTTGGACTGGTCGATCCCGGCATTGGCCAGCACCAGACCCAGCCGATGGCGCACGATCAGCACGCCCGGCCGGACGCGCATCAACTTCTCGCTCTCCGACAGGATCAGTTCGACCAGCCGGGGATCCTTGTGGCATTGCGCTGCCAGATCGATCGCCTCGGCCGAGGGCGACACGCCGGCCAGCGGCACCGCGCGCCCCTCCGCCTTGGATATGATCTTCTGCGCCAGCACGACGATGTCGCCATCCTGCAGCGACAGACCATTGGCATGGCAGGCCGACAGCAGCATGGCCGACAGATCGTCGCCCGGCGCAACCATGGGAACCCCGTTCAGGGCCGATAATGTGACGGCGGCCGGTGCGACTATCATGGATGCAGCTTACACTCCGGTGATGCGAATACCCGATCCGGGCACCTTGTACCGCCGATTGAGCGCAATCAAGACCGACGTAAGTCCTTCTGCAACAACCGAATTGCACAAGGGTCCAGCATTCCAGGCGCGCAGGCCGATTTCCTGCGCCAGTGCCACCACCTGGTCCGCCGCCTCGCTGTCGTCGGCACAGACCAGCACATCGCACTCGATCTCCTCGTCCAGCTTGGTCAGATGATGCGCGCTGATATTCTGGAAGGCGGACACGACGCGGACGCCATCGCCCAGCATCTTCTGCACCGCCTCGACCGCCGATCCGCCCTCGGGCAACTGCACCCGGCTGACCTTGGGCGGCACCAGCGGCACGGTCACGTCGATCAATATCTTGCCCGCCAGCGCGTCGGCGACATCCTTCACCGTCGATTGCTGCGCAGCATAGGGCACGGCCAGCACGATGATGTCGGCCTGCGCCGCCGCATCGGGATTGGCGGCGCCGACGACCGAATTGCCACCCAAAGTCGCGTTCATCGCGTCGGCCGCTTCCTGCGCCCGCTCGGCGGTGCGGCTGCCGATGATGACCTTGTGCCCCTTGTGCGCCCAGCGCAGCGCCAGGCCGCCGCCTTCCTTACCGGTCCCGCCAAGCACGGCGATCGTCGCCAAAGCCTCATTCTGCATATTCAAACCTCTCCTGGTTCGTATCGGCCTCGCGCCGCCGCTTGCGCGGGGGCGTCAGGACCATGGGTGTCAGTTCCGCCGCGGTCATTCCGCGTGCATGGATATCCTCGCTCACCCCGCCATAGGCGGTGCTGCGCTGCCGGGGCGTGCGGTCGATCGACCGGATCAGCGCCTCCATCGCGGCGGGTGGCATTTCCTGGCCATGCTGGGTGCCAGCCGCGCGCGAGATGCTCTCGTTCATCAGCGTGCCACCCAGGTCATTGGCACCGCCCTCCAGGCAGGCCTTCACCCCTTCCGGCCCCAGCTTGACCCAGCTGGTCTGGATCGACCGGATATGCGGGTGCAGCGCCAGCCGCGCGACCGCGTGCATCAGCCGCACCTCGCGGAAGGTCGGGCCATGGCGCGACTGGCCGCGCACGCCCATCGGCGCCTCCATATGGACGAAGGGCAAGGGCACGAATTCGGTGAAGCCACCGGTCCGCCGCTGCAGGTCGCGGATGCGGATCAGGTGCCTTGCCCAGTGGCGCGGCGTATCGACATGGCCGAACATGATCGTCGCGGTGGTGGTGAAGCCGACGCGATGCGCGGTCTCGATCACCTCCAGCCATTGCGCCGTGTCCAGCTTGTCGGGGCAGATGATCGCCCGCACCTCGTCATCCAGTATCTCGGCCGCCGTGCCGGGCAGCGTGTCGAGGCCCACCGCCTTCAGCCGGCGCAGGAAATCCTCGACTGGCAGGCCCAGCGTCGCCGCGCCCTGCCACACTTCCAGCGGGGAAAAGGCGTGGATGTGCATTTCGGGCACCGCCGCCTTCACCGCGCGGGCCAGGTTCAGATAGGTGTCGCCGGTATAATGGGGGTGGATGCCACCCTGCAGGCAGACTTCGGTGCCGCCCCGCTCCCACGCCTCACGGGTGCGGCGGACCACTTCCTCCAGGTCCAGGTCATAGGGCTTGCCGCGCAGCGCCTCCGCCTTGTCGCCCTTTGAAAAGGCGCAGAAGCGGCACTTATAGGCGCAGATATTGGTGTAGTTGATGTTGCGGTTGACGACATAGCTGATCGTGTCGCCCATCTCCTGCATCCGCAACGCGTCCGCGCTGGCGCAGACATGTTCCAGGTCGGTCTCGCGCGCGGTGAACAGCGCCTCGATCTCGGCTTCTTCCAGCAGCGCCCCGGTCATCGCCCGGTCGACGATCGCCGCGATCACGGGATCGACCGGCAGCGCCGACGGGCGCGTGATGCGCGGCTCCAGCGCGATGCCCGGCGACCAGTCATCCTCGCGCGCAAAGCCCATCGCATCGGCATGGGCCAGCACATGGCGAACCATCGCCTGGTCCTGCCAGCGGTCATTATCCTGTGCATAGGCGGGATAGACGGGCAGCCGCGCCACCAGCATCCGTCCCTCGCCTTCCGTCGCCGCGCGCAGCCGTTCGACCGCCGGCCAGGGCGCTTCCGGGTTCACATGGTCGGGCGTCACCGGCGATACCCCGCCCCAGTCATTGATTCCCGCCGCCATCAGCCGGGGGAAGTCCGCCGCCGACAGGTTGGGCGGCGCCTGGATATTCATCTCCGGCCCCAGGATCAGCCGCGCCGCCGCGATCGTCCACAGCAGATCGTCCATGTCCGGCTCGGGCGCATCGGCCATCACCGTGCGTTCCTTGGCCCGGAAATTCTGGACGATCACTTCCTGGATATGGCCATAGCCGTCCTGCAGGTCGCGGATCGCCTCCAGCGCCTCGATCCGTTCCTCGCGCGTCTCGCCTATGCCGATCAGGATGCCGGTGGTAAAAGGGATGGCCAGTTCACCGGCCAGCCGGATCGTCTCCAGCCGTGCCGCCGGCTCCTTGTCGGGCGAGCGATAATGGGCGCCACCCTTGCGGCACAGCCGGTCGGACACCGACTCCAGCATCAGCCCCTGCGACACCGACACCCGGCGCAGACCGGCCATTTCCTCGCGGCTCATGACCCCGGCATTGATGTGGGGCAACAGGCCGGTCTCATCGCGCATCAGCGCCGCCATTTCCGCCAGATAGGACAGGGTGCTGTCATGGCCCAGCCGCGCCAGTTCCTCGCGCGCGGCGACGAAGCGCAATTCCGGCTTGTCGCCCAGCGTGAACAGCGCCTCGGTACAGCCGGCCGCCTTGCCGGCGCGCGCCACTGCCAGCACCTCCTCGCGCGTCATATAGGCATTCTCGCCCGGCCGGGGCGGCTGCGAGAAGGTGCAATAATGGCAGAGATTGCGGCATAGCTGGGTCAGCGGAATGAAGATCTTGCGCGACCAACTCTGTACCCGGCCATGGCCTTCGTCGCGCAGCGCCGCCGCCTGCGCCATCAGTTCGGCCAGCGGCATCGCCAGCAGTTCTGCCGTGCGCGCGTGCTCCGCTTCGCCGATCCTTTCCGTAACTGCCATCATCCCGCTCCGCTTGTTTCGTCTTCTATGTTCTGATTGTGATTGCGCCCCGGTTCAACCGACAGGGCCAGGTCGATCCGGAATAGCGCCGCCGCGTTGTCCCAATTGCCTGAGCATCGCCGCCGGCAGGTCCGCTGGCGCTTCCAGCAACGCTACCAGCGTCTGCAGGAAATGCTCGACGCTCGCCTCGCTGCCCCACATCGGATGCGCCCGGCTCTCGTCCGCCAGCGCGCGCTGCCGGGCCGACAGCACGGCGCTGAGGTAAGCCCCCATGAACACGAAGCGCTGGTTCTGCAGCGCCACCGGCAGGTCCGCCATCATCCCCCGCAAATGGTCCAGGCACCGGCCATAGGCATTGTTCCAGGCCGGATCGATCGCATCCAGCATCATGTCGCGATGGGTCATGGCAAAGATGACGATGAACTGGACATAATGGCGGTCGGGCAGCGCCAGCACCGGCCGCACCAATATCTCCACCACTTCGCGGATCGAGCGCGGCCCGCCCTGCGCCTCCAGCCCGTCAAGCGCCGCATTGCGCTCCCGGTCCAGCGCCATCGCCCCGTCCATCACCAGTACCCGGACCAGCGCCTCCTTCGACCCGAAATAGTAACTGACGGCACCGTGATTCTTCTGCCCCGCCGCCGCCGCAATCTCGCGCACGGTCACGCCATCGACGCCCTTTTCGGCGAACAGGCGTAATGCCACCTGCTTGATCTGCTCGGCAGCGGATCCGCGGGTGGCATCATCGGCCTTGGCGAGTTGAAGTCTGACCATGAGTGCAATTTCTCATTGCAATGATGGTTCGTCAAGTGCATTATCCAATTGACCTAATCGACGGCCAACAGTCGAAAAAAGCGAGGGATGCCTAAGTGGAATCAGCGGTCGACATCGAGTCGCTGGCGGCGTGGATGACGGATCAGGGGCTTGGCGCCGGTCCGATCGACAACGTGACGCCGCTTGCCGGGGGGACGCAGAATATCCTGCTGCGCCTGACCCGCGACGGCCGCGATTATATCTTCCGTCGCCCGCCGGCACACCCCCGCCCCAACAGCAATGAAACGATGCGGCGGGAGGCGCGGCTGCTGCGCGCGATCGCCGGCACCAATGTCCCCCATCCCGCGCTGATCGCCGATTGCGGCGATGAGGATGTGCTGGGCGTCGCCTTCTACCTGATGGAGCCGGTCGACGGCTTCAATCCGGTCGGCCAGCTGCCCATGCCCCATGCCGGGTCGCCCGCGATGCGCCATGCTATGGGCCTGGCGCTGGTCGACGGCATCGCCGCATTGGGCGCGCTCGATCATCAGGCGCTGGGCCTCGCCGATTTCGGCCGGCCCGACAATTTCCTCGGCCGCCAGGTCGATCGCTGGCGCAGCCAGCTTGCCGGCTATGGCGAATTTGCCGACTGGACCGGGACGCAGGCGCTGCCCAGCGTCGACGCCATCGCCGCCTGGCTGGAACGGCACCGCCCAGCCGATTTCACGCCCGGCATCATGCATGGCGACTATCATCTCGCCAATGTCATGTACCGCCCCGACAGCGGCGATCTTGCCGCGATCATCGACTGGGAACTGGCGACGATCGGCGATCCGCTGCTCGACCTCGGCTGGGTGCTGGCAACCTGGCCCGACGGCAGCGGCGCCAGCACCGTGTCGGTCACGCCGTGGGAGGGCTTCCCGACGCCCGCCGAACTGGTCGCGCGCTATGGCGCCGGCTCCGCGCGCAATCTGTCCGCGGTCGACTGGTATCATGTCCTCGCCTGCTACAAGCTCGGCATCCTGCTGGAGGGCACCCATGCCCGCGCCTGCGCCGGCAAGGCCCCACGCGACACCGGCGATCGGCTGCACAGCCGCGCCATCCACCTTTTCGACCGCGCCCAGGCGCTGATCCGCTGACATGCAGGAAGGATGTTCCCCCTTGGGCAATGAACTGGACTTCACCGGAAAGACGGTGCTGGTGGTCGGCGGATCGAGCGGCATCGGCAATGGCATGGCCCAGGCCTTCCTGAAGCGCGGCGCCCACGTCCATGTCTGGGGTACCCGCGCCAGCGCCGCCGACTATGCCGGCGAGGAGGGATCGGAGCTGGACGGCATCGGCTATACCCAGGTCGATGTCAGCGATCCCGCCGCAATCGCCGCCGCACCCGCCCCCTTCGATGCGCTCGACGTCCTCATTCATTCGCAGGGCGCCGTCCTCTATCGCCGCCAGGAGTTCGAGGTCGACGGCTGGAACAAGGTGATGGCGGTCAATCTCGACTCCATCCTTCATATCTCCAACCGCTTCAAGGATGCGCTGGCCGCCACGAAGGGCGCCGTCATCGTCGTCAGCTCGATCGGCGGGTTCAAGGCGACCTTCGGCAACCCCGCCTATGCCGCGTCCAAGGCCGGCGCCGTCAATCTGGTCCGCGCGCTCGCCATCGCCTGGGCGGGCGAGGGCATCCGCGTCAACGGCATCGCCCCCAGCCTGGTCGATACCAAGATGACCAAGGTGACGATGGAGAATGACGAGCGGCGCGACCGCGCGCTGTCGCGCATCCCGCTCGGCCGCTTCGGGTCGGTGGACGAGATGGCCGGCGTCGCCCTGTTCCTCGCCTCCCCCCTCTCCACCTACATCTGCGGGCAGACGCTGATCGTGGACGGCGGCCTCACGCTGACCTGATCCCCCTGCCCGCCTTCGCCCCATTTCCCAAAAGGACCGATCGCATGGATTTCGAATATTCCGACAAGGTGCAGGCGCTGCGGGCGCAGCTCACCGATTTCATGGACGCCCATGTCTATCCGATCGAGAAGGAACGGGATCATTTCCACCATGATCCCGCCCATCTGTGGCAGCGCTGGCCGGGCACCGAGACGATCAAGGCCAAGGCGAAGGAAGCGGGCCTGTGGAACCTGTTCCTGCCGCATGAATATGGGGCATGGAGCCCCGGCCTCACCAACCTAGAATATGCGCCGCTGGCCGAGCTGATGGGCCGGGTGATCGGATCGTCCGAATATTATAACTGCTCCGCGCCCGACACCGGCAATATGGAAGTGCTCGCCCGCTACGGCACGCCCGAGCAGCAGGAGAAGTGGCTCAAGCCCCTGCTCGCCGGCGATATCCGCTCCTGCTATGTCATGACCGAGCCGGGCGTCGCCTCGTCCGACGCCACCAATGTCGAAACGACGATCGTCGCCGATGGCGACGACTATGTCATCAACGGCCGCAAATGGTGGATTTCGGGCGCGCTCGATCCGCTGACCAAAGTCTATATCCTGCTCGGCCGCACCCCCAATGCGGACCGGCCGCGCCACCAGCAGCATTCGCAGATACTGATCCCGGCCGACACGCCGGGGATAGAGATCGTCCGCCCGCTCGACGTGATGAACGCCGTCCACTCGCCCGGCGGCCATGCCGAAATGGTCTTCAAGGATGTGCGCGTGCCCAGGGAAAATCTGATCCTGGGCGAAGGACGCGGGTTCGAGATTGCCCAGGGCCGCCTGGGGCCGGGGCGCATCCACCACTGCATGCGTCTCATCGGCCAGGCCCAGCGCGCGCTCGAATATATGGCCCGCCGCGTCGACAGCCGCGTCGCCTTTGGCCGCAAGCTCGCCGACCAGGGCAGCATCCGCCAGGATATCGCCTTGTCCTTCTGCGAGATCGAACAGGCCCGTCTGCTGACGCTCAAGGCTGCCGACGCGATGGACCGCCACGGCAACAAGGTCGCCAAGGATCTGATCGCCGCGATCAAGATCGTCGCCCCGCGCATGACCCAGACGGTCGCCGACCGGGCGATGCAGGTGTTCGGCGGCATCGGCATGGCCAGCGACTTCCCGCCTGCCGCCGCCTTCATGAACGCGCGCTATCTGCGCCTCGCCGACGGGCCGGACGAGGTCCACATGGCCCAACTCGGCAAGCTCAAGATCGCCGAACTCAACGCACTGCCGCAACGCTGAGAGACGCAAGAGGGCGAAGGGAAGGATCATGCTAATGACCAGCCAGGAGAAAGCCCCGGACGGCCGCGATACCCAGCAACTGGGCACCGCTTGGTGGATGGTGGCCGTGCTGTTCGGCCTCTATGTCCTGTCCTGGGTGGACCGGCTGATCGTGTCGATGCTGGTCACGCCAATCAAGGCGCATCTGCTGCTCAGCGATGTGCAGGTCAGCATGATCACCTCGACATCCTTCGCCATCTTCTACGCCATTTTCGGCCTGCCGCTGGGCTGGGCTGCGGACCGTTATTCGCGCCGCTGGATCATATTCGGCGGGGTCGCGCTCTGGGCCGTCGCCACCACGGCCTGCGGCTTCGCGCAAAGCTATGAGGCGCTGCTGGTCGGCCGCATCTTCGTCGGCGTGGGGGAAGCGGCGCTGCTGCCCGCCGCCTATTCGCTGATCGCCGACGCCTTCCCGCCGCGCCTGCTGACCCGCGCCACCTCCACCTTCCAGATGGCGGGCAAGGTCGGCTCAGCGACAGCATTTGCCCTGGGCGGCGTCGCGATCGCCTTCGCCGCCGCGCATAGCGGCATCCATATCCCCTTCCACGGCCCGGCCCAGCCCTGGCAGCTGGTGATGATGATGGTCGGCGTGCCCGGCCTGCTCATCGCCCTGCTGGTCTTCACCTTCCCCGAACCCGGCCGCCGCGGCGCGACCAGTGCCGCGCGCCCGGTCGCAGAAAAGGGCGCGATCGCCGGCTTCGTGCGCCAGAACTGGCGGCTGCTGGCGCTGATGCTGGTCGGCACATCCTGCCTTGCCATGTGCGGCTATTCGATGACCAACTGGGTGCCCGCCTATATCGAACGGCATTTCGGCTGGAAGCCGGTGCAATATGGCGTGGCGTTGAGCCTGATGAACATCGTTTCGGCCGTGTCGCTGGTGATCAACGGCTGGATCGTCGACCGCCTGTTCACGCGCGGCATGAAGGACGCCCATCTGCGTTTCTACAGCTGGCTGATCCTCGGCTTCCTGCCGGTGATCGCCTATATGTTCTTCGCCACCAACGTCTATGTCTTCCTGGTCTGCTACTGCGTGGCGCAGTTCATCACCGTGCCCTTCATGGTCTATGTCTCCTCGATCATGGGGCTGATCGCGCCGGCCACGATCCGCGCGCGGATGCTGGCCTTCTTCCTGTTCGTCTTCACCATATTGGGCCTGGGCGCCGGCCCGGCGATCGTCGCCGCGCTCACTCAATATGTCTTCCGGTCGGAAGCCGCGCTGGGCCAGTCGCTGGCGGTGGTCGTCACCGTCTGCTCGGTCGTCGCCCTCCTCTCCTTCCGCATGGCCCTGCGCTATCTCGCCCCCACCATCGCCGCGCGTGCCGTCCACGCGCCGGCCGCCTGAAAGGACGCCTGATGTCACTCACCCTCCAGGCTGTCGCGCCCGACCGTCGCACCGACATGGCGCTGACCGACGAGCGCGTCTCGCTCGACTGGCTGCAACTGGATGACCTGCTGAACCGCGCTGCCAACGCCTTGAACGGCCTCGACCTGCACGAACGCCGGGTCGCGGTCTTCGCGCCCAACAGCGCCGAAACCGTGATCGCCTATGTCGCCTGTCTGGAGGCCGGCATTTCCAGCGTCCCGGTCAGCTTCCACCTCACCCCGTCGGAGGCCGCCTATATCCTCAAGGACAGCGGCGCCGTCGCGCTGCTGGTCGGCCCGGAAACGATGGAGGCGGGCCTCGCCGCCGCGGCCGAGGCTGGCGTCGCCACCGTCGTCGGCTGGCGCTGCCCCGATCGCGAAGGGGTGATCCATTGGGAAGAGTGGCTCGCCGCCGCCTCGACCGCCGAGCCGGACCCCAGCGTGCCACCGCTGCCCCATCTCCATTATACCTCCGGCACCACCGGTCGGCCCAAGGCGACCGAGACCCCGCCGCAATATTTCCCGCGCGTCGCCACGGTGCAGGCTTTGGCGGAAACGGTGCGCGCCCGCATCACCCCCTCGCCCGGCATCGCCGTCGGCCCGCTCTACCATACCGGCCCGCTCGGCATGGCCCGCAACGTGTTCGGCGGCATGAGCCTCATCACGGTCGAGCATTTCGACGCGGAAAGGGCGCTGGCGCTGATCGAGAAATATCGGGTCGCCGGATCGGTCATGGTCCCCACCCATTTCCAGCGCATGCTCGCCCTGCCGGAAGAGGTGCGCGCAAAATACGACATTTCCAGCATCCAGCGCCTCGCCCATACCGGCGCGGCCTGCCCCCGCGCCGTCAAGCAGGCGATGATCGACTGGTTCGGCCCGGTGCTGGTGGAGGCCTATGGCGGCACCGAAGCCGGCTCCACCACCTTCATCACCTCGCCCGAATGGCTGGAGCGCCCCGGATCGGTCGGCCGCGCCCTGGCCCCGTTCGAAACCGTCATCTATGGCGACGACGGCGCGGAGCTGGGCGCCAACGAAGTCGGCCAGGTCTATTTCCGCGACACAAGCGGCCATGGCATCGTCTATCGCGGCGACCCGGAAAAGACCGCCGCCGCCCATATCGCGCCGGGCATCTTCACCCTGGGCGAGATGGGCTATGTCGATGATGCCGGCTATCTCTTCATCACCGATCGCGTGTCCGACATGATCGTGTCGGGCGGCGTCAACATCTATCCGGCGGAATCCGAACATGTGCTGCTGCGCCATCCCAAGGTGGCCGACATCGCCGTGGTCGCCGCCCCCAATGCGGAGATGGGCGAGGAAGCCCGTGCGCTGGTGATCCCGCGCGATCCGGCCGATCCGCCCAGCGCCGACGAACTCAACGCCTTCTGCCGCGCCAGCCTCGCCAGCTATAAATGCCCGCGCGGCTACGAGATGGTCGACGATATCGGCCGCACCATCATGGGCAAGGTCAACAAGAAGGCGCTGCGCCAGCGCTTCTGGCCGTCCGACCGGACGATCGGGGGCTGATCTTCATGCGTCTTGCGTCCCTCACTCTGCCGTTTCTGGCCCTGCTCGCGGCCTGCACACCCTCCGGCCAGGCCCGGCGCGATGGTACCGACTGGCCCGGCTATGGCGGCATCGATGAAAATCACTACAGCCCGCTGAAAGACATCAACGACCATAACGTCGGCCGGCTCGGCCTTGCCTGGTATCAGGATATCGACGGCGGCGGCTCCAGCCTGACCGCACCGATCGCGGTCGACGGCATCCTCTATTATGCCTCGGGCTACAGCGTCGTCCACGCGGTCGACGCCGCCACCGGCCATGAACTCTGGACCTATGACCCGCAAAGCTGGAAGGTCGCCGACCAGAAGATGCGCGGCGCCTGGGGCAGTCGCGGCATCGCCTATGACAATGGAGCCGTCTATGTCGGCACGATCGACGGCCGGCTGATCGCCATCAATGCCCGCACCGGGCACAGGCTCTGGTCGACCCAGACCATCGGCAAGGATGACGAACGCTATATCAGCGGCGCGCCCTGGGTGTTCAACGGCAAGGTCTTGATCGGCCATGGCGGCGCCGATTTCGCCCCGATCCGCGGCTATGTCACCGCCTATGACCAGAAGACCGGCAAGCAGCTCTGGCGCTTCTACACCGTGCCCGGCGACCCGAAGCTCGGCTTCGAGAACAAGGCGATGGCGATGGCCGCCAAGACCTGGACCGGCGAATGGTGGAAATATGGCGGCGGCGGCACCGCCTGGAACGCCATGGCCTATGACCCCAAATATAACCGCATCTATATCGGCGTCGGCAATGGCTCGCCCTGGAACCAGAAGATCCGCAGTCCGGGCGGCGGCGACAATCTCTTCCTCTGCTCGATCGTTGCGCTCGACGCCGACACCGGCGAATATGTCTGGCACTATCAGACCAATCCGGGCGAAACCTGGGACTTCAACTCGGCGATGGACATGGAACTCGCCCGGCTGAAGATCGACGGGCAGGAACGCGACGTGCTGATGCACGCGCCCAAGAACGGCTTCTTCTACGTCATCGACCGCGCTACCGGAAAGCCGATCTCCGCCCGCAACATCGTCCCGGTCAACTGGGCCAGCGGCATCGACGTGAAGAGCGGCCGACCGATCGAGAACCCCGCCGCCCGCTATCCCGGCGGCAAGGCGGCGATCGTCTATCCCTCGCCCTTCGGCGCCCATAATATCGAGGCGATGTCCTTCAATCCGGGCAGCGGCCTCGTCTATATCCCGACGATGGACCAGGGCCGCGTCTATATCGACCCGGCCGAACCGCTCGCGGGCTGGAAGCATCTCGACGGCCAGCGCATCAGCGTCGGCACCGGCGCGCCGCCGCCCGGCGTCACGCCCGATCGCCCCGCCACCAGCTTCCTACTCGCCTGGAACCCGGTGACGCAGAGCGAGGCCTGGCGCATTCCCATGCCCGGCCTGCGCGGCGGCGGCGGCACCGCGACCACCGCCGGCAACCTGCTGTTCCAGGGCAATGCCGGCGGCAAGTTCGTCGCCTATGCCGCCACCAGCGGAAAGCCGCTCTGGTCGTTCGACGCCCAGACCGCCGTGATGGCCCAACCGATCAGCTATCGCGCCCGCGGCAGGCAATATGTGACGGTCATCGCCGGCTCCCGCTTCCCCAGCGCCATCGGCCTGCCGCGCGAATGGAATTACCGCACCCAGCAATGGCGCGTCCTGACCTTCGCCCTCGATGGCAAGGCGGCGCTGCCGAAAGTCGATCCCGTCGACATGCCGGTGATCGATGATCCCGCCTTCGCCGTCGATCCGGCCAAGGCCGCCATCGGCGCCACCGTCTTTGGCCAGCGCTGCTCCATCTGCCATGGCGCCAACGCCGTGTCGGGCGGCGCCGCGCCGGACCTGCTCCAGTCGGGCGTCCCGCTCGACACCGCCAGCATGAAGGATGTGCTGCACAACGGCATCCTGCGCGAACGGGGCATGCCGCGCTTCCAGGAACTGACCGACGAAGAGATCGCCGGGCTCCAGCATTATTTCCGCCAACGCGCCCGTCAGGTGCTGGCCGCGCAGTCCGCCGGCCAGCCGGGCGCCCAAACGCACAGAGGCTTGAATGAAGGTCAATGACGTCGTCACCTATGCGGTGGAAGGCTCCATCGCGGTCATCACGGTCAACTCGCCGCCGGTGAACGCCCTCTCCAACGCCGTGCGCCAGGGCGTCGCCAGCGCGGTCGAGACCGCCATCGGCGATCCGGCGGTCGGCGCGATGGTGCTGATCTGCGAAGGCCGCACCTTCTTTGCGGGCGCGGACATCACCGAATTCGGCAAGCCGCCGGTCGAACCCACGCTGCGCAACCTGCAACTGGTGGTGGAGAATGCCACCAAGCCGGTGATTGCCGCCATCCATGGCACGGCGCTGGGCGGGGGCCTGGAACTCGCGCTCGTCGCCCATTATCGCATTGCCGTCCCCTCGGCCAAATGCGGCCTGCCCGAAGTCAATCTGGGCCTGCTGCCCGGCGCCGGCGGCACCCAGCGCCTGCCCCGCATCGTCGGCGTCGCAAAGGCGCTCGACCTCATGACCGCCGGCAGTCCCGTCTCGGCAAAAGCGGCGAAGGAAATGGGCCTGATCGACGAACTCGCCACCGAAGGCCAGTTGCGCGCCGACGCCATCGCCTTCGCCCAGCGCGTGCTTGATGAAGGGCGCCCGCTGCTCAAGGTCCGGGACCGCAACGAGAAGCTGGACGAAGCGCGCGGCAAGCCCGAAATCTTCGCCGATTTCCGCAAGGCCAATGCCCGCAAGTTCCGTGGCTTCAACGCCCCCGAAACGATCATCCGCTGCGTCGAGGCGTCCCTGGACCTGCCCTTTGACGAGGGCATGACCTTCGAGCGCCAATTGTTCAACGAACTGCAGGCCGACAGCCAGTCCGCCGCCCAGCGCCATGTCTTCTTCGCCGAGCGTCAGGCCGCCAAGGTCGACAGCCTGCCTGCCGACACCCCGATCCTGCCGATCGGCAAGGTCGGCGTCATCGGCGCCGGCACCATGGGCGGCGGCATCGCGATGAACTTCGCCAATGCCGGCATCCCCGTCACCCTGGTCGAAACCAACAAGGAGGCGCTGTTCCGCGGCCTGCGCATCATCCGCGGCAATTATGATACGACCGCCAAGAAGGGCAAGATGAAGCCCGAGGATGTCGACACCCGCATGGGCCTGCTCACCGGGTCGATCGCGATGGAGGATCTGGCCGATTGCGACCTCATCATCGAAGCGGTGTTCGAGCAGATCGACGTGAAGCGCGAGGTGTTCGGCAAGCTCGACCGGATCGCCAAGCCCGGCGCCATCCTCGCCACCAACACCTCCTATCTCGACATTGACGACATCGCCGCCGCCACCAGCCGGCCCGAGGCCGTCGTCGGCCTCCATTTCTTCTCGCCCGCCAATGTCATGAAGCTGCTGGAGGTGGTCCGCACCAGGGACACCAAGCCGGAAATCATCGCCACCGCCATGAAGCTCGCCAAGACGATCGGCAAGATCGGCGTGCTGGTCGGCAATGGCTATGGTTTCGTCGGCAACCGCATCCTCGCCGCCCGCAATACGCAAGCGGACCAGCTTATCCTTGAAGGGGCCACGCCCTGGGCGGTCGACAAGGTGCTCTATGACTTCGGCTTTGCCATGGGCCATTTCCAGATGCGCGACCTGGTCGGGCTCGATGTCGGCTGGAATCCCAAGACGACCAGCTCCGCCAATGTCCGCGAGATTCTCAACGAAATGGGCCGCCACGGACAGAAGACGAAGGGCGGCTTCTACGATTATGACGAGAACCGCAAACAGACCCCCTCGCCGGTCGCGATGCAGGTGATCGAGGATTTCGCCGCGAAGCAGGGCATCGTCCGCCGCGATGTCAGCGACGCGGGAATCCAGGACCGCATCCTCTTCGCCATGGTGAATGAAGGCGCCCGCATCCTCGACGAAGGCATCGCCTCGCGCGCGTCTGACATCGATATCGTCTGGATCACCGGCTATGGCTGGCCGAAATATCGCGGCGGCCCGATGTTCTGGGCCGATCTCCAGGGGCTTCCCACCGTCCTCGACCGATTGAAGGCGCTGGAGGCAGCGCATGGCGCTGCCTTCACCCCTTCGCCGCTGATCGAGCGACTTGTGGCACAGGGCAAGGGGTTCAAGGACGCATGATGAAGGGCAACAAAATCGCCATCACCGGCATTGGCGAAACCGCGTTCCTGCGCAAGGGCGAGGAAACGGTGATGCAGATGATGACCCGCGCCAGCCTGGCCGCGATCGCCGATGCGGGCCTCACCCCCGCCGATATCGACGGCCATGTCAGCAACAAATATGTCGGCCACCCGTCGGAGGAGGTCGCCCATGCGATCGGCGCCGCCACCCGGCGCTTCACCGCCGTCGCCGACACGGCCGGCGGCACCGCCACCACCGGTGACGCGCTGCGGCTGGCGCAACTCGCGATCGAGGCCGGGCTCGCCCGCCATGTCCTCGTCCCCTATGCCATCCGCTCGACCAAGCCTGGCGGCGTCTATGGCTTCCACGCGCGCGAGCCGCAAAAGGCCGGGCTGGAAATGCCCGCCGGCTTCTTCGGCCAGCCCACCTATTTCGCGACCATGGCCAATCGCTACGCCCATGAATTCGGCATGACCGAGGAGGAACTGGCCTCGGTCTCGATGACATATCGTGCCTGGGCGGCGCTCACGCCGAGCGCGCAGAAGCGCGATCCGATGGACCTCGACGCCTATCGCCAGACGCCGATGATCTCGACCCCGCTGCGGGTCGCCGACTGCTGCCTCACCACCGATGGCGGCGGCGCCTATGTGGTGAGCGCGGTGGAGGCCGCCCGCGACCTGCCCCATCCGGTAATATCGGTGCAGGGCGTCGGCATCGGCTACAATAATTACCCCCATGGCGTGCTGTTCACGCAGAAACCCTGCACCTTCGACTATCCCGGCTGGGATTCGGCCGCGCAGGCCTATGCCATGGCCGGGGTCGATCCCAAGGATCTCGACCTCGCCCAGGTCTATGACGGCTTCTCCATCTCGGCCATCGTCCAGACCGAGATGCTGGGCCTGTGCGATCGCGGCGAAGGCGCGCGCTTCTACGCCGCCGGCCACGCCAAACCGGGCGGGCGGATGCCGGTCAATACCAGCGGCGGCCATATGTCGGGCGGCTATGTCCCCGGCATCAACCTGCTGATCGAGGCGGTGCGCCAGCTGCGCGGGCAGGAGGGCGACCGCCAGGTGCCCGACGCCCGCGTCTGCGCGGTCGCGGGCCTGGGCGGCAATAATCATTCCACCACCATCCTTGCGAGGGACTGACCATGGGCATTCCCATCTATCCCGTCCATCTGGAAGATCCGCTGTTCCAGGGCTTCTACGACGGCCTCGATGCCGGCGAACTGCGCATCACCGCCGACGCCGAAACCGGCGAATGGGTCTGGTATCCGCCAGAGGTCGTCCCCGGAAAGCCCGATGCCGTGCTGGAATGGCGCCCGGTCTCGGCCGAGGGCAAGGCCTATAGCTTCACCACCGTGATCCGCAGCCTGCTGCCCGGCGATCACAAGGCTGAAGTCCCCTACACCGTCATCCTGTTCGAACCCGACGATGCGCCGGGCGTGCGGATCGCGGGCATATTGGTCGATGACGACGGCGTCGATCCGGCCTGCGACATGCGCCTGCGCTTCCGCCCGGTCGAGGCGGGCGATCACCGCATCGCCGGCTTTGCGCCGGTTCGCTGACATGCAGTTGGACCGGCGCACGGCCATGCTCGGCGGCGCGGCGCTCGCGCTCGCCGGCTGCACCCGCGCCGGCCCGTCGCGTGCCTCCACGGTCCCGGCGCCCCTGACCCCGGCGAATTTCAGCCTGGTCATCGACGGCCTCGACCATGCCGAGGGTGTCGCCAGCGCGCCCGATGGCCGCCTGTTCCTATCCAACAGCGGCGGCGCGATCGGTGTCCTGACGCCCGGACAGCCGCTGCAGCAGGTCGGCGCCTCGCTCGCCGCCAATGGCGTCGCCGTCGATACGCAGGGCCGCGTGATCGTCGCGAATATGGGCCTGCTCAAGCAGCAGCCCGGCCCGCTCCAGCGCATCAGCCTCGAAACCGGCACGGTCGAAACGCTCGTCTCGGAACTGGAGGGGCGCCAATTGGTCGCCTCCAACGGTCCCGCCACCGCGCGCGATGGCAGCATCTATTGCACGCACAGCAGTTGGGGGCCGGTCGCCAACATCGGCACCACCACGCCGGCCGGTTTCATCTACATGGTCCGGCCCGATGGCAGCGCCACGATCGTCGCGCGCGCCCTGCGCGGGGTCAACGGCCTCTGCCTCGACCGGGACGAACGCCATCTCTACGCCTCGCTGACCGCCGAAGGCCGCATCCGCCGCTGGCGCCGCAACGCCGACGGCACCCTAGCCGACCCGCAGGATTTCGGCCCGCAACTCGGCACCGTCGTTCCCGACCAGACGGTCAAGGCGATCCTCGCCCTGCCGCCGCAGGAAAAGGCGGCGCTGGGCTATTGCGACGGCATCGCCTTCGACATGGCCGACAATCTCTGGATCACCCTGCCCTTTTCCAACCGGCTGGTCGCGCTGACGCCGCAGGGCCGCCAGATCGACATCCTCCACGATCCCGCCGGCGAAAAGATCGCGATGCCCACCAATCTCTGCTGGGGCGGGCCGGATCGCCGCACGCTCTATGTGGTCTCGCGCGGCAAGGGCATGATCGTCCAGGCGCGGACTACGATCGCCGGCGCCCCGCTCGCCAACTGGCCGACCGGCTGACGCACCGCTTTCCTACTGCGCGCTTTTCTGCTCCATACTCCACGATGGACCAGCCGATCTGCTTCAATGCCAGGCGTGACCCAAGGGGCGCGTTCGTGTCGCGGCACAAGCGCGCGGGCGTGACCCCAATGTCGCGTGACTGTCGCGTCGGCGTGACTTTGGCGGCGCGTTTGCGCGTCAAACCGCCCAGATTTTCGATGATCAACGGTGTGAACTTCGCGGCAATGACCTGAGCATGACCCTGTAATGACCCGATCAGGCCATCTCGATCACCACCTTGCCCTGCGCCTTGCGATCCATGATCCAGCGGATCGCCGCCCGGCTCTCGTCAAAGCCGAAGCGCGCGCCGATCGCCGGCCGCAATCCGCCCTGTTCATACCAGTCATAAAGCTGCGCCATATTGGCGGCATGGATGTCCGGCTCGCGCCGGCTGTGCATCCCCCATGTCACGCCGACGATCGACGCCGTCTTCACCAGCGGCAGGTTCAACGGGATCGCCGGAATGGTCCCGGCGGCAAAGCCGACCACCAGATAGCGCCCGTCCCAGCCCATGGTGCGGAAGGCCGGCTCGGCCAGGTCGCCGCCGACCGGATCGAAGATCACATCCACGCCGCGCTCTCCGGCCAGCGCCTTCACCGCCTGCTTGATGTCGACCTCAGCATAATTGACCGTCTCGTCCGCGCCATGCGCCCGCGCCAGATCCAGCTTCTCCGCGCTGGAGGCCGCCGCGATCACCCGCGCGCCCATGCGCTTGCCGATCTCCACCGCCGCCAGTCCCACGCCGCCCGCTGCGCCCAGCACCAGCAGCGTCTCGCCCTCCTGCAGTCGTCCACGCTGGCGCAGCCCGTGCAGTGCCGTCGCATAGACCATGGTGAAACCGGCCGCGACGTCGAAGCCCATCGCGTCGGGAATGATGCTGGTGCGAAAAGCCGGCGCCACCGCCTGCTCGGCAAAGGCACCCTGAAACGGGATCGCCGCCACCCGGTCACCGATCCGAAAGCCGCTGACGCCCTCGCCGATCGCGTCCACCACCCCGGCCGCCTCGCCGCCGGGAATGAACGGCAATGGCGGCTTGGTCTGGTAGAGATTCTGGATCATCAGCGCGTCGGGGAAATTGACGCTCGCCGCCCGCACCGCCAGCCTGATCTCGCCCGGCCCCGGCTGGGGCACGGGCACGTCACGAAACGCCAGTTGCTCGGGCGCGCCATGCGCCTCGCACATCAGCGCCCGCACGGATCAGCTGCCCAGAAACTGCTGGCGCATCTTGTAATAATCGTCGCTCGGATATTTCTCGCTATGCTGTCCCGCCGGCCAGTCGGCATAGGGTGTCTGCGCCGGTTCGGGCGGCGAGGTATAGTCGGACAGGCCCCGGCGACGGATGATCTTCCACACCCCGTTTCGCCGTTCCAGATCGTCGAGATAGCGGCCCTGGAAGAAGACATCCTCCTCGCCCCCGCCTTCCTTGCGGTCGCGCCGATGCTGCGCGAAATAATAGCATTCGGAAAAGGCCTTGTCCCCCTTCACATCGACCGAGACATTGGTGATGTGGTGGCAGGCATATTTCAGCGTCGACACGATCTTGAAGGCGAAGCCGACGAAATCGGACGACTTGCCCTCGAACTTGCCATGTTTGTGCGTCGATTCCGGCCAGAAGAGCGATCGCAACAGCGCCTCGTCCGCCCGGTCATTGGCCCGCGCATAGGAATAGAGGAGTTCGGTGATCGCCTGCTTGGACTCGATGATGTCCAGCCGCTGGGCCATGTCCATGCCGCTCCCCTTTCCCCTGGGCGCCGCGGCCGATGCCTCGGCGGCGGCCGCCATGCCGATCGGCAGCGCCAGCATGGCAGCCAGCGTGCCGCGACGATTGCGTTCTTCCATGCTCATTCTCCCGGATTTTCCAGCAGGCCCGGCTCGGCGCGCAGGCGCGGCAGCACTTCCTTCTCGAACAGGCGCAGGCTGCGCCACGACACTTCGGGGTCCAGCCCGCCCAGCAGCGCGTGGAAGGTGACGGCCGTGCCCCGGCCCAGACCTTTCAGATATTCAAAACATTCGTCAGGCGTCAGCACCTTGATGTTCGGCATCGCCTTCAGCCCCTCGATCGTCTCGGCGGGCTGGTAACGTGTCTGGCCGGTGCCCCGCTCCTTGGCCCATTCGGCATAGGCGTTGGTCGCATAGGCGACATGCGGCGCCACCAGCGGCCAGTCGCGGTCCGGATCGTCGGACACATAGAGGAAGCTCGCCGCCGGCTTGCGCAGTTCCTCGGGCGGCGGGAAGCCGGCCTTCTCCCGCTCTTCCTTGTAGAGGGTGAACAGGTCGGGATGGCCGGGGAAATATTGATAGCCGCCCTTGGCTGCGCGGATCGCCGACTTGTCGGTCGACCCGCCCATGTAGATTTTGGGACCACCCGGCGTTGCCGGGGCCGGCGTCACCCGCACGGTGCGCTCGCGAAACTCGAACGGCTCGCCGGTCCAGGCCTGCTTCAGCGTGGCCATCGCCTCGTTCATGATCGCCAGCCGCTTGCTGATGTCCTTGCCGAACATCTCGAACTCATGCGGGCGATAGCCCATGCCGGCGGTCAGCCACACCCGGCCGGGCGCGATATTGTCCAGCACCGCCAGATCCTCGGCCAGCCGCAGCGGATCATGCATGGTGACGACCAGCGCCGAAAGATGCGCGACGATGTTGTCCGTCGCCCCCAGAATAGACGCCGCCTGCACCATGGAGGACGGGCAATAGCCGCCCTCCGCGCCATGATGCTCGGCCAGGAACACCTGGGTGAAGCCGAGTTTGTCCGCCCATTGCGCCTGCTCGATCGCGGTGCGGTAGAGCACGGGATGCGGCGCACCGAAATCCGGCCGGTTCATGTCGTAACGAAGGTTCAACTGCACCCTTTGGGTTCCTCTTCCCGATTATCTGTTGTTGGTTCAGGCGGCCGAGACGCGCGACTGGATACGGCCGGTCACGTCCGCCGCCTGCATCGCCTTGCCGCTGTCGATCAGCGCGTCGATCGCGTCCGGCGCATAGCCGATCTCGGCCAATATCTGCCGCGTATGCTCGCCGAGCCGCGGCGCGGACTTGCGCGCATATCCCGGCGTATCGCTCAGATGGATGAAGCTGCCGAACTGGCGCACATGGCCATACATGGAATCGAAATTCTCGATCACCCGGTTGCTGGTCACCGCCCAGTCCTGCCACAGCGCCTCGCGCACCCAGCTCTTCGCCGCGGGTATCTCGCACGGCACACCCGCCGCATCGAGCAGGGCGAAGGCCTCCGCGCTCGTCTTGTCGGCAAACCAGGGCTCCAGCGCCGCCAGCAGCGCCGCGTCATGCAGCGACCGTTCCTTTGGCGAGGCAAAGCGCGGATCGTCGACCAGCCCGGCCTGACCGACCGCGTGCGCCAGCGCCGCGAAGCGCCCGTCCTGCCGGCAGGCTATGCAGATCCAGCCGTCGCTGGTGCGGTAAAGCCGGTCGAGCGCATTATAGCCCGCCTGATCCTTGTCGAGGCGGAAGCCGTAGACGACCTGCTTGTCGGCATCCAGGAAATGCTCAGACGTGGTCCACAGGCTCGAATGAAGCTGGGGTATCTCCATATAGTCGCCGACGCCGCTGATCGCGCGCCGCTCCAGTCCCATCAATATGCCCGCCGCGCCCAGGAAGCCGTTATTATAATCTTCATTGCCGAACACCGACCGGGTCGGCGGATTGCCCGCGCCGCCGCCTTCATAAAGCAGGCCGGTCCAGCCCGATACCAAAGGCGCAAAACTCTTGAGCAGCGACTTTGGCCCCTTGGAGCCATAACCGGGCAGATAGACATAGAGCAGGCGCGGATTGATCTTCGACAGCGCCTCATAGCCGATGCCCAGCTTGTCGGCCTTGCCGGGGCGCAGATTATGGGTCACCACATCGGCTTCAGCCACCAGCTTCAACGCCGCCTCCAGCGCCTCGGGCTGCTTGAGGTTCAGCACGATGTCGCGCTTGCCGCGCTGTGCCGCGTCGAAACAGTCGGGCAGCGGCCGCATCTGGTCGCCGTCGGGCGTCTCCACCTTGATGACATCAGCCCCCAGATCCGACAACAGCCGCCCGCCAAAACCCACCGCGAAGAAGGAGGAGAAGTCCACCACCTTGATGCCGTCGAGCGGCCGATCGAGCGGCTTGCCCGCCGCCGCCAGTTCGCCCCGCTTGCGCGCGATCAGATCGGCCAGTGCATCATTGTCGGCGCCGATCGCCGGCGCCGGGCGCGGCGCGGCGCAGGGCGTGCGATCGAACCGCACGGCAGGCGCCGCCTGATAGATGGTGCCGAATTCCGCATCCGGCAGCGCAATCCGCTGCCCGACAAACTCCACCTGCTCGTCCAGCAGCACTTCGGCCGGTTCCAGCACCGGCAGAGCCGCCACATCGGCCGTCTGGAACAGCGCGATCCATTCGGCGCGCGGCCGCGCCTTGAACGCATCGAAAATCTCGACGCGGGCGATATGATATTCGTCATCGCTCAATGGCACCGACATTTCCGCCGCGCCCTTGACCACCGACACCCGGTCGCCAAAGCCCAGCTGGTCCATCGCCGCCTTGAAGCCGCCCTGGCCGCCGGTATGGATCTGCAGGAACAGGCCGTCGCCGCATTCGAACATGCCGGTCACCAGCCGGGTCCGGCCAAACCGGTCGACCGCGCCGGAATCCCCCGCCTTGATGTAGGAAATCCCCTCTTCCTGCCACCAATTGTTCATCGGCGACTGGGCCAGCATCGCGTCGAGCAGCGAGGATTCAACCTTCTGCCCCTTGCCACTCGTTCGCCGCGCCCGGATCGCCGTCAATGCGCCGATCACGCCCAGAAACGCCTGACCATAATGAAGCGCGGGATGGCCAAGATAGACCGGTCCTTCGCGGAACGGGCTGGACTTGTCGATCATCGTGCCGAGCAGCGCCGCCGCCAGCCCCTCGCCGCGCGGTCGATCGGCAAAGGGCGTGTCCGCGCCATAGGCGGTCAGCGCCGACACGATCAGCTCCGGATAGTCGGGCGCCAGGCTCTCACCGTCCAGGCCGAGCGCCTTCGCTTCTCCCTCCTCCAGCGCATGGATGAAGATGTCCGCTCCGCCGAGCAGTCCGCGCAGCGCCGCCCGGTCGTCCGCATCGGCAACGTCCAGCTCGACGCTGCGCTTGGAGCGGTCCCAGCTTTTTCGGGTCAGTTCATGGGCGAAATAGGCGCCGCCCCTGGGCTCGACCTTCAGCACGTCGGCGCCATGGTCGGCGAGCAGCATGCCCGCGATCGCGACCGGCATTTCGGTCGACAGCTCGATAACGACAAGATGGTCCAGAGGGCCGGGCATCACGCACTCCTGTTTGGCGGTCTGCGCCGCCTCTTGTTCGGATCTGGCCGGTAGTGCGCGGAATCGCGCCTCCGACCTTGCCCTTGAAACAGACACGCTTTTTCCCGGCAGCGCAAGTAATATTGCACTATAGGTTCAAATTCATTCCTTGCCCGTCAGCCGCGCCGGATCATAACGCGGCCGGTCCATCTGGAAACTGTCGCCGTTGCGCACATACCAGCCGCTGCCATGGGTGCGGCCGATCAATTTCATCGCCGGCGTGTCGAAATAGACCCGCTCGCGATCGGTGATGAACTCGTCGCGGATATGCGCCATGACGATCTCGCCGATGATCACCGTCTGCATCGTGCCGATGTCCATCGCCGCGACCTTGCGGCATTCGAAGCTGACCGGGCTGCTGGCGATCAGCGGCGGTGCCACCACCACGGACGGCGCGGTCTCGATCCCGGCATAGTCGATCTCGCTGACATCGGCCGGCGCATCGACGCTGCAATGGTTCATCTTCTCGGCATCATCCTCGCACACCAGGTTCACGACGAACTCGCCGGTGGCGATGATGTTGGCGGCCGTGTTCTTCAGGCCGCGCGACACCGGTTCCTTGAGCAGGCCCAGCGCCACCAGCGGCGGCTCGGTGCCGACGCAGTTGAAGAAGCTGTAGGGGGCTGCATTGACCACGCCCGCTTCGGACCGGGTGGTGATCCAGGCGATCGGGCGCGGGGTGATGGTCGAATTGACGATCTTGTAGCGGGTCGCCATCGGCAGGCTGCGCATGTCGAACTGCATGACTTATTCCTTCGCCCCAGTTGCGATCTTCGCGGCAGCCTTCGCCGCTGCGCGCGCCTTGAACGCCTCGCGGGCGCGGGGCACCTCCTCCCCCGCCTGGCAGGTATGGCAATAGACCAGTTCCAGCGCATGATTGGCCGACAGGTCGCCGCTTTCCGCCTGATCCAGCAGCCGCTTGGTCAGTTCGACCGCATGGGCATTGCCGCCACCGATCGTCGCACCCAGCGCCAATGCCTGCGCGACCGCCTCGCCCGGCGGCACCAGCCGGCTGACCAGCCCCAGGCTCAATGCCTCGGCCGCCTCCAATGTCCGCCCCGAAAAGATGATCTCGGCCGCGCGTGCCCGCCCCAGTTGCCGGGTCAGGAACCAGGCCGCCCCGCCATCGGGCACCAGCCCGAAATCCAGGAACGGCGCACCGAACCGCGCATTGTCGGCAGCGAAGATCATGTCGCAGGCCATCGCCAGGCTCCAGGACACGCCATAGGCGCCGCCCTCCACCGCCGCCACGGTCGGGATCGGCAGCGCGCGCAACCGGCGGATGATCCGCTGCCCCATCTCCAGCCGAGCGGCGAGCCGCAACGCTCCCTCGCCCCGCGCCGGCGGCAGCTTCACGTCGCCGCCATTGCTGAAATAGCCTTCTGCCCCGCAGAGCAGCAGCATCCGCGCCGGCGTCGCATTTTCCAGCCGGTCAAGCGCAGCGGAAAACTGCTCCCACATGGTGAAGGAGACGGTGTTCTTCGCGCGCGGCCGGTTGAGGGTGATGACGGCCACGCCATCCGCGCGCAGCTCGAACAACAGTTCGGGGTCTTCGCTCGGCGCGCTCATCTCACTCTCCCATGCTGATGCCCATGTCGGGCCTGGGGCATGCCTAGACGAGGCGCGCACCATGATGCAAGAAAATTTGCATCATGGTGCAGATTCAGGCCGCTTTCGTCTTGGTCTTGGGCGACATCGGCAGCGCGTCCATGCCGCGTTCGGCAATGTCCTTGATCAGCGCTTCGACTTCCTTGCGCGCCGCGCCCTTCAGCGAACCGAGCAGGCAGGACAGATAGCTGCTGACCAGACGGACGATCACCTCGTCATCGGGTATGCGGCCCTGCGCCCAGTCGTTGATGGTCGCATATTCGAAGCGCACCAGATCATCGACCAGCTTGTCGACCTGCACCCAGGGCTGCAGTTGCTTCGTGGCGTCGAGCGCCTCGATCCACTGCTTGTTATGATGGATGGCCGGCGAGTGCATCGCGGTCCAGATGTCGCGGTCGACATCCGAACTGAAATAGAGCGCCATGATCGCCTTGATATAATTACGGATCTTCCGGTTGCGCTGGACGACCGAGATCATCCGCTCCAGATTATGCTGCATCGTGCCGGGCGGGCTCGAATAGACGATCCGGCTGACATATTCGTCGAAATATTCCTGGATCGCGGTGGCGATCATCCGCTCGCGGGTCTGGAAGGCGTTGTAGAGCGTCCGCTTGGCGACGCCCGCGCGCTGGCCGATCTCGTTCATGCTCAGCGCCGCGATCCCCTGTTCGGCGATCACCTTGCGCGTTTCCTCCAATATCCGGCGACGGCGTTCGATGATCGCAGGACTGGAATAGGTCTGCGGCCGATCGCCATTTTCCTTGAGGTCAGCCATGTCCTTGTCCGTCGTCAAATTCGCTCATCCTCCCCGAGGCGCGCCCGGCGGGGGCACGTAACCGACGATCATAACGCAATTGCATGAACGTGCAAATTTGATGCCGCACGGCTGGACTTTGTGCAAGCCCCCGCTCGGTGCAGACAAGGAGCCCCGCCTCCCGATGAAAGGAAGCGGGGCGAAGCAGCATCCGCCACAAGGGGACGGATGCCATGGGAGGTCAGTTTGCCTTGGGCGCGGTTTCCCGCGCGCGCTGGCGGATATAGTGGCGCAGCCCTTCCAGATCGGCGTCGCTCAACTGCTCGAAGGCGCCCATGCCGCGCGCCATCAGCGCCCCGTCATGCACCACCGACTTGAACGTCTCCGCGTCCAGCGGCACCGCCGACTTGCGCAGGTCGGGCGCGGCGCCGCCCGCCATCATGCCCGCGCCATGACAGATGACGCAGCTGCTATTGTATATGCCGCCGCCGACCTTGGCCTTTGCGGCGTCGACGGTGAAGGCCGGATCATCCTGGATCGGCTCGTCCACCGGCTCGAACTTGGGCAGCGCCTTGGTGCCACCGATCGCGAAGGTCAGCACCCGTCGCTGCTGCTGGCGATAATCCCAGTTGGGGACGTTGGGGAAGCTGCTGCGGAAACCAGTGATCACCGACACATATTGCTTGCCGCCGACCGTGTAGCTGATCGGCGCGGACAATATGCCGTTCTGCGCAGGGAAGGACCAGAGCTTGCGCCCGTCGGTCGCCGAATAGGCGTTGAAATTGCCGTCATTCGTTCCCTGGAACAGCAGGCCGCCGCCCGTCGCCATGATACCGCCGTTGAACACGCCAGGTTGCGGCACCGACCAGGCGACCTTGTTGTTGGCGACGTCGAAGGCGACCAGCTTGCTCACCGCAGCGGGCGGCACCAGATTGGCCGGCGGCGCGCCCAGACCGGTATTGACCATCATCCCCGGCTTGTAGGTCCAGTCCTTCACATTGTCCGGATCGACGAACACGCGGCTGCCCTCCATCACCGGAATGTAGCTGAGGTTCGTCTTGGGACTGAACGCCATCGCCTGGACGCCATGCGCGCCATTGGGGAAGGGGTACATCATGAACGGCTTGCCGTTCGGATATTGCGCCTCTGGATTGATCTCGGGCCGGCCGGTGACCGGGTCGATCCGCTTGGCCCAATTCTGCTTGGCAAACTCGCCGGCCGAAATGAACTTCCCGGTCTCGCGGTCCAGCGCATAAAAGAAGCCATTCTTGGGCGCGTGCATCAGCACCGACCGCATCTTGCCGCCAATCTCGATATCAGCCAGCTCGATATCCATCGCATCGTTGAAATCGTGGCTGTTTTCCGGGTTCACCTGATAGTGCCAGGCATATTCCCCGGTCTTCACGTCGATCGCCACGATCGAGGCGAGATAGAGATTGTCGCCGCCGCCGGGCGAACGGATCTTCTGGTTCCACGGCCAGCCATTGCCGGTACCAAGGTAGATGCGGTCATATTTTGCGTCATAGGCCATGGCATGCCACACCGTGCCGCCCCCGCCGAACTTCCACCATTCGCCGGTCCAGGTCTTGGCCGCCGCCTCCATCGCCTTGTTCTCGAAGCCCTTGGCCGGATCGCCCGGCACTACGAACCAGCGCCACGCCTTCTTGCCGGTCTTGGCATCATAGGCGGTCACATAGCCGCGGGTGGGGCTGTAATCCGCGCCGCCAAAGCCGACCACGACCTTGTCGCCGGCGACCCATGGCGGGCCGGTGATATAGCCATTTCCCGCCTCGTCGAGCGTCTGGACCGACCAGCGCGGCTTGCCGGTCTTGGCGTCGACCGCGATCAGCCGGCCTTCGCGCGTGGCGGTATAGATCAGCCCGTCCTTATAGGCGATGCCGCGCGTACCCCAGCCGGCGCGCATCCGCCATTTCGCCTCGGGCTGGCTCGCCACGTCGGGATCATATTGCCACAACAGCTTGCCGGTCTTGGCGTCGAGCGCATGGACGACCGACAGGCCCACCGCAAAATAGAGGACGCCATCTATCGCCAACGGCTGGGTATAGCTGTCATAGGTGTCAATATCATAGGACCAGGCGAGGCCAAGCTTGCCGACATTGTCGGCGCTGATCTGGTCGAGCGCGCTATAATGCTGCTCCTTGTCGTCGCCGCCAAAGCTGGACCAGTTGGCGGTCGGACCGCCCGGCGCTGCGCTGTCCGCGCCGCAGGCGACCAGCCCGCTTGCCAGGGCCAGGATCGCCACGGCCGTCGACACTCTTCCCTTCATGTTCTCATCCTTCTCCGTGCGCCCCTGTTCGCGCCTCTTTATATTGCACCTTGGTGCAGATTCATGACCCTGTCAACGCGCCTGCGCGCTTGACAGCGATAATCCTCTCCAACATTATTATGCACCATAGGGCAAAATTGATGAGGGGATGATGGAGATGGTGCAGCGTCCTGTCGCCTGCGCGGCTACGGCCGTCGCTTTATGGGCAAGCCTTGGAAATGCCGCCCCTTCTTCGGCACCACCCCGATTGTCCACCGCGTCCGGTCCGATCCGCGGCGTGGTGCGCGACGATGTCCGCTTCTTTGGCGGCATTCCCTATGCCGCGCCCCCGGTCGGCGCCAATCGCTGGCGCGCACCGCAACCGGTCCGCGCCTGGAAGACCGAGCGTGACGCTACCGGCTTTGCGGCCGATTGCCCCCAGCCACAGCGCAAAGAGGACGCCGCCTTCCCCCAGGATGAAAATTGCCTGACCCTCAACGTCGCCTCGCCTGACCTTGGCGCCCGCAAATTGCCGGTGCTGTTCGTCGTCCATGGCGGCGCCTATTTCGTCGGCTCGGGTCGGGAGCCGTTCCGCAACGGTATGCCGCCGCTGGTCAAGCAGGGTGTCGTCCTTGTCGCCCCCAATTACCGCATCGGGCGGCTCGGCTTCTTCGCCCATCCCGCCCTGACCGCCGAAGCGCCCAAGGCAACCGCCAATTTCTGGCTGATGGATCAGGTCGCAGCGCTGCACTGGGTCCGGCAGAACATCGCCCGCTTCGGCGGCGATCCCGACAATGTAACCATCATCGGCTGTTCGGCGGGCGGCTCCAGCATCAATGCGCTGATGGCGACGCCGATGGCTGGGGGCCTGTTCGCGCGCGCCAGCGCCCATTCGGCCGGCGGCCTGTTCAACGCCAACCGCCCCCTGCCCCAGGCACAGGAACAGGGACTGGCCTTTGCCCAGCGCACCGGCGTGACCGGCGATGGCGCGCCATCGCTCGCTGCCCTGCGCAGGCTCAGCGTCGCACAGGTGCTGGCCGGCGACAGCGGCGCGCCGGACTTTGGCGCAACCGTCGATGGCAGCTGGCTACCCGCTCCCCTTTCCACCCTGTTCGCAAGGGGCCAGATCGCGCATGTCCCGTTGATCAGCGGATCGACCAGCAACGAAGCCAGCGTCTTTGGCCTGATGGGCTTTGGCCGGGCGGAAATGGCACTGCGCTTCGGCATCGATCTGTCGGCTGTGTCCGCCAGCTACGGCCTGTCCGACGAGGCGGAATTGCTGCGCCAGGTGCAGACCGACTTCCTGTTCACCTCGGCGGCGCTCGGCATGACCCAGTTGGCGGCCCGCGCCGGCCTGCCGACACGCGCCTATCAGTTCGATTTCGTGCCGCCCGACCAGCGCAGTTCGAAGCCCGGTGCGGACCATTGCGCCGACCGGCTGTTCTGGCTCGGCCAATCCCCCTCGGCCGATGCGGAAAGCCAGGCGCTCGCCAGAACCATGTCGGGCTGGATGCTGAACTATGTGCGCAGCGGCGACCCCAACGGCCCCGGCCTGCCGCCATGGCCCGCCACCCAGGACGGCCGCACCAACCCGCTGGTCATCGGCCGGCATATCGCCGCCAACCCCGACTTCCGCGCCCGCCAGCTCACCCCCTGGTTCGACAAATGGCAGCGGGAAAGCGGTCAGACCTTCGGCTGGACGCCCACGCCATGACCCTGCGGTTGGAGCATGACGGCGCAGTGGCGATCGTGACGCTCGATCGCCCCGACCGGCGCAATGCCTTCACCATGGCGATGCGCGGCGAGATCGCCACGCTGTTCGACAATCTGGCGCAGGATGACGGGGTTCGGGCGGTCGTCCTGACCGGCGCAGGCGGTTATTTCTGCTCGGGCGCCGATACCGGCGAAATGGGCGCCGCCGACAGTGCTACTTTCCTCAAACGAATGCGCGCGCTCCACCGCATGATCCGCGCCATCATGGCCATGCCCAAGCCGGTCATCGCAGCGGTCGACGGCGTCTGCGTCGGCGCCGGCTGGAGCCTGGCGCTCGCCTGCGACCTGATCCTCGCCAGCCCGAATGCCAGCTTTGCCCAACTCTTCGGCCGGATCGGCTATGCGCCCGACGCCGGCGCCATCTGGCAGTTGACCCGGCTGGTCGGCCCGATGCGCGCGAAGGAAATCGTCTATAGCGGCCGGACGCTCGGCGCAGACGAAGCCTTGCAGCTCGGCCTCATCCTCTCGATCGAAGCGGACCGCCCAATCCGAGACGCGGCGATCGAACTGGCCACCCGCCTTGCGCAGGGGCCGCCAGTCGCACAGGCGATGAGCAAGCAGTTGTTCGAGGCGACCACGCTATCCTTCGACCAGTTCCTCGACCGCGAGTTCATGGTCCAGCCGCTGCTGGCGACCACCGCCGATCATCGCGAGGGACTGGCCGCAGCGCGAGACAAGCGCGCCCCGAACTTTACCGGCCGATAATCCCTTCATCAGCCTTGCCATCATGATCTCCATGGGGAACGGTGCAGCACGCCCCTGTCAATTTTGCTGTCCATCAGGTTCTTCATGGTCTTCACCGATATCGCCACGCGCACCTATAATCATAATTGGCGGCTCGACCCGATCGTGCGCAGCCTGCTCGACACCGACTTCTACAAGCTGCTGATGCTGCAGATGATCCGGCAGCAGCATCCTGATGTCCAGACCACCTTCAAGCTGATCAACCGCACCCACAATGTGCGCCTGGCCGACATCATCGATGAAGGCGAACTGCGCGCCCAGCTTGACCACGCCCGGTCCCTACGGTTCGGCAAGAAGGAACTGATCTGGCTGGCGGGCAACAGCTTCTATGGCCGGACCCAGATGTTCAGCCCGGATTTCATCGCCTGGCTCGCCGACTTCCGACTGCCGGAATATGAGCTGCGCCAGGTCGACGGCCAATATGAGCTGCGCTTCCACGGGCTCTGGATCGAGACGATGATGTGGGAGATCCCGGCCCTCGCCATCATCAACGAATTGCGATCGCGCGCGGCGATGAAGGGGCGTGCCCGCTTTGCGCTCGACGTGCTCTATGCCCGTGCCAAGGCGAAATTGTGGGAGAAGGTCGAGCGCCTGAGCACCCTGCCCGATCTCGTCATCTCCGACTTCGGCACGCGCCGTCGCCACGGCTTCCTGTGGCAGCGCTGGTGCGTCGAGGCGCTCAAGGAAGGTCTGGGCAACCGTTTCATCGGCTCGTCCAACGTGCTGCTGGCGATGGATGCCGACCTGGAGGCGATCGGCACCAATGCACATGAATTGCCGATGGTCCAGGCGGCACTGGCGCCGGACGATACAGCACTGGCCCGCGCACCCTATAGCGTGCTGGAACAGTGGCAGGCCCATTATGGCGGCAATCTGCGCATCGCCCTGCCCGACGCGTTCGGCACCGCCGCCTTCCTGAAGGACGCGCCGGACTGGGTGGCCGACTGGACCGGTTTCCGCCCCGACAGCGCGCCACCGATCGAGGCGGGTGAGCAGATCATAAGCTGGTGGCAGGAAAAGGGGCGTGACCCGTGCAGCAAGCTGCTGATCTTTTCCGATGGCATGGATGTCGACAGTATCGAAGCGACCTATCGCCATTTCCATGGCCGCGTGCGCATGAGCTTTGGCTGGGGCACCAATCTCACCAATGATTTTCGCGGCTGCGCCCCGTTCGAAACCGACGGGCTCGATCCGATCTCACTGGTGTGCAAGGTGGTGGACGCCAATGGCCGCCCGGCGGTGAAGCTGTCGGACAATCCCGCCAAGGCGACCGGCGATCCGGCCGAGATCGACCGCTATCTACGCGTGTTCGGCGGCGACGGGCGAAAGGCGGTCGCCGTCCAGGTCTAGCCACAACGGGCATGCACCTTGGTCTCTTCATTGGTCCCGCGCAGAGTCGCCATCATCGCCGGCAATTGATCCAGCGCGATCGCGTTGCTGATGATCGCCTTGGGGTCGACATGCCCCTTGTCCATCTGGTCGGCGATGTGCATGAATTCCGCCATGCGGTAGCCGACGGCAAATTGCAGGTTGGCGCATTTATAGGATGCCAGCGCCGGAATGACCGCATCCGGCGCCGTGCAGAAGCCCAGCGACACGATCCGCCCGAATGGCGCGACATGGTTCACCGCCCGCCCCAGCATTCCGTCCACCCCGACAGCCTCGAACACGATCCGGGGCGCGCCGCCCAGCGCTTCGATCACCTGCCCCTTTTCCTCGTCACCAAAAGAGAAGAAGGCATTGGCACCCATGGCGATCGCCAGATCACGCCGCCGGTCGGATCGCGACAGGACCACGATCCGCCCCGCCCCCAATCGCCGCGCCCAATAGATGGCATAGAGAGCGACCGTGCCCCCGCCGAGCACCAGCACCGGGTCGCCGGGACGGATATCGGCAAAGCGCGCGCCATACAGGCTGACGGCCAGCGGCTCGATCAGCGCGCCATCGGCCAGGGACAGGGTTTCGGGCAGGCGTACCGCCGCACCGGCCGGCACCACCGCAAATTCGGCAAAGCCCCGCATCGCGCCGCCCGGCTTTGCCCCGCACAATACCGGATTGCCATGTTCCTGGCAGGGAGTGCACTGGCCGCAGCCGATCGAGGGCATGACCGCGACCCGGTCGCCAGCCCGAAAGCGATCGACACCCGCGCCGACGTCCACCACTTCGCCGGCATATTCATGGCCGATCTGCACGCCGCGGCCATAATCCCATATGCCGCCCCTCGTCATCGAAAGGTCGGTGCCACAGATGCCGCAGCGGTGGACGCGGATCAGCAATTCCCCCATGGCCGGTCGCGGATCGGGCAGGTCGGCGATGACGATCGGCTGGCCATCGCCCGGATAGATGGCCGCCTTCATCGCCCTGCCTCCGCCAGGTCGAAGCGCGCCACATAATCGCCGAACGCCGACCGCACCTCTTGCGCACCCATGCCATAGTCGGCGATCGAATAGCGATGAACGCCATGCTGCATCTCGGGCTTGTCCGCGATCCGCTGTGCCATGGCCATGCGCGTCGCATCGGGCATCTCCATGCCGATAAAGGCATAGATGCGCTCCAGCACGGCCATGGGCTGCGCATGGAAATCGCCATGGACGATATCGAGCAATTGGCCCGGATGGCGTTCCGCCACCTTTTCCGCCTTGCGCACGGCATGGGACCATTTGGCCGTTTCGCGTGCCAGCATCAGCGCGCCGCGCTCGGCCGCCCGCCCGTCCTCCATCGCGCCATGCCCCGCCATCAGCAGCGATACGAGCGAAGGCAATGCCTTGGCCGGATCGCGATGGGTCTGGATCACCCTTGCATCGGGAAAGACGGCAAAGAGCAGGTCTAGATTTTCGATATGGCCGGGATTTTTGAGCAGCCAGCGCTTGTCCGGGTCGTTGGCGCCGATCAACTGCAAACAGCGGCGATAATGGTCATAGCCCGCCGCCTCGCTCTGCCCGCACCACCAAGCGTCATAGCTTGCCGCCGACCAGCCGCAGCTCCACAGGTTGGAAACAAAGGACTGGCGCAGCAGCATGCAGCATTCATGCACTTCCTCGGCCGCGACATGATGCGCGGCCCGCTTGGCTGGCGCATCAACATAGCGCCGCTCCAGCAAGGCGACCGAACGGCGGAAATCGGCATCGTCCTGCCAGCTTTCGACCGGTGGACGCGGACGCGGCGTATCGAGCAGCCAGCTTTGCAGACCCTGGAAGCGCGGATCGACCGCCATCAACCGATGCAGCGCCGTGGTCCCGGTGCGCGGCACGCCGGTGATGACGACAGGGCTCAGGATCGGCCGGGCATCGAAGCCCGGATACGCCTTCATCGCCGCGATCGCACTTGCCCGGCCGCGCAGAACGCCCACCACATGGCCCCAGGCGGTGCGCCGTCCCGCCGCAGTAAAGCGCGGATCATAATCCATCGACCGGAGCAGCACGCGAAGCCCCGGCAGATAATCGTCAGGGCCAAAATCATCATGGCCGGTTTCCGCCGTCACCAGATCGTGCAACTGGCCGAGCGCGGCGGCGAAGCGTAGCGGCGGTTCATATCCGTTCGACATCATTCGCAATCCCCTCCCCTTCACCAGCGCCGTCGACGCTGGCAGGCCCGCACCCGCAGCCGCAACTCCTCGGCGCGCTGCTGCGGCGTGACGATCGGCGTGTCGGCGGGCAAATGGATGCGCAACGCGTTCAGCTTCACCCGCGTGATGCTCGGCACCGGCGCGCTGTCGCAATCATACCAGCGGCCATAGATGCCGCCTTCGCGATAGCCGGCAGGATCGAGCCAGTTGGGCACGCCGGGGTCTTCCAGCGCGATGACGGCCCGATATTTGCCGTCACGGCTCAGCTTCGCATAATGGCCGTTGCTGCTGGACAGGCGATAGACATATTCCAGCGCGTTGAAATAGGGGTCGTTGAGCTGGATATTCCAGTAGGGCGCACGGGCCGGGATGTCGGTCTCGATGATCAGCGCTTCATCGGCGTCGAACTGGAAGCAGGCCGGCCAATAGACCTGCTTGGCAAGCGCACCGGGCATCCGCACCGGCTCGAACCGGTTGAAGCCAACCCGCTCCTTCACGCCATTCTGCATCGGATAATAAAGCCGCGTCTTGCGACCGGGGAATTTGGCCATTTCCCGGATGCGCGCGACAATCTCCTCCGGCGAAAGGCGCGGCTTGGGCGGCACTGGATCCAGACATTCGATCGTCAGTTGCGGATCAACCTCGTTCAGCCAGTCATAGCTGCGATAGCGCACCATCAGCCCGCCCGCCTGGGGATCGATTGGCGCCCATTTGCCAGCATAGCCCGCCGGGCGCCGGGCGCTCAGGATCAGTTCGAAATGCTCCCCCGGCTCCAGCCCCAGATCGCTGTCGTCCACCTCATGATGGCCATTGGGTCGGGGCATTTCATCGACCGTCCCGGACAAGGCCCTTTGGGTGGTGAAGCTCAATATCTTGCAACTGCCCCGATTGCCGGCGATGCGGTAGGTCAGATCCCCGCGGATCGGCGACTGGAGGTAGATATCGTCCGGATTGGGCTGGAGCGTATAGACCGGGTTCCACAAGGGGGCCCAATCGGGATGCTCCGGCGTGGCATGGAAATAGGCGAAATAGGCATAGGACAGGCTGGTCATCGTCTGGCGATAGACGTCGGCGCGATAGGCCGGATCGTCGGGGTGCCAGGTGTCACCAAGATTGGCGACCGCGCTCTCCAGATCAGTCAGATAGGCCAGGATGTCGGGTTCAATGATCATGATGGCATGCCTCTCCTCTGCCACTGGCGGGCAGCATATAGATAGTATTCACTATCATTTGATTTTAGGAGAGGCCCCGGCCCAAGATCGTCGGCGCGATGGATCGCGGTTCAGCGCCGCATGAACCCCATCCAGCGCAGCAGGCAATAGCTGACGCCAGCAGCCCCTGCCGCGACCAGTGTCGCGGTCAGCGTGCCGTGCGACGCACCGGCAAAGGGCATGCCCCCGGTGTTCATCCCGAACAGTCCGGTGACCAGGGTCGCCGGCAGCATCAGCGCGGTGATGATCGACAGGATGTAGAGATTCTGGTTGGTCCGTTGCGCCGCCTGTATGTCCAGTTCGTCGCGCAGCAATCGCAATTGCGCCTGTCCTTCCAATATGTCGGCGTCCAGCGCCTGCAGCCGCTGGGTCAGCTTCTCGACGGTGGGCAGCAGCGCGTCCGGCAGTTCCTCGTCCCGTTCCAGCCGCTGGAACACGCCGCGCGCGCCCGACAGCAACCGATGCAGTTGCGCCAGCCGGCGGCGAATACCGACCAGGTCGCGCGGCTGGGGCGGATGATGCCCCTCCAGAAAGGCGTCCTCGGCGCGCTGGATATCAGCCGACAGGGTGCGGCTGATATCGGCGATATTCTCGGCAATGGCGCCGACCAGCAGGTCCAGCGCCTGCGCACCGCCGATCACGCCCTTCGTCCGCTCCAGCCGATGGCGCGCGATGTCGGCGCAGCGCAGCGGATGCAGCCGGGTGGTCAGCATCAATGTCGGCGTCAACGCCATGCGCAGCGCACCGACCCGCGCGGTATCGGCCACATCGAAGTCGCGTTCGAAATCATGCAGAACGCAGCCGACCGTGTCGCCATCGACCAGCGCCCGCTGATGCGTATCGGGTGACAGGATCAGTTCACGCACCGCCTCGGGCAGCATCGCCGCCCCCTCGATCCATTGCCGCGTGCCATGATCGGCCAGGTTCAGGTGCAGCCAGCGAAAGCCGCCCGTCGCCCCGCCATCGCAATGATCCACCGGCCTGATCGCGTCAGGCGCGAAGTCCAGCCCCCAGATCAGCCCCGGCCCCATGCCCGGAACCGGCAATATGATGGGGATCAGCGGGTCGTTCCGGTCGCCGATATGCCGCTCCTGTCGATCAGAATATCTGTGCGAAGACCAGATATAGCAGCCCTGCGAGCAGGATCGAACAAGGCAAGGTCAGCACCCAGGCCATCAGCAGGTTGCGCACCGTCGCCATCTGCAGGCCCGACCCATTGGCCGCCATCGTGCCGGCCACGCCCGACGACAGGACATGGGTGGTCGATACCGGCAGACCCATATGGTCCGCGCCGAAGATCGTCGCCATCGCCACCAGTTCGGCCGAGGCACCCTGCGCATAGGTGAGGTGCGTCTTGCCGATCTTCTCGCCCACCGTGACCACGATCCGCCGCCAGCCGACCATGGTGCCCAGCCCCAGCGCAAAGGCGACGGCAATCTTCACCCAGGTCGGGATGAAGCGGGTGCCGGCATCGAGCGAGCCCTTGTAGGTCGTCAGCGCCGTCATCTTCGCTTCGGAAAGCCCCGCCGTCTTCTCCTTGCCCAGACGCTTGATCGCTTCGGACGCCAGATACATGTCATTGCGGATGTTGGAGACGGCAGCGGCCGGCACCTGCGCCAGCGATCCATAATTCATCACCTGCCGATCGACATCGGCGATCAGCAGCGACAGCGCCGGCATGGTCGTGTCGGCAAAGCGCTTGTCGGCGATATAACGCGTGACCTGCGCGCGCGCCTCGACCGGCTGCATCATGGCGGGCGCGCGCTGGCCTAGCGCCGCCGTGGCGGCAATCGAATTGGCGTGGAATTCGGTGGTATAGCGCGCCGGCACCGCGCGGTTGAGCGCATAGGCGGTCGGCACCGTGCCGATCAGGATCAGCATGATGAGGCCCATGCCCTTCTGCCCGTCATTGGAGCCATGGGCGAAGCTGACGCCGGTGCATGTAAAAATCAGCAGCGCACGGATCCACAATGGCGGCGGCATGCCATTTTGCGGCTCGCGATAGAGCGCCTTATTGCGGACAAGGACTTTCATCGCCACGAACAGCAGCGCCGCCAGGCCAAAGCCGATCAGCGGCGAAAATAGCAGCGCCTGGCCGATCTCGGTCGCCTTGCTCCAGTCCACGCCCGACGTGCCGCTCTTGCCGTGCAACAGCGCATTGGCGACGCCGACGCCGATGATCGATCCGATCAGCGTGTGCGAGCTGGACGACGGGATGCCCAGCCACCAGGTGGCGAGGTTCCACATGATCGCCGCGATCAGCAGCGCGAACACCATGGCGAAACCGGCACTGGAGCCGACCTGCAGGATCAGTTCGACCGGCAGCAGCGACACGATGCCAAACGCGACTGCGCCGGTCGACAGCAGCACGCCAAGGAAATTGAAGAAGCCCGACCAGACCACCGCGATATTGGCCGGCATCGCATTGGTGTAGATCACCGTCGCGACCGCATTGGCGGTGTCGTGGAAGCCATTCACGAATTCGAAGCCAAGCGCGATCAACAGCGCCAGGAACAGCAGCAGGAAGGGCAGATAGGCGGTCGGCGCCACGCCCACCGCCGTCGCATCGTTATAGACGCTGTAGACGACATAGATCAGCGCGGCGATGATGGCAGCGCCAAAGCCGATCGAGCCAGCCATGCCCAGCCCCTTGTCCATCTCGGGCCGGCGTGCCCCGCCAATCGCCACGCTTGCATTCATCGAATCGTCCCCGAACGGCAAATAATGTTAACCCTCTAGGTTCGCTGCATGACAGCCGCGTTGCGGTGCTGAAATCGAAGGAAAATTCGCGCCCGGCGCTTGCCCATCGGCAATCCGTCCGCCTAGGGTCGCCCGGCATATAAGTTGGAGCGAAGATTTGGACGTCATTTCGGTCGTATTATTCCTGTTGCTGGCTGTCGTCGTCAGTGGCGCCCTGTCGCGCATGATGCCGATTTCCATCCCGACACCTCTGGTCCAGATCACCCTTGGCGCGATCATCGGCCTGTCGACATCGCACAGGGTCGCGCTCGATCCCGAAATATTCCTGCTTTTGTTCCTGCCGCCTCTGCTGTTCCTCGACGGCTGGCGCATTCCCAAGGATGAACTGCTCAAGGACGCCTCGACCGTGGTCGAACTGGCGCTGGGGCTGGTGCTGACCACCGTCATCGGCATGGGCTTTTTCATCAACTGGATGATCCCGGCGATGCCGCTCGCCGTCGCCTTCGCCCTCGCCGCCGTGGTCTCGCCGACCGATCCGATCGCCGTGTCCGCCATCGCCGCGCGCGTGCCCATTCCCAAGCGCATGATGCACATCCTCGAAGGGGAATCGCTGCTCAACGACGCATCCGGCCTGGTCTGCCTGCGCTTCGCCATTGCTGCGGCGCTGACCGGCAGCTTCTCCGCCGGCGATGCTGCACTCAACTTCCTCTGGCTCGCCTTTGCCGGCATCGCGATCGGCGTCGGGGTCACGCTGGTCGTGTCACGCGCCAAGGCCTGGGTCACGCGTCGCTGGGGCGAGGAAACCGGATCGCAGATCCTGGTCAGCCTGCTGATCCCCTTCGGCTCCTATATCCTGGCCGAACATGTCCATGCCTCCGGCATCCTGGCCGCCGTCGCCGCGGGCGTGACCATGACCTTCGCCGAAATCTCGCGTGAGGCGATGGCCGAAACCCGGATGCGCCGCAATTCGGTGTGGGACACGATCCAGTTCACCCTGAACGGCATCATCTTCGTGCTGCTGGGCGAACAATTGCCCGGCATCCTTGCCGAAGCGAAGCGCACGGTGGCGCTGACCGGCCATAGCGAACCCGGCTGGCTGGCACTCTACACGGTCGCGATCGTCGCTGGCCTAGCTGCGCTGCGCTTCCTCTGGGTGTGGCTGTCGCTGCGCTTCACCATCCTGCGCAACCAGTATCGTGGCGTCGATGGCCCGCGCCGGCCCAACTGGCGGCTGGTGGCGGCGACATCGTTCGCCGGTGTGCGTGGTGCCATCACCCTTGCCGGTGTGCTCACCCTGCCGCTCGCGCTCAACGACGGCACGCCCTTCCCCGCGCGCGATCTTGCCATCTTCCTGGCCGCCGGGGTCATCATCCTGTCGCTGATCCTGGCCAGTGTCGCACTGCCGCTGCTGCTCAAGAATCTCGACATGCCGGCCGAAGCCAACAAGGCCGCGGAAGAGGACGCCGCCCGCATCGTCACCGCCGAGGCAGCGATCCAGGCGATCGAGCGGCATCAGCATGACCTGGCCGAAACCCATGGCCATGCCGAACGCTATGCCGAGGCTGGGGCCCGCGTGATGGACCTGTATCGCGAGCGGATAGAGGCCCTGGGCGCAGCCGAAGCCGACAGCCTGCGCGCGCAGGGCGCCCTGTTCCGCGATTTCCGCATGGTCGGCGTCGCGGCGGAACGCGCCGCTCTCCTCACCCTGCTGCGCAGCCGCAAGATCGGCAGCGAGGTCGGGCGCAAGCTCACCCGTGAGCTTGACCTGTCCGAAGCGCGCCTGCGCACATGAGTGGGGACAAGGCTGACAAGCCGACCCGACGGCCGCGCCGATCCTCGGCGGAGGTCTCCAGCCGGCTGATCCAGGCAGCGCAGGATGAATTTCGTCGCCATGGCTATGCCGGCGCGACCACCGCCGCCATCGCCCGCGCCGCCGATACGACCGAGGCGCAACTGTTTCGCAGCTTCGCGTCCAAGGCCGCCCTGTTCCAGGAAGCGGTGTTCCGCCCGCTCAGCCTGCATCTCGAACGCTTCAATGCCGATCATCCGGTGCCGCAGGACGATGCCAGCCGCGCCGACACCGCGCGTCTCTACATCGCCGAACTGCAACGTTTCGTCACCGAGCATGAGGCGCTGCTGCGGGCGATGATGCTGGCCGGAGGCCCGGCGGGGGACAGCGGCAATCCGATCGAGAGCCTGGCCGCCTATTTCGAGCAGGGCGCCGCCGTCCAGTCGGCCCGGATCGAGGGTACGCCGCGCGTCGATCCGCGCCTTATGGTCCGCGCCGCCTTCGCCGCGGTACTCGCCAACCGGCTGTTTCGCGACTGGCTCTACCCGGCGGGCCTGGCGGACGATGCCAGCATCGACGCAGCGATCGCCGATTTCGTGCTGGACGGGATCAACGCCAATCGCGGCTGAGCGTCCGCCCGCATTTCCAGCCTATGTGTCAGCGCCGACAAATTCCCCAGCCCATCCCGTGATAGCAGGCCCTTCTGTCTGCAACGGGAAGGACCGGCGTGCTGGAATATCTGGGAAAGGGCGAGCATCTTCTCTCGCTATGGCTTGGCCTGTTTGTCGCGACCGGGATCGGCGCAGGCATCGTCAGCGGCTATTTCAAGGCGCGCAAGATCCAGCCGCGCGGGTTCAAGTGGAAGATTTTCAGGAACGAGGCCGGCTTTGCCGTCATCAACCTCGCCATCACCGGCCTGCTGCTCGGCACGATCAAGACCAAGTTGGTCGACATCGGCGCGATCAGCTTCAACCCGGCGCCCGCCGCCTGGTGGACGATCGCGCTTGAATATGCGCTCTATTTCTTCCTGTTCGACACCTATTTCTACTGGCTGCACCGCTGGATGCACAAGGAACCGGTCTATAGCTGGGTCCACAAGCTGCATCACAAGTCGACATCCCCCAACCTGCTCACCACCCTGTCGGTCAGCCCGCTGGAATCGCTGATCAATGGCGGCTTCGTGCCGCTGTTCCTGACCGTCTTCACCGTCCATGACGCGACCGTCGCGCTGATCGTGCCGACCAACATCATCATGGGCCTCTATGTCCATTCCGGCTATGAGATGCTGCCGCGCTGGTGGAACCGCAGCTGGGCGACCAAATGGTTCATCTCCGCCACCTTCCACGATCAGCATCATCGCTATTTCACCGGCAATTTCGGTGGCTACACGACGATCTGGGACCGGCTGTGCGGCACCATGCGCCCGAAGTTCGAGGCGGATTTCGACAAGATCAAGCAGCGCCGGAAGGCGGACGACGCCCCGGTTAGCACCGCCAGCGAAACTGCCTGATCCATGCGCGACATCGCCCTTCTGCTCGCCCTGCTGCCCGTTGGCGCGGCCCCGCTTCATGCCCAGACGCTGCCGCCGGTCGGCGCGACCCTGATGGCGCCCGGCCTGCCCGTGGCCGATCTCGACAAGGCGCTGCGCTTCTATCAGGTCGCGCTCGGCCTTGTCCCTGCCACCATGCTGCAACATGGGCCTGTGACGGAAGTCATGCTCTGCGCCGACGGCAAGGGCGGCCGGCTGACCCTGATCCTGCTGCACGACAAGGCGCAGAAGGCGCCGCCGGCCGACAGCGGCATCGCCAAGATCGTGCTGCGCGTGCCCGACCTGTCGGGCGTTGCATCCCGCATGCAGGCGGCAGGCTATCCGGTCGGCGCGATCCGTGCCTCGGGCAAAGGGCCGGCCATATTGATGATCCATGACCTCGACGGCCATGAACTGGAACTGGTCGGCAATCCGCCGAACCCGGCCTAACGCCAAAGCGATATCTCCGCCCCCTGCATGGTCAGGTGCGGGTGGCCTGGGTTAGCCCGATGCCTCAAGGAGAGAATGGATGAGCCAGACACCCAAGGTCGCGGTCGTCACCGGCGCCAGCCGAGGCGCAGGCCAGGGCATTGCCACCGCGCTCGGCCAGCATGGCTGCATCGTCTATGTCACCGGCCGGTCGGAAAAGGCCGGCGACGCCCCCCTGCCCGGCACCATCTACGAAACCGCCGCCGCCGTGACGGCCGCCGGTGGTCAGGGCATTGCCGTGCGCGTCGACCATGGCGATGACGAGCAGACCCGCGCGCTGTTCGACCGGGTGCGCGCCGAACAGGGGCATATTGACATATTGGTCAATAATGTCGCCGCCATCCATGACGAACTCACCCTGCCCGGCCGCTTCTGGGAAAAGCCGCTGAAGCTGGCCGACATCATCACCGTCGGCATCCGCAGCTCCTATGTCGCCAGCTATCATGCCGCACCGATGATGGTCGATCGCGGCCAGGGGCTGATCGTCTTCACATCCGGGTCGGGCGCCTCCCATTATGTCTATGGTCCCGGCTATGGCGCGCACAAGGTCAGCCAGGACAAGATGGCGGCCGACATGGCCGTCGACCTGCGCGATACCGGCGTCACCGCCCTGTCGATCTGGATGGGCGCGCTGCGCACCGGACGCCTGCTGCAACTGATCGCGTCGGACCCGGCCAAATATGCCTATCTGGAAAAGATGGTCGAAACGCCCGAGTTCACCGGCCATGTCATCTGGGCGCTGTCGCAGGATCCGGCATTGGCGGACCATGCCGGCCAGACGCTGATCGGCGCGGAACTCGCCGAACATTATGGGCTGCGCGACGTGGGCGATCGCCAGCCGCCCTCCTATCGGCAAAGCTATGGCGTCGCGCCGCTGCCGCAATATGACCGGATTATCCGCTGACCCGATCGGCCAAGCATCGCCATGGCGACGCCCTTTTCAGGTCCGCCGGGCGCCCGGCTGGTTTACACCGAAGTTGACAGAGAGGAGGCCGTCATGAGCGACGACAGTTCCGCCGCTATCCGCGACACGCGCAAGGACTGGATCAGCGAGCATCGCGACATGTATCTGCGATCGGGTGGGGCGCAGGGCCATATCATGGACATCAGCGCCGTCGGCGGCCATGGCTTCACCACCCACTGCATGATCCGCTATACCGGCCGCAAGAGCGGCAAGACCTTCATCACCACCCTCATCTATGGCGATATCGGTGGCGAAGTGGTGATCGTCGCGTCCAAGGGCGGCGCCGACCATCATCCCGCCTGGTATCTCAACATCCGCGACAGCGAGACGGTCGACTTCCAGGTCGCGACCCAGGCCTTCCGCGCGACCTGGCGCGAGCCGGAGGGCGAGGAACGCGACCGGGTCTGGGCCTTCATGTGCCAGGTTTTCCCGGCCTATGCCGGCTATCAGCAGTCGACCGACCGCCTGATCCCGCTGGTGATGATGAAGGCGATCGAGCCGATCGACGGCTTCAAGGCGTCGGACGCTACCGGCGAACGGCAATATTGAGCGCGGGAGGAGAGCCATGATCAAGCAGATCGTCTTCCTCAGGAAGCGCGACGACCTCTCCATGGACCAGTTCATGGACTATTATGAGAACCAGCATTCGCGCCTGTCGCAGAAGATGGGCGCCAATCCCGCCCTGCCCAACGCCCAGCGCTATGTCCGCCGCTATGTCACGCCCCAGCCCAACCCGCTGACCGGCGAGGTCATTGATCCCGGCTATGACTGCATCATGGAAATATGGTGGAACAGCCTGGCCGATTATCAGGCCGCGATGAAGGGCCTGTCAGACCCTGCGATGCTCGACATCCGCAAGGCCGACGAACTGCAACTCTTCGCCAGCAACAGCAACCCCGTCTGCCTGGTCGAGGAACATGACAGCCCGATGGGGCCGAATGGCGAGATGATGCAGGTGCAACTGGTGCCGCAGGACTGAAAGGAAGAGCTGGAGATGGACCTAGAACAGGAAGTCGCCGCGCTGCGCGCCACCGTGCGCGACCTGCAGGACCGGCAGGCGATCCGCGATTGCATCCTGCGCGAATGCCGCGGACGCGACCGGCAGGATGTCGACATCATCAACAGTTGTTGGTGGGAGGATGGCGTGGACGAACATGGCCCCATCATCACCCGCGCGCCCGACTATGCGGCGCGGGCCAATATGGGCCATGGCAAATTCTTCCTGTCGACCAGCCACAACATCACCAACCATCTGTGCGAGATCGACGGCGACACCGCCTATTGCGAAAGCTACACGGTCGGCGGCCTGTTCTGGCAGGATGGCAAGACCACGACGATCGCCTTTGGCCGCTATATCGACCAGTTGGAACGGCGCGGCGGCGAATGGCGGCTGCTCACCCGTCGCTGCACGATCGAGATGACCGCCGACACCGATGCGAGCTGGGTCTATTCCGCCAATGTGAAGGGCTTCCTCAAGCCCCACTGGAGCAGGGAAGACGCCTCCTACCAGCGCCCCGTCATCGCCTCGCCCCAAGGCGAACGCTGGTAGCCCGGCGTGGCGAATATCAGCGCAAAACCGCCCCGCAGAAAAATTCTGCTTGCTTCACATAAGGTTCATGGACCGGACCTATAGATGTGGCTGTCACTTCTTTCCCCCCTTGGAGTGACACCTCCCTGAACCTCGGCCCCGTCGCATCCCTTGTGCGACGGGGTCTCTTTCTGTTCAGGCCATGGCACGGGCGACGCCCAGCAGCCCCGCCAGCGTCGCGCCATCATCGTGCCGCCGCCAGGCAAGGCCGGTCTCCAGGATCGGCGCATCCTGCAGGTCGAGATAGCGCACCCCGGTTCGCGCGAGGTTGCGCAGCGATGCGGGCACCAGCGCAATACCCATGCCCGCCGACACCAGGCTGATGATCGTCTGCATCTGGATCGCCTCCTGCCGGATCAGCAGCGGCTGCCCCCGCCCGGCCAGATAGCCGCTCACCAGATCATGAAAGGCCGGCGCCACCCGGCGTGGGAACAGGATCAGCGGTCGGTCGAGAAAAGGAACGCCCTGCGCCTGCTCATCGGCCACCCAGCCCTCCGGCACCGCCACCACCAGCGGCTCACGCAGCAAGGGCATATAGGCGAGCGCGTCGGGTAGCGCGCCATCGGGCGCGATCAATATGCCGGCATCATTCACCCCGTCGATCAGATCGGCAATCTGCACGTCGCTGGTCGCCTCGGTCAGTGCGATCTCCACCTCCGGGAAACGGGCGGCATAATCGCGCACCAGCGCGGGCAACAGGCTATAGTCGGCGGTGCTCACGAAGCTGAGGCCGATCTGCCCCGCGCTGCCGTCGCGCAGGCGGCGGGCGATGTCCGGCAGCGCGCTCACCGCCTCCACCGCCGGGCGGACATGCTCCAGCCATTGGCGGCCAAAGGCGGTCAGCGCGACATTGCGCTTCGACCGGGTGAAGAGCGGCGCGCCCAGCTCCCGCTCCAGCGCGAGGATCGACTGGCTCAGCGGCGGCTGGGTCATGCCCAGGCGCTGCGCCGCCTGGCCGAAATGCAGTGTATCGGCAACAGCCAGAAAATGACGAAGCGGGCGAAGGTCCATGGCAACAAAGTCTCCTTGCGACCTTATACTGCTTCAATAATATATTTCACAACCTTTGCGCAAAGGCGTAGGGGGCAGCCATTGCAGGGAAACAAGATTACAGGAACGGCGCAAAATGCCTCATTATCGTTCACGCACCAGCACCCACGGCCGTAACATGGCGGGCGCGCGCGGCCTCTGGCGCGCCACCGGCATGAAGGACGAGGATTTCGGCAAGCCGATCATCGCCATTGCCAATTCATTCACCCAGTTCGTGCCCGGCCATGTCCATTTGAAGGATCTGGGCCAGTTGGTCGCGCGCGAGATCGAGGCGGCCGGCGGCGTCGCCAAGGAATTCAACACCATCGCGGTCGACGACGGCATCGCCATGGGCCATGACGGCATGCTCTATTCACTGCCCAGCCGCGATCTGATCGCCGACAGCGTCGAATATATGGTCAATGCCCATTGCGCCGACGCGCTGCTGTGCATTTCCAATTGCGACAAGATCACGCCGGGCATGCTGATGGCCGCGATGCGCCTCAACATCCCCGTCATCTTCGTGTCGGGCGGCCCGATGGAAGCCGGCAAGGCCGACATTCGCGGCAAGACCGTGGCGCTCGACCTGGTCGACGCGATGGTCGTCGCCGCCGACGAAAATTACACCGACGAGGAAGTCGCCGCGATCGAGAAGGCGGCCTGCCCCACCTGCGGCAGCTGCTCGGGCATGTTCACCGCCAACTCTATGAACTGCCTGACCGAAGCGCTGGGCCTGTCGCTGCCGGGCAATGGCTCGATCCTGGCGACCCATGCCGATCGCGAGAAGCTGTTCCGCGAGGCCGGCCATACCATCGTCGACCTCGCTCGCCGCTGGTATGAGCAGGACGACGCCTCCGCCCTGCCCCGCAACATCGCCTGCCATGCGGCCTTCGAAAATGCGATGAGCCTCGACATCGCGATGGGCGGTTCGACCAACACGGTGCTGCATCTGCTCGCCGCCGCGCATGAGGGCGGCGTCGATTTCTCGATGGCCGATATCGACCGGCTGTCGCGCCGCGTGCCGTGCCTGTGCAAGGTCGCCCCGGCCAAGCAGGACGTGCATATGGAGGACGTCCACCGCGCCGGCGGCATCATGGCGATCCTGGGCCAGCTCGAACGCGCCGGCCTGCTCGACACCAGCCTGCCGACCGTCCACGCCACCACCATGGGCGAAGCGATCAACCGCTGGGACATCAGCCGTACCAACAGCGAGGCGGTGCAGGAGTTCTTCAAGGCCGCGCCCGGCGGCGTGCGTACCACCCAGGCCTTCAGCCAGAATAACCGCTGGAAGGAACTGGACATGGATCGCCAGACCGGCGTGATCCGCAGTGCCGAACATCCTTTCTCCAAGGATGGCGGCCTGGCCGTGCTGTTCGGCAATCTGGCGCCCGAGGGCTGCATCGTGAAGACCGCCGGTGTCGACGACAGCATCCTGACCTTCCACGGCACGGCCCGTGTCTATGAAAGCCAGGACGCGGCGGTCGCCGGCATCCTGGGCAATGAAGTCAAGGCGAACGACGTCGTCGTCATCCGCTATGAAGGGCCAAAGGGTGGCCCCGGCATGCAGGAAATGCTCTATCCGACCAGCTATCTGAAGTCGAAGGGACTGGGCAAGGCCTGCGCGCTCATCACCGACGGACGCTTCTCCGGCGGCACGTCGGGCCTGTCGATCGGCCATGTCTCGCCCGAGGCGGCCGAGGGCGGCCTGATCGCGCTGGTCGCCACCGGCGACCCGATCCTGATCGACATCCCCAATCGCGGCATCCAACTGCTGGTCGACGATGCCGAACTGGCCAAGCGCCATGAAGAGATGGTCGCCCGCGGCAAGAAGGCGTGGAAACCGTTCGGCCGCAAGCGCAACGTTTCGCCCGCTTTGCGCGCCTATGCGGCGCTCACCACCAACGCCGCGCGCGGCGCGGTGCGCGACGTCAGCCAGGTCGAAAAGGACTGATAGAAAAAGGCCCGGTCGTCCATCGACCGGGCCTTTTCTTTGCTTATTGCGCCTTGGCCGCCTCAGGGGCGGCGATCGGGCCGCCCTTCACTTCCGGCGCGCCTTTCAGATAATGGGCCAGCCAGCCCTGCACCTCGCGGTAGAATTGGCGGCTATCCTCGGGCTTGGTGATCCAGTGCCAGGCATCGGGGAAGATCAGCAGGCGGCTGGGCACCTGCATCCGCTGCAAGGTCGACCAGGTTTCCAGCGTGTTCGCCAGCGGCACGCGGAAATCGCGCTCACCCGCCGTCAGCAGCATCGGCGTCTTCCAGTCCTTGCCATAGGTAATCGGGCTCTGGTCACGCCACACCGGGCTGTCGCCCCAGGGCGGACCGCCGCTCGCCACTTCGCGGCCATAGTTGAAATCGCTGGTGCCCCACTGGGTCAGCAGGTCGACTTCGCCGGCATGACTGACGATGCACTTGTAGCGGGTGGTGGTCGCCTCCATCCAGTTGGCGAGATGGCCGCCATAGCTGGCGCCGCCGATACAGACATTGGCCGTATCGATAAAGGCATAGCGCTTGCCGGCCTCATCCACCGCCTGATTGATCTCGTTCGCCGGGCCACGCAGCGGATCGAGCTTGATCGCCTGCGAGAAGGCCTCGCCATAGCCGGTCGAGCCGGTATAGTCGGTCATCAGCACGACATAGCCGGCGCTGGCGAGCAGGTGATAATTCCAGCGCAGGCCGATCTGGTCCATGTTGGACGATGCCGGGCCGCCATGCATCAGCACCATCAGCGGATATTTCTTCGCCGGGTCGAACGCCGGGGGCGTGACGATCATGTTGTGGATGCGCCGGCCCTTGTCGGTGGTGAACCAGAAATGGTCCGGGCTGGCCCAGTCGATGGTCGCGGCGAGCGCGGTGTTGACGTTGGTCAGGTTCTTGTGCCGCTTGGCCGCCGGGTCGATCCGCACGATTTCCGCCGGGTTCACCGAACTGCCATAGCTGGCGATGATCTGCGTCGACTTGGCATCCGACGGAATGTCGATCCCGGCATAGCCGCCAACCTTGGGCGCGATCACCAGTTCGGGCGTGCCGCCGCTCACGGGTACGCGATAGAGATTTTCCATCCCCGCGTCCGGCACGGTCAGATAGAGGCTGCGGCTGTCAGGCGTCACGGCATAGCTGTCCACCGCGCGATCGAAGCCGCCGGTCAGCAGCGTCGCTGCCCCGCCCGCCGGCCAGGCAACCCGGTGCAGCTTGGCCAGATCATAGACCTCCTGCCCCTGCGTGTTGAACTGGAAGATCAGGCTCTTGCTGTCCGGCGTGAACTTCATGTCGCCATATTCGCCCGGCGTCGGCGTCACCAGCACCGGCTCGCCGCCATCAGCCGGCATGCGATAGAGGCCGAAATTGACGCGGGCATGCGCCGCGTTCCAGCGCTCGATGGTGGCGGTGAAGATGATGTCCTTGCCGTCCGGGCTCCAGACCGGCGCCAGCGTCATGCCGCCGTCGCTCTGGGCATTGCCGCCAAAGCCATCGGCCTGCGCCAGCTTGGTGGCGGACAGGATATCGCGCGCCGGCGCACCTTCCGCCAGCGGCTGGAGCCACAGGCTCGGCCGCTTGTCGTCCAGCCAGTCATTCCAGTAGCGGATCGGGAAATGCTCATAGACGCGCATATTATATTTGCGCGCCTTGCGTTCCTCGGCCGTCTTCTTGTTGGCGGCGGCGTCCATCGTGCCGGGATAGACCGCGCTTTCGAACAGGATCGCCTGGCCATCGGGCCGCCAGATCGGCTTGCCCGCGCCGGTCGGGATGCTGGTCACGCGGCGGGCTTCACCTCCGGCCAGGTCCAGTACATAGATTTGCGCGACATCGTCGCCCTCGCGCTTGGCGGAAAAGGCGATACGGCGGCTGTCGGGCGCCCAGGCCGGATCGCCCTCGCCCGCCTTGGTCGCGGTCAGGCGGCGCGGCGCAGCCGATCCGTCGGCCGGCACGATCCACAGGTCGCTGACCGCGCCATCCTTCTCATAGGATGGTTCGCTGAGCGAATAGACCACCCACTTGCCGTCCGGGCTTGCCACGGGCGCGCCGACGCGCTTCATCATCCACAGCGTTTCGTGGGTCAGCACCTGCTTGGGCTGCGCGATTGCCGGCGCGGCGCACGCGCCCGCCACCATTGCCGCCGACAGCAGCAAACGGGATATCATTGTCACGGTATCAAACCCCTGTTCTGACATTGGGCCGAACGGCCAGGCCGCATGGTCAGCACGATAGGCGCAGGATTTCAAGCGACAAGCGCGGCGACAACGGAGATGACACGCCCGTCCCATAGGCTGCCGCCCCGGTAAAAACCCCCATTTCCAATTTTCCGCCAATCGGCATCATGCGCCGATGACATGCCCACCTCCTGCATTGCCGGTCGATGCGCCGACCAACCTGCTCGATATCCCGTCCGGACATGCGGCCGAAGAACTGTTCGAGGATATTGTGTCGATGCCGGGCGTGCGGATCGAACGGATTATATCCCACGGCCACAGCACACCGCCGGAGCGCCCCTATGTCCAGCATTGGGATGAATGGGTGCTGGTGCTGACCGGGACCGCCGAACTGCTGCTGGAAGGGATCGGCACCTATCGCCTGGAACCGGGGGATCATCGACTGATTCGAGCGGGCATCCCGCACCGCGTCACCCATACGGACGCGCCGACCATCTGGCTCGCCATCCACATCGGCGAAACCTGAAAAACCGGCGGAAAAGGACGAAAATGCGTCCGTTCCGCAAGCGCATGCATATGCACAGATTTTTTTCAGGAATGGCAAAAGCAGCGCTTGCCATTTGGGACAAGCCGCTGCATATGCGCGGCCTGCCCGGCGCAAGCAGGGCTGCTCCCCGATAGCTCAGCGGTAGAGCATTCGACTGTTAATCGAATGGCCGTAGGTTCGAATCCTACTCGGGGAGCCACTATTTCAGCCCTTGGCAAGGCCGGGCTGGCTCCAGACAATCCGAAATTCAGCGCATCGCACGATTGCAGCACTCGCGGCGCGCAAATGCATTGCGGGCCGGAACCTTTCGGCCCGGCCCGCATGAAGTCACGGTCACGCCCGAAGGCGCCGTGCGATCAGCGCGATGCGAACTGACGGCCGCGGGTCGATGCCACGGCCCAGCGCTGCGGCATCGCGTTCGGTGCCCCTTCCCGCACGAAGCACTGGCCGTGCTGCGCCTTGATCGACTGGCACAAAGTCTGCGCATCCGCACGGCTGCCAAAGCCGCTGATCGCGATCCGGTGGAAGGTCCGGCCATTGACGGTCGCCTGGCTGGTAAGCACCGGGAAGGCGGCGATGCGTCCGTTGACGCGCGCCATGCTGGTCCATTTTTCCTTGGCGACGGCCGGCGAATTGAAGGCGCCAAGCTGGACGACCCAGGCGCTCGCGCCCGTGGTCACCGGCTTGATATAGGCAACCTGCTGCATCCGCGCCGCCGGGCTGGCGAGCGGGGCAGCCTTGCCCTTGGCCGGCTTGGCCTTGGCCGCCGGGCCTTCGACAACGAAGTCGCGCTTGGCGGCGACGCGCACCGGCGCCGGCTTGGGCGCAGCCTTGACCGCGGGTGCGGGCGTGGACGCGGGCACGGCGGTTTCGATGATCCGGGTGTTGAGCGCGGGTGCGGCAGGCGCCGGCTCGGCCGCCGCCATCTCGATCGGCGATCCGGTCGGCAGGTCCAGTACCGGTGCCGGCTCGGTCGATGCGGCGGCCAACGCCACCGGTGCGGCATCCGGCGCAGCGGGCGCCAGCGCCAGCACCGCCGGCTGGCCCTGATCGGCGCCGTTGACGGTAACGCCCATCAGCGCGGCGACGCGCTGCGGCGCCAGTGCCGGGTCGGCCATGCCGGCCCATTGGGCGATACGCTGATTGGCGGCAAGCGGTGCCAGATCCAGTCCGGCGACCAGCCGCGCATCCTTCCAGCGACCGGCCAGCGCATAGGCATAGGCCAGGTTCTGGCGGGTGCGGGCATTGGCCGACGGATCCTGGATCGCGGCGGACAGGATGCGGACGCCTTCGGTCGGATCACCGGCCATCGCCAGCGCCAGGCCATAATCGCCCGCCGGCACATTGTCGGTATTGGCCGCCAGCAGATCGCGCGCGGCATCATTCTTGCCCAGCGCCACCTCGACCAGCGCCAGGCTGACGATGGTGCGCGAATCGCGGTTACCCAGCGTCATCGCGTCGGTGAAAGCGGTCTCCGCCGAAACGAAGCGGCCATCCAGCACATAGGCACGGCCCAGCAGCTGGCGATATTGCGCATTGTCGGGCGCCGCCTGCACGGCCGCTTCCGCCGCCTGCACGGCCTTTGCGCCGTCGCGATCGGCCAGTGCCTTTTCCGCCGCCTCGGCCGGCTTGCCGGGATTGGCGTGCTTGACCGCCGCCGAACGCGGATGGAATGCCGCGCCGGTGCAGCCGACCATCGTCGTCGCCACCATCAAGGAGGAAACGGCCGCCTTGCCAAATGCCGTTCGTTTCATGACCTTACCCACCTATAATCAAAGATCGCCGCGTCAGTGCGGCAATTGCTGGGCAAGCCGATCAATCTCGGGCAGCCCTTCGAGGAAAGCATCCAGTGCTTCGGTAACAACCTGTTGCGCCGACCGACCGGTCACCGCCGCCGCCAGACGCAGCTTGAGATGACGCCCCGCGTCCAGCCGCAGCGTGAAGGCCGCCTTGCGTGCGTTGTCGACCGCCATCGGCTTGGCCGGCGTAGCGCGCACCGGCGCCGGCTTTGCCCGCATCGGCTTGGCAGCCATCACCAGTTCGGCCGGTTCCGGCTCGGCTTCCACCGTCTCGGGCAGAACGACCTGCGCCACGCGCTCGGCCAGTTCCTCGCGTTCGGTCACGACCGCCGGCACCGGAACCGGCGCAAGCACCGTGGTCATCGGCGTCAGGCCGGTGGCAACGGGCGCGGTCGGCGCAGCAGGCTCGTCATCGTGCATCGGCACGTCGAAACCCATGTCGTTCCAGCCCAGATCGTCGGACACCATGCCGCCATTGGTCGGGCGGCCAAAGCCCAGCATCGGGCGGCGCATCGCCGGCGTGGCGGCGCCCTTGCGCGCCAGCAGGCCGGACGTCAGGGAAGCGATCGGTTTGGCTTCAGCCATGATAGCCCCCTTTTCTTACTGCACGACGCGGCGGCCGAAGCCACCACCGGCGGGACGCGAAGCGGCGGCGGTGCCGACGCTGTTCTGGGGCACGGAAAAGACCGTGCGGCGGAAATTCTTTTCCAGGCGATCGGAGATATAGCTCCACAGCCCGGTCACTTCGGCGGCCGACTTGCCCTTGGGATCGACCTCCATCACCGTGCGGCCGTCGATCATCGAGGCTGCGAAATCGGTGCGATGGTGCAGCGTCACCGGCGCCACCGTGCCATGCTGCGACAAAGCGACAGCGGCTTCGGAGGTGATGCGCGCCTTGGGCGTCGCGGCATTGACGACGAAGATCAGCGGCTTGCCGGCGCGTTCGCACAGATCGACCGTGGCACCGACCGCGCGCAGGTCATGCGGGCTCGGGCGGGTCGGCACGACGATCAGTTCGGCAACCGAAATCACGCTCTGGATCGCCATGGTAATCGCCGGCGGCGTATCGATCACGGCCAGCTTGAACCCCTGCTGGCGCAGAATTTCGAGATCGGCGGCCAGCCGCGCAACCGTGGTCTGGGCAAAGGCGGGATATTCGGCCTCGCGCTCGTTCCACCAGTCGGCCAGCGAACCCTGGGGATCGATGTCGATCAGCACGACCGGACCGGCCCCGGCCAACTGGGCCTGTACGGCCAGATGACCGGACAGGGTCGTCTTGCCCGATCCGCCTTTTTGCGATGCCAATGCCAATATGCGCACGCGCCTTCCCCCAGGTAAATCCAGTTCCGAAACGATTTGGCATGGCGCCGCCTAAAATTCGGTTAACTGGTCTGGCAACCTTGTTGAGGATCACCTATCCCCGGTTTCACATCATGGATCCGGCAATGCTAAGAAGACGTTAACCTTGTTTGACGATAGTGCCGGACGAATATTCCGGTCTGGAGCATGGATATGAAGCCTATCTGGGGAGCCGTTGCGTTCGGCACGCTATTGACGGCCGCCTTGCCGGCGCTTGCCGATGTGAAGGCCGGCGTCGATGCCTGGCAGCAGGGCGATTATGCCAAGGCGATCGCCGAATGGCGCCCGCTCGCCAATGCCGGCGATCCCGATGCGCAGTTCAATCTGGGTCAGGCCTACAAGCTTGGCCGCGGCGTTCCGGCCGATCTCAGCAGTGCGGTCGACTGGTATCGCAAGGCGACGGCGCAGGGCCATGCGCGGGCCGAAGATAATCTGGGCCTGCTGATGTTCCAGCAAGGCGATCGCGCCGGGGCCATGCCCTATCTGCAGCATGCCGCCGCCCGCGGCGAAACCCGCGCGCAATATATTGTCGGCACCGCCCTGTTCAACGGCGACATGATCGGCAAGGACTGGGTCCGCGCCTATGCGATGATGACCCGCGCCTCCGCCTCCGGCCTGCCACAGGCGACCACCAGCCTGCAGCAGATGGACAAATATATCCCCGCCGACCAGCGCAAGCAGGGCCTTGCCCTGGCCTCGTCGATGGAGGCGCAGGAAAAGAGCCTGGCCAGCGCCAGCCTGACCCTGCCGGCGACAGCGGCACAGCCCCGCCCGGCTTCTCCCGCCCCGGCACCAGCAAAGCCAGCTCCCGCACCCATGACCCAGGTCGCGGTTGCCAAGCCGCAGCCGGTCGCGCCCAAGCCGGCACCGGAGGCAGCAAAACCGGCGCCCTCCAAGCCCACGCCACCCAAGCCCGCGCCGTCCAGGATGCCGGCACCGGCTGCCGGCGGCGACTGGCGCGTCCAGCTTGGCGCGTTCGGCGACGAAGGCCGCGCCCGTGCGTTGTGGAGCCAGTTGACCCGCAAGGTCAGCGGCCTCTCCGGCTATCAACCCTATCTGGTCAAGGCCGGCAGCATCACCCGCCTTCAGGCCGGACCGATCGCCACCAGCGCCGACGCCTCGCGCCTGTGCAGCAGCATCAAGGCCGCCGGCGCGGACTGCATGCCGAAGAAGAACTAGGCACCCGAGCGCGGGCGCCTAATCCGCGCCCGCACTCGCCAGCATCCAGGCGCGGAACCGTGCCAGTCCCGGATGGCCACCAAGCCCCGTGGGATAGACCAGATAATAGGCCTGCTCGCTCGACAAGGGGCGATCGAACGGGATGACCAAGCTGCCCGCCTCCAGCTCCGGTTGGATCAGGAAGCTGGGGATCAGCGCCACGCCCGCCCCCGCCACCACCGCCTGCGCCAGCATCAGGAAATGCTCGAACGCCGGCCCCGGCGGCAACGGCCCGGCCTCGACGCCCGCTGCCGCGAACCAGCGCGCCCAGGCGTCCCGCCGCGAACTCTGGCTCAGCAGCGGCTTGCCCAGCAGATCGGCCGGCGACCGCAGCACATTGGCCGCCAGCCAGTCCGGCGCGCAGACCGGCACCATCTGTTCGCGAAACAGATAATCCTGCGCCACGCCGGGCCATTCCTCCGGCAGGCCATAATGGATCGCCGCGTCAAACTCCTCCTGCGCGAAATCAAACGGGTCGGATCGCGACGCGAAATCCACCACCAGATCGGGATGCAGGGCACTGAGGCCCGGCAGGCGCGGCGCCAGCCAGCGCATGCCGAAACTGGGCAGGGTCGCGATCCGCAGAGCCCCCTGCGCCCGCCGCGCCGCCACCCGCCGGGTCGCCCGCCGGATCCTATCGAGCGCCGGACGGATCTCCTCGGCATAGGCCTGCCCCGCCTCGTTCAGTTGCACCCGCCGCCCGACCCGGTCGAACAAAGGCGTCTGCAACCAATCCTCCAGCAGCGCGATCTGGCGGCTGACCGCGCTCTGGGTCAGCCCCACCTCCACCCCGGCGCGCGAGAAGCTGCCATGGGTCGCGGCCGCATCGAAACTGTTGAGCGCGCTCATCGGCGGCAGCCATTTGCGCGCCCTATCCATTCCCGTTCCGCATCAAGTGATGACAGCTCCCTATTTGCGCGACCCACCCTATCCTGCGATAAGGGCGCTGTCATCGTGGAGCGTTCTTATGTCGTCGCAGAATGAAGGAAGCATCGTCGCCCTGGTCCAGTCGGTGCTGGGCGAAGACGTCGGCAAGGCCGCACTGGACGCATTGGCGATCGATCCCGCGCTGCTGGCGCAAAGCGGCCCGACCGTCAGCCGCGCCGCCTTTGCCATGGCGATGAACGTCATCCTGTTCCACGACCTGCTCGAACGGGTGCCGAGCGGCGCGGCCTATGTCGCCGACACGCTGGCGCGCGGCGGCCGGGTGATGTTCGACCATGGCGCGCTGCGCACCATCCGCTTTGCCGAGGGGCCGACCGGCACCCTGCCCGCTGGCGAGGATGCCTTCACCCGCATCTTCCTGCCCTTGGGCTACCGCATGGCCGCCCTCTATCCGCTTGATCGCCTCAAGATGACCGGCCGCGCCTATGTCCATGTCGACGCGCCCGAGACGATCCCGCAATTCTTCCTGTCCGAACTGCACGTCGACCGGTTCGATCCAGAATTTGGCGAAGCGGCGACCCGCATCTTCGGCACCTCGCGCGATCCGCTCGATGCCCCGACCATCGCCCTGCTCGACCGCTATGCCGCCGGTGAGCCAGTCAGCTTCGATGATGCCGCCGCTGCTCTGCCCGTCATCGTCTCGGCCTTCGACCGCCAGCATGAACCGCCGGCCTTTGCCGATTATGAGCTGCTGCTCTCCCGCTCCAACGAAGCCGCCTGGATCGCGACCGAGGGCAATGCCTTCAACCATGCGACCGACCGCGTGCCCGATGTCGCGGCGCTGGCCGATCGCCTCAAGGCGGAAGACCGGCCGATGAAGCCCAAGCTCGAAATCTCCGCCACCGGCCGCGTCCGCCAGACCGCCTTCCGTGCCGACAGCGTCGAGCGCCTCTTTGCCGACCGCGATCTGCGCAGCGTCCCCGGCTCCTTCTACGAATTCATCAGCCGCGATATCGACCCGGATACCGGCCGGCTGGACCTCGCCTTCGACACCGGCAATGCCACCGGCATCTTCGCCATGACCAGCGCCAAGGCTTGATCGCAGCCCCGGCTTGGGGCAACGCCTCGGCAGAATTGCTGGGAGCCGCAGAGTGAACGACAAGACCATCCCGTCCTGGATCCTGACCCTGGTCTGCGCCGACCGCGTCGGCATCGTCGCGGCGGTCAGCCAGTTCCTCGCCGAACGGGGCGGCTTCATCACCGACAGCCAGCAATATGCCGACCGCGAGGCCGGCCTCTTCTTCATGCGCGTCGCGTTCGAGGCGACCGATACCGGCATGCGCTTCGACACTGCCGGCCTGCGCGACGAATTTGCCGACATCGGCACCCGCTTCGCCATGGACTGGCGCCTGACCGAAGCGGCCGAACGCCCGCGCATGCTGATCGCCGTGTCGAAGGGGTCGCACTGCCTCGCCGACCTGCTTCATCGCTGGCAGACCGGCACGCTGGCGGTCGACATCATGGGGGTGGTGTCCAACCATCCCGACATGCGCCGCATCACCGAATGGCACGGCATCCCCTATCATGAGCTGCCGCCCAATGGCGACAAGGCCGCGCAGGAGGCCGCCCTGCTCGACCTGTTCGATCGCAGCCGGTCGGAATATCTGATCCTCGCCCGCTATATGCAGGTGCTGTCGGAAAATCTGGTCGATCGGCTGGCGGGGCGCTGCGTCAACATCCATCACAGCTTCCTGCCCGGCTTCAAGGGCGCCCGCCCCTATCACCGCGCCCATGAACGCGGCGTCAAGCTGATCGGCGCGACCGCCCATTTCGTCACCGCAGACCTCGACGAAGGCCCGATCATCGAGCAGGCGGTCGAGCGCGTCGACCATCGCGCCACCGCCGACGACATGATCCGCATCGGCCGCGATATCGAGGCTCAGGTGCTGGCCCGCGCCGTCGGCTGGCTCGCCGACCGGCGCGTGCTGCGCAATGGCGGCAAGACGGTGGTGTTCCGCTAGAAAGGCCGAGCGCTCCCCTCTTTGGCCTGACGTCATCCCGGACTTGATCCGGGATCCATTCCGCGCTCGCTTTCGAGCATAGCGCAGAATGGATCCTGACTTTCGTCAGGATGACGGCGGGGAATGCGGTTCTGGAAAGCAAAGAGGCCGCTCGGTTCGAGCCCCTACAGCCCCAGCCGCGCCCAGAAATCGCCCGGCGCCAGCACGGCCTCAGCGCTGCGATTGCGCTCGACGCGCGACCAGCTGCTATGGGGAATATGGATTTGCGGGGTCTGGTCCTGTCGCTGCTGGCGGACACGGGCTTGCTTATGGGTCATCGTCTTCTCCTTGTGCGGGAGGAACACGAAACCGGGCGTTGTCGCTTGGGTACCGTGCGCTTTAGCCGTTGGTGACGCGGAGCAAGCTGACATCCTTCAAAAGCCGCGGAGCGAAACGCTCGGCACTCTATCTACCTATCAAATAGAGAAAGGCAAAATAGCTTATCTTGTGCCGCGACCATCCGGGCTTTGCCCGGACGGCCCACGATCAACCCAGCCGCGCGGCGTGCCAGCGCAGATGATCGTCCATGAAGCTGGAAATGAAATAATAGCTATGATCATAGCCGTCGCGCAGATGGAGCGTCAGGTCGATGCCCGCCGCGTCGCAGGCCGTGCGCAGCAATTCAGGGCGCAACTGTTCCTCCAGGAAGCTGTCTCCCGCGCCCTGGTCGACCAGCAGCGCATCGGTCCGCGCCCCATCCTCGATCAGCGCGACCGCATCATGCTTGCGCCACGCCGCCCGGTCCTCGCCCAGATAGCCGCCCAGCGCCTTCTCGCCCCAGGGCACCTGCCCCGGCGCCACGATCGGCGCGAAGGCGGAGACCGCACGATAGCGCTCGGGATAGGTCAGCCCGACGGTCAGCGCGCCATGGCCGCCCATGCTGTGCCCCATGATCGACTGGCGATCCATGTCGGCGGGAAACTGGTCTGCGATCAACGCCGGCAATTCCTGCGTCACATAGGACCACATGCGATAATGGGCGGCATAGGGCGCCTGCGTCGCATCGACATAGAAACCCGCGCCCAGGCCAAAGTCCCAGGCGCCGTCCGGATCGTCGGCCACGCCCTCGCCCCGCGGCGAAGTATCGGGCGCGACGAAGATCAGCCCCAGTTCCGCGCAGGCCCGGCGAAACTCGCCCTTTTCCGTCACATTGGCATGGGTGCAGGTAAGGCCGGACAGATACCAGACCACCGGCAGCTTCGCGCCCGGCGCATGCGGCGGCACGAAGACGGAGAAGGTCATCTCCGTCCCCGTCTCGCGCGAGGCGTGGCGATAGACGCCCTGGACGCCGCCAAAGGCCCTGTTGGTCGAAACCGTTTCCACCTGTATTTCCTTCCTCAGCCGATCCGATGCAGGCCGCACAGCTTGTTGCCGGCGGGATCGCGCAGATAGGCGAGATAGAGCTTGCCGAAGCCGCCCTCGCGCACGCCCGGCGGATCTTCGCAACCCGTGCCGCCCGCCGCGACCCCAGCCGCATGCCAGGCATCGGCCTGCTCGGTCGATGTCATGCGGAAACCGATCGTGCCGCCATTGGCGTGGCAGGCCGGCTCCCCGTCGATCGGTTTTGTGACCATGAACAGCGCGCCGTCATGCATGTAGATCAGCCGCCCCTTGTCGTCCTGCATCGCCGGCTTGCCGCCGACCGCACCGAACAGCGCGTCATAAAAGGCGCGCGAAGCGTCGAGATCATTCGATCCCACCATCACATGGCTGAACATGGTCACTCTCCTGTTGAATTATCGCTTCAGAAGACGACGACGCTGCGGATGCTCTCGCCCGCATGCATCAGGTCGAACCCCTTGTTGATGTCCTCCAGCCCCATGACATGGGTGATCATCGGGTCGATCTCGATCTTGCCGGTCATATACATGTCGACGATCTTGGGCACGTCGGTGCGGCCCTTGGCGCCGCCAAAGGCCGTGCCGCGCCAGTTGCGGCCCGTGACCAGCTGGAACGGACGGGTGCTGATTTCCTTGCCGGCCTCCGCCACGCCGATGATGATGCTGGTGCCCCAGCCGCGATGGCAGGCTTCCAGCGCAACGCGCATCACTTCGGTATTGCCGGTGGCGTCGAACGTGTAGTCCGCGCCGCCATCGGTCATCGCGACGATCGCGGCGACCACCTCCTCGCGGCTCATCCCCTTTGAGTTGAGGAACTCGGTCATGCCGAACCTGCGGCCCCATTCCTCGCGATCGGGATTGATGTCGACGCCGATGATCTTGTTCGCGCCAGCCAGGCGCGCGCCCTGGATGACGTTGAGGCCAATGCCGCCCAGGCCGAAGATCACGACATTGTCGCCCACCTGCACCTTGGCGGTGTTGATCACTGCGCCCACGCCCGTGGTCACCCCACAGCCGATATAGCAGCTGCTCTGGAACGGCGCGTCCTCGCGGATCTTGGCCAGCGCGATCTCGGGCAGGACCGTGAAGTTGGAGAAGGTCGAGCAGCCCATATAATGGAAGATCGGCTGGCCCTTGTAGGAAAAGCGGGTCGTGCCGTCGGGCATCAGCCCCTTGCCCTGGGTCGCGCGGATCGCGGTGCAGAGGTTCGTCTTGCCGCTCAGGCACGACTTACACTGGCGGCATTCGGGGGTGTAGAGCGGGATGACATGGTCGCCCGGCACCAGGCTGGTGACGCCAGCACCCACTTCTCGGACAATACCCGCGCCTTCATGACCCAGGATCGACGGGAAGATGCCCTCGCTGTCGAACCCGTCCAGCGTATAGGCGTCGGTATGGCAGATGCCTGTCGCCATGATCTCGACCAGGACTTCGCCCGCCTTGGGGCCTTCCAGATCGACTTCGACGATTTCGAGGGGCTTCTTCGCTTCGAAGGCGACGGCGGCGCGGGTTTTCACGACGGGCAACTCCCATGACTAGCGTGAACGGACGCCCCGAGGACGCCCTGTTAAAAGCATTCCCGGCGTTCATATCGGTTCCGGCAGCAATTGCCAGCCGATACCGCTGTCAAAAGGAGAGGAAAATCCAGCAGGATCCGAAAAAAACAAAGCGCATCCAGCGACTTGCATCGCCAAATAGATCGCCCTGCCTTTCCCGGTCGCGCCCTGTTTAGAAGGACACGTTGTAAATGAACCAGCCCAGGATCAGCAGGCTGCTCACCAGACAGATACGATCGCCGAAGACATCAATTCGAGACATCTGACACATCCTTCACCCAAAAGACGATCTGCGCCGCCTGTTGAGGAAGAATACATCAGATAAATGGACGTGGGAACAGCAATCTCACGACAAAACGTGCCGCCAGGGCGATGAATGGAAATCGCAACATCTTGAAATTTTCGCTGCAGCGCACAGCGATCATTCAACTAATAGAACGATGCCAAAAAGCCGAATAGTGGCAGGCACTTACCGCGGTTCAGCGAAATGCTGCACCGCGGTGGCGCAGGAAGGAGGCGGTCGCCTCCTCCGGGCCACGATAGGCTTCCTGAAACTCGGCGCTCCAATATTTCAGGTCGTCGAGGTCGATTCGCGCGCCCGATACGGCGCAGAGCACGAACTGCCCCGGCCGTACCACGTCGAAATGCGGCGTGTCATATTGCAGCACCGCCAGCCCCTGAATATCCGCCGCCATCAGTCGCCGGTCAGGATGCGGTCGACCAGCTGCTTCACGGTCGGCACGAACCCGTTCGAATAGAAGGGATCCTGCTTGAAGCGATAGGCGGCATGGCCGGCGAACAGCAGATTCTTGTCCAGGTCGCCACCATGGACCGATTCCTGCAGCGACTTCTGGATGCAGAAGCTGCGCGGATCGGCCAGGCGACCGGTGGAGTTGGTCTCGCTGTCCATCCAGCTGGAGAAGCTGCACTGCGACAGGCAGCCCATGCAGTCGGTCTGGTCCTTGCGGATTTCCGCCTTCTCTTCCTCGGTCACGAAGACGAGCGTGTTGTCCGGCGTCTTGAGCGCGGAGGTGAAGCCCTGGCCCACCCATTCGCGCGCGCGCAGCAGGTCGCCTACCGTCACCCAGAAATTCTTGCCCTTCACGCCCGCGTCGAGCTGATGGGTATGGTCGCCCGCCTGCTCGGTGCTGAACGGGATCTGGCGGTCCGACCGCGCCTCCAGCGAGCGCAGGAAGGGATTGCGGATCGCCGAGCTGTAGAAGCCGGTGGGCGAGAATTTGTGCAGCAGCACGTCGCCCGGTTCCAGCTGCATCAGCCGGTCCTTCCAATCCTGCGGGATCGGGCTTTCCTGGGTCAGCAGCGGACGGGTGCCGAACTGGAACATGATCGCGCCCAGCTCGGGATTGTCGATCCAGTCGTTCCAGTCCTTGAGCGCCCAGACGCCGCCGGCCATGACGATCGGCACGTCGTCGGAAATGCCGCCTTCGCGCATCGTGGCGCGCAGGTCGCGCACGCGCGGATAGGGATCCTGCGGCGCGCGCGGATCTTCCGCGTTCGACAGGCCGTTGTGGCCGCCGGCCAGCCAGGGATCTTCATAGACCACCGCGCCCAGCCATTCCGATGCCTTGGAATAAGCGCGCTTCCACAGCGCGCGGAAGGCCCGGCCCGACGACACGATCGGCAGATAGCTGACATTGTAGGAGGCAGCGATTTCGCTGAGCTTGTAGGGCATGCCCGCGCCACAGGTGACGCCGGCGACCATGCCCTTGGTCTTTTCCAGCACGCCGTGCAGCACGCGCTGCGCACCGCCCATTTCCCACAGCACGTTGATGTTGATCGCGCCCTTGCCGCCGGCAATCTCATAGGCGCGCTTCACCTGCTCGACGGCACCGTCGATGGCATAGGCGATCAGTTCCTCATGGCGGTCGCGGCGGGTGCGGCCATGATAGATTTGCGGGATGATATTGCCCATGGAGTCATAGCTGTCGGCATTGACCGCAGATACCGTGCCGATGCCCCCGGCAGCCGCCCAGGCGCCCGAACTGGCATGGTTGGAAACAGCAACACCCTTGCCACCTTCGACCAGCGGCCAGACTTCACGGCCACCATAGACGATGGGTTTCAAACCCTTGAACAACGACTTCTCCCGCGAAATGAACCGGCCTCCCCAGACCGGTTGAAATGTCGTCCTATAACAGTTTTTGTCAGGGATGACGAACTGTAGGGCGCCCTAGCGCAAAATGTGGGGGCTGGCCAGAGCCTCGCCATATAATGCGGCATAGGCGTCGACCATGGTCTTTTCGTCATAATCGCGCTGCGCCCGCGCCCGGTTGGCGGCGCCCAGCGCAGCGCGCAATTCGGGGTCGGCCGCCAGCTTCCCCAGCGCGTCCGCCAGCCCTTCCTCATCGGCTGCGACAAAGGGGCGGTTGGCCGGCGCGACCATATTGGCGACGTCGCCGACATCGGTCGACGCCACCGGCAGTCCGGCCGCCATCGCTTCCACCAGCGAGATCGGGAATTGCTCGCTGTCCGACGACAAAGCGAAAATGTCGAACAGTCCGACGAAGCGCCAGGGGTCGGTCATGAACCCGGCCAGGCAGATATCGTCCAGCCCCTGCACCGCCGCCTCGGCCAGGATCGCGTCGCGCTCCGGCCCCTCGCCCACCACCACCAGTTGCAGCCGCGCGCGATGGGCCGCCACCGCCCGCACCAGCCGGGGAATATTCTTGACCGCCCGCAACCCCGCCAGCGTGCCGACCAGCAGCTTGCCCGGATTGCGCACCAGCCCCGGTATCACATCCGGTGCCGGCGCCTGCGCATAGCGCGCCACATCGATGCCGTTGCGGATCAGATGCACCTTGCCGGCCGGCTGCTTCCACGCCTGATGCGCGATCCGCTCCAGCCGCGCCGAGGGCACGACCAGCGCCTGCGCCCGCCCCAGCGCCATGCGCCGATAGAGATTGCGCTGCGGCTTAAGCCCGGCCGCCTCATCGGCGTTGAAGCCATCCTCATGATGGATCAGCGGCGGCAGGCGCATCGACCGGGCGAACAGCCGGTGCGCCATCACCCCGTCCATCGCGCCCCAATTATAGCCCAGCACCAGGTCATAGCCGGACAGGAACTGCGCAATCGCGCGGAACCGCGCCAGCCCCGGCCGCCCGGCAAAGGGCGGCGCTTGGGGAAAATCGACCGGCACCTGCGGCTCGATCGCGCTGCGGGCACCGAGCGCCTCGGGCGCGGCGCTGACGATGCTGTGCCGCGCCTTGTCGCCCCAGATGTTCATCAGCCGGATCGCGCGGGCTTCCTTGCCGCCCAGCGTGAAGCTGCCATGGATATGCAGGATGCGCGGCGGGTCGCCCCGCATCACGCCGCCGCCATCAGCCACGCAGCACGCGTTCCAGCAAACGGTCGATCCCGGCCGCCGCCTCCGGCTCGTCCAGCGCCGGCGCATGGCCGACATCAGGCACGGTCACCAGTTCCGCGCTTGCCCCCACCTCGCGCGCCATCCGCTCCGCCGTCGGCGCGCTCAACAGGTCCGACCGGCCGCCACGCAGCAACAGGGTCGGGATGCCCTGAAACGCCGCCATCACCGGCCACATGTCGACACCGGCCTCGCCACCCGGCGCGCGCAGCGGCTCGGCGATGCGCATGTCATAGTCGAGCACGATCCGCCCGCCGCTGTTCAGTCGATAGAGCCGCTTGGCCATCGCCAGCCACTGCTCCAGCCGATAGGCCGGATAGACATCGCCATTGGCTTCCTCCAGCGCGCGGGCCGCATGGACCCAGCTGGGGTGCGACTGGCCCACGCCCACATAGCCGCGAATCCGGTCCAGCCCCGCCTCGTCCAGCGTCGGGCCGACATCGTTCAGCACCGCGCCCGCCAGCCATTCGCGATGGGTCGCGGCGATCAGCATCGTGATGATCCCGCCCAGCGACGTGCCGACCGCCACGAAGCGGCTGATCGCCAGGTCCGCCAGCAACCGGCCGATATCCTGCAAATAGGTGAGCGGCACATAGCTCATCGGATCCTTGGCATAGGCGCTTTCGGCGCGCCCCCGCATATCCGGGCAGATCACCCGCCACTCGCCCGCCAGCCGCTGCGCCAGCGGCTCGAAATCGCGCGCATTGCGGGTCAGTCCCGGCAGGCACAGCACGGGCGGCCGCCCGTCCTCGCCGCCCGCATAGTCGCGATAATGCAGCCGCAGTCCATCCGGGGACCACCAATATGCGTCACTATAGCCGGTCAAGCTTGATCCTTCCGCCCATGCTCCCCCATATCGCCGCATGGACAACAAGCCGCAAGCCGCCAATTACCACCCCGCCACGGAAATCACCGCGCTGATGCCCGACATCGCCGATCCGGTGCATGCTGCGGACTTTCCACAGACCCTGTTGCGCTTCCGCAATGACCGCGCAGCCGCATCGGTCGGCCTCGATCATCTGAGCGACGCCGAATGGATAGCCCATTTCGGCCGCTTCGCGCCCCTGCCCGACAACCTCCCCCAGCCGCTCGCCCTGCGTTACCATGGCCATCAGTTCCGCCATTATAATCCCGATATCGGCGACGGCCGCGGCTTCCTCTTCGCCCAGATGCGCGACGCGGACGGCCGCCTGCTCGACCTTGGCACCAAGGGATCGGGCCAGACCCCCTATAGCCGCTTCGGCGACGGGCGCCTGACACTCAAGGGCGGCGTGCGCGAGATTTTGGCGACCGAGATGCTGGAGGCGCTGGGCGTCAACACGTCAAAAACCTTCTCGATCATCGAGACCGGCGAAGCGCTGGAGCGCAATGACGAACCCTCGCCCACGCGCGGCGCGGCGATGGTCCGGCTCAGCCATTCGCACATCCGCATCGGCAGCTTCCAGCGCGCCGCCTATATCGAGGATAATGGGTTGCTCGAGCGGCTGACCGACTATGCCCTCACCCGCCTTTATGGGGAGCAACCCGGCGACAACCCGCCCGCCCAGCTGCTCGGCCGCGTGGTCGATCGCACCGCCGACCTTGCCGCCAGCTACATGGTCGCCGGCTTCGTCCATGGCGTGCTCAACAGCGACAATATCAATGTGACCGGCGAAAGCTTCGACTATGGCCCGTGGCGCTTCACGCCGCTCTGGGACGCGGGTTTCACTGCCGCCTATTTCGACCATGCCGGCCTCTATGCCTTCGCCCGCCAGGCCGAGGCGATCCATTGGGACGTGGCCCAGCTCGCCGTATCGCTGCGACCATTGACCGAAGCGCCGCCGCTGATCGAACAGCTCGAACGCTTCCCCGCCCTCTATGCCCAGGCGATGCAGCGCCGCTTCTGCTGGCGCCTCGGCGTCCAGCCAGACACGGACAGCGCCGCCATGACCGAAACCGCCGTGCGTGCGATGATGACCACCGCGACGCCGATCGATATCTTCTTCCACGACTGGCGCGGCGGCACGCCCCGCAATCCGGCGCGTTACAGCGAACCGATCTGGGCCGAACTGCGCGACACGCTGGCCGACCACCCGCCCATCCCTGGCGCCCGCGACCACGCCTATTGGTCGGACGAAGCCCCCTGCTCCATGCATATCGACGAGGTGGAAGCGATCTGGAGCGCGATCGACCAGTCCGACGACTGGTCCCCGCTCCACGCCAAGGTCACCGCCATCCGCCGCATGGGCGAGGCGCATGGGGCAGCGCCGGAACTGCCGTGAAAAGGGCCGAGGCCCGGCAAAGCGAGTGTCACCACACCTGATCGCGTGGCGGAATTCGGTGGGTTGCCGAATGTCTGCTTACCCTCTCCCGTTTGCGGGAGAGGGAGGGGCCCGCGCCGTAGGCGTGGGAGGGTGAGGGTCTTATGAAGCGAGCGCCCCTCATCCAACTTCGCCTAGCCGGCCTTGCCGGCAAGGCTTCGTATCCTTCTCCCGCTAGCGGGAGAAGGAATGTCCGTCGGTGGTCGATGCGCGACCGTCCAGTCTTTCTGGCCCATTCAGACTTCACCGCCCCCTTAGCCCCTCGGCAAACTGCACGAGCGTGCAGTCCCTATCCGACCTGCATGGCCCCATTACGTCCAAAAAGGCGGGCCAGCCTTTCCCGGTGGCGACGATGATGCTGCCACGCCCCTCCGCGACGCCAATGCGGGCCCTGGGGTCAATGCGGAGCTTGACGGCTGCGCGGCTGCCCTGATCCCTCTTTTGGGGATGATTGCCCTCGTAGATGCCGAACCTCTGGCCCATCCATGAGACATCATGGACGTTAAAATCTGGCCCTTCTTGGGTGCGGGTGATCTTAGCCCCATCGGGGAGGCAGAAATTCTCTGTGCATGGTCCTGCCGGTTCGCTTACGGCCGGTGTGCAGGCTTCCAATGCAATCACGATCAGCGGCAGGCAGCATATCCTCATGCAGTCATCGTGTCAGGCGCGGTAGACATGAGCAAGAGCAGCGCAGTCCGCCGCTCAGGCCGGTCGATACTTGCAGGGCAATGGGGCCGCTGACGGCAGCTTTGCGGAAAGCGCATCCCGCATCGGATTGGCTGAAAATGGCCATTCCCACCCTGTCCTATTCCGCCTTTCTCTGATCTACCCTTGGAAATGGATCAATCGCACGATCTTCACGCCATCTCGCGGTCGCTCCGCAACCGCCTGCTGGCGCATGGGCGTCGCTTCACTGTCGCCCCACTATCGCGTCACCGAGGCGTGGTAATGACCCGATTTCGATGCGCGTGTCGCTTCACAGGCGCGCCGTCGGCGCGTCGCAGGAGCATCACCGGTGCTTTTCCCCGAAATCAGCCTCACGACACTGTGAACTTCGACTGTCGCGTCGATTTCCGGTCGAGACCCGCCATCAATTTTCAGAAAGAATCCGGATCGGTCCGGCCAATTACCGCAGCTCGCAGCAGCGTAACACGGAAAAAGCGTCCCGCCTTTGCCCCGGAAGGCGGGACGGGACGCTCCATCGGTCGCAGGCCGCCCCGTGATAACCATGCGCGGGCCGCGTCCATCGAACCAACGGTATGGGCAAAGGGTCGTTCCTGGGTTGATCGCACCCCTGCCGCGATCCGTCGCAAAATCTGCCCCAACTGGGCAGCCTCCCGGCTTTCTCTCGCCGGGAGGCACTGCGCCTCAGCGCCGGGCAAGCTGGACGGCCGACTTGCGGCTGATGATCAGGCCCGCATCGGCCCAGTCCTGCCTGCTGCGGCAATCGACGCGCGGCACCAGCGTGCTGGGCTGCACTTCGCGGAAGCAGTAGCGGTCGGTCTTTTCTTCATAGCGGACCTTGGCGTTGCCAAACTTGCCTTCGGGCTGGGCGAAGGCGGGCGCAGCGGCAACGGTCATGGCGGCAGCGGCGGCGATGATGGCGATGGTCTTCATGAGCAAATTCCTTCCCTGAAATCTCGTTCCGCGACCCCGATCGGGTCGTGCCAGGAGCATTGCAGGGGCCGTGCCAATTTGCCGAAAGCCCAGAAAATCGGGCTTCAGTTCGCGCAGATCACATTTATCGTACGAAAATTACACCAACAGTCGGTAGAACATTTTTATATTTGGCATTTTTCGCGCAACGCAATCCACCGCAGCTTCGCCACGCATCAGCAAAGCTTTATTGTCAATCAAATCAGTAGTGATACTATCGCCCTATAGATTTGGAGGTGCAGATGACGATTCACACCCTGTCGGATGACCAGACCCCCACCATCCTGACCGTGCCCGGCCTGATGAACAGCGGTCCGGGCCATTGGCAAAGCCTTTGGGAAAAGGCGCTTCCCGACTGCCATCGGGTCGAACTGGGCAGCTGGGACGCGCCCCATCGCAATGCCTGGATCACCAATCTGGGCCATGCCATCGCCCAGGTAAACGGGCCGGTGATCCTGGCCGCGCACAGCCTTGGCTGCCATGCGGTCGCTTGGTGGGCAGCGTTCGAAACCGGACAGTTACGGGACAAGGTGGCCGGCGCCCTGCTGGTGGCGCCGCCGGAAGTGGACAGCGGCGCGGTCGATCGCCGCCTCGTCGGCTTCGGCCCCACGCCCAAGGGGCTGCTCCCCTTCCCCTCGATCGTCGTTGCCAGTCGCAACGATCCCTATATCGACTTTGCCAGCGCCCGGCGGCTCGCCCAATTCTGGGGGAGCCAGTTCGCCGACGCGGGCGAAAGCGGCCATATCAACGCCGCGTCGGATCTGGGCGAATGGAGCTTCGGCCAGTTCCTGCTCCACCGCCTGACCGATCGGACAGCGCCGGCCGATCTTGCCGCGGTTCGCAACGAAGAAGCCCGGCGCAGCGCCGAAATGTCGATCCGCTACGGCTTCTGATCACCGCCGTCAGGCCGCCGCGCTGTCCTATTCGACGGCAGGATGGTACAGGATCGATCCGGCATGGGCGCCCACCCCGGCCGGATCGACCCAGCATCATAAAATTTCCAACTTCGGTTCTTAAATGTCCAAATATGCGGGAAATATGGGAAGTTAAGCGGAACATTTCCTATTGGCCGAACGTAGAAGAGCGCCCTCCATGCCCCGCTCTTCCTTCGTTAACCATTTTCGGTCATATCCTGCACCATGTCCGCCGCGCTGACGTCCCATGAACCCGCGACCGGCGCCCTGCTATGGCAGGGCGAAAGCGGCGACGTGGACGACATCGTCGCCCGCGCCCGCTCCGGCTGGCCGCGCTGGGCCGCGCAGCCGGTCGCCTTCCGCATCGAGACGCTGCGCCGCTTCGTCAATGTCGTGCGCGCCCATGAGGAGGAACTGGCCGACCTGATCGCCCGCGAAACCGGAAAGCCGCTATGGGACGCCCGGACCGAGGTGACGGCGGTCATGGCCAAGATCGACACATCGGTCGCCGCCTATTCCGAACGCACCGGCCAGCGCCGGCTGGAGGCCAATCTGGGCGCCCGCCAGTCGGTGCGGCACAAGCCCCATGGCGTGATGGCGGTGCTTGGCCCCTATAATTTCCCGGCCCATCTGCCCAATGGCCACATCATCCCGGCGCTGCTGGCGGGCAATGCCGTCATCTTCAAGCCGTCGGAAAAGACCCCGGCGGTCGGCGAGATGCTGGTGCGCTTCTATCATGAGGCGGGCGTACCGACCGATGCCGTCCAGTTGCTGCTCGGCGGTGCGGAGGAAGGCAAGGCGCTGGCCGCCCATGCCGATGTCGCGGGCATATTGTTCACCGGATCGGCCCAGACCGGCATCGCCATCAACCGCCAGTTCGCCACCCAGCCGGGCAAGATCCTCGCGCTCGAGATGGGCGGCAACAATCCGCTGGTCGTCTGGGACACGCCGGAAATCGGCGCCGCCGCCGCGCTCGTCATCCAGTCCGCCTTCCTGTCGAGCGGCCAGCGCTGCACCGCCGCCAGCCGGCTGATCGTGCGCGACGCCATGGCCGACGCCCTGATCGCGGAGGTCAAGAAGCTTGCCGACCGGCTGATCGTCGATCACCCCCATGCCGATCCGCAGCCCTATATGGGGCCGGTCATCGACAATCCGACCGCCGATGGCCTGACCGAAAGCTTCCTCTATCTGATGAGCCATGGCGGCCGGCCGATCAAGCATATGGTCCGGCCGCAAAAGGGCCTGCCCTTCCTGACGCCCGCGATCATCGACGTGACCGCGATGCAGGAACGGCCCGATGTCGAACTGTTCGGCCCGCTGCTCCAGATCGTGCGCGTGCCCGATTTCGAAACCGCCATCGCCGAAGCCAATAGCAGCCGCTACGGCCTGTCCGCCTCGCTCGTCGGCGGCAGTCCCGAACAATATGCACAATTCTGGGGCAATGTCCGCGCCGGCGTGATCAACTGGAACCGGCCCACCAATGGCGCATCGGGCACCGCCCCGTTCGGCGGCGTCGGCGTATCCGGCAACCACCGCCCCAGCGCCTATTATGCCGCCGATTATTGCGCCTATCCGGTCGCCTCGGCCGAGATCGAACAGCCCCGCGCCACGATCGGGATCGGCCTCAAGGACATCGACGTCAGCGCCATGGGCGATTGACAACCCGGCTACTGGACAAAACTTTTCCTAAGCCCCTCCATATCCATTCTGAATTGAAACTCCGCTGCCCTTTCGCCATGTGGCGAGCATGGCTGACATTGCACCTGCTACCGTCCACCTGGTGGGCGCGGGACCGGGCGACCCGGAACTGCTGACCATCAAGGCCGTGCGCCTGATCCGCGACGCGCGCCTGATCGTGCATGACGGGCTGGTATCCGACGAAATCCTGGCGCTGGCCAGCCCGCAGACCGAACTGGTCTCGGTCGCCAAGCAGCGCAGCCGCCACTCCATGCCGCAGGAGGCGATCAACGCCCTGCTGGTCCGCTTTGCCCTGGCTGGCGAGCCGGTCGTCCGGCTGAAAGGCGGCGACCCCTTCATCTTCGGCCGTGGCGGTGAGGAAGTGGATGCCTGCCGCGCCGCCGGCGTGCCGGTCGAGGTCGTGCCGGGCATCAGCGCCGCGATCGGCGCCGCCGCGCAGGCACAACTGCCGCTGACCCATCGCGAAGCGTCGAGCGCGGTCAGTTTCGTTGCCGGCCAGTGCAAGGGTCTTACCGATCAGGACTGGTCGGGCCTTGCGGGAAAAGGCCGCACGCTCGTCATCTATATGGGCGTCGCGACCGCCGCCGACATCGCCGACAAGCTGATGGCCGACGGCGTGTCGCCGGCGATCCCGGTCGCGGTGCTGGAAAATGGCACGCGCGCCGATATGCGCAGCCTGCGCACCCTGCTCGCCGATCTGGGCGACATGGTGGCGCGTGAAGAAGTCAAAAGCCCGGCCCTGATCGTGGTCGGCGACGTGGCTGCCCATGCCCTGGCACGCGATGTGCTGGCGGACTGGGCGGCAAAAGGGGAGAGTATTTCGGAGATGCGTTCGTGAAGATCCTGACGGGCAATGATCTGGTGACCGGCGATGTCATCTGGTGGGCCGGCGATGGCTGGTCGCGCCAGGTCGGCGACAGCGCCGATGTCGGTGAACAGGGCGATGACCTCGCCCGCACCGAGGAAGCGGCGCTGCGTGTCGTCGGCGCCTATGTGATCGACGCGACCGTCACCGACGAGGGCGTGCGCCCGGCCCATATCAAGGACCGCATTCGCGCCCTTGGCCCCACGGTGCGCCCCGACCTCAATTTGAAACCGAATGACGCCGACGCCGGCAACTGGGTGATCTGACATGTATCGCTACGACAGCTATGACCAGTCCATCGTCGACGCCCGCGTCGATGAATTTCGCGACCAGGTGCAACGCCGCCTGACCGGCGCGCTGACCGAGGATCAGTTCAAGCCGCTGCGGCTGATGAACGGCCTCTATCTGCAGCTCCACGCCTATATGCTGCGCGTCGCCATCCCCTATGGCACGCTGTCCGGCAAGCAGATGCGCAAGCTGGGCGAGATCGCGGCGAAATATGACAAGGGCTATGGCCACTTCACCACGCGCCAGAACCTGCAATATAATTGGATCAAGCTGGCCGATGCGCCCGACATCCTCGCCGAACTGGCGACGGTGAAGATGCACGCGATCCAGACCAGCGGCAACTGCATCCGCAACATCTCGTCGGACCAATATGCCGGTGTGAGCGCCGACGAGGTGGCGGACCCGCGCCCCTGGGCCGAACTGCTGCGCCAATGGTCGAGCTTCCACCCGGAATTCACTTACCTGCCGCGCAAGTTCAAGATTTGCGTGATTGCCAGCGATGACGACCGCGCGGCGATGCGCCTGCACGATATCGGCCTGAAGCTGGTGTCGAAGGATGGCGTCATTGGCGCCGAAGTCTATGCCGGCGGCGGCATGGGCCGCACCCCGATGGTCGCGCCGCAGATCCGCGATTTCGTGCCGGAGGAGGAGATCGTCTCCTATCTGGAAGCGTGCCTGCGCGTCTATAATCGCTACGGTCGCCGCGATAACAAGTACAAGGCCCGGATCAAGATCCTGGTCCATGAGATCGGCGTCGAGGAATATAAGCGCCAGGTCGAGGAAGAGTTCGCCCATATGCGCGAACTGGGCCTCAACCCGCCGACTGAGGAACTGGACCGCATCCGCGCCTTCTTCGCCAACCCGGCCTATGAAACGGGCCTGAGCGAAGAGATCGACCGTGCCGATCCGGCCTTTGCCCTGTGGGTCGACCGTCAGGTCGCGGCGCACAAGCAGCCGGGCTATGCGATCGTCAATATCAGCCTGAAGCCGCTTACCGGCATTCCCGGTGACGCCTCGGCGGAACAGATCGAACTGGTCGCGTCGCTGGCCGAGCAATATTCGCTCGACGAACTGCGCGTCACCCATGCGCAGAACCTGGTCCTGCCGCATGTGAAGAAGGCGGATCTCTACGCCATCTGGCAGAAGCTGGAGGAAGCGGGTCTGGCCGAGGCAAACCTTGACCTCATCACCGACATCATCGCCTGCCCCGGCCTCGACTATTGCGCACTGGCCAATGCCCGTTCGATCCCGCTGGCGCAGAAGATCGCGCAGCGCTTCGCCGACAATGCGCGTCAGGCCGAACTGGGCGAGCTGAAGCTCAAGATTTCGGGCTGCATCAATGCCTGCGGCCACCATCATGCCGGCCATATCGGCATTTTGGGCGTGGACCGGAAGGGCGTGGAGAATTTCCAGCTGCTGCTCGGCGGTTCCGGCGCGGAGGACGCCTCGCTCGGCCAGATCACCGGGCCCGGTTTCTCCGAAGACGGCGTGGTCGACGCGATCGAGAAGGTCACCGACATCTACCTCGCCGAACGCACCGACGGGGAGCGCTTCCTCGACACCTATCGCCGTATCGGCATGAAGCCCTTCAAGGAGGCGATCTATGGTTGAGTTCCTCTCCTTCCGCGACGGTGAAGCCGCGCAGGAGCCGGCCGTCACGGTCGAATCCTTCACCGGCCAGTCCAACGCCACCGCCGTCCGCATCGAGCCGGGCGAGGATGCGCGCGAACTGCTGCCGCATCTCGATCGCCTCTCGCTGGTCGAGGTGAATTTCCCCGCATATGGCGACGGGCGCGGCTATTCGGCCGCGCGCATCCTGCGGGAATCGGGCTATCAGGGCGAATTGCGCGCCGTGGGCGATGTGCTGGTCGACCAGATCAACGCCATGCGCCGCTGCGGCTTCGACAGTTTCCACCCCGCCAAAGCCCTGGATGACGCCGCCGTGGAGCGTGCGCTCACCCGCTATGCCGACGTCTATCAGAAGACGATCGATGGCCGTCAGCCCGTCTGGGCGAAACGGCATCCGGAGAAAATTGATGGCTGAACCTGCCCGCCAGATCCCAGAGCGGCTAGTAGATGTGATCGATGCCCGCCCCGTCTTTACCCAGGGGGATGCCGATGCGCTCAACGCGCGTTTCGAGGGCGTCGATACGCTGACCATGCTCAAGACCGTGTTCGCGGAAGGCCTCGCCGGCAATGTCGGCGTCGTCTCCTCCTTCGGCACGGAAAGCGCGGTGCTGCTCGATCTGGTGGCCAAGGCCGACAAGGCCATCCCGGTGATCTTCGTCGACACACAGAAGATGTTCGCCGAAACGCTCAACTATCGCGACACGCTGGTTGCGCGGCTGGGCTTCACCAACAGCAGCGTGGTCGCGCCCGACGCGGCAGTGCTGGCCAAGAAGGACGAAACCGGCCTGCGCTGGTCCTATGATCCCGACGGCTGCTGCGAAATCCGCAAGGTCGAACCGATGAAGCGCGCCAAGGCGAGCCTGGACGCCTGGATTTCGGGCCGCAAGGCCTTCCAGTCGGTCACGCGCCAGAACCTGCCGCGCTTCGAGGTCGAGGATGGCCGGCTCAAGATCAATCCGCTGGGCGACTGGACCAAGACCGATCTGGAAGCCTATTTCGAGGCCGAACAACTGCCCCGCCATCCGCTGGAGGCACAGGGCTATCTGTCGATCGGCTGCGAACCCTGCACGTCCAAGGTTCTGCCGGGCGAAGACCCGCGCGCCGGTCGCTGGCGCGGATGGGACAAGGTGGAATGCGGCATCCATTCGCCGGTGACGCCGATCCCCGTCATCGATCCGGACGACCCGGCAAACCTGCCCGCCTTCTGATCGCGCGGGCGCCCTGCGGGGCGCCCGTCCCTTATCTTATTGTAACATTGCGTAACAAGCGCGGGCGCGCGCTGGACCTGTCGTGTCAGCAGCGCAATACACTCCCCCCTTTCCAACGGGACTTAAGGGAGTCGCCCCATGGATCGTCGTCAATTCCTGCTTTCCTCGGGCGCGGTCGCGCTCGCCACCGCCGCGCCCCGCGCCTTGGCCCAGACGGCCGGCGCCGATGATGCCCGCCTGTCGGCCGCCTTCGCCACCGCCTTCGAGCGCCAGCTCGACCTGTCGCCGGCCATGGTCACCAGCCTCGGCCTCGACAAGGGCGCCCGCTCCGCCGCCAAGAGCCAGCTCGACGACAACAGCAAGTCCGGCACCATGAAGAAGCTGGCCGCCACCCAGGCCGCGATCAAGGAGTTCAAGGGCTATGAGGGCGCCGCCTTGTCGGATGCGCAGCGCCTGAACCTGGAGGTCATCCTCTATTCGCTCGACCAGCAGACCGTCGCGCCGGCCAAGTTCGGCCTCAACAGCGTCCAGCGCCCCTATCGCATCTTCCAGCAGGGCGGCAGCTATTTCCAGACGCCCGATTTCCTGAACACCGCGCACACCATCAACAATGCCGGTGATTGCGAGGCCTATGTCGCCCGGCTCGACGCCTTTGCCCGGAACCTGCGGACCGACACCGCGCTGCAGCGGGACGAGGCCGCGCGCGGCTATCTTGCCCCCGGCTGGTCGCTCGACCTGACGCTGGGCCAGATGAAGAAGCTGCGCGGCCAGCCTGCCGCGACCAGCAGCCTGGTCCAGTCGCTGGTGAAGCGCGCCGCCGCCAAGGGCGTGACCGGCGACTGGCAGGCGCAGGCCACCGCGATCGTCGAAAAGTCGATCTATCCCGCGCTCGACGAACAGATCGCCGCGATCGACGCGTTGAAGCCCAAGACCGCCGCCGGTGACGGCGTATGGCGCACCCCGCGCGGCGACGAAATCTATGCTGCCGCCCTCAAGCAGGCGACCACCACCGACCTTAGCGCCGACCAGATCCATGCCATGGGGCTGGAGCAGGTCGCCGACATCAGCGCCAAGCTGGACGTGATCCTGAACGGCGCCGGCTTCACCAAGGGCAGCGTCGGCGAAAAGCTCGCCGCGCTCAATGTCGACCCGGCCCAGCTCTATGCTGACAGCCCGGACGGCCGCGCCGCCCTGCTCGCCCAGCTCAACCGCGACCTCGACGCCATGAAGGCGAAGCTGCCCCAGGCGTTCACGACCATCCCCAATACCCCGCTCGAAATCCGCGCGGTGCCGGTCGAGATCCAGGACGGCGCCTCCAACGGCTATTATAATCGCGCTGCGCTCGACGGCTCGCGCCCGGCCATCTATTTCATCAACCTGAAGGATGTCGGCGACTGGCCGAAATATGGTCTGCCCGCCCTCACCTATCATGAAGGTGTGCCCGGCCATCACCTCCAGATCTCGACCGCGCAGACCGCCGGCGATGTGCCGATGCTGCGCAAGATCGCCTTCATGAGCGCCTATAGCGAAGGCTGGGCGCTCTATGCCGAGCAGTTGGCCGACGAACTGGGCGGCTATGCGACGCCGATCGACCGTGCCGGCTATCTCCAGTCCTTCCTGTTCCGCGCCGCCCGCCTGGTGGTCGACACCGGCATCCATTCCAAGCAGTGGAGCGTCAAGCAGGCGACCGATTACATGGTCGAGAAGACCGGCTTTGCCCGCCCCCGCTGCCAGCGCGAGGTCGAGCGCTACTGCACCCAGCCGGGCCAGGCGACCAGCTACAAGGTCGGCCATGGCAGCTGGACCAAGGCCCGCGAAAAGGCGCAGGCGCTGCTGGGCGACAAGTTCGATATCAAGCAGTTCCACGCCGTTCTTGAGGAAGGCGCGATGCCGCTGTCGATCCTGGAAAAGCGGATCGAGGATCGCGCCCGCGCCCTCGCGCAGGCCTGACAAAGGACAAGCGGGTCCGGCCTTCCCTCAAGGCCGGACCCGTTGCATGATTACAAAAGAACAAAGGGGTATCGCCATGCTTCGTGCCGCACAGATTTCGACTGCCGCCCTGATGATCGCTGCGCTCGCCGCGCCGATCGCCGCCCAGACCGATCCGATGACCCCGGACAAGGTCGATGTCTATGATCCGGCCCGGCCACAGGCGGACTATGTGCGCAAGGAAGTGATGATCCCGATGCGCGACGGGGTGAAGCTGTTCACCGTGATCGTCATGCGCAAGGGCACGCGCCACGGCCCCATCCTGCTGACCCGCACCCCCTATGATGCGGGCAAGGCGACCAGCCGCAACCGCAGCCAGAAGATCGAGGAGATCCTGCCGGTCATGGATGCCGATTTCGTCAATGACGGCTATATCCGCGTCTATCAGGACGTGCGCGGCCTGCACGGGTCGGAGGGCGACTATGTCATGACCCGCCCGCTGCGTGGCCCGCTCAACAAGACCGATGTCGACAACAGCACCGACGCCTATGACACGATCGACTGGCTGGTGAAGAATGTGCCGGAAACCAACGGCAAGGTCGCGATCACCGGCTCCTCCTATCCCGGCTTCACCTCGCTGATGGCGCTGATCGATCCGCATCCTGCGCTGAAGGCCGCCGTACCGCAGAGCCCGATGGTCGATGGCTGGATGGGCGATGACTGGTTCCACAATGGCGCCTTCCGCAATTTCGGCTTCGGCTACAGCCTGTCGCAGACCGCCAAGAAGGGCGGCGGCGCCATCCCGATGGGCAATGGCGACGAATATACGACGATGCTGAACGCCGGATCGGCCGGCGACTTCGCCCGCACCTATGGCCTCGACGCCTTCCCCTCGGTCCGCAAGCTGCTCGAACATCCGGCCTATGACGCCTATTGGCAGGAACAGGCGGTCGACAAGCTGCTGGCCAAGCGCACCCTGACCGTGCCGACGATGCTGGTCGTGGGCCAGTGGGACCAGGAGGACAGCTATGGCGCGCCGGCGGTCTACAAGGCGCTGGAACCGCAGGACAAGAAGAATGACATGGTCAGCCTGGTGATCGGTCCCTGGCGCCATAGCGGCGTCAATTATGAGGGCCGGAGCCTCGGTGACCTTCAGTTCGAGGGCGATACCGGCCGCCAGTTCCGCGTCGGCACGATGAAGCCCTTCCTCGACCATTATCTCAAGGACAATCCGCCCGCCGGCTACACCATGCCCGGCTCGCTCACCTATGCGACCGGCATCGACAAATGGGAAACCCGCGCCAAATGGCCGGGCGGCACGCCGACCCCGCTCTATCTCGGCGCCAGCTACAGCCTGTCCTGGGCCAAGCCGGCAGCGGCGGGCAGCGACTCCTATGTGTCCGATCCAGCCAAGCCGGTGCCCTATCTGCCCCGCCCGATCCATCAGGACCAGAATGAGGCCTGGCGCACCTGGCTGGTGAAGGATCAGCGTTTCGTCGATGGTCGGCCCGATGTGCTGACCTATGTGACGCCGGTGCTGGACAAGGAGGTCCATATCGCCGGCCAGCCAATGGTCGACCTGTTCGCCGCCACCAGTGGCACCGACAGCGACTGGGTGGTGAAGCTGATCGACGTCTATCCGGAAGAGAACACCGCCAATCCGGTGATGGCCGGCTATGAACTGCCGATCGGCATCGACATTTTCCGGGGCCGCTACGCCCATGGCTTCGACAAGCCGCAGGCGCTGACGCCGGGCAAGGCGGAAAATTACAAATTCGGCCTTCCGAACGTGAACCATGTGTTCAAGCCAGGCCATCGCATCATGGTGCAGATCCAGTCCAGCCTGTTCCCGGTCTACGACCGCAACCCGCAGACCTATGTGCCCTCGATCTTCGACGCCAAGCCGGGCGACTACAAGCCGGCGACCCAGAGCGTGCAATATGGCGCGGCGGGCGCCAGCGCGATATGGTTGCCAATCGTCAAATAAGCGGATGGCATGACGCCGCCGCGATAAAGGGAGGGTATGATGGCGGTTGAACTGAAGATCCTGGCCTGGGCCTGCGTCCTGCTGCTGGTCCATATCTTCGCGGCGGCGCATCTCAAGACGAAACAATATGGTTTGAAATGGAATACCGGGGCGCGGGACGAAAACCTGCCCCCGCTCGATCCGGTCGGCGGCCGGCTTGTCCGCGCCCAGGCCAATTTCCTGGAAACCTTCCCGATCGCGATCATCGTCCTGTTCGGCGTGGTCGTGGCCGGCCGCACCAGCGAATGGACGGCGATCGGTGGCTGGCTGTGGCTGGTGTCGCGCGCGCTCTACCTGCCGCTCTATGGCCTGGGCGTGCCAGTGGTCCGCTCGCTCGCCTATCTCGCCAGCATGATCGGCCTGTGCATCGTCTTCAAGGCGTTCGTCGCCGGCTGAACCCGGTGGCGGCGGACATGTCCGCCGCCATGCCTTCTTATTCGAGGTCTTCGAGGTAGGAACTGCCCTCGGCCAGATCCGAGAAGCGCGTGATCTTGGCGTCGAACTTCATGCGGATACGGCCGGTCGAACCGTGACGCTGCTTGGCGACGATCACTTCGGCCAGGCCGTAGATGCGTTCCATCTCCTGCACCCATTCCTGATGCTCGGGCCCTTCCTTGTTTCCCGGCTCCTTGGCGGCGACATAATAATCCTCGCGGAACACGAACCAGACCATGTCCGCGTCCTGCTCGATCGAGCCCGACTCGCGAAGGTCGGACAGCTGCGGACGCTTGTCCTCGCGCTGTTCCACCGCACGGCTGAGCTGCGACAGCGCCAGCACAGGGACATGAAGTTCCTTCGCCAACGTCTTCAAACCACGGGAAATTTCCGAAATTTCGTTGACGCGGCTATCGCCCGCCTTGCCGCTGCCCTGCAGCAGCTGGAGATAGTCGACGACGATGAAACCGACATCATGACGGCGCTTGAGCCGGCGCGCGCGGGTGCGCAGCGCCGCGATCGTCAGACCCGGCGTGTCGTCGATGAACAGCGGCAGTTCCTGCAGGTCGCGCGCGGCGCGCGACAGGTTCTGGAAGTCCGCCCGGCTGATCTTGCCCATACGCAGCGCTTCGCCGCTGATCCCCGACTGTTCGGCCAGAACGCGGGTCGCCAGCTGGTCGGCCGACATTTCGAGGCTGAAGAAGGCGGTCTTGGCGCCCATATTCTTTTCCGGCGGAATGCCGTCATTATGGTCGCGCAGCCAGCGCGACGCCGCATTATAGGCGATATTGGTCGCCAGCGACGTCTTGCCCATGCCCGGACGGCCGGCCAGGATCATCAAGTCGGAATTGTGCAGACCACCGATCTTCTCGTTGAGGCTGTTGATTCCGGTGGTGATACCCGACACATGGCCGCCGCTGTTGAGCGCACGTTCAGCCACCTGTACCGCCATGGTGGAGGCGGAGAGGAAGCTCTTGACCGACCCGCTCTCGCCCTCGCCTTCCGACACTTTGTAAAGCGCAACTTCGGCCAGCTCGATCTGCTCGCGCGGATTGACATCCTCACTGGTATCCAAAGCATTATCAACCAGTTCTCGACCAACGTTCACAAGTTGACGAAGTAGGGCAAGGTCATAGATCTGGGTCGCGAAGTCGCGCGCACCCAGCAGCGCGGCACCGCTGCCGGTGAGCTGCGCCAGATAGGCCGCGCCGCCCAGCTCCTTGAGCGCCGGATCCTGTTCCAGCATCGGCTTGAGCGTCACCGGATTGGCGATCATGTCGCGCTCGATCAGGCGCATCACCGCCTCATAGATACGGCCATGCAGTGGCTCGAAGAAATGTTCGGGCTTGAGCTTGAGCTGCACATCCTCCGCGATGCGGTTGTCAATCATCAGCGCGCCGAGCAGCGCAGCCTCCGCTTCGACGTTGCGCGGCAGTTCCAGCCCGCCCTCTTCGGGAGCGGCATTGAGTTTCACGAGTTCGACCATGGGCCCTCATCGCGCCACGACGCGGGTCGCGCAAGGGCGAAGGTTGAAACAACCGCATCTCCTCCGCCACAAGTCCCGCTTGCTTTTCGTGGCCCGCCGCCGCACTGACAGCAGACCCGCCATGGCCGATCCGCGCATCATAGACATCAAGCTCGACGAGCGCACCATCTTGTGGCGCAACGCGGATGTCGAGCAGGAACGGCGCATCGCCATTTTCGACCTGCTGGAGGATAATCATTTCGCGCCTGAGCGCGTCCATGCCGACGGCTATGCCGGCCCCTACAAGGTGGTGCTGCGGGTCGAGGAAGGGCGCCTGGTCATCGAGATCAATCGCGCGGATGACAGCCCGCTGGAGGCGATCATCCTGGGCCTGGGCCGTTTCCGCCGGCCGATCCGCGAATATTTCGCGATCTGCGACAGCTATTATCAGGCGATCAGCAATGCCTCGCCAGCGCAGATCGAAACCGTCGACATGGCCCGGCGGGGCATTCACAACGACGCAGCGGACATGCTGAAGGAGCGGCTGGAGGGGAAGATCGCGGTCGATTTCGACACTGCGCGCCGCCTGTTCACACTTATCTGCGTCCTGCACATCAAGGGGTAATATCATCGGGCGTTTGACTTTGGGGGGCTTGCTGGTCCGCTTGGGGGCGGTTCTGGCAATCATCATGGTGCTGGGTTCGGCATTGTGGATCTATGCACGCGGATGGGCTCCGAACCGTGACGAATATCCGACCCAGGGCGTATCGGTGACATCCGACACCGGCTTGGTCGAATGGGGCACGCTGGCGGCGCAGGGGGCGGATTTCGCCTATATTCGCGCGGCCAGGGGCGCCAGCCTGCGCGACCCGCTGTTCGCCGCCAACTGGCGCGGCGCACGCGGCGCGGGCATGCGCTATGGCGCGGCGCTGGACTATAGCCTGTGTGCCAAGGCCGTCGATCAGGCGACCCAGTTCATGACCACCGTGCCGCGCGACAATGCCGCCCTGCCCCCGGTCATCCGGCTGGGGTTCGATCCGTCCTGCGCCACGCGGCCGGGCCGCGACCAGGTGCTGTCGGAACTCAACACGCTGGTCAATCTGGTCGAAAGCCATGCCGGCAAGCCCGCCCTGCTCAACATCAGCGCCGATTTCGATGCCCAATATGACATTGCCAGCGGCATCAACCGGACCTTGTGGGTCGATGGCAATTTCTTCGCGCCCGATTATGCCAAACGGCCCTGGGTGATGTGGACAGCCAGCGACATGCGGCATATCGACGGCGTCGACGGACCGATCAGATGGGATGTGGTGGCACCATGAGTGCAGAAGACAAGAATATCGCCGCGCTGGTCGCGGCAGCGCGCGGCGCGCTGGCTTATGCCCATGCGCCCTACAGCCGCTTTGCCGTGGGCGCCGCCGTGCGTCTGACCGATGGCAGCATCGTCACCGGCAGCAATTTCGAAAATGCGAGCTATGGCCTGTCGCTGTGCGCCGAAACGGTCGCGCTGGCGACCGTCAACGCGCAGGGCCGTCTGGCCGATGTCACCGAGATCGCGGTCGTCGGCGGCGGCATGTCGGCGGACGGCAGCGTCGGCGGCGAGGCGATCGTCAGCCCCTGTGGCCGATGCCGCCAGGTCATCAACGAGGCCGAACAGATGGCCGGCCGCACCCTGGCCATCTATTGCGTCGCGCCCGAAGGTGACGGCCTGGTCGAACATCGCGTTGCCGACCTGTTGCCCCACGCCTTCGGCCCGGCCGACCTTGGCATCACCCCTGCACAGAAGAGCTGACAGACCCATGTCCATCCTTTCCGACCGCTGGATCCGCAAGCAGGCCCAGTCGAACCGCATGATCGAGCCGTTCGTGGAGAATCAGCGCCGCGACGGCTGCATCAGCTATGGCCTGTCCTCCTATGGCTATGACGCGCGCGTCGCCGACGAGTTCAAGATCTTTACCAATGTCGACAGCGCCGTGGTCGATCCCAAGGATTTCGCCGCCAACAGCTTCGTCGACCGCAAGACCGACGTCTGCATCATCCCGCCCAACAGCTTCGCGCTTGCCCGCACGGTCGAATATTTTCGCGTCCCGCGCGACGTGCTGGTGATCTGCCTTGGCAAATCCACCTATGCCCGCTGCGGCATCATCGTGAACGTCACGCCGCTGGAACCGGGCTGGGAAGGCCATGTGACGCTGGAATTTTCCAATACTACGCCGCTGCCCGCCAAGATCTACGCCAATGAAGGCGCCTGCCAGTTCCTGTTCCTGCAGGGCAACGAGCCTTGCGAGGTCAGCTATGCCGACCGGGCCGGAAAATATATGGGACAGCAGGGCGTGACATTGCCGCGCCTGTGACGCTGTGGCAGCATCGCGGGCCATGAAGCGCTCATGGCCCACCCGATGCTGAAATTCCTGCGCCGATCCGACAACCAGGACGGTACGCCTCCCAGCGTGGGGGATGACTGGCGCGTCTATGCGATCGGCGACATTCATGGCCGGCTCGACCTGCTCGACCAGTTGCTCGGCATGCTGGTCGCCGACGATGCGCTGCGGCCTGGAAAGCGGCGATGCCTCATCCTGCTCGGTGACCTGATCGATCGCGGGCCGCATTCGGCGCAGGTGGTCGAGCGGGTCCGGGCACTGCATGGATCGGGCAGCGACATCCGGCTGCTGAAGGGCAATCATGAAGAGATTTTTGTCATGGCTGCGCGCGGCGATCAGGGCGCGGTCGGCTTCTTCCGGCGCATCGGCGGCATGGAAACGCTCGCCAGCTACGGCCTGCCGCTTTCGCTGAGCGCCGACATGGATGATGGGGCGATCGCCCACTGGATGATGAACTATATTCCGCGCGCGGATGTCGATTTCCTCGACAGCTTCGTCGATCATCTGACGGTCGGCGACTATCTGTTCGTCCATGCCGGCATCCGCCCCAGGGTGCCGATCGCCGAGCAGCGACCGTCCGATCTGCGCTGGATACGCGGCGATTTCCTCAACCATGGCGGACGGCATGACAAGATGGTGGTCCATGGCCACAGCATCACGCCCGAGGTCGAAAATCTGGCCAATCGCATCGGCATCGATACCGGAGCCTATTATTCCGGCCGGCTGACCGCCATCGGCCTGGAAGGCGCGGACCGCTGGTTCCTTCAGACCGGCGAGACCTGAGCCCTTCCTGAGCGAGAGCCATGGCCTGGCGCTTTTGTTGCCGGCCCATGGCGGATCGCCCGCCATATTTCGTTCCCATGACCAACGGCAAAAAATGCCGAACAGCAGGGGACATATCATGCAGAAACGCCATGTTCTGGCGGGGCTTTCGCTCACCACATGCCTTGTTGCGCCGACCCAACTGCTTGCCGCCCCTGCGCCGGACACCAGCCTGTCGCAGCGACACAAATTCTCCATTCCGTCGCAGCCCCTTAGCGGCGCGCTGCGGGCGCTGTCGGCGCAGGCCGGCATTCGCATCCTGTTCCCCTATGATGAAGTCGCCAATATCCGCAGCCGCCGGGTCGAAGGATGGCTGAGTACCGACGATGCGCTCAGCCAGTTGCTGGCCGGCACCGAATTGCGCCGATCCCCGGCCGGCGCCGGCGTCATCGCCCTCGTCACCCCGCCCAACCGCAGCGCGGTGCGCCGCCGCCCGCTGGCCATCCAGTTCGCGCAGGCGAGCGGCACGGCGACGCTCGATAGCCTCGCCATGGCGCCTGCGCCGGAGCCGGCCGCCGAATCCGCGCCCATCATCGTCACCGGCACCCGCCAGACGACCCGCACCGTCGCCGAAAGCCTGGCGCCGATCGACGTGCTGGGCGAAAAGGATCTGGAAGCGAGCGGCAAGCAGTCGGTGCGCGATCTGCTGGGTACGTTGGTCCCGTCGATCAATGTGTCGAACAATGGCGCGGGCGCCAGCTGGGCGGTACGCACTTTGTCGCTGCGCGGCCTGGGCGGCGACCAGTTGCTGGTGCTGGTCAACGGCAAGCGGCGGCACAATACCGCCACCCTGTTCATCAACGGGTCGGTCCAGAATGGCCAGTCGCCGCCGGACCTGGACCTGATCCCCGGCAATGCGATCCAGCGGATCGAAGTGCTGCGCGATGGCGCGTCGGCCCAATATGGGTCGGATGCGATCGCCGGTGTCGTCAACATCATCCTGAAGAACGACACCCAAGGCGGCGCGGCGCTGACCATGGGCAGCACCGCCGACAATGGCGGCTGGCAGGGCCGCTGGCAGATCGACAAGGGCTTCGCGATCGGGCCGGACGGCGGCTATATCCACCTGTCGGGCGAAGGCGTGCTGCAGGACAATACGGTGGTCAACAGCAGCCCGATCACCAGCAATCCCTTCTACCCCACCGGCGACGCGCGCAATGCCGATCCGGACCGCATTCGCGCCAGATATGGCCAGCCGCAGGTGATCGGCGGCAATGCCAGCTATGACGCGATGATGCCGGTCGGCGGCGACATGGAGCTGTACAGCTTCGGCACCTATTCCAAGCGCCATGCCGCCGGCTGGCTGACCTATCGCAACCCGGCGGCGCTCAACAATATCCTGGAAATCTACCCCGAGGGCTATATCCCGCGCATCCACGTCTATGACGAGGATTTTCAGGTCGCCGGCGGCCTGCGCGGCGAGATTGGCGGCGGCATCCATGTCGACCTGTCGACCAGCTATGCGCAGGACGAGGTCAAATATGCGCAGACCACCTCGCTCAACCCCTCCATGGGGCCCGCCAGTCCGACCCATTTCTATCTGGGCAAGATTCGCTTCGACGAATGGACAAGCAATCTCGACTTCAGCAAGGAGCTCGACATCGGCCTCGCCGGCCCGCTGTCGGTCGCGGTGGGCGCCGAATATAAGAAGAACAAGTTCCTGATCGGTCCGGGCGACCCGGAATCCTATATCGATGGCGGCTATGTCTCGCCGGCCGGCAGCTGGTTCGCGGGGGCGACGCGGACCGGTGTCGGGTCGCAGGGCGTCACCGGCTTCCTGCCCGAAGGATCGGGCAGCTGGAGCCGCGACAACTGGAGCGCCTATATCAATCTGGAAGGCCAGATCGTCGAGGGGCTGGAGTTCGGCCTTGCCGGACGGCATGAGGATTATTCCGATTTCGGCACCACCGATACCGGCAAGGCGTCGCTGCGCATCGAGCCGTTTCGCGGCTTTGCCATTCGCGGCACCGCCAGCACCGGCTTTCGCGCGCCGACGCTGCAGCAACAACATTATGCCTCCTCCTCCACGATCAACGTCACCGTCAACGGCGTGAACCAGCTGCTGCCGGTGCAGGCGCTGCCGGTCGATGGCGTCGCCGCGCGGGCGCTGGGGGCGCAGCCGCTGAAGCCGGAAAAGTCGACCAACTTGTCCGCCGGTATCGTCCTGACCCCGGCGCCCAATTTCAACGTCACGGTCGATGCCTATCAGATCAAGGTCAGGGACCGTATCCTGCTGTCCGAAACGCTGAGCGGCCCGGTGGTCATGAACGCGCTGGCGGCAGCGGGCATCCAGGGCATTGCCGGCGGCCTCATCTTCTCCAACGCGGCCGACACGCGCACCCGCGGCCTCGACATCGTCAGCACCTATCGGGCGGGGCTGGGCGACCTTGGCACCGCGACGATCAGCCTGTCGGCCAATTTCAACAAGACGATCTTCACCCATATCGACCCGGTCCCCGACGAGATCGCCGCATCCGGGCTGGTGCTGATCGGCCGGGCCAAGCAGGGCGACCTTTCCGAAGGCACGCCGCGCGACAAGCTGATCGGCAACATCCTGTGGGAAAAGGGCGATTTCAACCTGAACCTGCGCGCCACGCGCTATGGCAAAATCTATCAGCGGGCGAGCGCCGCCGTCTATCATACCGAGGATTTTGCCGCCTGCACCGCCGGCAGTGCCGGCTGCACCCTGGGCTATGTCGACGAGAAGCTGACCCCCAAGACGATCCTCGACCTCGAACTGGGCTACAAGCTGACCCAAGGGGTCAAGATTTCGGTCGGGGCCAATAATCTGCTCAACACCTATCCCAACAAATTGAAGCCGGTGAACCGGACGGCCGGAAGCCTCTACAATGCCTATGCCCCCTATGGGATCAGCGGCGGTTTCTATTATGGCCGGCTGAACCTGGAATTCTGACGCGACAGTTGAAAGTTCACAGTGTCGTGCGACGTGAAATCAGCCGTTTTTGCGGCCTGGCGCGCCTGCCACGCGTTCCTGACGCGCCACCGAAGCGACAGTCACGCGACGGTGAAGCGACACTGAGGCGACAGTCAGGCGACAGCGAAGCGACGATTAACGCCAGCCCGCCGCCTGCGCCGCCCGTTCGCCCTGCGCATCGGCAGGAGCGCCGTCGATCAGGCCGTCGATGGTGGCGAGAAGGCGCGGATCGGCCGAGGCGGCCTGGCGATATTCGCTCGTCTGGCCCTTGCCGGGCACCGCCTGCAGCAATTGCCAGCCGGCATCGGTGCGGCAGGCGACGCCGGCCATGGCCGCGCCGTCGAAGCTGCGACACCAGCCGCCGCCCTTGCGCCGGAAGCTGAGGCCGATGCGGACCGGGCCATCCTCCCCGGCCGAGGCCAATTGACTGTCGAGCGCGGTGGCGAGCGATCCCTGTGCCAGCATCGCGCCGTCCTTTACCGCAATCGGCCCTACCGGCTCGCCCGACATATGGCCGATGCCAAGGCCCAGCAGCAGGCTGGCGGCGATCGCTCCGCCCGTCGCCCACGCCCAGCGCCGCGACGGCCGAACGATCGGCACCACCGTCGGCGGCACCAGCATGGCCTGCATCGACGCAGGCACATCCTCCTGCGCGATCGGCGCGAAATGGCCGGCCAGTCGCACCCGCAGCCGGCGATGCTGCTCCAGCCGGGCGGCCAGCGCGGGGTCTTCCGCCACCGCGCGGTCGACACGCCGCCGCGTCACCTCGTCCAATTCACCATCCACCCAGGCGATCAGCATGGCTTCGTCAATGTCGGTCATGCCGCTTCCCCCAATAGTTCGATGAGCGCGCCGCGACCGCGCACCAGTCGCGAGGTCAGCGTGCCCATCGGTATGTTCAATATCGCAGCCGCCTCCTTGTAGGACAGCCCCTCCACCAGCACGAGCGCGATCGCCTCGCGCTGTTCGGGCGGCAATGCCTGCATCGCCCGATCGACGTCGGACAGGGTCATGGCCTGTTCCACCGCCTTGTCGCCCGCATAGCCGACATCGGCACCCGCCTCTTCCGGGGCGAAGGTTCTGGCGGCCCGCTGACGAGCGCGGCCCTCATCGATCCAAAGATTGCGCATGATCCGATACATCCAGCTGTCGAGCCGCGTGCCCGGTTGCCACTGGTCGCGGGCGCGCAGCCCCTTTTCCAGTGCCGCCTGGCACAGATCGTCGCCATCGGCGCGATCATGCGACAGGCTGGCGGCAAAACGCCGCAGCCGGGGCAGGATCGCCAGCAGGTCGCGCTCGAACGACATGGTTTCTCCAAATTGCTTTCAGGGATGAAACGTCCCTGCCCGGCCGTTTCATCCTTCAGAAAGTCCAGCAACCGGATTTTTTTGACGATGGACGATTTTGACGCTGAAAAGGCCGGCGATGACCGGCGGGAAGAGACAGAGATGAGATGGACGCGCCCGTTGCTGATCGCGGGGCTGTGGCTCGCAGCGCCGGGTGCGCAGGCGCAATTGCTGCCCGCCCCGGCCGCCAGCGCGTTGGGGGGCGGTGCGCTGGGCGGGGTCGGCCAGATAGTGCCCGACACGCTCGACCGGCTGGGCAGTATCGTCGACCAGAGTGGGCTGGACCGGCTGTCGCCGGCGCGGCTGGCCGATCGGCTGGCAGCGGCGCGCACGGCGCGGATCGACGCGCTGCTGCGCCAGCATGGCGACCAGATCGAACTGGACGACCGGCGAGAGCCGGCGCGGCGGGGCATCATCCTGCTGACCGGGGCGGACGCGGCCGCGATCGAGAAACTGCGGGCGGCCGGCTATGGCGTGGAACGGATCGAGGCGGAGGGGATCGACATGGCGATCACCCGCCTGACCGTGCCGGATGGCCAGAGCCTGGCGCGCGCGCTGCGCAGCGTGCGCAAGATCGCCCCGCAGGCGCAGGCCAGCGCCGACAATCTCTATTTCCCGAGCGGTGCGGCTGCGGCGGGAAAATCGGCCGCACTGGCGAGCCATGGTAGCGTTGGGCGCGGCGCGGCGGGCTTGATCGACGGCGGTGTGGCCGCGCACCCGGCGCTGGCCGGCCCGATCGAGCAGCGCGGCTTCGTGGCCGGCGCGCCAAGGGCCAGCGCCCATGGCACGGCGGTCGCATCCCTGATCGGTGGCAATGACAGTGTGAAGGGCGCGGCGCCGGGCACGCCGCTGCTGATCGCCGATGTCTATGGCGACGATCCGGCCGGTGGCAGCAGCTTTGCCATCGTCCGCGCGCTGGGCTGGATGGCGGCGCGTGGCGCGAAGGTGGTGACGATCAGCCTGGTCGGGCCGGACAACCCCTTGCTGGCCGGCGCGATCCGGCTGGTGCGCGACAAGGGGGTGATGCTGGTCGCGGCGGTCGGCAATGACGGCCCGGCCGCCCCGCCCGCCTACCCCGCATCCTACCCGCAGGTGATCGCCGTGACCGGCGTGGACGGGCGGGGCCGGTTGCTGCCCGAGGCCGGGCGCGCGGCCCATGTCGATTTTGCCGCGCCCGGTGCGGACATGATGGCCGCCGACATGGACGGCGGCCGGGACAAGGTGCGCGGCACATCCTTTGCCGCGCCTTTGGTGGCCGGGCGGCTGATGGCGGGTGGATCGGTCGAGGCATTGCGGCGGGAGGCGAAACCCGCCCGCGGCAAGGGCTATGGCGCCGGCATATTGTGCGACACCTGCAGAAATATGGACTGAATTTCCGTGGCTTGTGAGAAAAATTCAGACGTTCGGGATTAAAGCGAAACGCCCCGCCGTTGTCCTGTCATCGGATCAAGATGACCAAGGAGACGGTCCATGAAGACGCAGATTATCATCGCAACCGCCTGCCTCGCGGCGCTCACCACGGCCCCCGCATCGGCCCAGTTGCTGGGCGGTGGCGGCGCCCTGGGTGGTGGCGGGCTGGGCGGCATGACCAGCGGCCTGGGTGGCACGCTGGGCGGTTCGTTCGGCGGATCGGGGAGTCTGGATCGCAGCATCGACCTCGACAATGGCCGGGTCGGCGCCAGCGGCAACGGCAATGGCCGCGCCGAAGGATCGGCAACCCGTCATGGCAAGAGCCGCTCGGCCAGCGGATCGGGATCGGCCAGCGGCAATCTGGCGGTCGATACGCTGGGCACCAGCGATGTGACCGGCGCGACCGATGCGGCGCGCAGCCGGGCGAGCGACACGGTCGGCGCCGCACGGGACCGGACGGAAAGCGGCGTCGCGACGGCGCGCGATCGGGCCAGCAGCACCGTGGCATCGGCGCGTGATCGGGCAGGCAGCACGGTTGCCTCCGCCCGCGATCGGGCCGGTTCGACGGCCAGCGGCGCACGATCGGCGGCGGGCAATGTCGCGGGCAGCGCGACCAATGCCGTCGGCAGCGCCGCCTCGATCGACGCCAGCGGGCAGGTTTCGGGCAGCGGCGAGACCCATGGCAGCACCAGCCAGCCGCAGAGCGATGCCGCCGCGCCTTCCTCCTCTTCCGATCAGGCCACGGATTGACCCCATAACCCCGTAGCCGTCGCCTGACGGAAGCGGCCGGCGATCCCCATCGGATCGCCGGCCGCATCATGTCCGCAATCGGACGACGGGATCAGCTGGACGCGACCACCATGGCGCGGGCGCGATCGGTCGCCGCACGCGTGTCCCCCGCCAGCTTCTTCACTTCGGCCGCAACCACCGCGAAGCCGCGCCCCGCCTCACCCGCCCGTGCTGCCTCGATCGTGGCATTGAGGGCGAGGAGATTGGTCTGGTTGGCGATGCCGCTGATCGTGTCGACAATGTCGACCAGCCCGTCGACCGTGCTCTTGAGTTCCGCGCGCAATATCTTGGACGGGGTGGTGTCGGTCGCGATCTTGAGGATTCGCTCGACCCGGCCTTCGGCATTGAAGACCGGGTTATAGGTGGCCTGAAGCCAGATGTCGCGGCCATGCTTGTCGAGGCGCCGATATTCGCCGGCATCGAAATCGCCCTGCGCCAGCTTGTCCCACAGCGCCGCATAGGCGGCCGAGCGCGCCTGGCCTTCGTCGCAGAAGATGCGATGATGGCGGCCGACAATCTCCCCCAGCGCATAGCCCATGGTCGCCAGGAACAGGTCATTGGCCCAGAGGATCGTGCCGTCCGGCGCAAATTCGATCACCGCCTGCGAACGGCAGATGGCGTCCCAGACGGCATCGCGGCTGTGGGGGTGAATGGCCTGGCCCATGAACATAAAACTCCTTCACCCCCGGCCTAGGCATCGATGGTAAATGGCAGCTTAATTCTATGGAAATTACATAATTTGTAACAATATGGCGGACACGGAAAAGGCCGGCGATCCCATCGGACCGCCGGCCTTTCCACCCCCTGACATGCAATCAGCGGTCGATCAGGCAACCCGCGCTTCGAGCGCCTCGACCTCATCGGGATCGCGCAGCACATAGCCGCGGCCCCATACGGTCTCGATATAATTGTCGCCACCGCAGGCCAGCGCCAGCTTCTTGCGCAGCTTGCAGATGAACACGTCGATGATCTTGAGTTCGGGCTCGTCCATGCCGCCATAGAGATGGTTGAGGAACATCTCCTTGGTGAGGGTCGTGCCCTTGCGGAGCGAGAGCAGCTCCAGCATCGCATATTCCTTGCCGGTCAGATGGACGCGGTTGCCGTCCACTTCCACGGTCTTCGCGTCGAGATTCACCGCCAGCTTGCCGGTGCGGATGACCGACTGCGAATGGCCCTTCGAGCGGCGGACCACGGCGTGGATGCGCGCAATCAGTTCCTCGCGATGGAACGGCTTGGTGACATAATCGTCGGCGCCGAAGCCGAAGGACCGGACCTTGCTGTCCATTTCGGCGACGCCCGACAGGATCAGCACCGGGGTCTGCACCCGTGCCGCCCGCAGCTTTTTCAGCACGTCATAGCCGTGCATGTCGGGCAGGTTCAGGTCGAGACAGATGATGTCATAGTCATACAGCTTGCCGAGATCGAGGCCCTCTTCCCCGAGATCGGTGGTGTAGACATTGAAGCCCTCGGTCGTGAGCATAAGCTCGATCGCCTTGGCGGTGGTCGGTTCGTCCTCAATCAGCAGCACGCGCATTGGAAGCCCCTTCGTGTCGCAGGTCCGTTCACCCCACCAGAACGGTTTCTGCTCGCAATCATTAACCAAAAAACTTCTGAAGGACAAAGGTTAATTTTTCGCTAACCCGCAGGAATCCGCGAGTCGTATAAAAACGAATCTATTTACAAAGCGTTGACCCCGTAACGATCCCTATCGAGTCAAGCTGGATTCCGGGACGAAACGAGCAAAGTCCTGCCCTGGTTCCGCCTTTCGCAGGGGCGATCCGTGGCGATCACAAGGCGAAAATTTGCACTTCGTAAACCAGCCTCAGCAACCATGGTGGCGGGTCAGGAAGTCCAGCAGCGCCTCCACCCGTGCCGGGCGCAGGCGCGAGGGCGGCGTCACCAGATGCAGGCCGAAGGGCGGCGGCCGCCAGTCGAGCAAAATCTCCTCCAGTTCACCCGAGCGGATCGCATCGCCGACGATGAAATCGGGCAAACGGGCAATGCCGACACCTAGCCGCAGCGCGGGCATCATCGCCTCGCCGCTGTTGACGGTGATGCGCGGGCGGACCTGCACCGTCACATTCTGCTGCCCCGGCCCGGTGAAGCGCCAGACATCGGGCGCGGTGACGTTGGAATAGCAGAGGCAGTCATGGCTGCCGAGGTCGGACGGATGGGTCGGGCGGCCGCGCTCGGCCAGATAGGCGGGCGAGGCGACGACATGCATATGGACGTCGGCCAGCCGGCGCGCGCGCAGCGAACTGTCGGGCATGTCGGCGATGCGGATGGTGGCGTCGAGGCCGAGTTCGACGATGTCGATCTTGGCATCGGACAGATGCAGATCGACATCGACCAGCGGATTTTCCTTGGTGAACTGCGCGATCAGCGGCGCGATCCGCAGCAGGCCGAAATTCATCGGCGCGCCCAGGCTCACCGTGCCGGAGAGTTCGGCGGTCTCGTCGCGCGCGGCCTCCTCCGCCGCCTGCCCCTCCGCCAGGATGCGCTGGGCATGATCGGCCAGCCGACGGCCGCTCTCGGTCAGCGCCAGGCGGCGGCTGGTGCGGCTGAACAGGCTGGTATCGAGATGCTGCTCCAGGCGGGTCACCGCCTTGGACACGGTGGCCTTGGAGACGCTGAGCGCCTTGGCTGCGTCGGTAAAGCTGCGATGTTCGACCACGGCGGCAAACATCGCCCAGGCCTCGAAATCAGGTAGGCGCATAGGGAAACAATCCGTTTCAACACTGCTTATTCAAGAAACGAACCTGATCGCTAGATTGTCGGAAAGCAAGCCGGAAGCATCCGGCATCGCAATCGAAAGGCAGACCCCATGAGCACGACAACCGCGAGCCGCATCGAGCGCCGCCCGTTCGCGTCGCTCGGCCATGCCGACCATGGCTGGCTGAACGCACGGCATCATTTTTCCTTCGCCAATTACTATGATCCCGCCCGCATGGGCTGGGGCGCGATCCGGGTATGGAACGACGACGAGATCGGTCCGCGCTCGGGCTTTCCGCCGCACCCGCACAGCGACATGGAGATCATCACCTATGTCCGCACCGGCGCGATCACCCACCAGGACAGCCTGGGCAACAAGGGCCGCACCGAGGCGGGCGATGTCCAGGTGATGTCGGCCGGCACCGGCATCCGCCATGCCGAATATAATCTGGAGGACGAGACCACCACCCTGTTCCAGATCTGGGTCATTCCCCGCTCGGTCGGCGGATCGCCCAGCTGGGGCGCCAAGCCCTTCCCGAAGGGTGATCGCTCCGGCAAGCTGGTCGTGCTGGCCAGCGGCCATGACGAGGACAAGGAAGCGCTGCGCATCCGGGCCGACGCCCGGCTGCTGGGCGGCACGATCAAGGCCGGCGACAGCGTGACCTATGAGGCCGGCGAAGGTCGCCATCTCTATCTGGTCCCGGCGACGGGCCGGATCGAGATCGATGGCCAGACCTTCGAGGCACGGGACGGCGCGGCCATCATCGGCGGCGCGCCCATCACCATCACCGCGGTCGAGGACAGCGAAATCGTCCTGGTCGACAGCGAATAGACATGAAGCTTACGCGCCGGTTCGTTAATCCCCTCCCCCAGACGGACCGGTCCGGGTCGCCCGCATGCTCCCTCCCTTGTGCGGGCGACCACCCTTTCAACTTTTCAGTTTCAGATGAGGAGACGTGACAATGGCTAAGGTTCTGGTTCTCTATTATTCGTCCTACGGGCATATCGAAACGATGGCCAAGGCCATGGCCGAAGGTGCCGCCGCCGCCGGCGCGCAGGTCGACATCAAGCGCGTGCCCGAAACCGCACCGCTGGAAGTCGCCAAGGCGGCCCATTTCAAGCTGGACCAGGACGCCCCGGTCGCGACCGTCGCCGAACTGGCAGATTATGACGCGATCATCATCGGCACCGGCACCCGTTTTGGCCGCATGTCGAGCCAGATGGCGGCCTTCCTGGATCAGGCCGGCGGCCTGTGGGCGCGCGGCGCACTCAATGGCAAGGTCGGTGGCGCCTTCACCTCGACCGCGTCGCAGCATGGCGGCCAGGAGGTCACCCTCTTCTCGATCATCACCAACCTGCTGCATTTCGGCATGACGATCGTCGGCCTGGACTATGGCTTTGCCGGTCAGATGGGCGTCGACAAGGTACGCGGCGGTTCGCCCTATGGCGCGACCACCCTGGCCGATGGCGACGGCAGCCGCCAGCCGAGCGAGGAAGAACTGGACGGCGCCCGCTATCAGGGCCGCCGGATCGCCGAAACCGCGATCAAATTGCACGGTTAATCGCAACCCGCGCCGTCTGGGGAACGCAGCCTGGCTGCGTTCTTCGGTCGCATGGGTGCGCCATCAGGTTGTAGGGAGCTGGCACGCCGGGACTGCGCGCCAGCTCCTTTTGCGTTTTATTATCCCAGCGTCTTGGGCGTGACCCAGACTTCGACCGGGGTGATGAACTTGCCCGGCGCGGGCTTGCCGACGACGACGCGGTCGGCGGCGACCAGTTCGCCATTTTCAAGGTTCAGCGAGACCCAGGGCTTGGGCATGCGCTCGAACTTCATCTTCTGGATGGGCTGGCCGGTGGCCGTGTTCATGATGGTGGCAATGATAGACATAGGGCGCGGCCGCTAGCGCCTGCCCCTGCCCCCTGTCCAGAGCCGGAATCGGCAAAATATTTTCGACCCTTGCGAAAAAAATTGCTGCCCATGTCACATCGGGCACGGCCGTCTCGTCATGTCAGCAATAGCAAGCAAAGGAGCTGTATCATGACCGACAAGATCAATCCCTATGCCGCCGCGCCGCAGCTGATGAAGAGCTGGACCGCCCTCTCCACCGCCATCGCCGACAGCCTGGAGCCGAGCCTGATCGAACTGGTGAAGATCCGTTCGTCGCAGATCAACGGCTGCGCCAACTGCATCAACATGCACACCTATGAAGCGCGCGAGAAGGGCGAGAGCGAACAGCGCATCTACCTGCTGTCGGCCTGGCGCGAGGCGCCCTGCTATACCGACCGCGAGCGCGCCGCGCTGGCCTGGACCGAGGCGCTGACCGAGATTGCCAAGGGTCATGCCCATGAAGCCGCCAGGGAAGCGCTGAACTGGGAGTTCACCGAGGAGGAGCAGGTGAAGCTGACCCTGATGATCAACATCATCAATGGCTGGAACCGCATCGCCGTCGGCTTCAACCTCTGGTATGACATGCCGATGAAGGCAGCAGCCTGATGGCGCGGGGGACGCAGACGGACGCGGCGGCGCGCTTCGACCCGCTGCGTCCTCGCCTGATCCGGGTGGCCTATCGCATGCTGGGATCGGTCGCCGATGCCGAGGATGTGGTGCAGGATGCCTTCATTCGCTGGATGGGCACCGACCATGGCGCGGTGCGCGAGCCCGAAGCCTTTCTCCGCCGCATCGTCACCCGGCTCTGCCTCGACCAGATGAAATCGGCGCGGGCGCAGCGCGAAACCTATGTCGGCCCCTGGCTGCCCGAGCCGGTGGTCGAAGAGGCTGATGAGGAAGAGGACGTCACCCTGCCGCTGATGCTGGCATTGGAGCGACTGTCGCCGCTGGAGCGGGCCGCCTTCCTGCTGCATGATGTGTTCGGCCTCGCCTTTGACGAGGTGGCGAGGACCATCCGGCGCGATGCTGCCGCCTGTCGTCAGCTCGCCGCCCGCGCGCGCGATCATGTCCGCGACGCCCGCCCCCGTTTCCAGATCGAGAAACAGCGCGGGCTGGAGATTGCCGGCGCCTTCTTCGCCGCGTCGCGCAGCGGCGACATGAGCACATTGGGTGCACTGCTGGCGCAGGATGTCAGTTTCCACAGCGATGGCGGCGGCAAGCGCCCGGCCGCGATCCGCCCGGCGATCGGCCATGGCCAGGTGATGCAGGTCCACAAGGCGCTGGCGGTGCTGTTCGGCAAATATGGATCGACCCTGCTGCGCACCTGCATGGTCAACGGCCTGCCCGGCTTCGTCACGCGCGAGGCCGATGGCGAGTTGCAGACCACCGCACTGGACATAGAGGATGGCCAGGTGACCGCCATCTACATCATGCGCAACCCGGACAAGCTGCGCCATCTGCACTGAATGCTTAATCGCCGGATAAGCCCGTTCCTTGTCAAATTCGCAGCCCCCGCCGCGCCATGGCAGGATCGGGGACCGGGAGCGAAACAGAGATGGTTGGTGCGATCGGCGGCTCAGGCAATGGCTGGGGCCAGTTCAAGAAGGCGATGGAAGAATTTGCCGAAAAGGTTCGGCAGGCGAACCAGAATAGCGGCAGCACGACAGCGAAAGTGACAGAGGCGAGCACACCGGCGGCCACCACGCCGGTTGCGGCAAGCGAGCCGGTCGCCAGCGTCCAGCCGGCGGTCGAAACGACACCAACTGCCGCAGCGACCGCGCCGGCGCCGGTGATCGCGAGCGAAGCAGCCGCCGTCGTCAGCGACGGTGTTTCCGTGTCACCTTCGCTGTCGCCCCTGACCTATAGCGCGCCCATGCCAGCGCCGCGATCGCAGGCCGTCGCGGCGCCGGAAACCACGCTGGACACGCAATTGTCCGACGCGGGCTATTATGCGTCGCCGGCGGCATCGGCCGTCGCCGACCCGGTCGCCCCCGCCCAGCAGGAGGATGCCGCCGCGCTGAGCCAGGCTCAGGTGATCGCCCAGGCCGCCTATGCCCTGGTCGCCCGCGCCGGCGAGGATCACCGCCTGTCGCTGATCCAGCAGGGCTGACGCCCCGCGCCGTCAGCGCGCCAGATAGCCGCCATCGACCGGATAATAGGTTCCGGTCATGAAGGAGGCGCGGTCGGACAGGAGGAAGCTGGTCATGGCAGCGATCTCCTCCGGGCGCGCCAGCCTGTCGAACGCATGCAGGCCGGCGAGGACGGCCCGTTCCGCATCGGTCATGGTCTTGCCGAGCGCCGGGGTTTCGACAAAGGCCGGCCCGACCGCATTCACCCTGATACCCTGGCCGGCATAGTCCAGCGCGGCGGTCTTGGTCATGCCGACGACCGCATGCTTGGACGTCACATAGGCGGCGGAGCCGGCCCAACCGGCCGCGCCCAGGATCGAGGCCATGTTGACGATCGCGCCGCCACCGGATTTCAGCATCGCCGGGATCTGATATTTCATGCCGTAGAAGACGCTGTGCAGATCGACGCCGACGACCCGGTGCCAGTCATCGATGGCGATGTCGGCCAGCGGCGTGGACGGCGCGCCGATCCCGGCATTATTGACCGCCAGATGCAGTCCGCCGAAGGTTTTGACGGCAAAATCGACGCTGGCGCTGACCGCCTGTGCATCGCTGACATCGACCTTGAAGGCGCGCGCCCGATCCTCGCCACAGGATTGCGCGAGACGCTGTGCCCCCGCTTCGTCGAAATCGGCGATGACGACCTTCGCCCCTTCCGCCAGCAAATCCTTCACCACCGCTTCGCCGATGCCCGATGCACCGCCGGTGACGATCGCGACCCGATCCTGAAACAACGCCATTCCAACTGCTCCTTGATTATCGCCGCCGGGCGACGGCATGACCGATGGGAAATAAACTCGACTCAAAGTATCCGGTTCCGTATCCTTTTATGCCGGAGCCAAATGGAAGGAAAGCAGGGATGGCCGCCGACACCAGCCAGCGGGCTGACGGATCAGGAAGCGACGGATCGGCGCGGCCGACCGGCCGGCCATCGCGCGAGGCGGCCGAACAGATTGAAGCGACGATGCTGGATGCGGCATTGGCGACCTTCATCGAGGCCGGTTTCCAGGGGGCCAGCATGGAGGCCATCGCCCGCCGCGCCGGGGTGACCAAGCGCACCCTCTATCGCCGCGCCCGGACCAAGTCGGACCTGTTCGTAGAGGTGGTCGAGCGCCTGGCCCGCCAGTCGGGCATGCCCAATCTGGCGCGGGTCGAGGCCGGTCCGCTGGAACAGCGCTTGCAGGCGGCGGGCGAGATATTGCTCGGCTGGCTGCTCAATCCCCATGCGATCGCGCTGTATCGCATGATCGTGGCCGAGGCTGCGCGTCAGCCGGGGCTCGCGCTCAGCGTCGATGGCCCGTTCCAGCGGGCGAGCACGGCGATCGCGGCCATCCTGGCCGAGGATGGCGGCCGGCCGGCAGAGACCGTCAGGCTGGGCGCGGACATGTTCGTGCGGCTGGTTGCCGGCGAGGCGCTGGACCGGGCGGCGCAGGGGATCGAGCCGGCCGGCGTTTCAGACCGGACGCATGCGCGCGCCATGGCGGCCATCGCCTTCTTCCTGGCCGGCTGGCGATCCTGGCCAGCGTCGACGCCGTCCTTCCCCTAGAGCATCCAACGGCTGAGGCGCGGGGACAGGCGAATGAGGTGCCACAGGGCGAAGGGTGCCAGCAGCGCCAGAACCAACAGCCAGGGCCTGGTCAGATAGGGCGTGCCATAATGGATGATCGCGACGTGCAGATACATGATGACCAGTGACGCCCGGCCAAGCGCGGCGAGCGGGGTGGCGACTGGCGCGAGCCGTGCAGAGAGGCGGAACAGCAGCAGCGACGTCGCGATGCCCGATCCGATCGAGAGCAAGGGCCAGCCATAGTCGGCCGCCTTCATGTTGAGCGTCGGTAGCCAGCCGGCAAGGCCCGCCAGCGCGAGCAGGCCGAGTGGCGCTATCCAGAAATTGCGCCAGTGCAGTCGGGGCCAGAGCGCGCCGACCCAGAGCAGGATCATCGCCATCGGCACGCTCAGCAGGCCGATCGGCGAAGCCGGCGTGACATAGCCAATGGCATAGGCGAGCAGCAGCACCGGGATCAGCAGCAATGCCCAGCGCCGATCGCGCGGATCGGGCCAGCGGTTGAGCGCGAGGTTGAACAGGATGCGCGCCAGCATCAGGCAGGGCACGAACCAGAAGATGGTATAGGGCCCGCGCAGCCAATAGCCGCCAAGCAGGATCGGCAGCAGATCGCGCGGCCATTGGTGGAAGATCGGCAGATTGCCCTTGGCCGGTTCGATGATCTGATCGGCCAGGATCAGCAGCGCGAGGAAGATGGCATAGGGCCGCATCTGGCTGACCAGTTGCCGCCGGGTGAAGGGGCCGACGGGATGCGGCCGCGAGAGCATGCCCGACAGCAGGAAGAAGAGCGGCATGTGGAAGCTGTACATGGCGTCGCGCAAGGGTCCGCGCGTCCAGACATGGCCGACCACCACGGCGATGATGCCGATGCCGCGCGCGACATCGACCCAGTCGAGCCGCTGCGGCGCATGTTGATAGGCAAGGCCCCTATTCTCCATCGGTTCCACGCCCTATAGGATGCGACGTGGGCGTCAATCGCCCAACCAGATTACCCGGACGCCAGATTTCCCGATCGGATTGATATTTGACCCTGCTTAGCGACAAAGTGCTGTTCATCGATGGCGAGGCCATCATCCTCGACAAGCCGGCCGGCCTGCCGGTCGACGCGCCGCGCGACGGATCGATCAGCCTTGAAAACCACCTCGCCTCGCTGACCTTCGGCTTCCAGCGCTGGCCGCTGGCGGTCCACCGGCTGGACCGCGACACCAGCGGCTGCCTGCTGCTGGCGCGCAATCCCAAGGCGCACAAGCGCTTTGCCGCCGCGTTCGAGGCCGGCACGGTCGAGAAGCGCTATGTCGCGGTGCTGGAGGGCGTGCCCGAGGCAGATGAGGGCACTATCGCCCTGTCGCTCAAGAAGGTGAGCACGCCGAGCCAGGGCTGGCGCATGATCGCGGCGAAGGCCGGCAAGCCCGCCGTCACCCATTGGCGCAAGCTGGCGGTGAAGGACGGCCGCGCGCTGATCGCCTTCACGCCGGAAACCGGCCGCACTCACCAGATCCGCGTCCATGCCCAGCATGGGCTGGGCTTCGGCATCGTCGGCGACCCGGTCTATGGCGACGGACAGGGCGCGATGCTGCTGCACAGCCGCTTCCTGAGCGTGCCGCGCGGCGACAACAAGCCGCCCGCGCAGGCGACCGCGCCGCTGCCGCAGAGCTTCGTCGATGCAGGCTTCGGCCCCGAGATATTGGAGGAAGCCGGGCTGTAAGCCCCGGCCCTGCGCCATGGTCGCCATCCCCGTCACCCGCTCCATCGCGATCGACAGCGACGAGATTGTCGAGAGCTTCGCGCGTGCGTCGGGGCCTGGCGGCCAGCATGTGAACACCACCGACAGCGCGGTGATGCTGCGCTTCGACGTCGCCGCTTCGCCCGGCCTGCCCGATGTAGTGAAGCAGCGGCTGGCGGATCTGGCCGGATCGCGCATGACCCGCGACGGCGTACTGATCCTGCGCAGCGAGGGCGCGCGATCGCAGCTGCTCAACCGGCAGGAGGTGCGCGAGCGGCTGTTCGCGCTGATCCGCGAGGCGACGATCGTGCCCAAGAAGCGGCGCCCGACCAAGCCGACCAAGGCATCGCAGAAGCGCCGCGTCGACGGCAAGGTCAAGCGTGCAGCCGTGAAACAGGGACGCGGCCGGGTCAGGATGGACTGAATTTAGCGGCCATTTACGAATTAACCATCATTGCCTTGCTAGGGAGAATGGGACGCAGGAACGCGTTCCCAGCTTCCCGAGGATGCCATGCCGGCCGAACGCCCTATTCTTCTGCCACCGCGCCCCTGGAACTGGTTCATGTGGGTTGCCGCCACCTTCCTGGGCGTCTTCCTGATCCTCTCGGATTTGCGCCAGCTTGACGGCCTGCACCTGCCCGAAGCCCGACTTCTGATCGGCCGCGATTTCCTCAATGTCTGGTCCGGCGGAACGCTCGCACTGACCGGCCAGCTTGAGCGTCTCTATGATTTTCAGGCCTATATGGACTGGCAGGCCGGGCTTTTCGGCCCGCTGGAGATGCTGAACTACTCCTATCCTCCGCATAGCCTGTTCCTGGCGATACCCTTTGCGCTGTTTCCCTATCCGGTTGCGCTCGCCCTGTGGACGGGCCTTGGCGCCATCTTCTTTGCCTGGGCGGCCCGTCCCTACATACCGGCCGGCCTGTCCCCCTGGCTTGCGCTGCTGACGCCGGCGGCGATCGTCAATATCTGGGTCGGCCATTATGGGTTCGTCATTGGCGGCCTGTGGCTGCTGTTCTTCGCCCAGTTGCGCCATGCGCCGGTCCGCGCGGGCCTTGTCGCCGGGCTGCTGACGCTCAAGCCCCATCTGGGCCTGCTGATTGCCCTGACGCTGGTCCATCGCAGGGCCTTCCGGGCGATAGGCGCTGCACTCGCCGTCACCCTGGGGCTGATCGGGCTGAGCGGCATGGCATTCGGCTTCGATCTCTGGCCCACCTGGCTGACGGATACCTCGGCCCTCCAGACCCGGATCATGACCGCAGAGGGCGAGAAATTCTACTTCTTCATGATGACATCGGTCTATGTCGCGCTGCGCGAGGGGCCTTATTGGCTGCCGCTGCTGGCCCAGACCCTGTTTGCGGGCAACGCGCTCTACCTGGTCTGGCGCGCGCGTCACTGCACCGTCCATCAACTGGCCTTCATCACGGCCAGCGCGACGGCCCTGATCACCCCCTATATCTTCAACTATGATCTGACGGTTTGCTGCCTTGGCTTCGCGATCCTGCTTTATGGCCAATGGCACGCGCTTCATCGCAACGAGCGGATCATCCTGTGGATGGCCTTTGCCGCGCCGTTGCTGGTGATGGCGTGGAACCTCATTGCGCCGATCGCCCTGCTTGCCGGCCTTGTCGTCCAGATACGCTGCTACACGGGCATGTCCTACGCAGATCTGCTGTTGCCGGCCCCTCTCAAGCGGCGATTGATCGATAATCCCCTCCCGACATCCTAGCCTCTGGCCGAGCGGTGCGGGCCATCCTATATGCGTGCCCATGTATGATTTCGCCCCCGCTGCCGACGCCGACAAGGCGACGCTTTACGCCGATCTTCTGTCCGCTGCCGATGCGCTGACCCGCGACGAGCCCGATGCGGTCGCCAATATGGCGAACCTGTCGGCGCTGATCTGGCAGTTCCTGCCCGACCTCAACTGGGCAGGCTTCTATCGCATGGTCGAGGATGAGCTGGTGCTTGGCCCGTTCCAGGGCAAGGCGGCCTGCATCCGCATCCCGTTGGGCCGCGGCGTGTGTGGCACGGCTGCCCAGACGCGCGAGACGCAGTTGGTGGCCGATGTCCATGCCTTCCCCGGCCATATCGCCTGCGACGCGGCGAGCGCGTCCGAGATCGTCGTGCCGGTGGTGCATGACGGCCGGCTGATCGGCGTGCTGGACCTGGACAGCCCCCGCCCCGCCCGGTTCGACAGTGCCGACCAGCAGGGGCTGGAAGCGCTGGTCGCGCGGGTCGCCGGCCGCATCGGCTGATCGCTGCCCTGCCCCGTTCCGGGACAGGATTTCGTAAGCCGAACATGGCGTTGCACGGATCGTCATGCTAATTTCCGCGTTAGCATGATGACCGTGCGGGCGGCCTGACGCCCCTGCAGGAACAGGGAGCATGATGATGGCCGCGCGCTTATTCTTCGCCAGCAGCGCCATGGCGCTGATCGCCAGCCTTGCAGGACCGGTTGCCGCGCAGGCGCCAGCGACGTCCGGCACCAGCGTGGTCCGCACCACCACCACGGCGACGACAACGACTGCCACCGCCCATCGCTGGGGGCCGCGCTATGATGGGCGCTGGTATGCCGGTTGGGCAGCACCAGGCGGCTGGCAAAGCTATCAGCGGCCACGCGTGGGCTTTGCCCTGCCCGCTTACTGGGTCCATCCGCGCTTCTTCATCGCCAATTATGGCGTCTATGGCCTGCCGGCGCCGACCACCGGCTATGGCTGGTCGCGCTATTATGACGATGCGGTGATGACCGACCAATATGGCCGGGTCCGCGACGTGCGCAGTGGCATCGACTGGTCGCGCTATGAGGGCGGCTATGAAGAGGGTACGGCGCAGCCGGCCGTCATCGCCAGTTCCGGTGGCGAGGCCGGCTATGGTGCGCCCGACGACATGGTGACCTATAGCCCCGCGGCGCAGCCCGCCCCGTCCAGCCGCCCCGGCGTGGACTATGATGCGCCGGCCTATGCCAGCAGCGCCGTCAGCCCGAGCGCAACGACGGTGGAGACTGTTGCGGCGGCTCCAACGGCTCCGCCAGTTCCGGTGGCAGCGACGAGCGGCACGCACTGGTCGAACCAGCCGGCGACCACGACCGTCGTGTCGGCCGCCCCGCCGGTGCCCGGCCTGCCGCCGGGCGGCTATATTTCGGGCGGCTTCTATTATCCGCCGCCGCTGGTGACGACCATCATCATCAATCCCGACGGCACGACCCAGGCCACCACCCGCTACGCGACCGAGGCCGCGCCGCGCTGAACCGTCCGGAACCGCAACCATGGGTTGGTGCGTTGACGGGCGGGATCAGGCGACGGGAGTGGCACAATGCTGCATCATGTATCGGTGGGCACCAATGATGTGGTGCGGGCGCGGGCCTTCTACGACCCGCTGATGGCGCTGCTGGGCTATCGCAGCCTGCGCGACCACCCCCATTCGCTCGACTATGGCGTGACCGACGTGGTGTTCAGCGTCGAGACGCCGGTCGATGGCGCGCCCGCGAGCGCCGGCAACGGCATCCATATCTGCTTCGTCGCGGCCGATCGCGGCGCGGTCGACGGATTTCATCGACTGGCGCTGGAGTTGGGCGGCAGTGATGCCGGACCGCCGGGCGTGCGGCCGCAATATGACGAGCATTATTATGGTGCCTTCGTGCGCGATCCCGACGGCAACAAGATAGAGGCGGTCACTTTTTCGGCGCGATAGGCGCGACGCCGCGCGCAGCCAGGACCGAGGCGGCGGGCTGCGGCCGGCCATAATGATAGCCCTGCGCGATATGGCAGCCATGCTGGAGCAGCAGCGCCGCCTGTTCGGCGGTCTCCACGCCTTCGGCCACCACCTCCATGCGGAAGCTGCTGCCCAGCTTGATGACGGCGTCGACGATGGCGGCGTCGCCGGCATCGCTGTCGACATGACTGACGAAGCTGCGGTCGATCTTCAGCACATTGACCGGATATTGCTTGAGATGGCTGAGCGAGGCGAAGCCGGTGCCGAAATCGTCGAGGGCGATGCGTACCCCGCCGCGCGCGAACCGATCAAGCGCGCGCGCGACCTGATCGGCGCCGCGGCCGAGGAAGACCGACTCGGTCACTTCGATCTCGAAATTCTGAGCCGGCACGCCATGCTGGTCCAGCCGGGCCAGGACATGATCGGCGAAATCGGCCTGGAGCAGATCCGCCGCCGAGGCATTGACCGCCACCCGGCCGGGATCGAAGCCTATCCCGAGCCAGGCCGCCATGTCGTGCAGCACCGCGTCGAGCATGAGGTCGGTCAGGCGGATGGCCAGTTCGCCATGCTCGAAGGCGGCAGCAATGGTGGCGGGCGCCTGGACACCGAGCCGGGGATGCTGCCAGCGCAGCAACGCCTCATAGCCCAGCACCTGCCCGCTGCGCATGTCGACCTTGGGCTGATAATAGGGCTCGACCAGCCGCTCGGCGATCACCTGGCGCGCCATGTGGATCATCGAACTGCGCTGCTGCGCGTCGGCGCGCAACTGGGAATGGAACATGGTGAGCCGGCTGCGGCCGCTCGCCTTCGACGCATAGAGCGCCAGATCGGCCGCTTTGAACAGTTCGTGCGCATCGTCGCCATGTTCGCCGAACACGGCGCCCCCGACACTGACCCCGGCTTCGAGCAATTGCCCCTGATAGGCGAAGGGCACCCGCATCTTGTCCAATATCGCCTGGCTGCACGCCTGCACGGTCGCACTATCCACCAGCGAGGCAGCGATCAGGCCGAACTCGTCGCCGCCGAGGCGCCCGACCACCGCATCGGACGGCGCCGCCGCAGCCAGACGCTCGGCAAAGCCGCAGAGCAGCGCATCGCCCGCGTCATGGCCAAGCGAATCGTTGATCCGCTTGAGGTCATCGATGTCGAACAGCATCAGGCCGAAGCCCGCGCCGGTCGGGCGCGCCTGATCCGCCAGTTCCTCCAGCACGCCCTGCCACAATGTCCGGTTGGGCAGCCGCGTCATGGGATCATGGGTGGCGGCCCAGCGGATTCGTTCTTCCGCATCGCGCTGTTCGGTGACATCCAGGAAGGTGACGATGATCCGGCGCAACTGGCCGACTTCGGTGCGAGTCGCCCAACCGGTGCTGCGGATCCAGCGCAGTGCGCCATTGTCGGCGCGATGGACGCGCAGGGTCGCCTCGAAATGCGGCGGCAGGACATTGGCGGCGACGCCGTCCATCATCGCCTTGAGCTTGTGCCGATCATCGGGATGCACCAGCGACAGGGCCAGTTCGGTGGTCGCCGGCGCATCCGCCGACAGGCCCAGCATGGCACGGAACTCCGCCGACCAGCTACGCTGGCCCGAACGGGCGTCATAGTCCCAGATGCCGAGCCGCGCCGACTGCACCGCGAGGCGGAAATGCTCCTCACTCTCTGCCACCGCCTGCTGCGCCAGCTTCTGATTATGGATATCCTCCAGCGTGCCATACCAGCGGATGATCGCGCCCCGGCTATCACGCCGGGCGGCAGCGCGGGCGCGCATCCAGCGATAGCTGCCGTCGCGCAGGCGCAGGCGATAATCGACATCGACCGGATCGCCCGACTGGAGCCGCTCGCGCCATAGCGCCAGCGTCCGGTCCATGTCGTCGGGATGCAGGGCGTTGATCCAGCCGGCGCCCATCGCCTGTTCGGGCGAGCTGCCGGTCAGATCGCGCCAGCGCGGCCCGACCTCCTCGATCGCGCCATCGGGCGTGGCGGTCCAGGGAACCTGGGGGCTGAGTTCTACCGACCAGCGATGATGTTCGCGACTTTCCGCCAGTGCGGTTTCCAGCAATTCAGCCTGTTTGTCGCGACGATCATGCATATCCTCGACCGTTCCATACCAGCGCCATGCCCCTGCGGGCATTGCCTGCCGCGTCATGCGGAGCAGGCACCAGCGGCTTGCGCCATCTGCGCAACGCAGGCGAACGACCAGCGGTTCCGGCTGCGACGAGGCGGCGGCGGCCCGTATGATGATCCCGATATCGACCGAATCAAAGCCCTTGCGCCAACCATGGCGCATCAGCCCCATGCGAAGCCCCCCGCCCCGCACCTCGCCCTCGACCCAGTAAGTCAGCAGGCGACCGCGATAATCCGCGAACCAGTGAATGACGGGTGGGCGGACATGCTTGATCTTGGACGATAATGTCCTGTGCGCGACATGGGCGCCGGACGGCATATGGGCCGCTGGCCCGCCAAGTTCGCGGGCGCCATCGGCAAAGCGCCGATCAGCGAAGCGATCCATCGCCCATCCCCGATTGCCGTGCCGCCCTGTTCGTCATGGCAGCGATGATGCAGGAAAAGCTTAAACAAGCCTGCACGTAACCGGAATGATCGAGAATCTGTAATTTACAGAAATTGCCCCGTCAGCGGCGCAGGATGGCGGCCAGTTCGACCGGCAGCGGCGGCTCATCGCGTGGCATGACGACCCGGATCGCCTGCGCCTGCTCCTCCGGATCGAAGCGGACCCAGCCGGCACGGCTGAGCTTTTCGAGCGGGCGGTAGCGGATCTTGTACTGCATCCGCTGCGAGCCATCGACCCAATAGCCCAGATACACATAGGCCAGGCCCGCACGGGCGGCGCGCTGGATATGATCCATGATGATGAAGTTGCCGAGGCCCGGACGATCTTCCAGTTCGGTGTCGAAGAAGCTGTAGATCATCGACAGGCCGTCGCCCTGGCGATCGGTCAGGCAGGCGCCGACCAGCTTGCCGGGGCGGCCATCCTCGCCGGGCAGGCGGTATTCGACGACATGGCTTTCGACCGGGGTCTGTTCGACCATGTCGGCGAAATCCATCTCGTCCATTTCGGTCATGCCGCCGCCGGGATGCCGCGCGCGCAGATAGCGCTGGAGCAATTCGAACTGCTCCTCGGTCGACCAGGGCTTGCAGGCGGTGACGACGAGGTCGCTGTTGCGGCGGATCAGCTTGCGCTGGGTCGCGTTGGGCTTGAACTCCTGCGCGACGACGCGGACCGACACGCAGGCCGAGCAATCGGCACAGCTGGGACGATAGGCGACATTCTGGCTGCGGCGGAAGCCGATGCGGCCGAGCGCATCATTGAGTTCCGAGGCATTGTCGCCGTTGAGTTCGGTGAAGACCTTCCGCTCGCTCTTGCCCGGCAGATAGGGGCAAGGGCTGGGGTTCGTCACGAAGAAACGCGGAAAGCGGAATGGTGCGCTCATGCCTCTCCCCCCGATTCAGTCATGCGAATTTGCCTTTTCATGGTCGGACTATGCCGTCCCGGCCCAACCATGAAAAGGTCATTTACCACGAAATTTTTACCGATGGTTAAGCATGTCCCAAAATCAGGCAACCTCGATCGGCGCGACCTCATAACCCGCCGCGCCCAGCGCCGTGATCAGCCGCTGGAGATGGGCGCCATCGCGGGTCTCGCACTCGACGTCGAGGCTGAGCCCCTTGGCCGGCAGATTGGTGAAGATGCGCTGGTGCGACAGTTCCAGGATGTTGACCGCCTCCTGATCGAAGATGCGGGCGACATGGAACAGCGCGCCAGGCCGATCCTGCAGGATGATGCGCAGGCGGGCGAGACGGCCCGAGCGGGCGAGATCGCGCAGCAGCACATTGGCGAGCAGGCGGGTGTCGATATTGCCGCCGGTCAGGATCAGGCCGACATTGCGACCGGCAAACTGCTCGCGATAGCTGAGCAGCGCGGCCAGGCCAGCGGCACCGGCGCCCTCCACCACCGTCTTCTCGATCTGGAGCAGCAGGCTGACCGCCTCCTCCAGCCGGCGTTCGGTGACCAGCAGCACATCGTCGGCCAGACGCTCGACGAAGCGGCGGGTGAGTTCGCCCGGCTGCTTCACTGCAATACCCTCGGCCAGCGTGTCGCCGTCGCAGGCGAGGTCCGCGCCCTTGATGAAATCATACATCGACGGATACAGCTCCGCCTGGACGCCGATCAGGCGGATATCCGGCTTCATCGCGCGCGCCGCGGTGGCAATGCCCGAGAAGAGGCCGCCGCCGCCGATCGGTATGATCAGCGTGTCGATCTGCGGCGCATCCTCCAGCATTTCCAGACCGACCGTGCCCTGGCCGGCGATGATGTCGGGCTCGTCGAACGGATGGATGAAGGTCAGGCCCTGCTCCACCTCCAGCTTGCGGGCATGGGCATAGGCGTCGTCGAACTTCTCGCCATATTGGACGACGGTGGCGCCATGGCCCTGGGTCTGGGTGACCTTCACGATCGGCGTCGTGGTAGGCATGACGATGGTAACGGGCACGCCAAGGCGCTTGCCATGATAGGCAAGGCCCTGCGCATGGTTGCCGGCCGAGGCGCCGATCACGCCCTTGGCCTTGGCCGCTTCATCGAGTTGCAGCAGACGATTGAGCGCGCCGCGTTCCTTGTAGGCGGCAGTGAACTGGAGATTTTCGAACTTCAGATAGACGTTGCAGCCAAGCATTTGCGAGAAGGTCTGGCTAATGAGCGTCGGCGTCTTGACGATCGACCCGGAAATGCGTGTCCGGGCCGCAAGGATGTCATCGACGGTGACGGGCAGCGGCAGGGCGCCCTCTATCTTGCTCAGCGTGTTCATGGCGCAGCGCCCTAACGCAAAATTGCCGGTGAAGAAACTGGCACTTGCCGAAAACTGGCCCTATGGCTTGGTTGCACGCACGAAATGTACGAGGCTTATGGCTAATATCGCGTTTATCGGCCTGGGGGTCATGGGCGGCCCGATCGCGGGGCATCTGGCCAAGGCGGGGCATCATCTGACCGTCTACAATCGATCGATCGGCAAGGCCAAGAGCTGGGCCGAGGCCTATGGCGGCGAGGTCGCGATCAGCCCGGCCAAGGCCGCCGAGGAGGCCGACATCGTCATCAGCTGCGTCGGCACCGACGATGACCTGAGCCAGATCACGCTGGGGCGCGAGGGCGCGTTCCGCACGATGAAGCCGGGCGGCCTGTTCATCGACCATACGACCGTGTCGGCGCGGATCGCCCGGCAATTGTCCGTCGAGGGCGAGAGCCTGGGCCTGCACTGCGTCGATGCGCCGGTGTCGGGCGGGCAGGCAGGCGCCGAAAATGGCCGGCTGTCGATCATGTGCGGCGGGTCCGCCCCGGCGGTGGCGGCCGCGACGATCGTGATGCAGGCCTATGCCGCGCGCATCGTCCATGTCGGCAAGGCCGGCGCGGGCCAGACGACAAAGATGGTGAACCAGATCTGCATCGGCGGCGTTCTGCAGGGCCTGGCCGAAGCGATGCGCTTTGCCCAGGCGGCGGAACTGGACCTGGACAAGGTGTTCGAGGCGATTTCGGGGGGCGCAGCGCAAAGCTGGCAGATGGACAATAGATGGAAGACGATGGCGCAGGACAGTTTCGATTTCGGATTTGCGGTGGACTGGATGCGCAAGGATCTGGGGCTGGCACTGGAGGAAGCGCGGGCCAATGGCGCGACCCTGCCGGTGACGGCGATGGTCGATCAATATTATGCCGACGTGCAGGCGATGGGCGGCCACCGGCAGGATACCAGCGCGCTGGTGCGGCGGATCACCCGCGCATGAGGAAGATGATGCTGGCGGCGATCGCCGCGCTTGCACTGCCCATGCCCGCTTATGCGTCGGGCGTGATCGACAATGTGAACGGCATCGCCATCGGGCCGGATGGCAAGATCGTCCATTTCGGCGCGCTGATGATCGACGATGAGGGCAAGGTCGAGAAGCTGATCCAGGGCCGCTATCAGGAGCCCGAATACAAGCCCAAGAAGCCCAAGCGCGGCCAGCCCTGGCCCGAGCGACCGAAAGGCCCGAGCTTCAAGCTGGACGCAGGCGGCAAGACGCTGATCCCCGGCCTGATCGACGCGCATGGCCATGTCATGGGGCTTGGCCTGTCGCTGATCACGCTGGACCTGTCCGACACGAAATCGCTGGCCGAGGCGCAGGCGAAGATCCGCGCCTATGCGCAGGAAAATACCGGCCGCAAATGGATCATCGGCACCGGCTGGAACCAGGAGACATGGGGGCTGGGCCGGTTCCCGACCGCCGCCGAACTGGACGCGGCCGTGGGCGACATTCCGGTCTGGCTGGAGCGGATCGACGGCCATGCCGGCTGGGCCAACAGTGCGGCGATCCGCGCGGCCGGCGTCAGCGCGACGACCAAGGCACCGGCTGGCGGACGGATCGAGATGGCGGCGGGCAAGCCTGCGGGCGTCTTCGTCGACAAGGCGATGGACCTGATCCAGAAGGTCGTGCCCGCCCCTGCCCCCAAGGATCGCGACAATGCGCTGGAAAAGGCGCAGCGCGCACTGCTGGCGGTGGGCATCACCGGCATTGCCGACATGGGCACCAGCATCGAGGATTGGCAGGCCTTCCGCCGGTCGGCCGATCGCGGCGCGCTGCGCGTGCGGATCATGTCCTATGCCTATGGCCTCGACAATATGGTGCTGATCGCCGGGCCGGAACCCACGCCCTGGCTGTATGACGATCATCTGCGCATGGGCGGGATCAAGCTGCTGCTGGACGGCGCGCTGGGATCGCGCGGCGCCTGGCTGAAGGCGGACTATAGCGACGCGCCGGGCCAGCGCGGCCTGCCTATGATTCCGTCGACCCAGTTGCGCAATATCATGAGCCGGGCGGCGATGGACAATTTCCAGGTCGCGGTCCACGCGATCGGCGACGCCGCCAATGGCGAGATACTCGACGCGATCCAGGAAATGTCGGACACCTATACAGGCGACCGGCGCTGGCGGGTCGAACATGCCCAGATCATCGATCCGGCCGACCTGCCGCGCTTTGCCCGCTATGGCACGATCGCGTCGATGCAGCCGGTGCATGAAACGTCGGACTGGCGCATGGCAACGGCACGGCTGGGCGAGGCACGGCTGAAGGGCGCCTATGCTTGGAAGGCGATGCTGGACAATAAGGTGCCGCTGGCATTCGGTTCGGACGTGCCGGTCGAAAGCCCCAATCCCTTCCCCGGCATTGCCGCGGCCATGTCGCGCCAGGACGCCAGGGGCGAGCCGGCCGGCGGCTGGATGCCCGAGCAGAAGGTAAGCTTCGAAGCGGCGCTGGACGGCTTTACCCGGCAGGCGGCCTTTGCCGGCTTTGCCGAGAAGAAATTCGGCAGCCTGGTGCCGGGGCAGCGGGCGGACTTCCTGCTGATCGACCGCAATATCGAGACGGCCAGCCCGACCGACATTCGCGGCACGCAGGTGCTGGAAACCTGGATCAACGGCAAGCGGGTCTATGTGAAGGGGCAATAGAGCGCGCTGCGTTAAATCCGACGCAGATCGCGCGCTCTAAATTTTTGTTGTCGCATCGTTTTAAGCGCAAAACCGGTTCCCACTTTTGCGCACGATGCTCTAGCCTCTTCGCTTACATCGCGTTATCGGCGGCGTTCATGGCGTCGTCGATCGTCTCGGGCAGCGGCGGCTGGACCGGGCGATCGCAACCGGCCAGCTTCATATGGGCGCGCAGCGTGTCCATGCGCCCGAGATTCCAGCGCGCAAGCGGCACGCCGAGCGGGCGGAATTCAGCGCGGTCGAACAGCTCGACCACATAGGTCTTGCACAGTTCATCCACCTGATCGAGCGTCAGCATGCCGAGGTTCATGACCATCGGCTTGCCCGGCACACCATTGCGGCCACGCACCAGATCGGTGACGTAAAGGCCACCGCGCGGATCGACCAGCACGACGTCCGCGCGCGAGGCGTCGATCATGCGGTGGCTGGCGGCATAGGGCTCAACGAAGACATGGGTGCGCCAGACCAGGAAGCCGGCGGTCAGCAGCGTCACCAGGAAGCCGATGAAGATCGGCCGCATCGCGCCCTGTGGCCGGAAGCGCGCCCAGCCAAGTCCGCCGAGCAGGCAGAAGGGGCCGATGAAGCCATGGGCATAGCGGAAGCCCCAGCCATAGCCCTGCGCCAGCGCCAGCGCACAGCCCGCCAGGCAGCCGAGCGCCAGCGGCAGGGCGATCTCGCGGCCGCGGATCGCATCGCGCCAGCGCATCGCCAGCACGCCAAGGCCCGCGAGCGGCACCATCAATATATTGTTCCAGGCGGCATAGCGGCTGAGATTGACCAGCGGCTGCCAGCGATCGCCCAGGCGCTGGAACAGGCTGCCGACCTTGTCGGCGACGCCCGCGGATGGGCGCACATCAGTCGGCGCGCCCAGCGCATGAAGCAGGAATCCGGGCCAGATCTTGGCCCAGACGATGACGATCGCGACCAGGGTCAGCGCGTGGAAGGCGGCCACGGTCCAGCGCCGCGCCAGCAGCATCCAGAGGATGAAGGGGGCGATGAAGATGGGCGGGAAATGCCATTGGTGCAGGCCCGCCGCGATCAGCGCGACCACGCCGGCCGACAGATGGCCGGCAATGCCGCCGCGCAATACCAGCGCCAGCCAGACCATGTTCAATGCGAAATGGCCGGTCATGGCATAGGGGGTCATGGCCGTGACCCAGAGCTGGGCCGAGGAGAGGCCGAGCAGCATCGTTACCCAGACGGCATCGGGCCGGTCGGGGAAGAGATGGAGCGCCACCCGCCACAGCGAGAAGAGGCCGAGCACCAGCAAGACCGGGCCGGCGAGATTGGGGTCGCCCATCTGCCAGAACAAGGCCTGGATCGCGCTGTTCACCGGCAGATAGGCGGCGGTCCAATAGTCGGCGGCACCGAAGGGCGAGAAGAATTCGGGCATGATCGCCCGGCGATAGGGTTCCCATTCGACCGGGATCGGCCGGGCGAACAGGCCTTCGCGCATATAGGCGGCGGCAAAGCGCGCGACCTCCTCATCGCGGGAGACCGAATAATCCTGGAACAGGGCATAATGGCCGGCCCAGGCGGCGAGCCCCAGCAGGACGATGATCGGCACGATGATCCGGGCGCGCGGTTGCGGCAGGCGAAAGCCCATCCCTTCCGCAAAGGGCGCGGCCAGCGCCAGCAGGAACAGGCCGATCATCAGCGCCGGAAAATCCTGATCCAGGAACAGGATGACAGCGAGGCTGACACCCTGACGCCAGGTCACGTGCCACAGGAAGGTCGCGCCCAGCCACAGGGCGAGGCCGATCGCCCCGGCAAGGAACAGGCGCCGTGCGCTGACGAAGGGCATTCCCTTCGGCATCAGCTGTCCAGCAGCGCCTTGTTGACGAAGATGCCATCCATTTCGACCAGCAGCGGAAAATGGCCCTTATTGTTGGCGAAGAAGGCGGAGGGGACGAAGGCGCGGGCCTCCAGCCAGTCGATCATCGCGCGATAGCCGGTGCCGCCTTCATAGATGGGACGTACGCCCAGTTCCGTCTGGATGCCGGCCATGTCGGCGATGACGCTCCCCGCCCCTTCGCAGACCGACAGGTCATGCCCCTGCGTGTCCATCTTGAGGAAGGGCCGGGCAAAGCCATGGGCGGCGCGCAGTTCGGGCAGCAGGCTGTCGAGCCGGCGGCACTGCATCTCCACCGTCTTCGTCACCTTGTTGCGATCGGCGAAGATCGCGTCCTGTGCGCCCGAGGGGGCCTTCAGGGAGCTGAACTGGTCGGCGGCCATGATATTGAAGCTGGCGGTGCCGTCGAAATCGGACAGGGCCATGTTGAAGACATGCCAGTTGCGGTCCGACGCGGCGGCCTTGCTCAGTTCGGCAAAGACGTCCGGGTTCGGCTCGAAGGAGAGGATGGTGCCGGCAAAGCCCGCATCCTTGCGCGCCATGGTCGCATATTGGCCGCGATTGGCGCCGACGTCGAACAGGCAGTCGATGGCGAAGGCGGACAGGAAGCGCTTGAGCGCCTGGATTTCGGGATATTGATGGACGCGGCCGGCCAGCGCTAGGCGCAGGGCCAGCGCGCGGTCCGACAATTCGCGGACATAGCGGTTCATGCGCGCAGCACCTGGCGGTAAATATCCATTGTCGCCAAGGCCATGTCCTTCCAATTGCCCATAATATCTCCATAGGCGCGCGCCCGCGCACCCGCTGCCTGCCTGATGGCCGCGCTTTCGATCAGCGGCAAGAGGGCTTGGGCGAGCGCCGCCGCATTTCCGGCCGGAACCCGCGTGGTTACGCCGTCCGGCAGGGTGCCGAACATGCCGGCGTCGGACGTCACCATCGCCTTGCCATGGTGCAGCGCCGACAGGAAAGCGCCGCTCGAATCGATATGGCGATAGGGAAAGACCATGAGGTCGGCTTTTGCCATATGCGCGTCCAGCCGGGGTTCGGTGAGGAAGCCGAAATCGGTGATGAGGCGGTCGCCGAAGCCGGCGGCATGAACCGGATCGAGGATCGGGGCGACATCCATGAAGGGCTTGCCGGCCAGCACCAGTTCGAAGGGATGGCCTGCGCGCCAGAGCGACAGGCAGGCCTCCACCAGCAGGTCGACGCCCTTATAGGGGCGGATCGTGCCGAAGAAGAGGATGCGGGGCGCGGCGGGTGCGGGAATGGCGGCGAGGCCTGCCGGGGTGGCAGGCGCGAGCCGCATCGGCGGATGCGGCGTCACATGGATGCGGGCGGGATCGACGCCCTGCCCGACCAGCGCCGCGCGCGTCGTGTCGCCATGGACGATCAGCGCATCGAAGCGATCGAGCAGGGCGCGATAGCCGCGGCCCTGCAGGCCGCTGTCGGCATGATAGGCATCGGCATTATGGACGGTGTGGACGAGCGCGGTGCGGCCCTTGAGCCGATCGAGCATCAGCCGGTCGGCCGGCGCCAGCGGCAGCCACTGGACATGGGTGACGTCCGCGCCGGTCATCGCATCGAGATTGCCGAGCGCGCAGGTCAGGCCATATTCGGCCGCCTTGGCGAGACGGAAGGCCCGCCCCTCCCCCAGCCGATCGCGCAGGGCCTCGCTGTGGCGGAAGAAGCGCGGCGCGTAGCTATAGCCCTGCGGCACGATCGCATCGGTGGCGCGCATCGGCCGGCCGAGCAGCGTAACATCTGCGCCCGCCTGCGCCAGGCCCGCGCACAGCCCGTCATCATAGCGCCCGGTGAAGAGCGACGGATCGAGCATGGCAATCTTCATGCGCGCACCAGCCGGCGCAGCGAGACGAGATGCAGGCCGGCGGCCAGCATCAGGGTCAGGGCATAGAGGCCGAGGAAGCCGAGATCGAAGCGATCCGGCCAGAACGCGCCGGCGAGCGGTACGCTGAGCAGCGAACCGGCAAGGAAAGGCAGCGAGCGCTGGAGCAGAAGAGCAAAGCGGCCGAGCGCGGCCTGGACATAGACCGAGACGCAGATGACCGAGAGCGCGACCAGCGCCAGCGCGGTGAGGCCGAGGTCGGCCTGGTCGATCGCGGCGCGGCCGTCGAAGAGCTTGTCGAACAGCCAACCGCCGGTCAGCATCAGCAACGCCGAACCGGCGAGCGCGAAGAAGAGCGCAGCGCCAAGCGCACGGATCAGGAGCTGGCGCACCCGCGCGCTTTCGCCGGCATGATAGGCGCGAGTGATGCGCGGCAGAGCCGCCTCCACCATCGCGCGCACCAGCATCGAGAGCGAGCGCGACATTTTGAAGAAGAAGTCGAACAGCAGCATCGGCCGGGCATCGCTGGTGGCCATGGCGATGGTGAAATAGGGGGCGTTATAAGCGACGATGTCCGACACGGTGAAGGCCGCCGACGCGCCGATATCGCGCAGATAATGGCGGCGCACATGCCCACCACCAACCCGGAAGGCGAACCAGTGGCTGCGGCGCATGCCAAGGCGGCGATGGACATGGACGATGGCATAGCCGATCACCGCGACGCTGACCGCCAGTTGCAGCACGACGGACAGGCGCGGATCGAGCCCGAACAGGATCGCCGCCAGCAGGCCGATCGTCACCAGGCGGCGGGCGCAGTCCAGCCCTTCCCACAGGAAATTGCCGTCGATCGCCGCCAACGCCCGCTTGGCGAGCAAAGCCGGCAGGTTGAGGCAGGCGGTGAGGAAGAAGAGCAGGAACAGCGCCGGCATCGCCGTATGCAGCCCGCCCAGCGCCAGCGCGCCGAGCAGGATAGCGACCGCGCCGGCAATCAGCAGCCCGAGGAAGAGGAAGAGCACGCCCATTTCCTCCAGCCGGAAGCCGCCATCGGCCGCCTCTTCATCGCTGCCCAGCCAGAAGCGGCGCAGGCGCGCATAGATGATGCTGGTGAGGCCGAATTCCGCCGAGATGGTGAAATTGCCGAAGGCGACGAGCAGCAGGAAGGCCTGGAACTCCGCCAGCGGCAGCACCCGCACAAAGACGAAGGTGACGGCGAAGCCCCAGATCATCACCAGCCCGACATTGGCGAGCTTGACCAGCGCGAGGATGCGGGCGGATGCCTCCATCCGCGCGAGCATGCTCACTGCGTCGCAGTTCCCAGCAGCTTGCGCGCGCGGAACAGCCGATCATCGAGCGCATAGAAATGGCGCGTGTCGGCGTCGATGTCGCGCGCGTCGATCTCCTCCAGCTCGAAGCCGGCAGCCCGGATGCGATCGGCAAAGTCGAGGCCATATTGGCGGACATGGTCCCACTGGCCGAAGCGGCGCTCGCGCTCGCGCGGGGGGATGTCGAAACTGCCATCCTCGGTCGGCTTGTCCCACAGCGGCACGATCAGCCAGGCTTCGCCGCCGGGCTTGAGCGCGCGCAGGATATTGCGCAGCACGGCCATGTCGTCGGGCACATGCTCCATCACATGGCTGGCATAGAAGAGGTCGTAGCGGTCACTGTCGGACAGCGCCATCAGGTCGACCTTGTGCATGCCGGGCACGGTATAGCGCGCGGGATCAAGATCGGCCGGGACATAGTCGGCCGCTTCAGAAAAGCGCTTGACCAGGCTCCCCTCATTGGGGGCCATGTGCAGGATCGCGCCGTCGGTCGGCACGGTCAACACGCCCTTCATGATGAGATAGTTCATCAGCCGCTCGCGCGGCGAGGCGTTGCAATTGGGGCAGCCCCATTCGCCATTGTCGCCATAGCGGAAGAAGCCGACGACCGTCGTGCCGCAGGCCGGGCAGCCACGATTGGCGCGCGCGCCCAGCGCCTTGCGCAGGTCGAGACCCAATTTGGTCAGATGCTTGCCGGCGGCCTTGGCCACCCGCTGGACAGTAATCACGCCATTCTCCGCTCGGTATCAGCTTCCGGCCTATACAATATGGCGCGGCTTTGGCGAGGGGGATCAGCGCGAAAGATTATCGCGACTGGGCCGGATTCCAGATCGTGACGGTGCGGCCGCGCACGGCCTTGAGCACCCCCTGCAAGGTCGCGGCATAGGCGATCAGTATGTCGACCAGTGCCGCCAGAGGTCCGCCGCGCGACCGCAGGCCGATCCAGGCGAGCAGCGCAAGGCCGATCGCGCCGGCCATGTAGAGCATGGGCGACAGGCGCAGCGCCAGAGCGCCAGCGGCGATCGCGCCGGTCAGGATGAAGGCACCACCGAACCAGCGGACGATCTTGCGCGAGGCATATTTGAACCGGTCGACCGCCGCCATGCGGCGCAGTTGCGGGCGCAAATGGCTGTGCGTGTGCCAGGCGCGGGCGGCGATCCGAACCTTGCGCCGATATTCGTCCTTGCGCCCCGTCACCAGCCGCTCGCGCGCAATCACATCCTTCGCCTTCACCAGCCGCTTGCCCGCGAACACCACCGCCATCGAGACGGTGAGGTCATCCAGCACGCTGTCGGGAAATTCGGGATAGAGGCTGCGGCGGATGGAGAAGATCGAGCCGTCGGCGCCCAGCACATTGCCGGTGCGCGACTCCTCGTCCTTCAGCCGTTCCTCGATCCGCCAGTAGAGCGAGCCGACGGCGGCGGTCGCACTGTCGCCCTCGCCCAGATAATGGAGCGAGCCGAGCACGCCGCCGATATCGGGATCGGCATAGCGGGCGAGCAGATTATCGATCGCGTCGGCATCCAGCAGCACATTGGCGTCGGTGAAGATCAGTATGTCGCCGCGCGCGCGGGCGGCGAGCAATTTCATGCCATGCGCCTTGCCGCTGCGTCCGGGACCACGCAGCAATGTGACCAGATCGCCCTGCGCCGCGATCAGCGCGGCGGTATCGTCGGCCGATCCATCGTCGAATGCGAGGATTTCGAGCGTGGGATGCCGGCTTTTCAGCATCGCCAGATTGGCGAGCTTTTCCGGCATCGCGCCGGCTTCATTATAGGCGCAGAAAAGCAGCGAGGCGCTGGGCATCGGGCCGGCGACGGGCGTTTCCGCGCGGGTCGGCAGCATGCGCAGGATCAGCGGGTAGCAGAGGAAGGGCCAGGCGACGGCGATCAGTGACGCCAGCAGGACGAGGGCGAGCAGCAGGTTGGTCACGCTCAATAGGCCTTGTGATGGACCAGCACGCCCAGCGTCGCGACGATGATGCGCAGGTCGCGCCAGATCGACCAGTCGCTGACATATTCCAGGTCCGACTGGAGTCGGTCGATCAGATCCTGATGATGATCGGTCGCGCCGCGATGGCCGCGCACCTGGGCAAGGCCGGTCATGCCCGGCTTGATGCAATGCCGTTCCCAATAGCGTGCGTCGACCTCCCAATAAAGGCTGTCGCCGGCCTTGGCAGCGGCGGCATGGGGGCGCGGTCCGACGACGCTCATGTCGCCGTTCAGCACGTTGAAGAGCTGGGGCAGTTCGTCGATGCTGGTCTTGCGCAGGAAGGCGCCGACGCGGGTCACGCGATCATCGTCGCGCCTGGTCAGCGTTGCGGCCTTGTGGTCGCTGGCCTCGGTCCGCATCGAGCGGAACTTGTAGATGGAGAAGGGCCGCCCATCCTTGCCGATGCGCGGCTGGCGGAACAGGATCGGGCCGGGGCTGGTCAGCTTCACCGCCAGCGCGGCGCCGAACAGGACCGGCGACAGCGCGATGGTGGCAATGGTGGCGACGATGATGTCGAACAGCCGCTTGATCAGGCGATCGCGGAATTGCAGCGGGCCGCCGGCGACGATGATCGTCGGCTGGCCGTCAAACTCATCCACCCGCGCAGGCGCAAAGCGCAGCAGTTCGGGGACGACGATCTCGCCCCGCGCCGAGAGCGACTTGAGCGCCGCCGACCAGTCGTCCATCCGTTCGAGCGGACAGGCGACGATCACGCGCTCCGCCATGCCGACGGCAGCGGCCAGGCGCGCGGCCATGTCGGCATCATGGCGTTCGGGGTGGAGATTGGCGGTGTCCGCCTGGATCACCTCCATATGGGTGCCGGTTTCGATCGCGACCCCGTCCATGATGACGGCGGTGAGGTGCGGCACGTCGCCCAGCAGCCGGACGGCGAGGCGCGCGACAGCCAGGCGCACCAGCGCCAGCGTCGCCGCGCCGAGCAGCAGGCCGGTGAGGAAGGTCAGACGGGACAGCTGTTCGGCGATCTTGCCCAGATAGACGATCAGCAGCATCAGCAGCGCCGCCTGCGCCAGCGCCAGCAGGGCGCGGAAGATGCCGCGCCGCACGCGATCCAGCGTGTTGATGCCATAGGCACCGCCCTGCACCGCGAGGATCGCATAGAGCGGCGCGACCATCGAGAACATCACCAGACCATGGGGCTTGCCCGGCTCGCCCAGGAAGGCGCCGACGACCAGCCAGTTGGCGAGGAGGAAGGCGATGAACAGCCCCGCCATGTCGCCGGCCAGGCACAGCGCATAAAGGCGCAGCCGCACAATTTCCTTCGAGACAGTCAATGAGGCGCCCTGCATGATCATTATGCTGTCCCGTTGGCACCGGGCGGGGCCGGTTGCAAGGGGATCACGCGCCGAACAGCCGGCCGAGCGCCTTGTCGAGCATCACCATTTGCCATAGCAGCCGGCCATGGTCGGCCACGCCGGCCTTGTGGTCGGCCGCGACCTTGGCCAGCATCTTCGTGTCGAACCAGCCGGTGCGGGCCAGCGCAGAGCCGCCCGCGACGGCAGTCGCCTCGCCCGCCAGCGCGCCGCGGAACCAGTCGCTGATCGGCGTCACGAAGCCCATTTTCGGGCGATAGAGAATATCCTGCGGCAGGAAGGGCTCCATCGCCTTCTTCATGAGGTACTTGCCGCTATTGCCGCGAATGCGCTGGGCTACTGGCAGGCGGGCAGCAAATTCGACCAGCCGATGGTCGAGCAGCGGCTCGCGCGCTTCCAGGCTGACGGCCATGCTCATCCGGTCGCTCTTGGTCAGGATGTCGCCGGGCAGCCAGATGCGGATATCGGCATATTGGGCGCGATCGAGCGGGTCGCGCGCCGGGGCATTGGCCATCGCCTTGATATAGCGATCCTCGGCGCGATAGGTGCCCAGCCGGCTTTTCATATCCTGGCTGAAGAGGCGCTGGCGCAGCGCATGGGGCGTCACCCCGACCGAGGCGGCATAGGCCTCCCCGCCGTCGCCGGCCAGTTCGAGGAAGGTCGATTTGGCGCGCAGCGGGCGCGGTGCCCAGTCGGCCTTGGGATAATAGCGGCCGAGCGTGCCGAACAAGGGTTCGCGCACCGATGCGGGGATCAGGCCACGCAGCCTTTCCCCCTGCATCTGGAAACGGTGGCGGCGATAGCCGGCGAACGCCTCATCCGCGCCATCGCCGGACAGGGCCACCGTCACCTGTTCGCGCGCCAGTTCGCAGACCCGGTAGGTGGGCAGCGCGGAGGCATCGGCAAAGGGTTCGTCGAAATGGAAGGCCAGCGTGTCGGCCAATCCATAATCATCGGGTGATACGATGCGCGTGCGGTGATCAGTGGCGAAGCGCCGCGCGATCCGGTCGGCATAGGCGGTCTCGTCCAGGCTGGCGACATCGAAGCCGATGGTGCAGGTCTTGACCGCCTGGTTCGAGGCTTCCGCCATCAGCGCTACGACGCTGCTGCTGTCGACGCCGCCGGACAGGAAGGCGCCGAGCGGCACGTCGGACACCATGCGCGATCGCACCGCCTGACGCATCAGGGCGACCAGCTCCTCCTCCAGCGCCTCGGGCCTGGACTTGCTGCGATCGGCAAAGCTGATGTCCCAGTAACGCTGCGGATGGGGCAGCGGACGGCCGCGCACCAGGCGTAGCGTCTCACCCGCCCCGAGCTTGCGCACGCCCGCGACCATGCAGGCATCGTCGGGGACATAGCCATAGGCGAGATAATCCTCGACCGCGCTCAGGTCCGGCGCGCGGCGGAGCAGCGGATGGGCAAGCAGGCTCTTCAGTTCCGATCCGAAGATCAGGCTGCCGTCCGACAACAGGGCATAATGGAGCGGCTTCACCCCCAGCCGGTCGCGCACCAGCCAGAGCGACTGGGCACGCGCATCGAACAGGGCGAAGGCGAACATGCCGTTGAAGCGGCTGACGCACTCCTCGCCCCATTGGCGATAGCCGTGCAGGATGACCTCGGTATCGCTGTCAGTGCGGAAGACATGGCCCTTCGCCTCCAGTTCGGCGCGGACCTCGGCGAAATTATAGATTTCGCCGTTGAAGGTGACGACCAGGCTTTCATCCTCGGTCAGCATCGGCTGGGCGCCGCCGCCAAGGTCGATGATCGACAGGCGCAGATGGCCGAGCCCCACGCCCGGCGCGGTCCAGATGCCGCTGCCGTCCGGGCCGCGATGCAGCATCACGTCCAGCATGGCGCGCACCCGCGCGGGATCGACCGGCTTGGCCGTTTCGAGATGGAAGATGCCCGCAATTCCGCACATTGTTACGGTCCTAGCCTATGCCCGCGCTGCGGTCAGCCAATTCCTTCACATTGCCCAGATCGCGCAGGAAAGTAGCAATCGCCGCGTCGGAGGGATGGCCGGGATGCTCTTCGGCCGACACCAGGATCGCGACCGAGCGCGGATCGCGGCCCAGCAGGCGGGCGAGCATCGTCTGGACCTTCACCTCCGGCTTGCTGCCGGTCGGTGCGCCCTGCCCCACCACATAGAAGCTGACGACATGGCGGACGAGCGGGCCGGGGCCGGTTATCTGCTCGCCGCGTGCGTCGGCGGGCGCCGGTGCGGGTGAGGACCATGTCCATTCCTTGTCGGGATCGACCGCGCCCTGGCCGAAACCGACCAGTTCGCGCTTGTCCTCCTGTCGGTCAAAGGCAGCGACAACGAGGTCCACGACCTGTCCGTGCGCATTGGCATAGCGGCCCGAGATGAAATGATCGGCGCCATCGAAGCGCGGTTTCCAGGGATAGGTCTGGGCGGCACTGGTGCGGGTCCAGCCCGGCACCGCCGGCAGATCGATATGCGATGGCAGCGGACGGGCAGTGGCCGCGGTGGCCGCCAGCCAGAGCGGCGCGGCGACGATGATGCCAAGCGCGATAGCCGCCATCATGCCGGCGGGCGCCTGCCGCCAGACAGGGCGCTGCAGCGGCACGGGATCGAACCAGGGATCGCCGGGCTTGCGATCGAAAAATGGCCAAGCGGTCGCCATCACGATGATCATGATGATCGCGAAGAACACCCAGCCATAGACGACATGGTCGAAACCGACGGCGGCATCGACCGTGGTCAGATGGGCGACCAATATGGTGGCGAAGGCGCGCACGCCATTGGCCAGCACCGACAAGGTGAGCGCCCCGGCCATGAACAGGATGCGGCGCGGCCAGCTCTGGAAGCAGACATTGCAGACCAGCGCGCCATAGGCGGTCATGGCGATCAGGAATTTGGCGCCCGAACAGGCCTCCGCCACCTCGAAATAGCCGGTCGGGGTGGTGATGAAGATGCCCTCCATATGGGCGGGCACGCCCGCGAGTGTGAGGAACATCATCGAGAGATGCGCCGTCACCAGCTGGAGATGCGGCACGATCTCCTCACCGAAGGGGACCATGAAGAAGGCGTAGAAGAGCGGGAAGAGCAAGGCGCGCGCCACCATCGGCCCGAGCAGCGCGATCACCGCGCCCTGGAGCATCAGGACCAGCGCGCCATGGCGGACCATCGCGACGCCCGCCGCCGCGCCGAGCAGCCAGGCGAAGGCGCCAAGGCCCAGCCAGATCAGGCCCGGCGGCCAGGCGACCGGCTCCAGCTGGCGCAAGCCGGGCAGACGCTGCTGCACCAGCCAGGCGATGAGGATCGGGATGAAGAGGCAATGGCCGAAGGTGGAAGCGTTCCACCAGATCGAGACCATCGAATAGAGATCGTCAAAGAAGAGCGTCAGGATGGCAGCCGCGACCACGCCCAGCGCGGTCAGATGACCACGCCAGCCGGCAAGGCCGATGCGCGGCATGTCGGCAAGGGAACGGGCGCGATCGGTCATGCGGCCTGCGGATCGGCCTTGCCCGGCGCGCCGAGCAGCAGGTCGGGCAAGCCACCGAGCGTCGCCGACCAGCGATAACGCGCCTCGACACGGCGACGGGCGGCGAGGCCGAGCTGAGCCCCTCGCGCCGGATCGGCGAGCAGCGACAGGATCGTCCCAGCTTCGGCCGCCGGATCGGCCGCGATCAGGAAATCGCGGCCATCGACCGCATCAATGCCTTCGGCGGCCTGGGGCGAGGCGACGACCGGACGGGCCATCGCCATGGCTTCGAGCACCTTGTTCTGGATTCCGCGCGCGATGCGCAGCGGCGCGACCACCAGATCGGCGGCCGCCAGCCAGCCGCGCACATCGGGCACGCCGCCGGTGACGATGACGCCCGGCAGATCGGCCAGCGCCTGCACCGGCTTCGACGGGTTGCGGCCGACAATGGCGAAGCGCGCGTCGGGGCGTGCGGACTGGATGGCGGGCAGCGTCTGGCGCGCAAAACTCTCGACCGCCTCGACATTGGGGCGATAGTCCATCTGGCCGGTGAAGACGATCAGCGGCCCTGCCCCCTTCTCGACGGCGGGGAAATCGGCCGCCGGGTCGAAATAGTCGAGCGCCACGCCATTTTCGAGCGCGACGATCCGGTCCGGGCCAAGGCCGCAGGCATCGCGGAACAGCGCCGCTTCGGCTTCGCTGACGAAGCTGCAGATGTCGGCGCGGGCCGCGACCTGCCGCTCGAAATCGAGCAGCACGCGGCCCTCGCGCCGGTTGATCCAGCCCATCGGGCCGGATCCCTGCGTCCCATAAGCGGCATATTTGGCCGAATCGAAATCGACGAAATCCATCAGAAACCGCACCCCCGCCGGCAGCATGGGCACGAAATGCGCCATCTGCGCCGAATAGGCAATGACGGCGCGGATCGGCCGTTCGGCCATGACCTGGGCGACCCAGCGATGCAGGCCCGGATGATCGAACAGCGACACCAGCAGCGACTGGCCGCGCGCCAGGCCGGTAAGGCCGGCGACGATGCGCGACCGGTCGCGCTTCAGCACGCACTGGCTGGCCGTCAGTCGCGCCATGTCCGCAGCAAAGCCCATGTCGCGATCATCATCGGCAAAGCAGCCGACATGGACCGGCGCCATCTGTGCCAGCCGCTGGAGCAGATGATAGGACCGGATCTTGTCGCCCCGGTCGGGCGGGAACGGGATACGATGGCAGAGGAAAAGAAGCTCGCCCGTCATCCAAGGCCCCGCGCGATATGCGGACCGATGAGGTTGGCGACGGGCAACGGCAGCTTCTTCCACAATTCCACCTTGCGCCGATATTGGGGCGAGAGCGGGTTGACGTCACGCGTCTCCTTGCCCGGCGCGGTGCGCAGATGATAGCCGAGCGGATCGCCCTCGAACCCCCAGGTCTTCTTCCAGGCGGCGGGTCCGGTGCCGACCTTCGACCGGCCAAAGTCGAAATGGGTGAGGCCGCGCTCGCGAGCCTGGCGCATCAGGGTGAAATAAAGGACTTCGTTGGAGCGCATCGCCCGTGCCTCCAACCCGGCGCCATGCCAATAGGGCATGCAGGCGCCGCCATGATAGAGGCTGATGACCGCCGACAGGGGCTTGCCGTCCTTCGATACCATAGCGATGTCCGCATCCGCCCCGAACCGGTCGAGGATCGCATCGAACAGCGCGCGCGGAAAGACCGGCGTGCCGAGATTATGGACGCTCTGGCAGTAGAGGCGATAATGGATGTCGCGCAGCCGCTGGTCGCGGCCGGTCTCGAACTGGAGGTCGTTGCCGAGGCCCTTGCGGATTTCCGCGCGGTGGCGCTTGGGGATTGCCTTCAGTTCCGCCTCGTCATCGGCGGCAAGCGCGCGCGAGAAACCGAGATAGGCGTCGGCCTTGTTCTGCCATGAGGCGCCACCGGGCGCTTCACCGCCGCGCAGTTCCAGCGTGTCGCAGCCGAGCTTTTCCGCCTGATACCAGGCGGCGTCGGCCAGTTTGGCGATCGCCTTGCGGTGGGACGCGAGAATGCCGCCATCGACCGCGAAGCCGCTGCCGACCAGTGCCTTGCCGAACAGGGCCGAACGGATATGGGTGAGCGGCAGCACGCCGTTGATCTCGCCCGATGGCGTGCGGGCGACCAGCATGATCGCCTTCTGGCCGGTGCCGGCCTCCACACCCATGATCCAGGCCGGTCGATGAAAGGGCGTCGAGCCCGGCTGGGCGCAGACCCAGGCATCGATTTCCGCCACGACAGCCGGATCGGAGAGGCGCGCCTCTCCGACGATGACGCTCAGATCGACAATCGCATTCATCTGCTCATTCCCTCAGTACCCTGGCACCAACATAGGCCCGAAGGGCTGAATATATGGTAATCAGCCAAGACCCCGACTGATCATCGGCCCCAGCAGATTGGCGACCGGCAATGGCAATTTCTTCCACAGTTCGATCCGCCGCTGATATTTTGCACTGGTCGGGCTGACGTCGCGCAACTGGCCGGTGGGCGACCAGTCATAATAGACGAGCGGCTGCGGATCGAAGCCGAAGCTCTTTTTCCAGGCGGCCTGGCCGCTGCCGACCTTGGACCGGCCAAAGTCGAACCGGCGGGCGCCGCGCGCGCGGCCATGGCTCATCAGCCGGTAATACATGAACTCGTTGGAGCGCAGCCGGCGCGCATCGGCGCCGCCGCCGCCCCAGAAGGGCATGACCCGGTCGCCATGATAGAGGGTGAGCACGGCCGACACCGGGCGTTCGCCATCGCGCACGATGCTGATATCGGCATCCGCGCCAAAGGCGGCGATCACCTCGCGGAAGAGGCGCGCGGGGAAGACCGGGGTGCCGAGGTTACGAACGCATTCGGCATAGATGCGATAATGGTCGCACAGATGCGCCGAGGAGCGGCCATGATCGACGGCCAGCGCGGGATTGGCGAGCGCCTTGCGCAGTTCGGCGCGGTGCTTGCGCGGAATGGCGAGCAGTTCCGCCTCGTCATCGACGGCAAGCGGGCGGACGAAGGCGACATGCTCGCCCTCGCAGACGCGCCACCCCTCCCCCGGCGCGACACCGCCGCGCAGTTCGACCGGCGCATCGCCGCGTGCCCGCGCCTCATTCTGGGCGGCAGCAGCCAGGGCGGCGATCACGGCGGGATCATCGGCCAATATGCCGCCATCGACGGCGAAGGCGGCGGATACCAGCGCCTGCCCGAACAGGCGACTGCGCACATGCTGGAGCGGCAGCAGGCCGCAAATCTGGCCCGATGGCGCGACCGCCGCGAGCATCAGCGCCCGGTTCGCGGTCGCCCGCTCGATCGCGATCAGCCAGGCCGGGCGATGGAAGGGCGTGCTGGCGCCATGGGCCAGCACATAGGCATCGGCCGCCTGCGCCTGTGCCGGATCGGCAAGGTCCAGCGTGGTGATCGCCAGATCGGCCCGATTGCCCGCGATCATGCGGCGCGCGCCGCTTCCTGCGCCACCAGCGCATCGACGCGGGTCCAGGCGAAATCCTGGGTCAGGCGGCGCAGCTTGGCGGCCATGACGGACAGATTGGTATAGTGGCGCACCCGCGAGCGCAGCGGCGCACCGGCGACGCGCGGCTGATCCGGGTCGATTTCCCAGGGGTGGAAATAAATGATGGCGGGCCGCTGCGCCTGCCCATTCACCTGGCGGATCGCCCAGCGCGAAAAGCCATAGGGCAGCAGGCGGAAAAAGCCCCCGCCCCCGGCCGCCAGCGTCCGCTGGCCAAGCTTTGCCGTAGTCACCGGCAGTTCGAGCAGATCCGATCCCGCCACCGGCTTCCAGGCGAAGCGCGGCGAATCGGGCCAGCCATAATGGTCGTGCCGGATCGGCGCGACGCTGCTGGAATAGGCATAGCCTTCCTCCGCCAGGATCGGATGTGCCCAGGGCGTGCGCGGGTCGATCGAGAAGCTGGGCGCGCGATAGCCCGACACCTTCTGCCCGCTGGCATCCTCCAGGATCGCGCGGGACTTGCGCAGGTCGGCGCGAAACTGTTCGGGGGTGAAGGTGAAGACGCGGGCATGGTCATAGCCATGGCTGGCGACTTCATGCCCGGCATCGGCGATGCGACGCATCAGCGCGGGATAGCGTTCGGCCACCCAGCCCAGCGTGAAGAAGGTCGCGGTGACGCCGGCCTGCGCGAACAGGTCCAGCACCGCATCGGTGTTGCGTTCGACGCGATGCGTCAGCCCCTCCCAGTCGGAACGGTCGATCGTCCGCTCGAAGGCGCCGACCTGGAACCAGTCCTCGACATCGACGGACAGGGCATTGTGCATCATGATCTTGTCCCGGTTGTGCGCGCGGGCGCGATCAGGCGGCGTTGCGCTCCGGATCGGCGGCGCGTTCGTCGCGCTCGACCCAGTCAACCAGCAGGGTCAGCACGCGGCGCAGCGCCGCATCCTGTTCCTCGACGCGGAATTCGAGGCCCGACAGGCGCTCCTCGATCAGGGCAAAACAGCCCTTGAGCGCTTCGGGATCGACCGTCGGCGCGGCATAGGAGGCATGGTTCTGCATCGCGCGCAGGGCGGCGATCTCGGCACGCAGCGCCTCGATCTCCTCATGCACGGCCGGCGACACGAGATCGGGCTGCGCCGGCGCCTGCCAGGCGACCGCCTGCGGTGCGGGGGCAGCGGCGACCGGTTCGGCCGGTGCGATCGGTTCCGGCGCGGTTTCGCCAGCGGTATCCAGCACGGACGGCGCAATCGGTTCGGCGCTGACATCCTCGTCCACGCCCATATCCTCGATCACCGCCTGGACCGCCTGACCGTCAATCTCGGTCAGTTGCTCCAGCGCGCCCAGCAGCAGCACGCGGCTGACCAGCGCGTTGATGCGACGCGGCACGCCGCCGGTGGCGGCATAGATGGCGTCGAGCGCATCGTCGGTGAAATAGGGATTGCCGGTCCAGCCGACCAGCGTCAGGCGATGGCTGATATAGGGTTCGACCTCCTGCGGCAGCATCGGGTCGAGATGATGGGTCGCGATCACGCGCTGGCGCAGTTGCTCCAGCTCGGGCGAGCGGACGAGGTCGCGAAATTCGGGCTGGCCGAGCAGGAATATCTGCAGCAGCGACTGGCCGCCCAACTGGAAGTTGGACAGCATGCGCAGTTCCTCGATCGCCGAAACCGGCAGGTTCTGCGCTTCGTCCACGATCAGCAGCGAGCGGCGGCCGGCACGGGCCTGCCCCTGCAAATAGGCCTCGATCTGGCGCAATATCTGCGCCTTGGCGACGCCGTCAGTGGCCAGGCCGAAGCTCTGCGCGGCAAGGCGCAGCATGTCGTCGCCTTCAACCTGGGTCGACACGATCTTGGTCGCGGTCAGGCGCGCCGGATCGATCGTGCTCATCAGATGGCCGACCAGCGTCGTCTTGCCGGCGCCGATGTCGCCGGTGATGACGATGAAGCCCTCGCCCTGCGCCAGGCCATAGCCCAGATAGGACAGCGCCTTGCGATGCGTCGTGCTCTCGAAATAGAAATGCGGGTCCGGCGTCAGCTGGAACGGGCGCCCCTGCAATCCATAGAACTGATCGTACATCTGTCGTCTCCATCCGGCCGACCGGCGTCGCATAGACGCCGTTATAGCCCGAATTTCCTTAAAAGCTGTAACGCAGGCCGATCTGGCCCATCGCGTTGATCAGCGTGTCAAAATCATCCGCCTTCGCCGCATCGACGCCGAGCGAAGCCGATGCCGTAAGTTTCCTGGTCAAGCCTCTGAAATAGCTTGTGAAGGCACCATAGTTCAAGACGTCCGCGCGCGCGCCGCTGGCATCGAAATAATTGATGTAGACCGCCGTATCCAGGGAATCGCGGTCGTTGAACGCGTAGGTGACGGTGCCATTGCCATACCAATTCTGGTCGCGGGTGCCGCTGATCAGCACGCTCTGGGTGGTCGGCGTGATGAATTTGCGGTTGGAATAGCCGCCGCCCAGGCCAAAGCCCCAGGGGCCGCGCCGGGTGGAATATTGGCCGGCGACGCCGCGATAGCGGAAATTGGCGCCGGTGATGCCGGCCAGCGCATCGTTGAAGCATTCGCCCCCGCCGGTCGGCGAGAAGGCGCAGCCGGTGAGATCGCCGGTGAAGGGATTGCGCGGCACGATCAGGTTGGTGCCGGTGAAGGCCGCCGCATCCGCCGTGATCATCCGGCCGAAGCTTTCAATGCCATCGAACACGGCGATGCCGATGCTGCTATTGCGCCCCTGCCAGGTGAACTGGCCCTGATAGGACATGCCGCCATAGCGTTCGCCCACCGTCGCCTTCAAGGAGGTACGGCGATTGGGCCGCCACAGCACGCCCACATCCCAGATCAGGTCGCCGAAATCATAATAAAGTTCGCGCGGCGAACTCTTGTCGGTGACATAGCGGCCATTGCGAATGGTCGGTACGCCATCCTCGTCCAGCAAGGGCGCGCGCTGGCTGATCTCGATATCCTCATAGCCGATGCCACCGAGCAGCGCGACCGTGGGCGAGACCGGCATGATCGCATCGACCCGGCCCCAGACATCCTCGAACCGCTGGTCGAGCTGGCTGGCATCCTCGCGGCTGTAGCCGGCGCTGGCGGTCAGGCCGACCGGCAGAACCGTGCCCGGCGCGAAGCCGACGGAGCCTTTGAGGTCGTGCGACCAGCTTTGTGCGAAGGAGCCATTGGCGATCGCGGCGCCGGGGACATTCACATCGACATCATCATCGACGCGGGCATAGCCCAGCCGATAGGAAGCCTTGATGTCGAGATCGCCGACCTTCGTGGCGTAGCTGGGGCCGATATAGCCGCCCCAGATCTGGCTGGTAAAACGGTTGTCGATCGCCGCAGCGCCCGAATAGCCGTCGGTCCGCACGCGCGAGGCGATACCGCCGGCCTGCAGGGTGATTTCGGGGGTCAACTTGTAGCCGGCATTGGCGATACCGCTCAGCACGTCGGAATCGGTCGCGTGGCCCCAGCCGAAACTGTGCATATACTGGACGTCCGCCGCGGCATTGAGCCGGCGGGTCTGGACTTCCACCGTCACGCCGGCGGTAAGATTGGTGTAGGTCACGACGTCGCCGTCGCCCTTGAGCGGCACCATCACCACCTGGTCGATGCCCAGATAAGGCGTGACATCGACCTTCTTGGTCGACACGGGCGTGCCTTGCGCCAGCGCCGGGGCGCTGACACTGGCAAGCACCAGCAGCGAGGTGCCGGCGATCAGGGCGCGCGCGGTCATCCCGCCTCGCCCTTGCCATAATAGGAACCGAAGCGACGGGCGCCGCCGGTGTAGCGGACGGCGTTGAGCAGCAACTGGACCTGCGCCCCGCCCTTGAGCAGTGCAGCCGCCTCCCGCAGCGCGCTTTCCGACGTCTTGTCGGCGCGCACCACCAGCAGCGCGACCGCGACATGGCTGGCCAGCACGGCGGCGGGCGAGGCCGCGAGCAAGGGCGGGGAATCGAACACGATGATGCGGTCGGACCGCCCCTCGGTCAGCCGTTGCAGCAGCATCTCGGTGCGCGCCGAGGCGAGATATTCGGTGTCGGCATGGCTGCGCTGGCCTGCTGGCAGGACCGACAGCGAGGGAATGTCGGTGCGCAGTACGCAATCTTCGATCGCAACCAACGGATCGGCGAGCGCGTCCATCAGCCCCGGACCGGCCTGCAGGCCGAGCGTTTCGGGGATGCCCGGATTGCCGAAATCGGCATCAACCAGCAAAATCTCGCGATCCTGCTCGGCCGCCAGGCTGAGCGCCAGGTTGATCGCGCAGAAGGTCTTCCCCTCGCCGCTATGGGGCGAACAGAGGAGGATGCGGTTGCCGCGCGGATTGTCCTGAAGATGGGTCAGCAGCCCGCGCTTGAGCAGGCGGAACTCCTCGCTCATCGCGGTGACCGGCGCGCCGGGCACCAGGAAACCGGCTTCGGTCAGTCGGTCGCGATCGACCGGCTGGGCCGGACTGGTCCAGGCCTGGGCACGGAAGATCGGCGCTTCGTCGGACATGACCGGGGCCGGAGCCGGCGCCGCGGGATCGAACATGGGCGGCGGTGGCGGCGCATCGGCCGGCACGTCGACCGCCGGGGCCGCACGACCACGCAGGGCCGCCTGGAAATCGAAAATCTCGGTGGCGCGTTCGATCAGCGAGCCGCGGCCCTTGATGGGGCTATGCTGGTTCATGGGATCAGGCTCCTTCACGCCGTACCGCGCTGGATGAATTCGACGGCGATCAACAACAGACACAGGGCAGCCAGGCCGCCGCTGGCGCCCGCAAACCATTTCATCCGCTGCTTGTCGAGAGCGACCTGGGCCGTGCTGGCGACCTGGGTGATCGACCCGGCGACCGGAATGTCCACCGCCCGTTCCAGACGGGCGGCCGTCGGGAAGGTGCCCTTGAGCTGGCCGATCGCGAAAGCGACGCCGATGCCGGCGCCGATGCCGAGGATCAGCACGCCCAGCAACAGCAGCGGCCGGTTGGGTGCAGCGGGCGCCGTCGGCAGGCTGGCGGGCTGAAGCACGCTGAACTGCACCGCGCCGGTCTCGGTCTTCACGTCGCCACGCAGGCGGATCTCCTCGCGGTCGGCGAGCAGCTTGTCATATTGGGTCTGGAGCGCGGCATAGTCGCGATCCAGCTTTTCCTGTTCGGACGCCACGCCCGGCTCATCGATCTGATGCGCGGTCATGGTGTTGAGATCGGCCTGAAGCTGCGCCTTGCGGGTCGACAGCGCCTGCACGGTGGCGGCCCGTTCCGCCTGCATCGACTTGATCGACAGATAGGCGGGATTGGGCGTGCCGGCAGCGGCCGCGCCATTGGCGCCGCCCTGGCGACGCAGATTATCGACCTGCCGCTGGGCGGCGATCACGTCGGGATGGCTGGCGGTCCAGCCGCGTGCGCGCATGCCGGCGAGTTCGGCCTGGGCCTGGGCCAGCGGGGATGCACCGCCACCGACCGCCACGCCCGGCAGGGTCGCCGGGGTGCCGGCGAGCTGGCCGTTCATTGCGCTCAGCGCGCTCTGCGCCTGCACCAGCTGGGCATCGATATTGTTGATCTCCAGACGGGCCGCATCCATGCGCTGGCTGATCGTGCCGGCGCCCGGCAGCACGCTGGCATAGCGCTGGGCAAATTCGACGCGCCGCTTGTCGGCGGCTTCGAGCTGCTTGCCGCGACCGGCGATCTGCTGGTCGAGGAAGGCCAGGCTCTGACGGGTCTCGGCGCGACCGCCGGTCAGATTTTCTTCCTGGAAGATGTCGATCAGCTTCTGCACCACCTGCTGGGCGATGCGGGCATTGGCGCCATCCGACAGGCCGCTGTCGGCCGAGGTCGCGCTGATGTCGATCATGCTGGGGTCGGCCTGGGCCAGCACGGTGATATGCTCACGCAGGGTGGTGATCTTGCCCGCCACGTCGCGCGGCCCGGAAATGGTCTGGGCAAGGTCGGTGCCGCGCACGACCTTTTCCAGATTCTCCGCGCTCAGCAGCGTCTGGCGCACCCGGTCCAGATCCTGCTGGGACTGGACCTGGGTGATGCCGATCTTGTCCTCCAGCAGCGACTGGGTGTTCACATAGACCCGCGCCTTGGATTCATAGCCATTGGGGATGAGCGACACGCCCAGCCAGCCCAGCATGCACACGCCCCAGGCCACGGCCAGCGCGATCCAGCGCCGGCTCCATATGCCGTGGAGGAGGACCAGCAGCTCGTCGTACAGACCCGCCATGATCAGAACATGCTTTCCGGAATGATGATGACGTCGCCAGGCGCCAGCATGACATTGGCCTTGGTGTCGCCCTTCTTGAGCAGGTCGCCGATGCGGACCTGATATTCCTTCTGCTTGCCGCTCGCCTTGTCGAAGCGGACCAGCCGGGCGCGATTGCCGGACGCATATTCGCTGAGGCCACCGACAGAGATCATCGCGTCAAGCAGCGTCATGTTCGCGCGATAGGGGATGGAGGCCGGCTTTTCGGTCGCGCCGACGATCCGCACCTGCTGGCTGTAGGTGCCGGAGAAATTGTCGACGATCACCGATACCAGCGGATTTTCGATATATTGGGTCAGCGCCAGCTTGATGTCATCCGACAGCATCTTGGGCGTCTTGCCGACGGCCGGCATGTCGGTGATCAGCGGCGTGGTGATGCGGCCATCGGGACGCACCTGCACCTTGGCGCCCAGTTCCGGGTTGCGCCAGACGAAGATCGTCAGATTATCGAGCGGACCGATGATATATTCCTCGCCCGGCCCTTCCTGGGTCGCGACGAAGGATGCGGGGGGAAGCTGCGGCGCGGAGCCGGTCGAAGCGCAGCCCGACAGAGCCACCGCAGGCAACGATGCACCGATCAGGAGCCTGGAAATCCGCTGGAAACGCATAAAATTCACCCCTTCATACCATCATAGCCGACGCGCGACCGGAAAAAATGATCGCGTGCAGGCCCATGGCTTCATCCTCGTCATGCCGGAAAAGGGTAAAGATAGGGTTAGGCCTGCTGTCGGACATGGATTAGCCAAGTAATAGTTCACGAGGACTTGGGTGGCCAAGAAAGGCCGCGGGACTTGCCGACGCGCCATAGGCACCGGCAAGGAAGATCGCGATAAAATCGCCGACATCGACTGGCGGCAGCGCGACCTTTTCGCCCAGCCGGTCGATCGGCGTGCAAAGGCAGCCCACGACATTGACCGGCTGGGTGGTCGGCTCGCGCCCGAAGCGGTTGGCCACCGCGATCGGATAGTTGCGCCGCACGACCGTGCCGAAATTGCCGCTGGCCGCCAGTTGATGATGCAGGCCGCCATCCACGACGACGAAGGTTTCACCCTGGCTTTGCTTCACGTCGACCACACGGGTCAGATAGATGCCAGCCTCCCCCACCAGCCAGCGGCCCAGCTCGATCGCGAATGCGCTGTCGGTCAGGATATCGGGCAGCGCGTTGAGCGCAGTGTCGAGCGCGACGCCGATCGGCCGGATGTCCAGCCGCTCGTCACCGGGAAAATAGGGAATGCCGAAACCGCCGCCCAGATTGACGAGCGGTGGCGCGGCGCCGACCGCATCGGAGAGACGCGCCGCCAGATCGATGGTCGCCGCCTGGGTCTCGATGATCGCCATGGGATCAAGCGCCTGGCTGCCGGCAAAGATGTGCCAGCCGCGCCAGTCCGCGCCGCCATCGATCATCGCACGCGCCAGCGCGGCCGCGCGTTCGGCATCGACGCCGAAGGGCTTGGCGCCGCCGCCCATGCGCATGCCGGACCCTTTGAGGTCGAAATCCGGGTTCACCCGCACGGCGAGGCGCGGCACCTTCCCCAGGCGCTCCGCCACGGTCAGCGCGCGCGCGCCCTCCCACTCGGACTCCAGGTTAATGGTGATGCCGGCATGGATGGCGGCTTCCAGTTCGTCATTGCGCTTGCCCGGTCCGGCAAAGCTGATCCGCGACGGGTCCATGCCGGCCTCCAGCGCCATCGCCAGTTCGCCGCCCGATGCGATATCGAACCCGTCGACCAGCCCCGCCATGCGCGAGAGCAGCGGCGCATAAGGATTGGCCTTGATCGCATAATGAAGATCGATCCGCTTGGGGATCGCCTCGCGGAAGCGGCGGACCTGCGCCTCGATGATGCCCATGTCATAGACGAACAGCGGCGTGTCGCCCGCTTCGTCGACCAGGCTCGCCGCGCCGCAGCCGCCGATCAGCAGCATGCCTTCTTCCTCGGCGAACCAGGCGGGAATGGGGCCCATGGGCTTCATGACGCATACTCCTTGGCCAGCGCGACTCGATCGATCTTGCCATTGGGGTTACGCGGGAACTGTGCAAGCACTAGCGTCTCGCGCGGCTGCATGAAATTGGGCAGTTCGGCCTTCAGATGGACGGCAACAGCCGCAGATATTTCGGGATCGGCGGCGCGCAGCAGCAGCAGCACCGCCTGCCCCAGCCGCTCATCCTTGACGCCAAGAGCGACAGCCTCCGCCACGCCGGGAACAGCGACCGCCGCCTCCTCGATCTCGGTGGGGCTGATGCGATTGCCGGCCGACTTGATCATCGCATCGTCGCGGCCGACGAAATAGAGCAGCCCATCCGCGTCGCGGCGAACGGTATCGCCGGACCATACGGCGGTACCGCCATGGCGCGAAGCGGCCGGAGCGGGCTTGAAGCGCTCGGCGGTGCGCGCCGCATCCTGCCAATAGCCCTGCGCCACCAGCGGCCCGGCATGGACCAGTTCGCCCGGCTCGTCGTCCTCGGCCAGCGAGCCATCGGGACGGACCACCAATATCTCGGCAAAGGGAATGGCCGACCCCATCGAATCCGGGTGACTGTCAACCAGCGCGGGCGGCAGATAGGTAGAGCGGAAGGCTTCGGTCAGGCCATACATGGGATAGAGATCGGCCTGCGGGAACAGCGCACGCAGCCGCGCGACCAGCGGCCGGGTCAGTGCCCCGCCGCTATTGGTCAGGCGCCGGAGCCTGGCTGCGATTTCCGCCGGCCAGTCCAGTTCGGTGAGTTGCACCCAGAGCGGCGGCACCCCGGCCAGGGTGGTGATATCCCAGCGATCGACCGCCTTCACCACGTCGCGCGGGGTCAGATAATCAAGCGGATAGGCGCAACCGCCCGCATACCAGGTGGAAAGCAGCTGGTTCTGGCCATAGTCGAAGCTGAAGGGCAGCACGCACAGCGTCCGGTCCTCCGGCGCCAGACCCAGATAATGGGCCACCGACAACGCGCCGAGCCAGAGATTGGCGTGGCTGAGCATCACCCCCTTGGGACGGCCGGTCGATCCGCTGGTATAGAGGATTGCAGCCAGAGCATCGGGCGCGGCATCGGACGGCGGCAACGCCGCGCCGCCGCTCATCCCCGCGGCCGCATCATCCTCGCGATGGAGATGACAGTCAGCCGGGACATCGCCGGGTGCCAGCGTCGACAGGCGGCTGGCCGTGCCGATCAGCAGCGCCGCACCGCTATCGGCCAGGATATGGGCGACCTGCGCATGTTTGAGCAGCGGATTGATGGGGACATGGACAAGCCCCGCGCGCGGCGCGGCGAGCGGCATCAGCGCCGCGACCGGCCCCTTGGCCACCCAGCTCGCCACCCGCGCGCCGGGCGCGAGGCCAAAGCCCGCCAGCCATCCGGCGAGGCGACCAAGCGCCTGTTCCAGTTCGGCATAATCCTGCGCGCCCGATCGCCCTGCGAGCGCCGGCCGTTCCGGATCGCCACGCAGCAGCAGATGGTCTATCGGCTGCACATCGGCATCGTCGATTGGCGCCTTGGAAGCCAACAGGGGGTCGCTTAACGTCATGTCCAGAATTAGGTCCTAAGGGCAGCTAAGGTGCCGGGAGATAATAGGTTGCTGGTCCCAAGGGAATATCGGACGCTGTCGGAAGTGCGGTCGGCGATCGGCGGCCGGATGGACCGCGCCCATATCGACAGCCTGTTCGACCGGCTGGACTGGTTTGAAACATTGCACCCCCTTTGCCTTGGCGACACCCCGCTCAGGGTGTTCCAACAGACTGAGGACGCCTGCGAGGCCTGGTTGTTCCTTCTCGCGCCCTCGGCTCGTCGCCTAACTGCCCTTGCCAATTGGTATAGTTTCGCCTGGAGCCCCATTTTTCTGGGGGAGCCGGACGCGCAGCAACAGGCCCGGCTGCTGGAAAATATCGCCCGCCATCTGCTGCGCGAACAGGCGCAGATCAACCTCTATCCGCTTGCCCTGCCCGACCCGCTGATCGGCGCCTTTCGCCGCGCAGGCTGGTTCGCGGTGCAGCGGCCGATGGGCGGCCGATATCTGCTGCACGTCGATGGCCGGGATTTCGCCAGCTATTGGGCGCAGCGTCCCGGCCGGCTGCGCAACCAGGTGCGGCGCAAGGCCCGGCAGGGCCGTTACGACCTCAGCATCCATGACAAGCTGACCGACGCGCTGTGGCAGGATTATGTCGATGTCCAGGCCCACAGCTGGAAGGCACCCGAGCCTGGCCTCAACTTCCTGCGCGTCCTGGCGCAGCGGGAAAGCGATGCCGGCACCTTGCGGCTGGGCTTTGCCCGGCTGGACGGCCGCGCCGTGGCGACCCAATTATGGACGGTGGAACATGGCACGGCGCTGATCCACAAGCTGGCCCATGACAGCGCCCAGGACGAAGGATCGCCCGGCACCTTGCTGAGCCATGCGATTTTCGCCCATGCCATCGACCAGGATCGGGTCGCAACGATCGATTATGGCACCGGTGACAATGACTATAAGCGCGAATGGATGGACGAGCGCATTCCCCTCCATCAGATCGACCTGTTCAATCCGCGTCGCGCATCCAGCTGGATTCCCGCCGCGCGCACCTGCATTTCCGCGCTTGTCGGATAGGCGGCGAGCCATTAGATAGCCGCCATCATGCGGGCGCAATCCATTCAGCCGGTCGACCGGACAGACGATATCGAAACCCTGGTGCGGGCGCTGCTGCGCGATGTGCTGAGCCTGTCGCAGGAGCGGGCCGATGCGTTCGAGGCCGACACGCCGCTGTTCGGCGCCCTGCCCGAGCTGGACTCGATGGCTGTTGCCGGCCTGCTCACCGAAATGGAAGATCGCTTCGACATCCTGATCGAGGATGAGGATATCGACGGCGACACGTTCGAGACCTTCGGCACGCTGGTCGCGTTCCTGCGCGCCAAGCTGGGCTGAAAGCCGCCCTGTCCCAAAAAAGTTCGGGCTGAGCCGTTTCCGGCCCAGCCCTTTTTTTCTTACGCTTCGACCAGCTGCTCGAAGTCGGCTTCGGCGAGGAAGCGTTCGACGTCGAGGGCGGCCATGCAGCCCATGCCGGCCGCGGTCACTGCCTGACGGTAAATCTTGTCGGTCACGTCGCCGGCCGCGAAGACGCCGGGAATGGCGGTGTGGGTCGTGCCCTTCTCCACCACGATATAGCCTTCATCGAGCGGCAGCTTGCCGTCGAACAATTCGGTCGCGGGGTGATGCCCGATCGCGACGAAGCCGCCATCGGTCGGCACGTGCGACTTCTCGCCAGTGACGGTGTCGGTCAGATCGACGCCGACCAGACCTTCGGGCGTGCCGCCGCCGACGAACTTGTCGACCGCCTTGTTCCACAGCACCTTGATGTTGGGATGGGCGTGCAGGCGCTGCTGCAGGATCTTTTCCGCGCGCAGCGAGTCGCGGCGGTGGATCAGGGTCACGTCATGACTGTGGTTGGTGAGGTAGAGCGCTTCCTCGACCGCGGTGTTGCCGCCGCCGATGACCACGACCTTCTTGCCGCGATAGAAGAAGCCGTCGCAAGTGGCGCAGGCGCTGACGCCCTTGCCCTGCAGATGCTCCTCGCCCTCGACGCCCAGCCACTTGGCCTGGGCACCGGTGCAGATGACCAGCGTGTCGGCGACATAGAGGGTGCCGCTGTCGCCCTTCAGCTTGAAGGGACGTTCAGACAGGTCGACGTCGACAATCTGGTCATACATCATCTGCGCGCCGACATGTTCGGCCTGGGCCTGCATCTGTTCCATCAGCCAGGGGCCCTGGATCACATCCTTGAAGCCCGGATAATTTTCGACGTCGGTGGTGATGGTCAGCTGGCCGCCCGGCTGCATGCCCTGCACGACGATCGGCGCCAGGCCCGCGCGCGCGCCATAGATGGCGGCGGACAGGCCGGCCGGGCCGGAACCGAGAATGAGCATGCGGGTGGAGTGGGTGGCGGTCATCGATAATTCCAGCTGCGATTCGTGTGGCCGCCAGAGATAGGCCCTGCCAGCCCCCGCGCAAGCAGGAGTTGGGCAGGAGATTTGCTTGGGACGGCCAAAGGTTGAGGCGCAGCATCGCCGAGGCGTTGCACAAGCCGCGTTGCCTTATGATCCACAATATATCACAAATGACGGGTGGATATGGAATGGGAGAGACGGAGCATGGCGACATTCGTGCTGGTGCATGGCGGGGGACATGGCGGCTGGTGCTATCAGAAGGTCGCGCGGCGGCTGCGCACGACGGGGCATGAGGTCCATTGCCCGACGCTGACAGGCCTTGGCGAGCGCGCCCATCTGCTGAACGCCGACATCGATCTCGACACGCATATCCAGGATGTGGTGGCGCTGATGACGTTCGAGGGGCTCCAGGATGTCATCCTGGTCGGGCACAGCTATGGCGGGATGGTGATCACCGGCGTCGCCGATCGCGCGGCCGAGCGCATCCGCGAATTGGTCTATCTGGACGCCGCCCACCCCAGGGACGGGGAATCGCTGGAAATGGTGGCACCGGCGCAGATGGAGCCGACGCGTACCATGGGCCGCACCGTCGACGGGATCGAACTGGTGATGTGGCCCTTCCCCGGCATGGCGGGCTTTTTCGGCATCACTGACCCGGCCGATGTCGCGTGGACCGACGCGCGGCTGACGCCGCATCCGTGGAAATGTTTCGGCCAGCCGCTACGGCTCGAAAATGGCGACGCGGCATTTCGCCTGCCGCGCACCAATATCAATTGCACCCATGCGTTGCAGAACAGCCCGGAGGAGGCCCGCGCCCGCCAGCTGGAAGGGCATCGCAATTTCGAGATCGATACCGGCCATGACCTGATGATCACCGAGCCGGAAGCGGTCGCGACAATGTTGATGGAGGTGGCGGGTTAGAGTCCCCTCCCCTTAATCGAGGACGTTGGGCAGATCCTCGAACCCCTTCCGCAGCGCGGCGGACCAGCCCTGCGAAATCATGGCGAACTCCTCATTGTCCGCCTCGATCCGGGTGCGGACGCGGAAGTCGAACGTGTCGGTCTCGATCACGGTGAGGTCGAGCGGCATGCCGACCGACAGGTTGGAACGCAGGGTCGAATCCATCGACACCAGCACTGCCTTGGTCGCGTCCTCCAGGCTCGTCTCGCGCTGGATGATGCGGTCGAGGATCGGCTTGCCATATTTATGCTCGCCGATCTGGAAGAAGGGCGTGTCCTCGGTCGCCTCGATGAAATTGCCGGCCGAATAGATGAGATAGAGGCGCGGCTTGCCGCCCTTGCGCTGGCCCGCGATCATGATCGAGGCGCTGGCGGCCGATCCGTCCATGGCGATGCTCTCACGATAGCGGCCCTGCATGGTGCGCATCGCGTCGCCCACCAGCTGCGCCGCGCGGTGCATCGTGTCGCAATTGAGGATGGTTTCGACCTCGGGGTCGCTCTCCGCCTCGCGGATCGCGCGCGACAGCATCGTCTTCACACCCTGGGTGATCGACAGATTGCCCGAACAGAGCAAGGTGATCGCCCGCTCACCCTCGACATGATAGGTGAAGCTTTTCCGGAAGCGGGCAATATTGTCCATGCCCGCATTGGTCCGGGTGTCCGACAGCATGACCAGCCCCTGGTCCACGCGTACCGCCACACAATAGGTCATCGCCCCGAAGTCCTGCTTATCTCTACCCTAGGAGCGGGGCGTGGGCGTGCTCTGCTGTTGCTGGCGTTGCAATTGCCGTTCCTCGACTCCGTCTTCCGCCTGCGCGATCCGGACATCGGCGTCAATGCTGATATCGCCCGCGACCGTAACGGAGCCCCGTATCGGGGCAGCTTCGTCGGCATCCAGACCACTGGCCAAGCGCAGATAGCGTTCGGTGACGCAGACGCGGTTGGACGGATCGAATCCGACCCAGCCCAGCCCCGGCACCAGCGCTTCGGCCCAGCCATGGGTTTCGTGCAGCAGATCGCCTTCGGACGCGAGCAGATAGCCCGAGACATAGCGGGCCGGGACGCCCAGCAGGCGCGCACCGGCAAGGAATATCTGGGCATGATCCTGGCACACGCCAGCACCCAGCGCGAAGGCCTGCGCCGCGGTCGTGTCGGCGCTGGTCACGCCCGGCCGATAGTGGACGGCATCGCTGATCGCGGCCGACAGGGCATGGAGCTGCGCCAGCGGCCCGTCGCCCTCGGGAAGAGCGGCGACCATTGCGCGGATCGCATCGGATGCTTTGGTCAGCGCCGTGTCGCGCAGGAAATAGCGGGCATCGACCCGGCATTGCGGCAGACCGCCAATACCATGGGTCTCGCGCGTCTCGACCAGCCCCTCGGCCACGATCACCGCCTCGTTCAGGCTGTCATGACGGACCCAGACCGCCTCCATCTCGCCATAGCTGTTGGGACGGAAATTGGTCAGCGCCTCGCCATTGATGCTGACCTGCCAGTCATGGACCTTCTGGCCCGGCGTATCGACCGGCACCAGCTTCAGCCGCATGGCGACGCGGCCGGCGGAGGCGGGATAGCCATAGACGGTCTGGTGACGGACGAGCAATTTCATGGCGCGCTTCCCCTCCCCCTTCAGCCGAAATGATAGGTTTCGGCGATTTCGACGCCGAGCCGGTTGCTCATCATCAGGCTGTACTGCACCGTTTCATGCAGGCCGCGACGGAAAATCTCGCCGGCGTCCAGTTCCTCCAGCTCGCTCACCAGCTGCTTCACCGTGTCATGACAGGTGCCGCGCGCATTGTGCCAGCCGGCCAGCCGGTTGAGCCGATAGGCGAGCTGATCGCAGCAATAGGCGACACTGCGCGGGAACAGCCGGTTGAGCATCAGGAAATCGGTGATCTGCCAGGGCGTGTAGGTGCCGCCATAGACATGATGATAGGCGCGCGCGCCCGACAGCGCATAAAGCACCGACGTCCATTGATAATGATCGCGATTGCCGCCGATGACTTCGGTTTCGGGCAGCAGCACATAATATTTCACGTCGAGCAGCCGCAGCGTCATCTGCGCCCGTTCGAGCGCAGAGCCGCAGCGCAGGAAGTCATGGCCTTCATTGCGCAGCTGGCCCGAATGGGCCGCGCCGCGGAAGGTCATGACACGGGTCTTCACCCAGTCGATCAGCGCCGGCAGCTGCGCCTTGGCCTCGGCCACGTCATAGCTGTCTAGCTTGCGCCAGCCGTCGTTGAGCGCCTCCCACATGTCCTGGGTCAGCATGGTGCGCGCCGATTTGGCATTGGCGCGGGCCTTGAGCAGGCAGGAACGGATCGAGCTGGGATTGTCCGCGTCCAGCATCAGGAAGGACACGACATCGCTTTCCGTCACCGGCACGCCGTCGGGAAACTGATGCCCGGCGCCTGTCGCGCGCACGACCGACCGCCATTCGTCGCGATGATGCGCGCCCGGCAGGATCGCCATGCGCTGCCCCATTGACAGCAGTCGGGCGGTGGCTTCGGCGCGCTCCATATAGCGCGCCATCCAGAAGAGATTTTCGGCGGTCCGGCTCAGCATGTCTTGGCTCTTTTCACCGTGGGGGCCGGCGTCGTTGCGCCCGGCCCTGCATCATCAGGGGCAATCGGAAGGAGAGAAGCGGTCGCGCCCATCAGTCCTGCAACACCCAGGTATCCTTAACCCCGCCGCCCTGACTGGAATTGACCACCAGCGACCCTTCGGTCAGCGCCACGCGGGTGAGGCCACCGGGGACCAGCCGCAACTGCTTGCCGACCAGGCAATAGGGACGGAAATCGGCATGACGGCCGACCACGCTCGCCGGCCCCAGGGTCGGCACGGTCGACAGGTCGAGCGTCGGCTGGGCGATGAATTCGCCGGGATTGGCCTTGATCCGCTCGGCATAGGCCTCGACCTCGGCCTTGCTCGCCTTGGGGCCGATCAGCATGCCATAGCCGCCCGATCCATGGACTTCCTTGGCCACCAGTTCGTGCAGATGCTCCAGCACATAGGCCATTTCGTCGGGCTTGGAGCATTGCCAGGTCTGGATATTGTCGAGGATCGGCTCCTCGCCCAGATAGAAGCGGATCATTTCCGGCACATAGATATAGACCGCCTTGTCGTCGGCGATGCCCGATCCGGGCGCCGACGCCAGCGTCACGCCGCCATTGCGATAGACGCTGAAGATACCGGGGACGCCCAGCAGGCTGTCGGGGCGGAAGACCAGCGGGTCGATATATTCGTCGTCGATGCGGCGATAGATGACATCGACCGCCTTGGGGCCGAGCGTCGTCTTCATCCAGACCCGGTCATTGTCGACGAACAGGTCGGCCGGCTCGACCAGTTCGACGCCCATCAGGTCGGCGAGGAAGCTATGCTCATAATAAGCGCTGTTGAGCGAGCCAGGCGTCAGCACCACCACCACCGGATCGCCCTTGCAGGCGGGCGGCGCGACTTCCTTCAGGCTCTTTAGCAGTTCGGCGGGATAATCGTCGACCGGCGCGACCATGCCCTGCGCGAACAGCTCGGGGAACATGCGCGTCATGATCTCGCGATTTTCGAGCATGTAGGACACGCCCGAGGGGGTGCGGCAATTATCCTCCAGCACCTCGAAACTGCCCGGCCCGGTGCGCACGATATCGATGCCGACGATATGGCTATAGACCTTCCCCGGCGGGGTGAAGTCGGCCATTTCGGCCAGATAGGCGCTGTTGCGATAGATGATGTCGGCCGGCATGATGCCCGCCTTCACGATTTCGCCGCGATGATAGACGTCGTGCAGGAAGGCGTTGAGGGCGCGGGCGCGCTGGCGGATGCCCTTGTCGAGGATGCGCCATTCGTTCGCGGTGAAGATGCGGGGCAGCAGGTCGAAGGGGATCAACCGTTCCGGGTCGCCGCCCTCGCCATAGACGGCGAAGGTGATACCGATGCGCCGGAAGATCGCTTCCGCCTCATCCATGCGACGATTGAGCCCGGCTATGCCTGTCCGCTCCACCCATTTCTGCACTTCGTCGTAACAGGGGCGCAGCGAACCATCAGGCTCAAACATTTCATGGAAGGGCAAGTTGTCGTTCCTCCCTCGGCCCTCGGCCGGTTGTGCATTGCAACAATAGTGCGCCGCATCGTTGCGATTGCAAGACAAAAATGGCGGAGCGGAAAAAGCGTTCCTTCGGCGATGCCAGGATTGCGGAAATAGGTCGCGCCGATCGTTTCTACGCGCGCAAATGGGCGCGCGACGGGGGCTCTGGCAGGGCGTTCAAAAAAGAATGCAGATTTTTGCAATCGCCCCGTTGACCACCGTCCATCCCCTGCGTATAGCGCCGCCTCACCGCAGGGAAACACCCCCTGCGAGGCCCATGGGGCGGAGTAGCTCAGCTGGTTAGAGCAGCGGAATCATAATCCGCGTGTCGGGGGTTCAAGTCCCTCCTCCGCTACCATTTCCAAGACATCGAAAATGGCCCTTAGGGGCGCATTCAGGCGACAGACCAGGCCGCAGGCAGCCGCTCGTCTCAACTTGATCGCAGTAATTCTGTGGCGATGCCCCTGTCGCTTGCCGCCGCAGCCGCCCGGCGCCTCAATGCAGCTTGAGGCGCGGGCGCACGAAGCGGTTGATATGGCTGACCAGGATCAGCGCGGGACCGCGTATGTTGCCGTGAACGGCGAGCAGATGCATGCGATAGAGCGACATATAGACGAAGCGGGCCAGCCGCCCCTCCACCGCCATGCGCCCGCCGACCAGCTTGCCCATCAGCGATCCGACCGTCGAATAGCGGCTGAGCGACACCAGCGAGCCATGATCCTTGTAGACGAAGGTCTTGAGCGGGCGATCGGCCATCAGCCGGCCGAGATTGGCGAACACCGTGTCTGCCATCTGGTGCGCGGCCTGCGCGCGCGGCGGGATCGGCCGATCGGCGCCTTGCGGCGTGTAAGAGGCGCAATCGCCCATCGCGAAGACACGGTCGTCGGCCAGGCTCTGCAGCGTCGGGCGCACGATCACCTGGCCGGCGCGGGACAGTTCCAGCCCATCCAGGCCATCGCGGATCGCCGCCGCCTTGACCCCGGCGGCCCAGACCTGAAGATCGGCCGGGACGAAGCCGCCATCTTTCGTCTCCATCCCCTCGGGCGTGGAGGCGGTCACGGCGACGCCGGCGCGCACCTTGACGCCCAGCACCTCCAGTTCCTCGCGCGCGGCGTCGGCCAGTCGGTCGGGCAAGGCCGGCAGGATGCGTGGCCCGGCTTCCAGCAGGGTGACGTCGAGCCGCTGGCGGTCGAACACCTCCAGCCCATAATAGCCCAGCGCATCGGCGGCATTATAAAGTTCGGCCGCCAGTTCGACCCCGGTGGCGCCACCGCCGACGATCGCGATCCGCACCCGCGCATCCGATGCGGGATCGTCCGACATGGCGCGCGACACGCGCAGGCAATGGTCGAGCAACTGGTCCCGGAAACTGTCGGCCTGGGCCCGGCTGTCGAGGAACAGGCAATTGTCCGCGACGCCCGGCGTCCCGAAATCATTGGTGACCGACCCATAGGCCAGCACCAGATAGTCATAGCGCACCGAATGGGCGCTCACCACCTCACGCCCCTTGGGATCGAACACCGGCGCGACATGGACCCGCCGTGCAGTCCGATCGATGCCCTGCAGCGTACCGTAAAGATAGCGATAGCCCCAGCGGTGGCAGTGGCTGCGATAGCCGACCTCGTCCAGGCTGGCGTCGAGCGATCCGGTCGCGACCTCGTGCAGCAGCGGTTTCCAGATATGGGTGCGGTTGCGATCGATCAGGATGATGTCATGCCGCTTGCGGCCATAGCGGGCGCCGAGCTTGCGCGCGAGTTCGAGGCCGGCGGCGCCGCCCCCGACGATGACGATCTGGGTCTTCTTGTCGGGGATCAAGCGCATTCCTCCTCGATCGGCAGACCGGCGGATCGCGATCCGGCGCGCCGGTTGTGCATTGCAATAGGCCGCCCGGCGTCGCAAAGCGAGGCGTGGACAAGCAGAATTTCACCGAACACAACCGGCGCGACATCGTCACGATCGCTACCCGGCATTTCGCGGAAAAAGGCTATGCCGGCGCGCGGGTGGACGAGATTGCGGCGGCGACCGCGACGTCCAAGCGGATGATCTATTATCATTTCGGCAGCAAGGACGGGCTCTATCGCGCGGTCCTGACCGAAGCCTATCGCGGTATCAGATCGGCCGAGCTTGAGGCCGAACTGGGCGACCTGCCGCCGCTCGCCGCGCTGGAGCGGCTGACCGCCCTCACCTTCGACTATCATTTCAACCATCCCGAACTGGTGCGGCTGGTGATGGACGAGAATATCCGGGGCGGCCCGCATGTCGGCGAGATTTCGCAAGGGCATAATGAGATCGTCCTGCCCAAGACCCAGGCGCTGATCGATCGCGGCATTGCCGATGGCAGCTTCCGCGCCGGGCTGGACGCCGTCGACCTGCACATGACGATCAGCGCCCTCGCCTTCTATTTCGTGTCCAACCGCCACAGCTTCCACGCGATCTTCGGCGTCGACATGACCAGCGAAGCGGCGGCCGAGCGGCGGCGCGCGCAGGTTATCGACAATGTGCTGCGCTACTGCCGGGCAGACGCCTGAAGGCTGGGCCGAGACCATGGGACGGATCAGAACTGCATCTTGACCTGGCCGCCCAGCGCCAGCGCATCATTGGTGCGGCGGTAGGAAAAGGCGCCGGGATCGAGAATATATTGCACGTCCGGCCGGATGCTGAGCCAGCGCCGCAACTGGATGCCATAGCTCATCTCGATCGCGGTCTCGCCCACCGGCAGCGCGGCATAGCCGCCGGGAATATCCTGCGCATCGGCCTCGGCACGGCGCAGGCGTGGATTGACCTGCGCATGGACGATGCCGATCGAGATGCTGTCGGCGTCCCGGCCGGCAAAAGTGCCCGTCTTGACCAGGCCGGCGGCATACCAGTGGGTGATCTGGGCCGACGCCTCCGGATTGGCGGTGAACTGGGCGAAGACGGAAAGGCCGCGATTGCCCGTCCCTTCGCGCAGGATCATCTGGTCGGCCAGCGCATAGACGCCGTATCGGCCACGCAACATGCCCTGCTCGCCGCGCCGGGCGGCGCGTGACGTGTCATAATAGGCGCCGATCTTGTAATGGCCCGGCAGCACATGGCTGCCCGGCGCGATGCCGGGATCATATTCCAGCTCCAGCGGCAGCAGAACGCCAGTCGTGCCGCCGGCAAAGGGGCGGAAGGCATTGTCGGGATCGTTGAGGCGCGGATTGACCTGATAGACGCCGGTGCGCAGCGCCAGATCCGGCCGGATGCGATAGCGCACCGCCGCGCCCCAGCGGGCATTGGGATAATTATACCAGCCACTATTGCCCGATTCCGACAGCGGATGGGCACAGAAGGCCGCATTGACGAAATTGCAGCCCAGGATCATCCCGCCCAGATCATTGCCCATGGCAAAATAGCCCAGGCGCAGGTTGAGCCGGCCATTGTCGATATTCTGTTCGTAGCTGAATTCCGAAAGGCGGGTATAATTGCCGCCGGCCGCCTCCTGGATCGGCAGGCGATTGCCGACGATGTCGGAGGAGAGGCCAACGCCGCGCCGGTCGTTGATGGTGACATGCACGATGCCGCCAGAGATGCCGACGATCCGGTCCATGTCGAAATCGAGGCTGGCGCGCAATTGCTGGGTATAGGCACTACCCCGCCGCTCGCCGCCATCGACCGCGGCGAAGGCTTCGCCGACATAGTCCGCGCGCACGGTGACACCCGCCTGCTTCAGCCGCGTGCGCAGCCCGCCCCAGTCGCCGGTCAGCGTCTCGCGCGGGGCCGCCACGGGCTTTTCCGAAGCGACGTCCTGCGCATGGGCGCCCGCAACCGGCAGCAGGATCAGCAATGCCGCCAGCGTCGGGCGGGCATGGAGGTGAAGATGTTGGGCCAAAGCCCCTCCCTTCCGCGCGGCACATCTGCGCGCAGTGACATGAAAGATGACGAAAGGCAGGCGGAGCGGCGCCGGGCCGCCCCGCCCATGGTTCAGCGCAGCGTGTAGGCGATCACATAATCGCCCCGGTCGGGCGACTGGCGCGCGCCGCCTGCCGTCACGACCACATATTGCTTGCCGCTCTTGGGCGACTTGTAGCTCATCGGGCCGCCCTGGCTGCCGACCGGCAGGCGGGCCTTCCACACTTCCGCACCGGTCGCCGCGTTGAAGGCGCGCAGATAGAAATCCTGCGTGCCGGCGATGAAGACCAGGCCGCCCTGCGTCGCCAGCGTGCCACCCAGCGTCGGCATGCCGATCGGGATCGGCAGGCCCATGCGGATACCCATCGGCCCGGTGTCGCGCACGGTGCCCACCGGCACCTGCCACTTGATGGCTCGGCTCTTGAGATCGATCGCGGTCAGCGTGCCATAGGGCGGCGCCTGGCAGGGAATGCCGAGTGCCGACAGGAAGCGATCCTTCACCACCGAATAGGGCGTGCCCTTCAGCGGAACGCTGCCCATGCCGGTATTGACCGCTTCGCCCGCGCTGCCCGACTGCCCCTTCTGCGCCGCGGTCTGCGGGAACATCTGCACCCACAGGCCCAGCCGCATGTCGTTGACGAAGATGGTGCCGCTGGTCGGATCGGTCGAGATGCCGCCCCAGTTCATGCCGCCCAGCGATCCGGGGAAGCTCAGCGACTTGTCGGTGCCCGGCGCGGTGTACAGCCCCTCATAGCGCATGCCCTTGAAGGCGATGCGGCAGAGCAACTGGTCGAACGGGGTCGCGCCCCACATGTCCGCCTCGGTCAGCGGACCGACGCCGATCTGCGGCATGCCAAGCGACTTGGGCTGGGTCAGCGAATAGGGCTCGCCTGGAATGTTCGCAGGCTTGACCGGCACTTCCTTGACGTCGGTGAGCGGCTTGCCGGTGGCGCGATCGAGCACATAGACCTGCCCGGCCTTGGTGCCGAAGACCAAAGCCGGCACCTTCTGGGCGGCATCGACGGGAAAGTCTACGAAGCTCGGCTGCATCGGCAGGTCGAAGTCCCAAAGGTCGTTATGGACCGTCTGGAAATGCCATTTCTCGCGGCCGGTGGTGGCGTCGAGCGCCAGCATCGACGCACCATATGTGTGATCGAGCGCGCTGCGGGTGACGCCATAGAGATCGACCGAGGCGCTGCCGACCGGCATGAACACGGTGTTGGACGCCGGATCATAGGACATGGCAGCCCAGACATTGGGGGTAGAGCGGGTGTAGCTCTTGCCCGCCGGCGGGGTGCCGGTGATGGCCGGATTGCCCGGATCGAAGGCCCAGCGTAGCTTGCCCGTAATGACGTCGAAGCCGCGCATCACGCCTCCGGGCATGTCGACCTGGACATTGTCGGCGACGCGGCCACCGACCACGACGGTCGTGCCGGCCAGCGTCGGCGCGGAGGTGAGCTGATATTGGGGATCGGGTGCATCGCCGAGGCCGGCCTTCAGGTCGACCCGGCCATTGGTGCCGAAATCGGCGCAATATTTGCCGGTGTCGGCATCCAGCGCAATCAGTTCGGCATTGATCGTGTTCATCAGGATGCGGCGCTGGCAGGCGGCGCCCGTCGGCACCGTCACGGCGGTCACCGGCGTCGCGCCGGGCAGGCTGGGCTGCTGGATCGGCGCATGGGCGTCGAAATAGGCAAGGCCCCGGCAGCGCATCCAGACCGATGCCCTGGCATTGATCAGCGTCTTCCACTTCTCGCGCCCGGTATCGGCGTCAAGGGCGATGACATTATTATGCGGGGTGCAGATGAACAGCGTGTCGCCGACCTGCAGCGGGGTATTCTGGTCCTCGGCACCATTGCCGTCGCTCTGGGCGATGTCACCGGTGCGATAGGTCCAGGCGACCTTGAGCTTGTTCACATTGTCGCGGGTGATCTGATCGAGCGCGACGAAACGGCTGCCACCTGGCGTATTGCCATAGGCGGTCCAGTCCTTCTGCTCGCGCGCCGGATCGACCGGCACCAGCGAAGCCACCTGCCCGGCAAAGGGCACGGTCGGATGGACCATGAACATGCCGGCCGCACCGGCCGCCGAACCCAGGCCGACCAGCGTTGCCATCAGCAATGCAGGCCGCCAGGCGGGCGCAGAACCGTCGCCGCGCCGCAGCAGCGGATAGGAGAGCGCAACGACGGTCGCGCCGACACCCATCGCCAACAGGCGGGAAATGAGCGGCCAGAAGCTGAAGCCGACTTCCCACAGCGCCCAGAGGACCGTCACCAGGAAGGTGGCGCCGAACAGCAGGCCGCCGCTGGTCTTGCGCAGGGCGATGAGGCCGCCCGCAAAAACCAGCGCAATGCCGGCGATCAGGAAATAGGGACTACCGCCCAGGCTGACGAGCTTGCCGCCGCCGATGGCGAAAAAGAGGCCAGCGGCAAGGATCACCGCCCCCAACAGAAGCAGCCAACCGCGAACGAGCGGCTGGCCGTGCATTTTCGTGCCTGACACGCGGCACCTCCTTCATCTCTTTTGGTCGTCGGAGAGCGGTGCCCACGGGTCCACAGGCCGATCGAGTCGCCCAGCCCTGACGGCTGCGACATTGTGTACCATTTAGTACACTCCTGCCTCGCTGGCAAGTTGGGCGCTAATCCTGCGAGGGACGTCCGATGCCGCTGAGGGTTTCCCACAGCGATACGTTATCCCCGGCATGAGCCCATGGGATCGCAGCCCAGCATTTTCCGCGACTTGCACAGATATCGTTGAGGTTTGGCCAACTGCTAGGGTTTTGGGGGTTTCGATGAACCTGGACGAAACTGACCGGAAGATATTGAACAAGCTTCAGATCGATGGTCGCATAACCAACCAGGATCTGGCCAAGCATTGCAACCTCTCGCCATCGGCCTGTTTCGACCGGACCCGCAAGCTGCGGGACAATGGCTATATCTCTTCCTATGTCGCGCTGCTCGATCCGCACCTCAACCAGCGGCCGCTGCTGATCTTCATCGAAGTGCTGCTCAACCGCACCACCGGCGACATCTTCCGCCAGTTTGCCGAAGCGACACGGCGGCAGCGGGACATATTGGAATGCCATATGGTGGCCGGCGGCTTCGACTATCTGATCAAGGTCCGGATGAAGGACATGGCCGCCTATCGGAAATTCCTGGCCGAGGAACTGGTCGACATGCCCGGCGTGCGCGAGACGCGGACCTATGCGGTGCTGGAAGAGGTCAAGTCGACGACGGCGCTGCCGCTGTGACATGAAAGCGGCGCCCTTTCCCAGAGCGCCGCTTTCGATCCATTACATGGCGTTGGGATTGGCCGGGCCGGCGCCAGTCTGGCCGGTGCGCGCCTTTTCCGCCTTCACCATCTCGGCCACTTCGGCCAGCAGCTTTTTGGCGTCATAGACGATGCCATCCTTGATCGTGTAGCTGACGCCGCCGACCATTTCCTGCTTGTTGGTTTCCGGGTTCAGGCGCGAATGACCGGTGCCATAGAGGGTATTGAGATTGGCCAGCGGGTTTTCCTTGGTAATCACCATGTCGGCCAGCATGCCGACGCGCAGCACGCCGGTCGGCGGCGCCATGCCCTTGGGCTCATAGAGGGTCTGCGAACCCCACATGGTGGCCGAGCGCATGATTTCCAGCGGCGAGAAGCCGGCTTCCCGCAGCAGTTCCAGTTCCTCGATATAGGCGAAGCCATAGACTTTGTAGATGAAGCCGGAGTCGGTGCCGACCGTCACCCGGCCACCGATATTCTTATAGTCGTTCACCAGCTTGAAATAGTTGTTGTAGAATTTCTTCCACGCAAACTCGTTCTCGGTGCCCCAGTCGTAGAAATAGGAACCGTGATTGTCGCGGGTCGACTGGAAATAGGCCCAGAGCTGCGGCGTGGTGTAGAGATTTTGCCAGTCGGCATTACGCGCCCGCATCAGGTCGCGGGATGCGGCATAGATGTTCATCGTCGGGTCGAAGGTGACATGCTTCTCCTTCTGATGCTTCAGATAATCCCACCAGCGTTCGGATTCCGGCTCGACCGTCTGGTTCCAGATTTCCGCCACCTCGCCGAAGCGATGCTGTTCGTTGTTATAGTCATAGTCGGACGGGAAGCGCTGGATCGTCCCGTCCTTCAGCAGAGATTCGAAATGGCCATAATAATGGGTGACGGTATCCAGCCCCGCCTCGGCCGCGTCATAGGCGTTGAAATTGGCGACGCCGGTCTGTGACAGATGGGCCGTGGTGCCCATCTTGTTCTTGTGTGCCTCGTCGATGGCGGCGGCGATGATCTGCGGCGTTTCCTCGGGTCGATTGAAGAATTTGATGCCGTCGATGTTATGAGCCGCGGCCCATTTGACCCAGGCGCGCGCCTTGTCCGGGCTGTCGATCGGCCCGCCGTCCCAGCCGGCGCCCAATGTCTGATAGTTGAAGATGCGCGGCGCAGCGATCTCGTTGGCGGCGGAGCGGTTCTTTTCCGAACTGGCCACGACCGGATCGGCCAGCGGCACGCCGCGCACCGTGGTCACGCCATGGGCCAGCCACAGCTTGTAGGCATAGCTCATGTCCGGCGCCTTGTCGCTGGCGGGGGTGTGGACATGCATGTCGTTGAAACCGGGCATCACATACATGCCGGTCGCGTCGATCTCATAATCGGCGTCGGTCGGCGCACGCCCCTTCGCCTGCGGCAGGCCGGGCCAGCCGGCCTGGGTGATCGCGGTGATCTTGTTGCCTTCCACCACGATGTCATAGGGGCCGCGCGGCGGCGCGCCGGTGCCGTCGATCAGGGTCGCGCCACGGATCACCAGCTTGCGGAAGGGGCCGACATTGTCAGCGCTGCCGCGCGCCGGCGCGGGCACAAAGGTCGGCTTCTTGCCGTTGACGATGCCGGCCGCGCCGCCGACATACCATTCGTCCGGATCATGCGCCTGGGAAGCGCTGGCGACCGTCATGAGGGCGAGCGCAGCAAGGCCCGACCGGATCAGCATCTTGTTCTTCATTCTTTTCCCGTCCCTGTTGAATTATCACGCCCCGCCCCGTCAGGGATGGGGTAGCCCCTGTTCCGGCATGCCCATGCGCCGCTTTTCCGCAACGACCATGTCCGCGACATCCGCCAGCAATTTCTTCGCGTCATAGACGATGCCGTCCTTGACCGTGTAGCTGACGCCGCCCACCCGCTCGAGTCGCTGGGTCTGTTCGTTGAGGCGCAGCGTGCCGGTGCCGTAGAGCGTCTTGAAATTCTGCAGCGGATTTTCCTTGAGGATGACGAGATCCGCCAGCTTGCCGACGCGGACCGTGCCGATCGGTGGCACTTCACCCCTGGGATCATAGAGCGTCAGCGCGCCGTTCAGCGTCGCCGACTGGATCACCTGCGACGGATTGAAGCCCGCTTCCTGCAGCAGCTCCAGTTCCTGGACATAGCCAAAGCCATAGGGCTTGAAGATGAAGCCGGAGTCCGAGCCGGTGGTCACGCGCCCGCCGATATTCTTGTAGTCGTTAATCAGGCGCATATATTTGTGGTAGAAATTCCGCCACTTAACCTCGATCGCGGTGGTCCAGTCATAGAAATAGGAGCCGTGATTCTCGCGCGAGGACATGTAGAAATCCCACAGCTGCGGCATGGTATATTTGTCGTGCCAGTCGGCATTGCGCGCCAACATCAGATCGCGGCCGGCGGCATAGATGGTCATGGTGGGATCGAAGGTGACATGATTGGCCTTCTGATGTTCCAGATAGGCCCACCAGCGGTCCGATCCCGGCTCGACGCTTTCTTCCGCCAGATTGGCGACATTGCCGAACCGATCCTGCTCGTCGGCATAATTATAGTCGACCGGCCAGTTCTGGACCGGGCCATTCTTCAGCAGGGATTCGAAATGGCCGTAGAAATGGGTGACGGTGCCCAGGCCTGCGTCGCCCGCCTGTTCGGCGTTCATGCGCCCCACGCCGATCTGCGACAGATGCGCCGTGGTGCCGAGCTTCAGCTTCTTCGCCTCGTCCATGATGGCGGCCATCACTTCGGACGGCTGGTCCGGATCGTCCAGCAGCTTGATGCCGTCGATCCCCTGCTTGGCCGCCCATTGCACCCAGGCGCGGGCCTTTTCGGGCGTATTGGTGCGGCCACCGGTCCAGCCCTTGCCCTGGCCAGGACGCTGATAGGCGAAGATGCGCGGCGCAACGATCTCGTTACGGGCGGAGCGTGCCCGTTCGCTCAGGGACACTTCCATCGGCGCAAGGTCGACGCCGCGCACCGCGGTGACGCCATGGGCGAGCCACAGCTTGTAGGAATAGGACAGGTCCGGCGCCTTATCGTCGGTCGAGCCATGGACATGCATGTCGATGAAGCCGGGCGTCACGAACATGCCGGTCGCGTCCAGTTCATAATCGGCGTCGGTCGGCGCGCGTCCCGTCTTGAACGGCAGGCCGGGCGTTCCGGCCGGCAATATGTCGGCGATGACGTCATTTTCGATCACGATGTCGACCGGGCCGCGCGGCGGCGCGCCGCTGCCGTCGATCAGGGTGACGCCGCGGATCACCATCTTGCGGAACGGGCCGGCGCCTTCGCCGGCAGCGCGCGCCGGTGCGGGATTGGCGCCGGCGCGTGGCTTGATCGCTTCCACAGGCGCCTTGGCAGGCTGGGCGATCGCCCCGCCGGCAGCCAGTGCGAGCAGTGAAAGGCCGGCGAAACACATGTGTCGCTTGAACATATCATCCCCCTGTATCGATCACGGGGCCGCCAAAAGGCCCCCGAAAAGGGAGGCGACCGACAGGCCGCCTCCGTGCCAGGCGATCAGAACTTCTTGGTGAGGTTGATGCCGTAGGTGCGCGGCGGTGCGGTAAACACCACCGTCTTGCCGCCGGTGTTGCTGCTGGAGCTGGAACTGACCACTGCCAGTTCGTTGAACAGATTGTTCACGAACAAATGGGCGCCCCAATTATTGTCGCTGGCCTGCACGCCCAGGCGCAGGTTGGTCAGCGTATAATCGTCCAGCCGGCGCCGATAGGTGTCGGTCGGGCTGATCGTGCTGTAGGAACTGCCATTATAGGTGAGGTCGGTGCGGATGACGGCATCCATCGCATCGGTCAGCATATGTTTATATTCGGCCGAGCCGCCGAAATTCCATTTCGGCACATTGGCAAGCCGGTCGCCCTTGCGGCCCGCCGCCACAACGATGGTGCTGACCTGATCCTCGGTCAGCTTGGCATTGGTGTAGGAACCGTTCGCGCTGAAGCTGATACCGGCGATCTCGGTGGAAAATTCCGCCTCGACGCCGCGAATGCGCGAGGCGCCGACGTTGGAGATGAGGCCGAAGACCGATCCCGTGCCCGCCGTGCGGGCAGACACCTGCATGTTGCTCCAGTCGATCTGATAGGCTGCCATGTTGAGATAGGTGCGCGGCAGGATCTTGCTCTTGAAGCCCAGTTCATAGTTCCACAGGCTGTCCGATGTGTAGGCGGCCAGCGCCGCCGACAGGCCGATCACCTGGTTGACGCCGCCCGGCCGGAAGCCCTGCGCGGCCTGGGCATAGACCATGACATCCGGTGTCGCCTGATAGGAGATGTTGAACTTGGTGAGCACGCCGTCTTCGGACGATTCCGCTTCGGTGTAGGGCGTGACGACCGAGGCATAATGTTCCTGGCCGATGTCGATCCGGCCGCCGACCGTCTTCTTGTAATCATAATAGCGCGCGCCAGCAGTCAGCGTCAGCTTGTCGAACAGCTTGTAGGAGATTTCGGCAAAGGCCGCCTTCTGCTTCAGCTTGTCGTTGATGGTGCGGTCATAGGCGAGATTGTCGATATCGTCGGGATCGTAGAGGAAGCCCGTTTCTGGATTGGCCTTGAGCAGGGTGGAGCGCACCACCGTCTTGCGATCCTCGCTGAACAGGCCGACGGTCCAGTTGAGCGGACCGTCGCCGGTCGAACTCAGGCGGATTTCGTTGAGCCAGTTCTTGACGGTTTGCGGCTGGTACAGGCTGGACGACAGCAGGGCACGGGTGTCGGACAGATAATCGGCCAGCACATCGGCGGAGCAGGCGGCGCCATTGCCGCGATAGGTCTGGCAGCGGGCCGCCGTGTCGCGGCCGTTGAAGGTATCGCTGACATCGCCGACGACGATGCGGTCGCGGTCGGTGTAAGTGGTGATGGCGGTCAGCGCGACCGGGCCGAAATCATAGTTCAGCGTCGCGTTATAGATGCGGTTGGTGTCGTAATTGCCCGATTCCGATCGCGCGTCGGTGGTCCAGCGCTTGCCGGTTTCGGCATACCAGCGCGGCGACTCCCCCGATGCCTTCTCGTAATTGGCGCTCAGGTCCAGCGTCAGCGCCTCGGTCGGCGTGAAGCGCAGCATGATGCGCCCGCCATAGGTGTAGGGATCGTTGATATTCTTGTAGCCATAATAGCTGTTGTCGACATAGCCCGCGACCTGGGTGGCGTTGCCGACGATGCGGATGGCCAGTTTGTCCTCGATCAGCGGGAGGTTCAGCATCCCGTCAAAGGAGGCTCCCATCGATCCGCCCTCGACCGCCGACATGGTGCTGGCGAAGGCCGCCTCGATCCGGTCAGTCCTCGGTTTGTTGAAGATGATGCGCAGCGTGCCGCCCATCGAGCCCGAGCCATAGAGCGTGCCCTGCGGCCCGCGCAGCACTTCGGCGCGCTCCACGTCGAAGATGCGGAAATCGGGCGTGGCGCCGGCGGCGTCGCTGGTGGTGCCGACCGAACCGGATACCGGCGCTTCGTCATAATAGACGCCGACCGTCGGTTCGCCGGCCGCCGTGACGCCGCGCAGGATGACGCGCCGGTTGCCGGGGCCACCATCGACGATGCGCAGGCTGGGCGTATCGCGGGTCAGTTCGGTGAAGCTGCTGGTGCCCGCCGCTTCCAGGCTGGCGCCGGTGACTGCGGTAATGGCGATCGGCGTGTCCTGAACGCGGGTGTTGCGCTTGAGCGCGGTAACGACGATTTCGCCCTGATCCTGTTCCTGGGCCTGTGCAACGCCGCCAGCCATGGCGACCATGCAGGATAATGCACTGCCGGCCTGCAACAGCTTGAGAAGGCGGCCCTTGTGAGATGACAACATAAAAACCCCCTGTTTTTATTTGTTTTCCTCGCCACATTTCTGTTCTTTTCTGGAGGAAACGGTATCAAGGGGGCAGCCGAATGTGTTTCGTAACATTTGACGATTTTGGAAATAATCCGCAGATTATTCGGTGATTACGGTAAAATGCCGATGATCTTGCGAACGGGAATCGCGGACGCCGATCCGGCAACGGGCATCTGGCCTGATCGCGATTTGTGCCATGACGCCCCGCGCCCGCTCAAGGGCGCAACACCCATCCGCCATCGACATGGATCGTCTGGCCAGTGATCCAGCGCCCCGCGTCCGAACAGAGCAGCAGGGCCGTGCCGACAAGTTCATCCGGCTCGCCGCGCGGGCGCAGGGCACAACTCATCTGCAGGAACTGGATGAACGGGGAATCATCGGGCACCAGCATCTTGCCGGCGTCCGATGTGACATTGCCCGGCGCGATCGCGTTGCTGGTGATATTGTCCTTGCCCAACTGCTTGGCAAGCGTGGTGGTGAGACCCACCAGCGCCAGCTTGGAAATGCCGTAGAGGCCTGTCGCTGGAAACGCCCCGCCCGACGTCTGGTTGATGATCCGTCCGCCACCGCGCGCCCGCATCGAAGGGATCACCGCGCGGGCACAGAGCAGCGCGCCGTTCAAATTGACGGCAAAGGCCCGGTTCCAGGCGTTGAGGCTGACGGCTTCGATATTGTCGTAGCTGATATCGACCATCAGCGCGGCATTGTTGATGAGGATATCGACACCACCAAAGGCATCACTGGCCGCCGTCGCCATGGCCAGCGTCGATGCCTCATCAGCCACATCGACCTTGACGGCAATGGCGCGGTCGCCACCGGCCACAATCTCGTCGGCCACCGCCTGCGCGCCTTCGCCATTGAGGTCAGCGACGACGACTGCGGCACCGGCCGCCGCCAGCCCCAGCGCATAGGCCCGGCCGATGGAGTTACCGCGCCCGCCGGCGCCAGTGACGATCGCGACTTTGCCGTCTAGGCGGAACTGATCAAGGGTGAAGGACATGATTGGATCTCCTGAAAAGGTCAGTCGCCGCAGGCAGCGGATAGGAAGGGCATAGCGGCACGGAACAGGGCCTCCGCACCGGCATCATCGGGCAGGCTGGCCATCAGCAGACCGACATCCTTGCGCAGCAGCGGCGCGCCATGGGCAAAGGCGCCGGGCGTCGGCAGGCGGGCATAGACCTCGAAGCCGAAGCTCCGACCGCTGCTCGCCTTGATGAGGTCGCGCAGGGCTGCGCCATCCAGGTCCAGCGCCCTGCCCGCCTCCATCGCGGCATGGGCCAGCCCCATATTGGCCGCCATCAGCGCGTTGTTGACGATCTTCGCCCGTTGCCCGGCGCCGACATCGCCCATCCGCACGATCAGGCCGCCAAAGCTTTCCAGCACCGGCCGGGCGGCCTCGAAGACATCGACCGCACCACCGCACATCAGGGTCAAGGTGCCGGCCGCCGCGGCCGGGCCGCCGCCGCTGACCGGCGCATCGAGGAAGGCGACACCGTGTTCCGCGCAGCGTTCGGCCAGCGCCACGCAATGGTCGGGCAATATCGTCGAATGGATGACGATCCGGCTGCCCGGTCGCATCGCGGGCAGCAATTGTCCGACGATCTCCGCCACGCCGGCGTCATCGACGACGCAGATGCCGACATGATCGCAGGTCGCACCCAATGTCGCGATGTCCGGCGCTGCTGTGGCGCCCTTTTCCAGAAAGGGCGTCAGCGCGTCCGCGCGCCTGGCCCAGAGCATGAGCGGATAGCCAGCGGCAGCGATCCGTTCAGCCATGGGGCCGCCCTGGCTACCCAGGCCGATGAATCCGATCCGTTCCATCCCGCTCATCCTGCGGTGATCCCGGCATCGATCGAGATGCAATTGCCATGGAAGCCACGTCCTGCCGGCGAGGCAAGCAGTGCGACCATGTCGGCGACATCATCGACCTCGACCGTGCCGCGCATCCCGGAAAAGCGCTTGAGCAATTCGAAGTCACAGCCTTCGGGCGGTCGGAAATTGGTGGCGATGTTGGTGATCATGCCGCCGGGCGCGACGGCGTTGATACGGATCGGCTGCTTCTGATACTCCATCGCCATTGCCTTGGTGAGGTTGAGGAGGCCGGCTTTCGACGCGCAATAGGCGGCGGCATAAGCCTCGCCGATGAAGGCGGCCGAGGAAACGACATTCACGATCGCGCCATTCGCCTTCAGCAGATGCGGGATTGCCGCCTGCGACAGCAGGAAGGGCGCGGTCAGATTGACCGCCAGCGTCTTGTCCCACAGCGGCTTGGGCATGTCGGGCGAATTGGCGAGATAGATGAGGCCAGCGACATTGCACAGCGCATCGAACTGACCATAATGAGCGACAGCGGCATCGACTGCCGCGTGGCAGGCCTCGGGATCGGCCAGGTCGACGATCGCAACTTGATGATCGCCTTCGGGAAGCAGGCGTTTCGTCTCGTTCAGCCCTTCGCTATTGACGTCGACCAGCCACAGCCGGGCGCCGGCCTGTGCCAGTTTCACCGCCGTCGCTCGGCCGAGCCCGGACGCGGCCCCCGTCACCAGCGCAACCTTGCCGTCCATATCGATTGCAATGCTCATGGCTTGCCCCCTTCCTTCTCGTTCCACGCCAGGCCCTTGGCGACCTTCCCCGCCATTTCCAGCACCACGCCCTGGATCACCGACGCCTTGGGCCAGCCGGCATGGACCGCATATTGGAGGACGAATTCGTTGAGTTCGGCGGCGGTGCAATTGCCGCTCGCCATGGCTGCGTGGAAATGGCTGGCGATCGGCACGGTGGCCGCCGAGTCCGCAACGCCCACCAGCGTGAGGAAGCGGCGCGACCGCTGATCGAGGCCTGGCCGGCACCACATCTCGCCGAACACGAAGTTCAATATGCCATCCTGCAGATAGGGCAGGCCATTGCCGACGCGCGGGCCATCAAAGGTCATCACCGCGCGAAATTCGGCAAAGCCCTGCTCCATGCGCTGCTGCGCATCCCAGGGTTCGGCCCGGATCGGTGCCAGCACAGCCGGCGCCAGCCCCTGCTCTGCCTCGACCCGATCGATCGCCGCGTCGATTGCGCCACCCTTGTCCCAGCCGGAATAGACCGCGACATGCAGCGCCGCCTCGCGCAATTCGGCCTGGGTCAGTACGCCGGTGGCCAGAGCGCCGCGCACATAGCCGTCCAGCCGGTCGGCGGGCGCATCGGCGCCGGCTGCGGAAGCTAGCGCGATCAGGAAGCGCGCGCGCCGATCCAGCCCCGGACGTGCCCAGATTTCGGCATAGATGAAATCGCGCCAGCTTTCCCCAACCGGTGATCGTGGCGCAGCGCCATCCCGCCCGGTCAGTTCAGCCTGCAGCCTGCTGCCCAACGCGCTGCGCGCTGCGGGATCACGCAGGCTCATTGCCCGCCCTCCGGCGCGGCCATGCTCATCCAGACATTCTTGGGCTGGAGGAATTCATGCAGCCCCTCGACCCCGCCCAGCCGGCCGTGACCACTCTGCTTGAAGCCGCCGAACGGGCAATTGGGCTGCATCGCCTCACCCGAACCGTTCACATGGATCATGCCCGCCTGCAGCTCGCGCGCCAGATGATGGGCGCGGCGCAAATTCTGCGTGTGGACATAGGCGCCCAGACCATAGTCGGTGCCGTTGGCGAGCGCGATCGCCTCTTCCTCCTCCTCGAACGGCGTCACGACCAGGACCGGGCCGAACACCTCATTCCGGGCGATCTCGCACTGGTCCGGCACATCCGCCAGGATCGTCACCGGCAGGAAGAAGCCATCGGAAAAATCGCCGTCCAGTCGCTGGCCGCCCGCGATGATCCGGCCGCCATCGGCGACGCCGCGCGCCACCATCCCGCTGATCCGGTCGAGCGCATTCTGGCTGATCACCGGCCCCAGCACCGTCGCGGGATCGAACGGGTCGCCCGACTGCACATGGCCCGCCATCGCCCCGATCAGGTCGAGATAGCGGTCGTAAATGCCGCGCTGGACCAGCAGCCGCGTGCCGTTGATGCAGCCCTGCCCATTGGAAGAAATCGCTCCAGTCAGCCCTTTCTTCGCCGCGAGCATCAGGTCGGCATCATCGAACACGACCACGGCCGACTTGCCGCCCAATTCCAGGCCAACGGGCTTGAGCGACTGGGCCGCATTGGCCAGCACCTGGCGCGCGGTCGCGCCCGATCCGATGAATTCGATCTTGTCGATGCCAGGATGGCTGACCATCGCCGCCCCGACATCGGCGCCGCCCGTGACCAGGTTGACGACGCCATCCGGCAGGCCCGCCTCATGCAGCAGTTCGACCAGTTGCATGACGCTGTAGGGGGCAAGTTCCGGTGCCTTGATCACCACGCAATTGCCCGCTGCCAGCACCGGCGCCAGCACCATGGTCGCGGCGAACAGCGGCCCGTTCCACGGTACGATGATGCCGATCACACCATAAGGATCATAGCTGACATAATCATGGGCCGGCGCGCCCCACATCGGGATGGTGCGCCCGTGCAGCTTGTCGCACCAGCCACCGAAATAACGGAATTTCTGGGCGGCATCATAGCCCATATAGGGCGCCACCATCGCCACCGATCCATTTTCGGCGATCAGGCTCGGCGCGAAATCCGCCGACTTCGCCTCCAGCAGCGCGGCGATGCGGAACATCAGGTCGCGCCTCTTGTCGCCGGGCATCGCGCGCCATGCCGGAAAGGCCCTGCGCGCGGCGGCGGTGGCCCGGTCGACATCCTCGGCGTCCGCCAGGGCCAGTTCCTGCGTCACCTTGCCGGTGCCGGGATAGACATGGGCGTGGCGCGCCGGCCCGGTGGGCACTTCGCGCTGTCCGCCAATGATGATGGGGTGACGCGGCAATGCGTCGATCACGGGATTCCTGAACGCCATGGCTCTCTCCTTCCGGCGCGGCAAGCGCAGCGGCACCGCTCCAGGACCGGGCGGCGTCTCTTGGGATCGATATTAATGTGCATATTATTAGATCATCAAGGCGATCTCATTCAGTATCGCCCTTGCGAAATTTCTATCAACATGCACATTAATTCATATGAGCCTGATCCAGCAAAATGACCTGACCGAACCGGCGGCCGGCAAGCGGCAGATCGTCCGCCATACCGCCGACGCCCTGCGCCGGCGCATCCTCGCCGCGCCGGCCGGCGAACAGATCGGTTCGCTACAGACCCTCGCCCGCGAGTTGGAAGTGGGCATCGTCACGGTCCAGCAGGCTGCACGCATCCTGGAGCATGAGGGCTTGCTGGAGGTTCGGCGCGGGCCGGGCGGCGGCTATTATGGCCGGCGACCGCAAATGGCCGATCTGGAACGGATGCTGGGCGCCTATCTATGCGGAGAGCCGGGCTCCTGGCGCGAGATACTCGACATCACCTCGCTGCTGTTCAACCGGCTCTGCGCCGCTGCCGCGCGATGCGACGACCGGGCCCTTCACAGGGAATTACTCGATCTGCGCAGTCAGATCGATGCATGCGATAGCATGGACGGGCTCGGCCCGTTGGAAGGCGAACTGCAGGACATATTGTTCAAAATGGTCAGCCAGCCCCTGTTCGAGCTGTTGACCCGTGTCGCGCTAGGGAGCGCGCGCGATGTGGAGCGCGACGGCACCGGGGCCGACATGTTCGACCTCAACATATGGCGCCACGGCCGTCTGCGCATCATCGACGCGATCGCCGATCGCGACCCTGCCCTCGCCCATTTCGAGGCCGATCGGCAAAATCGGCAGGTTCTGGCAACCCTGTGCGCATTCGACCGCGTGTGAAGAAGCATCGCACACCACAAAGCGATGCGTTCGGGTGCCGCCAACAGGCACGCGCCGCTGATGGCGCCTTCATGATCCATGCATCGGCCATTTAGCCACTTTGCCAACTGTGCGACTTTTACATCATTTAGCAAAAAAGCATCGTCGAACAGATATCCACTCGCAATAGCATTGACAATGCGAATAGGTCGCAATAGCAGCCCCTGCAACAATCGAAAGGGGTTCTGAAACAATGGCGAAATATGGAAACACTCCATCCTTCCTCGCACTGAGCTGCGTCGGCGCAATGGCCTTCGCATCCGGCGCGCACGCGCAGGATAATGGCCAGGGCCAGGCACTGGGCGGCGTCACGGTCACCGACACGGCGATCGATGACAGTTCCATCAAGGTGGAAAAGCCCGAATCGCCCAAATATGTTCGCCCCCTGCTCGACACGCCGCAGACCATCACGGTGATCGGCAACCAGACCATCCAGAAGCAGAACCTCCTCACCCTGCGCGACGTGCTGTCCACCGTTCCGGGCATCACCTTCGGCGCGGGCGAAGGCGGCGGCGGCTATGGCGACAGCATCAACCTGCGTGGCCAGAGCGCCAACACCGACATCAGCATCGATGGCGTGCGCGACAGCGCCCAATATAGCCGCACCGACCCGTTCAACCTGGAGCAGATCGAGGTCACCAACGGCGCCAACTCCGTCTATGGTGGTTCGGGCGCGATCGGCGGCAACATCAACCTGGTGACCAAGCGCCCCAAGGCCGACAGCGAAACGCTGGTGCAGGGCGGCATCGGCACGTCCGATTATTATCGCGCGACCATCGACAGCAATGTCCGCGTCAACGAGCAAATCGCCGTGCGCCTCAACGCCATGTATCATGAAAATGACGTCGCCCGGCGCGATGTCGACAGCTACAAGCGCTGGGGCGTGGCCCCCTCGGTCAAGCTGGGCGTGGAAGGGCCGACCTCGCTGACCCTGCTCTACACCCATCAGGAAGACGAGAATACGCCGCTTTACGGCATCCCCTATTACAAGAATGCGATCTATGACGGGCCGCTGCCCGGCGTGCCCTATAGCGGCTATTATGGCTACAAGAATCTCGACAAGCAGGATCAGACGATCGACCAGGCGACGGCGATCTTCGACCATCGTTTCAGCGACCTGCTGTCGGTCCGCAACCTGTCGCGCTGGCAGCGCGTCGAGCAGAATCTGGTCGTCAACCCGCCACAGGGCGCCTATTGCCTCGCCAACGGCACACTGCCGACCGGTGCGGCCTGCGCCGCCGGCCAGGTGCCGGGCATGTATTATCCCAGCGGCCCGCGTGGCGGCTTCCGGGACTCGGTCAACCAGACACTCTACAATCAGCTCGACCTGACCTTCAACATTCCGGGCGGCCATACGCTGGTCATCGGCACCTCGATGCTGCAGGAAGATTACACGCTGGACAATGGCAACGTCCTGCGCAACGCCAACGGCGCCACGCCGAACCCCACGCTCGATCCGATCAGCATCAGCGATCCGAACGGCATCTATACCGGCCCGGTCAACAAGATCCGGTCCGGCCACCAGATGGGCGACCTGTTCAACATCGCGACCTATGCCTTTGCTGCGGCCAAGATCGTCGATGGGCTCGAACTGAATGGCGGCGTCCGCTGGGAGCATAACCGCGCCCGCTTCCGCTCCGACACGATCGCGACCCCCGCCACCGGGGGCGCCTACACCACCGGCCCGCAGCAGAATGCGAGCGACGATCTCTTCTCCTACCGCATCGGCCTCGTCTACAAGCCGGCCGACAATGCCAGCCTCTATGTCGCCTATGCCAACAGCAAGACGCCGACGGCCACCACGGTGCGATCGGGCTGCGGCCTGATCATCACCGGAACCAATGGCTCCAACGACGCCTGCGACGCCAATCCGGAACAAGCAGTCAATTACGAGATCGGCGGCAAGATCGACCTGTTCGATGGCGGCCTTCAGTTGACCGCTGCCCTGTTCCGCAACGAGCGCAAAAATTATCGCGTCACCAGCAATGATCCGTTCGTCGGCGCGCTGCCCGTCAATGATGGCCGCAACCGCGTGAACGGTGTCACCCTGGGCGCCAGCGGCAACATCACCGAAGCCTGGACGATCTTCGCCAACTACACCTATCTCGAAAGCAAGGTCATCCAGAGCGTGTCCAATGCGTGCCTTGCGAGCCCGTGGACGGGCACTGCATCCGGGATCGGATCGGCTACGTCCAACCCGTGCGGCAACAATGTTCTGATCCCCGATGTGCAGAAGGGTCAGGACATGACCAATACGCCCACGCATTCGGGCAGCCTGTTCACCACCTATACCCTGCCCTTCGGGCTGCAACTGGGCTATGGCCTGACCTATCAGGGCAGCTTCGCGCTCAACAATCGCGCCCTGGTCACACCGCTGGTGGCCGGCAGCACGACGATCGGCCCGATCTACCACTCGGACGATTATCTCGTTCACAGGGCGATGCTGTCCTACACCTTCGCGGAGAAGCTGACGGCGCAGCTCAACGTTCAGAACTTCACCAACGAAAAATATTATACCAGCATCCGCAACAATGGCTGGGCCAATCCGGGCGAAGGTCGCTCCTGGGTGCTGACCCTGGGCTACAAGCTCTAACAACCTCTCTCCCCGCCGGGCCGGCCATGCCCTCCTCGACATGGCCCGGTCTGGCGAACGGAACGCCCGCAGCCCGCTGCGGGCGTTCTTTTTTTTGGCCTTCGGGCATGGCGATGGCAGCGCCGCCTGCTAAGGGAAGCGCCATGACCGCCACCGCCGATCTTGCCATCCGCCTGCGCCGCGCCAGCTTCAACCGGGCACTCGCCGATGCCGACCTTGCCGCCATCGGGCCGATCCTGGCACAGGATGTCGTGATGGTGACCGGCACCGACAGCGGCGTCATCGCCGGGCGCAAGGCGCAGCTGATGGCCTGGAAGCGCGAATTTGCCGCGCCTGATCGCAGCATCTACACCCGCACGCCCGACACGATCCTGGTCTCGCCCGTCGAACCGATCGCCTTCGAGCATGGCCAGTGGCAGGGCGTTGCCGCATCGTCCGGCATCCTCATCGCCTCGGGCGCCTACACCGCCAAATGGCGGCAGCTTGGCAGCGAGTGGCTGATCGAGGCGGAACTTTACCTGACCCTGGCCTGAAAAGTCCGCAACTTTCCGCTGCAAGACGATCGGCCACGCTCTTCGTGCAATAGTTAATAAAATATTGCCGCACTGGTCCGACAGGACTATGGCGCCCCCACCCTGTCCTTGGCGCTCCGGCGTCGGAGTCGGGGCCGACAATCCAGAGAGCGGAAGGGGGGGACTTCGCCACGCGTCACGCAATCCATTGTGACGACATGCGAAGACTTGGCGTTATCTATTATGAAAAAGACCGGTTTCATGATTTCGGCGTCGCTGGCGCTGCTTGCTGCCGCCCCCGCTTATGCCTCACCCGTTACCGGCACCGACGCGCTGCGCGAATGGAATCTGATCGTGCTGGGCGACCTCAGTTCCTCCTCCGAAGTCGAAGGCCGCACCTTCGTTGGCGGCGACCTCACCGGCACATCCTCCAGCTACCAGATCAGCACGCCCGCCGCCTCTGCGACCGGCCAGGCAGGCCTTACCGTGGTCGGCAATGTCACCGGCGGCATCAAGAATTTGAACAACGGGTCGGGCGCGCTGGTCGGCGGCAATGTCGAAAGCGGCTTCAACCTCAATGGCGCGGCCCAGACGGTGAAGGTCGGCGGCACCATCAGCAACACCAATATCAACCAGAATAGCGTCCAGTCCGGCCTGGCCACATCGGACCCCAGCTTCGCATCCAGCCTGGCGACGCAGGGCACGGTGCTGGCCGGCAGCATGAAGCAATTGTCGACCAACCTGTCGGGCCTGGCCGCCAACAGCGACATGGTGATCAGCGGCAACCGCGCCACCTTCAACGCCAGCCCCGACGCCAATGGCCTGGCCGTCTTCTCGATCAGCGCCGCCGACCTCGACAAGGTGGGCGAAATCGCCTTCAACCTGAACGGCGCCGACACCGCGATCGTCAATGTCAGCGGCAGCGCGGTCAGTCTCAACGACAATTTCCTGGGCGGCACCGCCAATCTCGGCGAACATGTGATCTGGAATTTCGGCGACGCCCAGTCGCTCGACCTCACCAATAGCTGGGGCGGATCGCTGCTCGCGCCCTGGGCCGATGCGACCACCGCCAACTATATCCAGGGATCGGCCGTGTTCGGCAACCTGACCCAGAATGGCGAGATGCATCTGGGCACCTATACGGGCGGCTATACCCCGCCGATCGATCCGCCGACCGGCAGCAGCTCGGGCGGCACGCCGGTGCCCGAAGCGCCGGGCTGGACCCTGTTCCTGCTCGGCATCGTCGGTGTGCTGCTGGGTCGCCGCCTGATCCGCAAGACCGCCTGAACCGCCCTTTATCGCGCTTTTCCGTCCCTTCAGCCTCGGCCAGACGCGGGAAACGGACGGACTGGCGCAGCGCCCTTCTGATCGCCGCCGGGCGGCGGCACAGGGAGCCATTGTTTCACAATCTTTGCAGATCGCCGCTTTCCCATGAAAATGCCCCGCTTCTTCTCCTCGACCGCCTGCGACATGGCGATCGATCTTGGCACCGTGAATACCGTCATCCACGCCCGCGACCGGGGCATCGTGCTGAACGAACCCTCCGTCATCGCGATCGAGACCATTCGCGGCATCCGCAAGGTCAAGGTGGTGGGCAATGAAGCCAAGCTGATGATGGGCAAGACCCCGGCCAATATCCAGGCGATCCGCCCGCTGCGCGACGGCGTGATCGCCGACATCGACGTGGCCGAGCAGATGATCAAGCATTTCGTCGAGAAAGCGCAGGACGGCGGGCGCTTCGGCCGCCGCTACGACGTGGTGATCTGCGTGCCGACCGGTTCCACCATGGTCGAGCGCCGGGCGCTGCGCGACGCTGCCTCCAACGCCGGCGCGGCGCGGGTGCAGTTGATCGAGGAGCCGATGGCCGCGGCGATCGGCGCCGGCCTGCCCGTCACCGAACCGCGCGGCGCTATGGTGGTCGATATCGGCGGCGGCACGACCGAAGTGGCCGTGCTGTCGCTCAACGGCATCGCCTACAGCAATTCGGCCCGCGTCGGCGGCGACAAGCTGGACGACGCGATCGCCTCGCACATCCGCCGCGTCCATAATCTGATGATCGGCGAAGCCACCGCCGAACGGGTCAAATGCGCGATCGGCTGCGCCACCCCGCCCGATGGCGAGGGCGAGCGGATCATCGTCAAGGGCCGCGACCTGGTGAATGGTCGCCCGGCCGAAATGACCATCAGCGAAGCGGAAATCTGCGACGCCCTGTCCGAACCGGTCGGCCAGATCGTGATGGCGGTGATGACCGCGCTGGAACAGACCGCGCCCGAACTCTCGTCGGACATCATCGATGAGGGCATCACCCTGACCGGTGGCGGCGCGCTGCTGCGCAGGCTGGACGAGGCGCTGTCCGAAGCCACCGGCCTGCCCGTACGGATCGCCGACACGCCCCTGATGTGCGTCGCCATGGGCGCCGGCAAGGCGCTGGAAGATCGCGCCTATGAGGGCGTTCTGACCATGTCCTGACCGGCGCGCACCGCCCCGACGATGGTTGGCGGGCATCGCTTGCCCGTCCCGCCACATCGGCGCTTGCCAGCACTGCCAAATGCCGCCAAGCAAAGCCCCGGATAAAAGAGGATGAGCGGGCGGATGAGCTATTATGACGTTCTGATCGTGGGGGCCGGCCATGCCGGCGCGCAGGCGGCGATCTCGCTGCGCCAGCACGGCTTCGAAGGCTCGGTCGGCATGATCGGCGACGAGAAGGATCCGCCCTATGAGCGCCCGCCTTTGTCCAAGGAATATTTCGCCGGCGACAAGAGCTTCGACCGTATCCTGATCCGCCCCGCCGCCTTCTGGGACGAGCGCAAGATCGACATGTTGCTGGGGCGCCGGGTCAAGAGCGTCGATCCGGTCGGCAAGTTCGTCACCGTCGGCGACGTGGAAATCGGCTATGACAAGCTGATCTGGTGTACCGGCGGCAGCCCCCGGATGCTCACCTGCAGCGGCGCCGAAGCCGCCAATGTCCATGCCGTGCGCCGCCGCGACGATGTCGACGCGATGATGGCGAAGATCGACAGCGTGAACCATGTCACCATCATCGGCGGCGGCTATATCGGGCTGGAGGCGGCCGCCGTCCTGTCCAAGTTCGGCAAGACCGTCGTCCTGCTCGAAGCGCTCGACCGGGTGCTGGCCCGCGTCGCGGGCGAGGATCTCTCGCGCTTCTACGAGGCGGAGCATCGCGCCCATGGCGTCGATTTGCGCACGGGCGCGAAGATGGACTGTATAGAGGTCAAGGACGGCCGGGCGACGGCAGTGCTGATGCAGGACGGCGAGCGGATCGAGACCGACATGGTGATCGTGGGCATCGGCATCGTGCCCGAAACCGGCCCGCTGATCGCGGCGGGCGCGGCCGGTGGCAATGGCGTCGATGTCGACGAATATTGCCGCACCTCGCTGCCCGACATCTATGCCGTGGGCGATTGCGCGTCCCATGCCAACCGCTTTGCCGGCGGCGCGCAGATGCGCCTCGAATCCGTCCAGAACGCCAATGACCAGGCCAAGACCGCCGTGGCCCACATCCTTGGCAAGGAAGAAGCCTATGACGCCGTCCCCTGGTTCTGGTCGAACCAATATGATCTCAAGCTCCAGACCGTGGGCCTGTCGACCGGTTTCGACCAGACGGTGCTGCGCGGCGATCCCGCCACCCGCAGTTTCTCGGTCGTCTATCTGAAGGGCGGCAAGCTGATCGCGCTCGATTGCGTCAATGCGGTCAAGGACTATGTCCAGGGCCGGGCCCATGTGCTGTCGGGCGCCCATCTCGACCCGGCGCAACTGGCCGATGCCGGCATTCCGCTCAAGGAAGTGGGCCTCGCCTGACCGGTCGGCGACGACGCGACAATCGGATTTTCCTACGAAGTTCACAGTGTCGTCGCCCCGTTTTGCGCCATTTTCCCGGCATAGGGTCATCGGAAAGCGACGGCGACGCGACAATCGCGCGCCTGTGAAGCGACACCGACGCGCCAGCGAAGCGACGATCAGGCGACCATGACGCGACGGGGCGGTTGCGGCAGGACGCTGCAGCAAGGTCGATAACGGGGCAATGGGAGCGGCCAATTCCATCCCACAGGGTGGACCAGAAATATGCTGAGTAGGAAAGACGGCCGGGAAGCGGGCAGAAGCTGACCTTTCCTACTCCCCTCCCTTTTCAGGGAGGGGCCGGGGGTGAGTGCGCCGCGTAGCGGCGGCCTACGCTCGATCGGGCAGAATCTCGCTGCACTCGCAACCCACCCCAACCCCTCCCTGAAAGGGAGGGGCTATCTATCGCTCCCATTCTGCCGTCGCTACCCCCGAAACCGGGTCTCGCTTGCCAGTTCCCATGGTCCGCCGCGATAGTGCCAGGCGGCCAGGCCCGCGATTGCGATCGGGCGGGGATGGAAATCAGCGCGCAATCGGTCGGCCAGCGCCCGCGCGACCCTGGGCTCCACCTTGTTCTGCACGGTCAGATGCGGGCGAAAGCCGGCCTGGTCCTGCGGCGTCAGCAGGCCGGTGAAGGCGTCCGCCAATTCGCCACGCAACGCCGCTAGATCGGGACTGTCGATGCGATAGGCGACCCCCTGCCCCAGCAGCAGCACATCGCCCAGTCGCGCCCGTGGCGCCGGGCCGGCGCATATCTGTTTCATCCGCGTCCTGAGTTCGGGCAGCAGCGAAGGCGGCAGATGATGGAACAGGGTGACATGCGCCGGCACCTGATTGCGTTCAGGCGGGAAATGGGCGCGGCGCAAGCCATCCGCCCAGGCGAAATCGGCAGCGCCCAGCAGCGCGGTGACGATGATCGGGTCAGCCAGGACCGCCTCCCTGCAACGCAATGGTGGACTTTCGCCCGGCCAGGACAGGCTATATGATGACAGATGCCGCGCCCGGCAAGCAGGCGCGGCCCAGGAGGGGAAGCATCATGCGCGCACCGGCATCCTTCGTCATCATCGCCGTCATCCTGCTGCTATGGAACCTGATGGGGGTCGCCGCCTTCGTCATGCAATATGGCGCCGACCTGGGCGAACTCGCCAGAACCGATCCCGACACCGCCCGCGCCTTCGCCCAGATGCCCGGCTGGGCCTGGGCCGTCTATGCGGTGGCGGTGGGCGCCGGCACGCTGGGCGCGATCGTCCTGCTGCTACGCCGCCGCGTCGCGGTGCCGCTGTTCCTGCTGTCGCTGCTCGCGGTGATCGTCCAGTTCGGATACACGTTCCTCGGCACCGACCTGCTGGCGGTGAAGGGCGCGGGCGCGGCGATCTTCCCGGCCGTCATCGTCCTGATCGGGCTAGGCCAGTGGCTCTACGCCCGCAGTCAGGCGGCCAAGGGTCTGCTGCGCTGATCGGCGCCGATCAGGCCGCGCTCTGCAATATCTCCTGGCCGATCATGTCCACGTCGAACGGCGCGGTCTGGTAGAGATCGTTGATCCAGTTGCCGAACAGCAGATGGGCATGGCTGCGCCAGCGATTTTCCGGCGGACGGGACGGGTCGTCGTCGGGGAAATAATGGGCCGGCATCTGGCGGCCGCCGTCGCGCGCATATTCGTCGCCCAGCGTGCGCGTGTCATATTCGACATGGTTGAACATGTGCAGGAAGCCATGGCGCGGATCATGGACCAGGCAAGGCCCGGTCTCCGCGCTGTCGGCCAGCAATTGCAGCCCGCGATCGACCGGCAGCGATTCCCGCCGCACTTCCGACCAGCGCGACACGGGGATCGAGAAATCGTCCGAAAAACCCCGCAGATAGGGCGAGGCCGGAGCATGGTTGCGATGGCGGAACACGCCGAACGCCTTGCGCTCCAGCGCGTGCTTCTCGACCCCGTGGAAATGATGGAGCGCCGCCTGCGCCGCCCAGCAGATGCTGAGCGAACGATGCACATGGGTCTGGGTCCAGTCGAAGATGGCGCGCAGTTCCTGCCAGTAGCTCACCTCCTCGAACGGCAGATGCTCGACCGGCGCGCCGGTGATCAGGAAGCCGTCGAACCGCTCGTCGCGCACATCGGTCCAGGCGCGGTAGAAGGACTGCATATGATCGGCGGAGGTGTTGCGCGACACATGGTCGCTGATCCGCACCAGCGTCAGTTCCACCTGCAACGGCGAGGCGCCGAGCAGCCGGGCAAGCTGCGTCTCGGTATCGATCTTGTTGGGCATCAGGTTCAGCAGCGCGATCCGCAGCGGGCGGATATCCTGCCGCACCGCGTCCGCCTCGCCCATCACGGCAACGCCCTCGGCTTCCAAGGTGCGGCGGGCGGGCAGGTCGTCGGCAATCTTGATCGGCACGTCTCGTCAGTCCTTCCTGGCGGGGCGACGATCGGTGGCTGAGGTCCGCTTTGTTGCCGGATCGGCCACATCCTCCCGGATCGGGAGTGCCACCTTGCCCGGAACGGCAGGTTGGCGTTGGGCGTCGCCCCAACTCTTGATGCTGGACTATCCCTAGCGCGCGCCGGGCCATGTGGCAAGCCCGGCTATATATCGGCCAAGCCGGGCTTTACAGCTCGCCCCGGGCGCGGCGGATTTCGAACCACTTCCGCACATTCTCATTATGCTGCTGATAGGTGTCGGCAAAGATATGGCCGCCCTTCCCGTCCGCGACGAAATAGAGCGCATTCGTCTCCGCCGGGTGCAGCACCGCCAGGATCGACAGGCGGCCCGGATTGGCGATCGGCCCCTTGGGCAGGCCGGTCATCGCATAGGTGTTGTAATCATTGACGTCGGCGATCTCGGACTTCTTGATCCGGCGGCCGAGCGGCTTGCCCCTGGTGATCGGATAGATGATCGTCGGGTCGGCCTGCAGCATCATGTTCTTGCGCAGACGGTTGCTGTAGACGCCCGCGACCATCGGCCGCTCCTTGGCGATCGCGGTTTCCTTCTCGACGATCGAGGCGAGGATGATCGCCTCCTGGGGCGACTTGGCGATCGTGTTGGGCGCGCGTTCGGCCCACAGCTTCGCCAGCGCCTTGTCCATCGCCGCCTGCATCCGCTTCAGCACGGCGGCGCGCGGCTCGCCCTTGTCGAAGGCATAGCTGTCGGGCAGCACGCTGCCCTCCTGCGGCACCGCGACATCGCCGGTCAGCTCGTCATTGGCCATCAGCCGTTCCTGCACCAGGATCGACGGCATGCCTTCGGGGATGGTGACCAGCCGGGTCAGCGTCTTGCCGCCCTGCAGGATCGAGAGGATCTCGCTATTGCTGGCGCCCTTGGGCAGCACGAACTCGCCGGCCTTGATCGGCTTGGCGCCGCCAAAGACCTTCGCGCGGGTCAGGAAGGCATCGGCCGAACGCACCGCGCCAGCCGATTTCAACAGCACCGCGGCATCGGACAGGGTCGATCCCTCCGGCACGACGATGCTGATATTCTGGGTGGCCGGCCCCGTCTCGGTCCAGCCATGGACGAAGCGGAAACCGACAAAGGCGACAACGGCCAGGCCGATCAGAAGGATGATGCAGCCCAGTCGCCGCACCGGATTTGCGCCGGATCGTCTTGCCATCATCCCAACTGCCCGACCCAAATAATGCCCAACCGGCTATGGCTTACATGATCCTCCCCTTTTCAGGGGAGGATCAGGCGTATCAGATCGCCTTCATGATGAGCGAGGCGTTGGTGCCGCCGAAGCCGAACGAGTTGTTCAGCACCGCGCGCACCTTGCGCTCCTTGGCGACGTGCGGGACCAGGTCGACGCCCTTGCAGCTTTCGCTCGGCTCGTCGAGGTTGAGCGTCGGCGGCACGATCTGGTCGCGCATGGCGAGGATGCAGAAGATGCTCTCCACCGCGCCCGCGCCGCCCAGCAGGTGGCCGATCGCCGACTTGGTCGACGACATCGACATGCTGCCCAGATGATCGCCGAACAGACGCTTGACCGCGCCCAGTTCCAGTTCGTCGCCCAGCGGGGTCGAGGTGCCATGCGCGTTCACATAGTCGATATCTTCCAGGCTGAGGCCCGAGCGCTTGAGCGCCATCTGCATCGAACGGAAACCGCCATTGCCTTCCGGGTGCGGCGCGGTGACATGATAGGCGTCGCCGGTCAGGCCATAGCCAATGACTTCGGCATAGATTTTCGCGCCGCGCGCCTTTGCCCGCTCATATTCTTCCAGCACGACCACGCCCGCGCCTTCGCCCATGACGAAGCCGTCACGGTTGACGTCATAGGGACGCGACGCCTTTTCCGGCGTGTCGTTGAAGCCGGTCGAGAGCGCACGCGCCTGGGCGAAGCCGGCGATGCCGATCGGGCAGATCGCGCTTTCCGCGCCACCCGCCAGCATCACGTCAGCATCGTCCATCGCGATCATGCGCGCAGCGTCGCCGATCGAGTGGGCGCCGGTCGAGCAGGCGGTGACGACGGCATGGTTCGGACCCATCAGGCCGTATTTGATCGAGACCTGGCCCGAGATCAGGTTGATCAGGCGGCCATGGACGAAGTGCGGCGAAACGCGGTTGGGGCCCTTGTTGGCCAGCACCAGCGATTCGCTTTCGATGCCCGGCAGGCCACCAATGCCCGAACCGATCGAGCAGCCGGCGCGCAGGCGCTCTTCTTCCGACATATTGTCCAGGCCCGCGTCGCGCAGCGCCTGGCTGGCGGCGGAAATGCCATAGACGATGAACGGATCGACCTGACGCTGAATCTTGTGGTCGACGTCCAGCGAGGCGTCATAGCCATATTCATGATCCGCGGGCTTCACTTCGCAGGCGATGCGGCACTTGTAATCGGTGGCGTCGAAGCGGGTGATCGTCGCCGCGCCGGATTTCGACGCGATGATGTTCTTCCAGGTGGTTTCGACATCCCCGCCAAGCGGGCTTACCATGCCAAGGCCGGTTACGACGACGCGACGCATATGCTTGCTCCGAAATTCCAATTTTTGGTTCCGTGCCGCTCATCTAGGCGTTCCACACGCACTTGTGAACGGCAGGCCAGATACGAAAAGGCTCCCCAAGCTCCGGGATCACCGGACAGGAGGAGCCAATCCTTGTGCAAGGAGGGCGGCCCGCCACTGGGGCAGGCCGCGAAGCCCTTAGGCCTTGCTGTCGATATAGTCGATCGCGTCCTTGACGGTGGCGATCTTCTCAGCCGCATCGTCCGGGATTTCGACGCCGAATTCTTCTTCGAACGCCATCACCAGTTCAACGATGTCCAGGCTGTCTGCGCCCAGATCGTCGATGAAGCTGGCGTCCTCGGTCACCTTCTCGGCTTCGACGCCCAGATGCTCGACGACGATTTTCTTTACGCGATCCGCGGTCTCACTCATGAGTGGTCCTTCTTACTGGGTATCGTTGGTGGTTCTGAATAACCGTTAAGGCATTGCCCTAGTGCCAAGCCCCGATAGAGGCAAGAGGGAAGGCCGCCAAGCCCCTAGATGGAGGGACAGGTGCGTTTCGGCAATAAAAAGCCGGAAAAAACCCGGAAACAACGGGTTGTTTACCAAAATTTCAGCCGCTTGTGCCAGTCAACAGCGATGATCGACCGCCTGTGCCCCGACCAGTTCATCACCCCCGAACGGGTCCGAATGACAGCCTGGCTGATGCTGGCTGCGACGCTGATCGGCCTCGCCTACCTGTTCGCGACGGCGCATGGCACGGTAGATTCGCTCGGCCGGCCGCTTGGCACGGACTTCTCCAACGTCTGGACGGCGGGATGGATGGCCGATCAGGGTCAGGCCGCGCAGGCATGGAACTGGCCCGCCCATTATGAAGTGCAGAAGGCGATCCATCATGATCCCGCCATCCCCTTCTATGGCTGGCACTATCCCCCGCCCTTCCTGATCCTGGCCACGTTGCTGGCGCAAATCCCCTACGTCCCCGCCCTGATCCTGTGGCAGGGATTGACGCTTGGCGGAGCATTGATGGTCATCCGTCATGTCCTGCCGGATCAGCGCGACGCGCTGCTCATCGCACTCGGCGCACCTGTGGTAATGGTGTGCCTGGGCCACGGCCAGAATGCCTTCATGACCGCCGGCCTGCTGGGTGGTGGCATGGCCCTGCTCGACCGACGCCCTTGGATCGCCGGCATGCTGCTGGGCGCACTCGTCTACAAACCGCAATTTGCGGTGCTGATCCCTGTGCTGATCATCGCACGCGGCAATGCCCGCGCCTTCCTGGCCGCCGGTCTGACCTCGGCCGGCCTGTGCCTGCTGACATTGCTGATCTGGGGCTGGCCGGTGTGGCAGGCGTTCATCGATTCTCTGCCCCTGACGCAGCATATCATCATCGAAAATGGTGCCACCGGCTGGGAAAAGATCCAAAGCCCCTTTGCCGCCATTCGCCAATGGGGCGGCAGCATTCCAGCCGCCTATGTGGTGCAGGGCCTGGTGACAGCCATCGCCATCACTATCGCCGCGCTGGTCGCCCGGCGTGGGACGATGGAAGTGCGGGGCGCCGCCGCGCTCAGCGCCGCCCTGCTCTGCACACCCTATGTGCTCGATTATGACTATGTGCTGCTGGGGATGGCGATCGCCTTCGTCGCCGCCGACATGGGCAAGCGCGGCGTGCTTGGCTGGGAACGAAGCTGGCTGGCCTATGCCTGGATGGCGCCTTTGTTCGGCCGGGCCGTGTCGGAATGGACCCATGTGCCGGTCAACCTGATCGCCGCGATCGCGGTGCTGGCGCTGGCGATGCGACGCGCCATCCTGCTGGACGGCGCGCTCGCTTATAGTCTGCCCGGCCGGACGAAGATCGCCTGACCGGGCGATCGATCAGATCATCGCCATGCCGCCGTTGACGTGCAGGGTCTGGCCGTTGACATAGCCTGCTTCCTTGCTCGCCAGATAGGCGACTGCTGCGCCGATATCGTCGCCATCGCCCAGATCGCCAGCGGGGATCTTGGCCAGGATCGTGCCCTTCTGCGCATCGTTCAGCGCATCGGTCATGGCCGACCGGATGAAGCCGGGGGCCACGCAGTTCACGGTTATGCCGCGGCTCGCCAGTTCCTGGCCCAGCGACTTCGACATGCCGATGATGCCGGCCTTCGACGCGCAATAGTTGGACTGGCCCGGATTGCCGGTGACGCCCACGACCGAGGTGATCGAGATGATGCGGCCAAAGCGCGCCTTCATCATCGGCTTGGCGGCGGCGCGGCACAGGCGGAAGGCGGCTTCCAGATTGACCGCGATCACCTGCGACCATTCCTCGTCCTTCATGCGCAGGATCAAATTGTCGCGGGTGATGCCGGCATTGTTGACCAGAATGTCGATCTTGCCGCCCAGCGCTTCCACCGCCTGCGGCACCAGCGCGTCGACGGCGGCCGGATCGGACAGGTTGCAGACCAAGGTCTTGTGGTCGCCGCCCAGTTCAGCGGCAAAGGCCTTGAGCTTCTCCTCATTGCTGCCCGACAGCGCCAGGGTGGCGCCCTGCGCGGCCAGCGCCTTGGCGATGGAGGAACCAATGCCCCCCGAAGCGCCAGTCACCAGCGCGGTCATTCCCGTCAGATCGAACATTTTAGTCTCCCTTGAAGTGTGGCGGCCGGCGGTCGAAGAAGGCGGTGATCGCCTCGTCATGATCCGCGGTCGCGTGGGCCAGCGCCTGCATGGCGCCCGCCATTTCCAAAATTTGCGAAAGTTCGGCCGTCTGCGCCGCGCGCAGCAGCCGCTTGGTCATCCGTGTCGCATGCGGCGGGTTGGCGGCGATCGCATCGGCCTGCGCCCGCGCCACCGTCATCAGCTCCGCATCGGGCACGACATCGCCGACCAGCCCGATCCGCAGTGCCTCGCCCGCGTCGATCGTCTCGCCGGTCAGCGAGAGGTGCGACGCCTTGGAAAAGCCGATGATGCGCGGCAGCAACCAGGCCCCGCCATCGCCCGACACCAGGCCTAGCTTCACGAAGCTTTCGGCAAAGCGCGCGCCTTGCCCCGCGATGCGCAGGTCGCACATGCAGGCCAGGTCCAGCCCCGCGCCGATCGCCGGGCCATTGACCGCCGCGATCACCGGCAGCTCGATCGCCTGGAACAGCAAGGGCAGGCGCTGGATGCCCGCGCGATAATTGCGCCGCGTCTGCGCCGGCAGGCTGGCGCGCAGCCCGCCGGCATCCGGCCGCATCGCGTTGAGATCGCCGCCCGAGGAGAAGGCGCTGCCCGCCCCGGTCAGGATCGCGACATGGATGCTCGCATCCCGGTCCGCCGCCTCGAACACGTCGCACAGCGCATCCACCATCGCCGGATCGGAGATGGGGTTGCGCCGGTCGGGCAGGTTCAGCGTGACCGTCAGGACAGCCCCGTCGCGGCTGGCAAGAACCGGGCTCTCGCTCACAGCGCGCCCAGTACCGCCTCGATATCGTCCATCGTCACCACGCTGCGCACGGTGGCGTCGGGGGCGATGCGCTTGACCATCGGGCCGAGCACCTTGCCGCCCAGTTCGACGAAATCGGTGACGCCCGCGTCCCACATCGCGCCGATCGACTCGCGCCAGCGCACACGGCCGGTAACCTGCTCGACCAGACGCTCGCGAATGTCGGTCGGGTCGCTGATCGGCGCGGCCAGCACATTGGCATAGACCGGCAGCAGCGGCGCGTTGATCGTCGCCTTTGCCAGCGCTTCCGCCATCGCGTCGGCGGCCGGCTGCATCAGCGGGCAGTGGAAGGGCGCCGACACCGGCAGCAGCACGCCGCGCTTGATGCCATAATCCTTGACCAGCGCGACCGCGCGCTCGATCGCGCCCTTGTGGCCGGAAATGACGACCTGGCTGGGATCATTGTCGTTGGCGACGGTGCAGACTTCGCCCTCCGCAGCGGCATCGGCCAGCGCCTGTGCCTTCTCGATGTCGGCGCCCAGCAGCGCGGCCATCGCGCCCTCGCCCACCGGCACGGCGGCCTGCATCGCCTGACCGCGCAACTTGAGCAGGCGAGCGGTGGTGCCAAGGTCGAACGCCTCGACCGCGCAGAGCGCGCTATATTCGCCCAGCGAGTGACCGGCGACATAATCGCCCTTGTCAGCCAGGCTGAAGCCGCCTTCCTTCTGCATCACGCGCAACGTGGCGAGGGCATTGGCCATGATCGCCGGCTGGGCGTTCTCGGTCAGGGTCAGGTCGCTCTCGGGGCCTTCCACCATGATGCGGAACAGATGCTGCGACAGGGCGTCATCGACTTCCTGGAACAGTTCCTTTGCCGCCGGGCTTGCCTCGGCCAGCGCCTTGCCCATGCCGACCGACTGGCTACCCTGGCCCGGGAAAAGAAATGCCCTCATCTTCCATCCTCTGATCTACTGGTGTCTTTCCGGAGAAAAACACGGGAATTCACGCACGTTACACTTTGAGACATATATGGCATTGAGGCGTACATTGCTTTTCGGCACGTAACGACCTGACATACCTGCCCCCTGTCTCTCCGGGGGAATATTGCTGGCCCCTTTAACGACGACGGAGTGCAAGGAAAAGGTGCGATATCGCATTGCATGGCTCACGGGATCGGTGCTTGCCCTGTCCGCCTGCGCGGCGGGGCCGAACTATCACGCGCCGCAATCCGCCGCGCTGGGCGTGCCTGCCGGCTATAGCCAGGGCAGCGGCGCCGCGCTGGACGACGCCACCCTTGCCACCTGGTGGACGCGGCTCAACGATCCGACGCTGACCGGCCTGATCGATCAGGCGATCGCCGGCAATCTGGACATCGTCCAGGCGCAGGCACGGCTGCGGCAGGCGCGGGAATCCCTGCGCCAGGCCAATGCCGCCTTCCTGCCGCAGGTGAACGGATCGGCCAGCGGCGGCAAGAATTACCGCAGCCAGGCCGGCGGCACCCGTGTCGATGACAGCGGCAACGTCATCTCCACCGGCGCCAGCAACTGGTCCAGCAGCTATTCGGCCGGCGCCAATGCCAGCTGGCAGATCGACCTGTTCGGCGAATTGTCGCGCTCGGCCGAAGCCGCGCGGGCCGATCTTGCCGCGTCGGGCTATGACCTCGCCAATGTGCGGATGACCATCATTTCCGAACTGGTCACCAACTATGTCCAGGCGCGCGCATCGCAGGAACAGCTGCGCATCGCCCGCGAGACGCAGAAGGTGCAGCAGGACAATTACGACATTGCCCGCTGGCGGCTGCAGGCCGGGCTGGTCTCCTCGCTCGACGAGCAGCAGGCCAGGGCCCAGCTCGCCCAGACCAACGCCACCATCCCGCAGCTCGAAGCCAGCCTGAAGGGCAGCCTCAACCGCATCGCCGTGCTGACCGGCCAGGCGCCGGGCGACGCAACGCGCGCGCTGGAAACGCCGGCACCAATCCCGACCGCCGCCACCGACATCGCCACCGGCATTCCGGCCGATACGTTGCGCCAGCGGCCCGATGTGCGCTCGGCCGAACGGGCGCTGGCCGCCGCCACCGCGCGGATCGGCGTCGCCCAGGCGCAGCTCTATCCCTCGCTCGGCATCAGCGGCAACATCGGCACCACGTCGAACGCCTTCAAGGATCTGTTCGACCTCATCACCGGCGGCGTCTTTGCCAATGTCGCCCAGACCATCTTCGATGGTGGTCGCCTCGCCTCACAGGTTCGCGCGCAGAAGGCGGCGACCGATGCCGCCTTCGCCGCCTACAAGCAGAGCGTCCTCGGCGCGCTGGAGGATGTCGAAAATGGCATGGCCTCGCTCGACAGCGCCCGCCGGCGCAAGGTCGAGTTCGCCACCGCCTATGAAGCGTCGAACAATGCCGCAATCCTGGCGCGCAGCCAGTATCAGTCCGGCCTGATCGACTTCCAGACCCTGTCCAGCAGCGAAACCACGTTGCTGAACGCCCGCAACAGCCTTGCCAGCGCCCAATCGGACGAGATCCTGGCCATCGCCCAGCTCTATAATGCTCTGGGTGGCGGCTGGCAGAATATGGATGACCGCCCCCATGAGCAATGACGCCAGCCCCGACCAGGATCTCAACGACTTTCTGGGCGCCAAGCCGGAAAAGCCGCATCGCAAATGGCTGATCCGCGGCGCCATCGGCGTCGTGCTGCTGATCCTGGTCCTGCTTGTCGCCCGCTGCTTTGCCGGCGACGACAAACCCAATTATGCCACCCGCGAGGCGCGCCAGGGCGACCTGACGGTCAGCGTGTCGGCCACCGGCAATCTGAAACCGATCAACCAGGTCGATGTGGGGTCCGAACAGTCGGGCAAGATCACCGCCGTCTATGTCGACGTCAATGATCGCGTGACCAAGGGGCAGAAGCTCGCCGAGCTGGACACCCGCCGCCTGGTCGACACGATCAATCAGACGCAGGCCCAGGTCGCCTCCTCCCAGGCCGGTGTCGCCCAGGCACAGGCGCAGGTCGCGCTGGCCAAGGCGACACTGGATCGCCAGCTCAACGTCTATCAGCTTTCTGGTGGCAAGGTGCCGGCCAAGACCGAACTGGATTCGGCCCGCGCCGACTATAATGGCGCGCTCGCCAATCTTCGTTCGGCCCAGGCGCAGGTGAATGTCTCGCGCGCCCAGCTGTCGACCGCCCAGACCAACCTGTCGATCGCCCAGATCGTCTCGCCCGTCACCGGCGTGGTCCTGTCGCGCGACATCGAGCCGGGCCAGACCGTCGCCGCCTCGCTCAATGCGCCGGTGCTGTTCACCATCGCCGAGGATCTTACCAAGATGGAGGTCGAGGTGTCGGTGGACGAAGCCGATGTCGGCCAGGTCAAGGAAGGCCAGACCGCCAATTTCGCCGTCGACGCCTTCCCCGGCCGCACCTTCCCGGCAAAGGTCACGCGGGTGAATGTCGGGTCGAACAGCTCCAGCAGCAGTTCGTCCTCCTCGTCCTCGACCAGCACGACCAGCAGCTCGACCGGCACGGTCGTCGCCTATACCGCCGTGCTGTCGGTCGATAATGCGGACGAAACCCTGCGTCCGGGCATGACCGCGACCGCCGACATCGTGACCCAGGAACTGCATGATGTGCTGCTCGTCCCCAACAGCGCGCTGCGCTTCAAGCCCAGCAGCGGCGCCGGATCGGGCGGCGGCATCACCAGCGTCCTGCCCGGCCCCGGCCGCATGCGCCGCAGCGGTGCCAACCGCCAGGTCAATTTCGGCGCGGGTAGCAGCCAGACCCTCTATGTCCTCGACGAAAAGGGCGATCCCAAGGCGATCCAGGTGACCGTCGGCGCCAGCGACGGATCGCGCACCGTCATCACCGGCGGCGATCTGAAGCCCGGCATGAAGGTCATCACCGGCCAGCTTGCCGCTGGGGCGCAGCAGCCCGCCGAGGATCAGAAGGCAGACCCCGCCGCTGGCGACACGAAGGATCGCCCGCGCAATCCCGCCGCCGACGGCAGCCCCGCCAGCGTCAAGTCGCTGGGCAATTCGGGCGACGCCGCGCCCCAGACCGCCCCGGTCGCCCCGACGCCCGCCGCCCCCCAGGGCAGCGGCGGCGCGGAAAGCCGGGGCACCGGCCGGCAGAGCGGAACCTGATCCCATGGCCGCCGATCCCATCATCTCGCTGCGGGGGATCACCAAGATCTTCGGCAGCGGCCCCACCGCCTTTCAGGCGCTCAAGGGCATAGACCTCGATATCGAACAGGGCGATTTCGTCGCCGTCATGGGGCCTTCGGGCTCGGGCAAGTCGACGACGATGAACATATTGGGCTGCCTTGACGTGCCATCGGGCGGGCAGTTCCTGTTCAAGGGCCGCCATGTCGAGACGCTGGACCGCGACCAGCGCGCGCTGCTGCGCCGCCGCTATCTCGGCTTCGTCTTCCAGGGCTTCAACCTGCTCGCCCGCACCAGCGCGCTCGAAAATGTCGAGCTACCCCTGCTCTATCGCGGCGAGGACAAGAAGACCCGCTACGACATGGGCATGGCCGCGCTCGAAAAGGTGGGCCTGAAGGACTGGTGGGACCATACGCCAGCCGAACTATCCGGCGGCCAGCAACAGCGCGTCGCGATCGCCCGCGCCATCGTCACCCAGCCCGACGTGCTGCTGGCGGACGAACCGACCGGCAATCTCGATTCCGAACGGTCGGTGGAGATCATGCAATTGCTGACCGACCTCAACCAGAATAGCGGCATCACCGTGCTGATGGTGACGCACGAACCCGACATGGCCGAATTTGCCCACACCATCGTCCATTTCAAGGACGGGCTGGTGGAGCGGATCGAAAAGGGCCTGGGCGGACCGCAGAAGGGAGCCGTGGGCTGATGCTGGGCACCACCGTCATCCTCGCCTTCCGGGCGATCAACCGGCACAAGATGCGCAGCTTCCTCACGACGCTCGGCATCATCATCGGCGTCGCCGCCGTCGTCACCATGGTGACGCTGGGCAATGGCGCGACCGCCGCCGTGCGCGAACAGATTAGCTCGCTCGGCGCCAATGTGCTGCAACTGCGACCCGGCCAGGGCTTTGGCCGTGGCGGCGGCGGGCCGCGCCCGCCCAATTTCAAGGAAGCGGACCTGACCGCGATCGAGAACCAGCTGACCGGCGTGCGCGCCGTGGCGCCGGTGGTCCAGTCGAGCGGCACCGCCATCTATGAAGGCAATAACTGGTCGACCACCGTCTATGGCACGACGTCGGCCTATTCGCAGGTCCAGTCCTGGAATGTGTCGGAAGGCCGGCTGTTCATGCCGGACGAGGAAGAGGCCGGCAAATCGGTCTGCATCATCGGCAATACGGTGCGCACCAACCTGTTCCAGGGCAATGACCCGATCGGCAAGCGGATGCGGATCAAGGGCGTGAGCTGTCAGGTGGTGGGCGTACTGGCGACCCGCGGCCAGGGCGGCTTTGGCGACCAGGACGATGTCGTCGTCATGCCGATCAAGTTCGTCCAGCGCCGCTTCACCGGCGATCGCGACATCAGCCAGATCATGGTCGCGGTCGACGACGCCTATGACAGCGCGACCGTGCAGGACAGCCTGGAGCAGCTGATGCGCGAGCGGCGCAAGATCAAGGCGGGCGCGGAGGATAATTTCAACGTCTTCGACACCAAGCAGATCAGCGACACGCTGACCGGGACCACCACCATCCTGACCCAGATCGTCGCGGCGGTCGCGGCCATATCCCTGCTGGTCGGCGGCATCGGCATCATGAACATCATGCTGGTGTCGGTGACGGAACGCACCCGCGAGATCGGCATCCGCCTCGCCATCGGTGCGGTCGCACGCGAAGTGCTGATGCAGTTTCTGGTGGAGGCGATCGTGCTGTCCTGCATGGGCGGCCTGATCGGCCTGGTCATTGCGCTCATCGCATCGGTCGGCATCGCGCCGCTGATGAAGGTCCCCTTCACCTTCGACCCGCAGGTCAATCTGATCGCCTTCCTCTTTTCGGCGGCAATCGGCGTGGTGTTCGGCTATTTCCCGGCGCGCCGGGCGGCCAGCCTCAACCCGATCGATGCGCTGCGGCACGAATAGGCTGATACATTTTCCGACAAAAGGGCGGTTATCCGGGATAATGCTGCGACATCTTCTGCCTAATCCCTCCTGCCATGGTGCCGCCCCGGCGCCGTGGAAGGAATGCCTCCATGAAGATGATCGCCGCCAGCCTCATCAGCAGTGCTCTGCTGCTCGGGGTCAGCCTCACACCCTTTGCCGACGCGCAGGCACCGCAGACGGCACAATTGCTGGAGGGCAAGGATCATCCCATCCTGCTCGCCCGCATGACCGTCACCGCCACGCCCCTGCCCGACCCGGCCGACTGAGACACCGCGCGCCGGAGCGGCGCGCGTGAACGGGCTCATCGGCCTGCTCGGCACGCTGGCGCTGCTGCTGGCCGCTGGCGGCGCGATCGGTCTGATCGACCGGCGCGGCTTTCGTCCCGGCTGGCTGCTGGTCGCCGCCGCCCTGGTCGCTGCCAATGATGCGCTGCTGACCCGCGCCTATCGCCATATCCCCGATCTCATCCCCGCCGCCGACTGGAACTGGCAGGGCAAGCTGCTGGCCCTTGCGCTCACGCTGCTGGTGGCCGCCCTGCCCGCCTTCGGCTGGAAGCGGGTCGGCCTTACCCTCCGGCAGGCGCGCGGCAGCCTGACCGCTGCCCTGCCGGTGGCCCTGCTCTATTGCGCCTTCTTCACCGCGCTCGCGCTCTATTTCCCCGACGATCCCAGCAGCGCAGAGGAAATCGCCTTCCAGCTCACCATGCCGGGGCTGGAGGAAGAACCTTTCTATCGCGGCATCCTGCTTTTCGCGCTCGATCGCGCCTTTACCCGGCGGGTCCGCTTCCTGGGCGTCGACTGGGGTTGGGGCGCTCTGCTATCCTGCGGCCTGTTTGGCCTCGCCCATGCGTTCGGCTATTCGGGCGGCCATTTCAGCTTCGATCCGGTCGTGATGGCGCTTACCGCCATCCCCTCGCTGCTGGCTGTCTGGCTGCGCCTGCGTACCGGCAGCCTGCTGCTGCCGATCCTGCTGCACAATTTCGGCAATGCCATCTCGCTGATGCTATGAGTCGAACAAGGCATTGAAAAATTGCCATTTATGAACCGATATTCAGCTTAAATCGGGTTTTGATACAATTTCCGACAAAACTGCCCCACCCTTGGGACAGGCTTGCGACAAGCGCGGCCTATCTCTGTCTTCGACGCCGGAAGCGGCGCCCTCGATTGAAACAAGAGGAGTGAAGACATGTTCAAGAAGATCATCCTGACCCTGACCGCCACCGCCGTTGCCGCCAGCCCGATCGTCACCGCCCAGGCCCAGGCCGCGCCCCATCGCGAGACCGTCCGGGTCGTGAAGGAAGGTCCGCACCGCACCGTCGTCCAGAAGAAGACGGTGGTGCGCAACGATCGCCACTGGGCCAAGGGCCAGCGCTTCGATCGCCGCTACGCGACCAATTACCGGGTCGTCGACAATTATCGCGGCTATCGCCTGTCGGCCCCGCCGCGCGGTTATCACTGGGTCCGCTCGGGCAATGACGCGGTGCTGGTCGCGATCACCAGCGGGATCATCGGCGCGGTCGTCGCCGGCGCCATCCGCTAAGCGCCCCACTTCCTGAAAAGCGCCCTGGAGCCACCGCTCCGGGGCGCTTTCGCGTTCACACCAGCCCGGTCAGATAATAGACGGCGATCACGACGAAGACGGTCATCGTCTTGATGAGCGTCAGCGCGAATATGTCCTTATAGGCCTGGCGATGGGTGAGGCCCGTCACCGCCAGCAGGGTGATGACCGCGCCATTATGCGGCAGGCTGTCCATGCCCCCCGATGCCATCGACGCGACCCGATGCAGCACTTCGCGCGGTATATCCGCCGCGTCGCCCGCCGCCACGAACTGGTCCGCCATCGCCGCCAGCGCGATCGACAGGCCGCCCGACGCCGACCCGGTAATGCCGGCCAGGGTCGTCACCGTAATGGCTTCGTTGATCAGCGGGTTGGGCACCGCCTTCAGCGCGTCCTTGACGACCAGGAAGCCCGGCAGCGCCGCGATCACTCCGCCAAAGCCATATTCGACCGCCGTGTTCATCCCCGCCAGCAAGGCGCCGCCGACCGCCGCCTTCGATCCTTCCGCAAAGCGCCGTGACACGATCGGGAAAGCGAAAATCAGGATGGTGGCGATGCCCAGCAGCAGCGCCCCCTCCACCGCCCACAGCGCCGCCTGTTGTGTCACCTTCGCTGTCACCGGATCGGGCAGACCCGCCAGCCGAATGCTCACCTCTTCCGCCCCGCCGGTGATGCGCGGGATCAGCAGCGTCAACGCCAGATTGCCCAGCCCCACCACCAGCAGCGGAAGCAGGGCGACCAGCGGGTGGACGGTGACCGCCTCTTCCTGCCGATCGGGTTCGTTGACCAGCGTTTCGGGTGCGCCATAGCCCTCCCCCGCGGCCGCCATCGCCCGGCGCCGCCAGTTGAGATAGACAAGGCCCGCGGCCGCGATCACCACCGATCCGATCATGCCCAGCACCGGCGCCGCCCAGGCAGTGGTGCCAAAGAAGCTGGCCGGAATGACATTCTGGATCTGCGGCGTGCCCGGCAGCGCATCCATGGTGAAGGTCAGCGCGCCAAGGCCGATGGTCGCGGGCACCAGCCGCTTGGGAATATCGGCGCGGCGAAACATCTCGGCGGCGAAGGGGTAGACGGCGAACACCGCCACGAAGACCGAGACCCCGCCATAGGTCAGCAGCGCCGTCACGATCATGATCGCCGGGATCGCCCGCCCCGCGCCGACGAAACCGATCACCGCCGTCACGATCGCGCGGGAAAAACCCGATATCTCGACCAGCTTGCCGAACAGCGCGCCAAGCAGGAAGACCGGAAAATAGAGCTTCAGGAAGGTGGCGACCTTGTCCATGAACAGGCCGGAAAAGGCGGTGGGCACTGCCGTGGGATCGGTCAGGAACACCGCCAGCATGGCGAGCAAAGGCGCCATCAATATGACGCTCATGCCGCGATAGGCCGCCAGCATCAGCAAGATCAGCGCCAGTGCCGCGATCGCGACCGCCATCCGTCTCTCCTTCTCATTTTCTGAAGCGCAGGATAGAGACAGGTGAAGCCTGACTGCAAGAAGGGCCGCTGCCGCCCATGGCTGCACCGATGCCGCTTGCCTTTCCCCCGCTTTTCCGTCATAGGCGCGCCTTCGCTCGGCCCCGGATTCGGACGTCGGACGATTTCGAATGCTTGAGACGACAGCCGGAGGGGCGTTCCACATGGGGTGGGCGTCAGCGATCGGCCAACAGATGAGGCAATACCCATGGCTCTTTACGAGCATGTGTTCCTTGCGCGCCAGGATCTGGCACAGGCGCAGGTGGACGCTCTGGCGGAAACCGCCACCAAGATCGTCGAGGAAAATGAAGGCAAGGTGACCAAGGTTGAGACCTGGGGCCTGCGTTCGCTCGCATACAAGATCGCCAAGAACCGCAAGGCGCACTACGTCATGCTGAACATCGACGCACCGGGCAACGTGATTGCCGAGCTGGAGCGTCAGACCCAGATCAACGAAGACATCATCCGCTACATGACCATCAAGGTCGAAGAGCTGGAAGCCGGTCCGTCGGTGATGATGCGCAAGCAGGAACGCGCCGAACGTGGCGACCGTGCCCCCCGTGGTGACCGTGGCCCGCGCCGTGAGCGCGAAGAAGCCCCGGCTGCCGAATAAGGAGATCTGAAACATGGCACGCCCGTTTTTCCGCCGCCGCAAGAGCTGCCCCTTCGCCGCCAAGGATGCGCCGAAGATCGATTACAAGGACGTCCGTCTGCTGCAGGGCTTCGTGTCCGAGCGCGGCAAGATCGTCCCCAGCCGCATCACCGCGGTGTCCGCCAAGAAGCAGCGTGAGCTGGCCCAGGCCATCAAGCGCGCCCGTCACCTGGGCCTGCTGCCCTACATCGTGAAGTAAGGGAGAAAGACCCATGGAAATCATTCTCCTTGAGCGCATCGAAAAGCTGGGCGCAATCGGCGACGTCGTCACCGTGAAGGATGGTTACGCTCGTAACTTCCTGCTGCCCAACAAGAAGGCTCTTCGTTCGAACGCCGCCAACAAGGCTGTGTTCGAAGCCAACCGCGCGAAGATCGAAGCCGACAACGCCGCTCGTCGTTCGGACGCCGAAAAGGCTGCCGAAGGCGTCAACGGCAAGCAGATCGTCCTGATCCGCCAGTCGTCGAACGCCGGCCACCTGTACGGCTCGGTCGCCGTCCGTGACGTCGTCGACGCGCTGCACGCCGATGGCGTGACCAACGTCTCCAAGGCGATGGTCGTGCTGGAGCGTCCGATCAAGACCCTGGGCGTCTTCGACGTCAAGGTCGCGCTGCACCCGGAAGTGGCCGTCACCATCACGGTGAACGTTGCCCGCTCGCCGGAAGAAGCCGAACTGCAGGCGCAGGGCGTCGACGTGATGGCCGACCTGTTCGAGAAGGACGAAGCCGGCTTCACCGAGGATTACGATCCGAACGCCGAGCCGGGCGAAATCGCCGTCGAGGCGGAAGAAGCCCCGGCCGAAGAAGCCTGAGCCTCTTCGCTCTGACAAACGAGAAAGCCGCCCGTCACCGGGCGGCTTTTTTGTTGCCGTGGGCGGCTGATCGAACGCTCACCGAGCTTGGCCTGTCGGTCCATGAGCAGTGCCGCATCGCCGTCATCGCCCCATTGCCCGATTTCCTGACGCTCTATCCCAAGGGCCACGTCCAGATCGTCGCGGTCGGGCGCCCTGCGCTACCCTTTCCCGGAATGGCAGGTGCAGGAGGGGATCGTCCATCTCGTCTTCACCACTCGCACCGGGCTGCCGCCGCTGGTGCGCGCCTGGATCGATCATCTCGCCGCCCATTTCAGCAACGGCGATATCTTCTCGCCCTGATGTCAGCCCTGCACCCGGCGACGGCGCGTTTCCCAGCCCTTCTTCGCCGCAGCCGATCGATCCGCGGCCTTGCGCCGTTCGGCAGCATGGCTGTCGGGCTTGCCCCGCCCCGATCCCGACAGGTTACCCCCGCCCGAATCCTTGTTCACGGTCGCCCAGGCCCGCGCCTCTGCCTCGTCATGCAACACGCCACGCTCTTCATAGCTTTGCGCGATATGCGCGGCCTTACGCTTCTGCTTGCCAGTGTAACGATCCTTGTCGCCTCTGGGCATGTCTGCCTCCTTTTTTCGTCCCATATCGGTTCAAATACCGAGAGGCATTTCCCGAGGATTGCCATTAAGTTGCATGGCGAGAAAATGAGGAACGGAGAGTCGCCATGAACGTTCCGGACATCATGGAGCAACGCACCCTGCTTGAGCGCCTCGCCCGGCATCTCGCCGCCGGGGCAACGCATAACTGGCCCTATTGGGTCGAGGATGCCGCCAGCATATTGGCGATGCTCAAGGAGCCCGATCCCGCCATGCGCGAGACGGGCGACGTGACCGCCTGGCAGGCGATGATCGATACCGCTCTGCAACAGCGCTGGACCATCTTTCCGCCCGGCATGACCGGCGCGGACGAGGATCATGCCGGCAGCGCGGACGAAGAGGGCGAAATTCGCCTCTCGCCCGAGGCTATCGACCAGGACGCCGCCAAGTGGGTCCATCTCCACAGCGCGTCGAAGGAGACACCATGAAGGGATTGTTGAAGCTGGCCTTTCTGACCGGCCTGGGCGCCGTTGCCTGGAAGAGCCTGAAGGAACGGGCCGGCAAGGATGATGGTGCCGCAGCCGATGATCTGGACGATCGCGGCCCGGTCGGCTCGTCCGGCATCGTCCGCGACGCCGGGCCGCAGGCGGACGACAGCGATTGGGACATGGTCGATGAACAGTCCGACGAATCCTTCCCCGCCAGCGATCCGCCCGGCAATTACTGATATCGCCGACGCCCGGTCACGAACCGGCAATCATCGCTCCATTGCCCCCACCCTGCCCGCGCATTAAGAAGCGCGCACGGATGATATCCATCCGTTTCAACAGGGGAATTATTCAACCATGCCTTCGGGTCTGATCGCGCTGCTCGACGATGTTGCCGGTATCGCCAAGATGGCGGCCACGTCGCTGGACGATGTCGCCGCTGCCGCCGGCAAGGCCGGCACAAAGGCCGCCGGCGTTGTCATCGACGATACCGCCGTGACACCCAACTATGTCATGGGCCTGTCGCCCGACCGCGAACTGCCGATCATCTGGAAGATCGCGCGCGGATCGTTGCGCAACAAATTGCTGTTCCTGCTGCCGGCGGCGCTGGCGCTAAGCGCCTTTGCCCCCTGGCTGCTGCCGCCGCTGCTGATGCTGGGCGGCGCCTTCCTCTGCTTCGAGGCGGCGGAGAAGCTGCTGGAGGCGATCCAGGGCGGCCATGACGAGGTGGCGGATGCCGCCGCGACCCTAACTTCCAAGGAACTGGAGGACCAGAAGGTCTCCAGCGCGATCCGCACCGACTTCATCCTGTCGGGCGAGATCATGGCGATTGCGCTCGGCACTGTCGCCAGCGAACCGATCTGGGAACAGGCGATCATCCTGGTCGTCGTCGCCATCGCGATCACCGCCGGCGTCTATGGCGTGGTCGGCTTCATCGTGAAGATGGACGATATCGGCCTGCACCTCGCCCAGCGCAGCGGCGCGGCGACGCGCGCGATCGGCCGTGGCCTGGTAAAGGCGATGCCGGTCGTGATGAGCGTGCTGGGCGTCGTGGGTACGGCGGCGATGCTGTGGGTCGGGGGCGGCCTGATCGTCCATGGCCTGCACGAATTCCATTGGGATCTGATCCCCGGTACGATCCATCACCTGGCCGAGGGCGCCGCCCATGCCGTGCCCGCGATCGGTCCGGTGATCGACTGGCTGGTGAATGCGATCGGCGCGGGCATTGTCGGGCTGGTGATCGGCGGCATCATCGTTGCCGTGCTGCATCTGTTCAAGAAGCACTGAGGCGATTAAGGGGAGCGCCCGCGCCTTTGCCGGCGCTTCCCTCGCTCCGGACCTTCCAAGTGACCCAATTTTCCCCCTGGCGCATCGAGGCGCGCGCGCTCGTCACGCTCGCCATTCCCATGATCGCGGGCAATGTCGCCTGGTCGGGGATTGCCGCGACCGATCTGCTGCTCGTGGGCCGGCTGGGCGCGGAAGCGGTCGCCGCCGGGGCGCTGGCGATCAATCTCTTCAACGCGCTGCTGATCTTCGGCCTTGGCCTCGTCACCGCCGCCGCGCCGCTGATTGCCAGCGAACGCGGCCGTCGCCGCCATTCGGTGCGCGACGTGCGCCGCACCGTCCACCAGACGCTGCGCGCCGCCGCCTTCTTCGTGCTGCCGGCCTGGCTGATCCTGTGGCATTGCGAGGCGATATTGCGCGCCATGGGGCAGGAGCCAGACCTGGCGCGCGAAGCCGGCCATCTGATGCGCGGCATGCAATGGGCGCTGCTGCCCTTCCTCTGCTTCACCACGCTGCGCAACTTCATCTCGGCACTGGAGCGCCCGCTCTGGGGCCTCATCATCATGCTGTTCGCCATCCCGTTCAACGTGCTGGTCGGCTGGGCGCTGATCTTCGGCCATCTCGGCCTGCCCGCGCTCGGCCTGCTGGGCGCCGGCATCGCCAGCACCCTCTCCTCCACCTTCCTGTTCCTGGGCCTGCTGACCGTCATCCTGGTCGATCGCCGCTTCCGCCGTTATCGGCTGATGGGCCGCTTCTGGACGCGCGACCGCGACCGGCAGCGCGCGGTGTGGACGCTGGGCCTGCCGATCGCGATCACGCTGGGGCTGGAAGTCACGGTGTTCAACGCCTCGGCCTTCCTGATGGGGCTGATCGACCGGGAATCGCTCGCCGCCCATGCCGTGGCGATCCAGATCGCCTCGCTCGTCTTCATGGTGCCGATGGGCATCGGCCAGGCCGCGACCGTACGCGTCGGCGTCGCCTATGGCCGGGCCGATCCCGCCGTGATCGGCCGTGCCGGCTGGCTGGCGCTGATCGTCGGCACCGGCTTCGCCATGGCGGCCGCGCTGATGCTGGTCCTGATCCCGCGACCGCTGGTGTCGATCTTCCTCGACGTCCATGATCCGGCCAATCTCGCCACCGCCAATCTGATGGTCAGCTTCTTGGCGGTCGCCGCGCTGTTCCAGCTGGTCGATGCGGCCCAGGCCGTCGGCGCCGGCGTGCTGCGCGGCATCCAGGATACCAAAGTGCCGATGATCTTTGCCCTTTTCGGCTACTGGATCATCGGTATCGGCGTCGGCGCCCTGCTCGCTTTCCCGATGGGGCTGCATGGCGTGGGCATCTGGTTCGGCCTGGCTGCGGGCCTCGGCACGGTGGCGATCCTGCTGATCGCGCGCTGGTCGCTGCGCGACCGGCTGGGGCTGGTTCTGCGCTAGGAAAACGGCCGCACAATTCGTCGTGAAAATTCGGCCGGTTGCACGGCAGGCACATGGTGCGACGCACAAAGCAATTGAAACGGGGCCGTGTTTCTTGATATGGGCGGCCCATCATGGACTCTCCGACCCCTATCTTCGAAGCGATCGCGCTTCAGAAGTGCCTCAAGGCGACCTATAACAAGATGGTCGTCACGCTGGCCCCGCACATCCTCTACACGCGCCATGACGAGATGTTCATGGACGCCGTGACCACGGACCGCGACGGCCGCCCGCCGCGCGAGCTGAAGCTGGGCACGTTCAAGCTGGCGGGCCTGAGCGACGTCGAGATACTGGACGAGACGTTCGAGGCGATGCACGGCCTCTATGACCAGAGCGACGACAAATATAAGGGCGTGACCCTGTTCGCGGTCGATCCGCAGAGCGCCGCCGCCTGACCGGCACTGGCATCGCATCGACCCGAATGAAGAAGGGCGGCCATTGGCCGCCCTTTTCGTATCCTTACTTCTTGAGCCGATAGCCGGTGCGGAACACCCAGGCGATGATACCGAGACATACCGCCAGCATGCCGCCCACGAACAACAGGCTGAACTCGATCCCGACATCGCCCTTGCCGAAGAAGGTCCAGCGGAAGCCCGAGATCAGATAGACGATCGGGTTGAACAGGGTGATGGTGCGCCACGGCTCGGCCAGCATGTGGATCGAGTAGAAGGCGCCGCCCAGGAAGGTCATCGGCGTGATGATCAGCAGCGGGATCACCTGCAACTGTTCGAACCCCTGCGCCCAAATGCCCAGGATGAAGCCGAACAGGCAGAAGCTCACCGCGATCAGCAGCATGAAGCCGACCATGGCGAAGGGATGGGCGACCGGCAGATCGACGAACAGATGCGCCGTGGCAAAGATGATGAAGCCGACGATCAGCGCCTTGGTCGCCGCCGCCCCGACATAGGCGATTACCGTCTCCATCGCCGACACCGGCGCCGACAGCAGTTCGTAGATGGTGCCGGTGAACTTGGGCATGTAGATGCCGAAGCTGGCGTTGAAGATGCTCTCCGTGAACATCGACATCATGATGAGGCCCGGCACGATGAAGGCGGCATAGGGAATGCCGTCAATCTGCGTCATGCGCGAGCCGATCGCCCCGCCGAACACGATGAAATAGAGCGATGTGGTGATGACCGGCACCAGCAGGCCGGTCAGCCAGGTGCGCCGGAACCGGTGCAGCTCGAACTTGTAGATGGCGGCGACCGCGCGCAGATTGGGGCCGTTCATGCCGCTTTCTCCTGATGGACCAGGCTCACGAAAATATCCTCCAGGCTGCTCTGCCGCGTGTTGAGATCCTTGTATCCGATGCCGAGATCGCCCAGCTTGCGTAGCAGCGAAGAGACGCCGGTGCGTTCGGCGCGGGTGTCGAACAGATATTCGATCTCCTGCCCCTGCGCCTTCAGCGCCACATCCCAGTCGGCCAGTTCGGGCGGCAGCGCCTCGATCGGCTCGGCCAGCATGATCGACAGCGTCTTCTTGCCCAGCTTCTCCATCAGCGCGGTCTTGTCCTCGACCAGCATCAGCTGGCCATGGTTGATGACGCCCACCCGGTCGGCCATTTCCTCGGCCTCCTCGATATAATGGGTGGTTAGGATGATGGTGACGCCGGTCTGGCGCAGTTCGCCGATCAGCTTCCACATGTCGCGGCGCAGTTCAACGTCGACGCCGGCGGTCGGCTCATCCAGGAACAGGACGCGCGGCTCGTGGCTCAGCGCCTTGGCGATCATCACCCGGCGCTTCATGCCGCCGGACAGTTCGCGGATCTTGTTGTGGCGCTTGTCCCACAGCGACAGGTCGCGCAGCACCTTTTCGACATAGGCGTCGTTGCGCGGCTTGCCGAAGAGGCCGCGGCTGAAGGTGACGGTGTCGATCACGCGCTCGAACTGATCGGTATTGAGCTCCTGCGGCACCAGACCGATTGCCGCGCGCGCGCCGCGATAGTCGCGGATGATGTCATGGCCGGCGACCGTCACGGTGCCACCAGAGGGGCGGACATTGGCGCAGATGATCGAGATCATCGTCGTCTTGCCCGCGCCATTGGGGCCGAGCAGCGCGAAAATCTCGCCCTCCTCGATATTCAGGTCGATGCCCTTGAGCGCCTGAAAGCCCGACGCATAGCTTTTCGTCAGGCCCTTGATTTCGATGATGGATGCCATGCGGCAGCGCCCCCTTTCCTTGTGTCGGCAAGATAGGAGGCGGACCGCGCCATGCAACCGGCTGCGCGGCAAATAGCGAAGCCGGGCAACATATTGGAAAAAGATTGAAGCCGGTGAAGCGCGGGCATAGGCTTGACACCCCACCATGTGGAGAAGGCTATGAAAAAGGCAGTTCTCTATCTGTCGATCGCGTTGATCGTCGTTCCCGATATCGCCATTGCCCAGCAGGGCGGCCGACCGCCATCCGGCAATGGCGGCGCCAGACCATCTCCGTCCACGCGCCCTGCCCCCGCCCCCTCACGCCCCGGCGGATCAGCGCAGCCTTCCCGCCCCGGCGGTCCGTCGACACAGCCGTCCCGGCCCGGTGCTTCTCGCCCGCAACCGCCCCGCCCCGTACAGCCTTCGCCCGGTCCGGGCCAGCCAGGTGGACCGGCGGTTCAACCACCCCGACCGGGTGGCCCTTCACCGCAGCCGCCCCGTCCCGGTGGTCCCGGCGTCCAGCCACCACGGCCAGGCCAGCCGCATCGCCCCGGCGCCGGCCGTCCGCCCAATTTCCGGCCGATCCCCGGCCCGGCCTTCCGCTATCCCCATGGCTATCGCTATCGCCGCTGGACGGTCGGCCTGTTCCTGCCGGCGGTCTTCTTCTCCAGCTATTATTATTACAACGACTATTGGCGCCTGGGCCTGGGCGCGCCGCCCTATGGCTATCGCTGGATCCGCTATGGCCCCGACCTGCTGCTGGTCGAGGTCCGATCGCGCCGCGTGGTCGATGTCGTCTACGGCGCCTTCTACTGAGACAGAAACAGAAAGGGCCGCATCATGCGATGCGGCCCTTTTCTCTTGCCCCGGTCATTCGCCCCGTCGAGTGAAGCGGAAGACCGTCGCTGGCGGGAAATTGCGCACCGTATGGCCGGCGCGGACGACCTCCAGGCCTAGCTGGTCCAGCACCGCACGGCTGACCGGCGGCCGTGTCGAATAGGTGAACTGCACCAGGCTGCCGCCCGGCTTCAGCATGCGGAAGGCTTCGGACAATATGTCGATGTGCATCGCGCGGTCCATCGCCAGCAGCGGCAGACCGCTGACCACGGTCTGATAGTCGCCGGGGCCACCGGCGGCCGCGACCGAGACGATCTGCGCCGGCGTCTCCAGGATCGAGACATGGGGGAAATGACGCCGCAGGCCGCGCGCGAAGGCGGGGTTGATCTCCACCACCTCCAGCTGGTCGGCGGCAAGTCCGGTTTCCAGGATGGCGCGGGTGAAGACGCCGGTGCCCCCGCCCAGTTCCAGCACGCGGCCGCCCTGCGGATCGATGTCGGCTACCATCAGCCGCGCCAGATAGCGGCTGCTGGGCACGACAGAGGCGGTCTGCCGGGGCTTCTTCACCCAGGCGGCGAGGAAATCGAGATATTCGGTGGCGCGGGCGCGGAACTCGCTGTTCGGCAGGGCGATTGCCCGGCTGCGCTTCGGCTTGTGCTGCATGGGCGAAATGCGACCGCTCCTTTCTGGTGCCGACTCCCCTTAGCGGGCCGGAGCGCCCCCGTCGATTGGCTTAACAAGATTTCATGCCGGACCAGCAACGGCCGGTCCGGCACAAGTCCTTATTTCTGCTTGCCCGCTTCGGCCGCGGCCAGCACGCGCAGGACATTGCCGGACCAGATTTTCTGTACGTCAGCCTCGCTATAACCGGCCTTCAGCAGGGCGTCGGTGATCTTGGGCAGATCGACCACATCCTCCATGCCGACGACCCCGCCGCCGCCGTCCCAATCCAGGCCGATGCCGACATGATCGGGGCCGACGACCTTCAGCGCGTGCAGCATATGCGCCATGAAATCGTCGAAGGTCGGCCGGTCGGTGTCGGGATAGAGCCGGTCGATCTCCTGCCGCTTGGCGAGCATCGCGGTCCGCGCCTCGGGCGAAACCTTGGCGTCCTCCCGCATCTGGCTGTAAAGCGCCATGAGCGCCTTCTGCCGCTCGGGATTGGGCTTGGACGCGCGCAGATAGGCGCCATAGGCGTTCATCTGGATCACGCCGCCCTTGGCCGCCAGCGCCTTCAGATGATCGTCATCGATGTTGCGCGGATGGTCATAGACGGCCTTGCAGCCCGAATGGGTCAGCAGCACCGGCGTGGTCGACAGCGCCAGCAGATCGTCCAGCACCTGGTCACTGCTGTGCGAGGCGTCGGGCACGATGCCGAGGCGGTTCATTTCCTTCAGCAATTCCTTGCCGAGCGGGCTGAGGCCGCCATAGCGCGGCTTCTTCGACGGATCGGTCGAGCTGTCGGCGAACTGGTTATGCGCGAAATGGGCAAAGCCCGACACCCGCACGCCCATGTCGTAGAATGTCTTGATCAGCGAGACATCCTCGCCCAGCGGATAGGCATTTTCGATCGACATATAGACGATACGCTTGCCCGCCGCGGCGATCGGCGCCGCGTCCTTCGCCTCCAGCGCCAGCGTGAAATTGTCGGGGTCGGCCGCCACCATCGAGCGGATCGACATGCCACGCAACAACGCGAAATCGCGCGCCTTGCGGAAGCCTTCGATCGTCAGCGGCCCCTGCCCGGTGTAGATCGCCCAGAAGCCGCCATCCAGGCCGCCCTTCTTCATCCGCGGCAGGTCGACCTGGGTATAGTCGCTATGGACGCCATGCTCCTCGTCGATCGACCAGTCGGGCAGGTCGAGCGAGGCCGGGGTATCAAGATGGCTGTCGAGCGTGATCAGCTTCTGGTGCAGCTGATAGACCTGTTTCGACACGCCCCCCGTCGCAGATTTTGGCTGGGCCTGCGCCGCAATCGGGAGCAGCGCGACCAGCGCTGCCCCCATAAGATAAGCATTCCGCATCAGATCTCGCCCGAAATGGTGAACTGGAAGGTGCGTGGGGACAGCGGCCGGAAGGATCCGTCACCCGTGACCGAGGAGGAGATGTAGGACAGCGTGTCCTTGTCGAAGATATTGTCGACGTTGAAGCGCGCCTTGATGCTCTTCACCGGGCCGAAGCTCCAGCCGTCGCCAATATCCACATAGCCGCTGAACACGGTGTAGGCCGGCACGCTGGAGCCTGCCGTGTTGGTGAAGGTCGACCAGCGCTTCGACGTATATTTGCCGCTGATGTTGGCGACCAGCCAGCTTGCCGGCTCGATCGTGACGCCACCGCTGACGATCCACTTGGCGCTATCGGGGATATATTTGCCGGAGGTCGCATAGGTGACCGACGCGACGATATCGTCCTGGAACTTGGCGTTGTTGTAGGTGACGTTGGCGTTGGCATAGGCAAGGCCGTTGAGGAAGGCCGGCTTGTAGGTGCCGCTGGCTTCCACGCCGTAGGATTCGACCCGGCCGACATTCTGGTAGAAGGTTTCGGTGGTGCTGCCGCCGCCTTCCTGGAAAGTGGTGATCGACTGGATGCGGTTCTTGAACTTGGTGTAGTAGCCCGCGATCGACGCATAGAGCTGCCCCTGGTTTGTGCGGAAGCCGATTTCCATATTCTGCGCGCGTTCCGCCTTGGGCTGGGGCACCAGCGCCGACGTGCCGGTGCGCGTCACGGCATAGATATCATCCATGCCCTTGGGCAGCGCCATCGTCTCGGCATAGGAGGCGAAGATCTGGCTGCGCTCGTTGATCTTGAACAGCAGGCCCGCCATCGGCAGGAACATGTCGCGATAATGGGCCGTGTTATACTGTGGCCCCCAGCCTGCGACCGCCGTGCCACCCACGACGCGATAATAGTCGTCGAAGTCGCGATAGCCGCCAAGGCTGTAGTCCAGCATCAGCCCCTTGAAGCCGGCATCCAGAACCAGCCGGTCATCCATCAGCTTGAGCGTATCCTTCAGGAAGATCTGAAGCGTGTCGCGCTTGGACCGATAGTCGCGGCGCAGATAGACCAACTCGTCCAGATTGGGCTCGCCATCGGGGGCGCCGTCCATCGTGTTGTAGCGCGCCTGGGTGCGGTGATATTTGTCGACTTCGGCCCAGATGCCGCCTTCGACGACATTATTGCCGCTTTCCCAGTGCAGCTTGCTGGTCACGCCATAGCGATCGCCGCCGACGCCCGACCGACCATATTGCACACCCTTGGGCGCGGTCACGTCCAGCCCCGCGGCCGCCTGCGCCGTGTAGCGGCTCAGCGAGTTGGAATAGCTGTCGGGCGAGACGCCATAGCCATTCTTGTCTTCATAATAGAGGGTCGATTCCGCCCACACGCCATCGGCAATACCCAGGTGGAAGGTGCCGCCATAAAGCTTGTCCTTCCGCACGTTGATCGCGAGGTTGTAGACATTGGTGTAGTTGGAATTGGAATAATAGACGCCCGCCGCCGTCGGCGCGAAGCCGGTCGTGGTATTGGGCACATTCTCGATATAGGCGAAGTCGCGGCCGCAGGCGCCGACCACGCTGGTGGCGGTGCAATTATACTGGGCGCGGGTGATCGTCGGCGAGTCATAATCGAAGAAGTCGTTCGACACGAACTTGAAGCGCGCCCAGCTGTCACCGCCCAGATCGGCATGGATCTGGCCTTCCCAATGTTCGCGATCGACCGAACCGGGACCGCGCCACAGGTCGCTGTCCAGCTTGGTGCGGCTGACATAGGCCTTGAACGGCCCCACCCGGCCAGTGCTGGCGCGGATGAAGGTGCGCTTCATATTATTGTCGCCAAAGCTCTGCGACACGAACAGGCCCATCTCCTCCTGCGGGGCAATGCTGTTATACTGCACCACCGGGCCAAGGCTGGAATAGCTGGGCAGGCCGACATCGGCGGCGCCGACGGAGGCTTCCACCACGCCCAGATTTTCATTGTCGACATAGCGGAAGACAGGGCTGCCGCCGAAGGCGTCGCTGCGGCCGGTCGGAATGCCGTCGACCACGAAGCCGATCTGGTCGAGGTTGAAGGCGCGGGTCTGGACGCTGTTGCCAAATTCATAAAGGCCCAGCGCACCATCGGTCTGGACGTTGAAGCCGGGCAGCTGCTCCAGCATCTTCAGGCCCGAAATACCCGACGGCGCCGACAGCAGCGCCTCGCGCGTGACGGCGACGACATTGTTGATCTTGTCTTCGCCGATCGCTTCCGACGATTGCGAGATACGACGACCGGTCACGGTGATGCTGTCATTTTCGTCCGTTGGAGCGGCCTCCTGCGCCCAGGCGGCAGAGGATAAGGCACCCGCGCAGCAGGCAAGCAGCAGCGCAGCGCGAGACACGCGACGAACAGACGAAATCGAAGGCATAGAGGCTCCCTGTAGGCCCTGCAAAAGGGCAGTTCGCGCCAATCAGGAGCGCCCGCCCCTTCGGGCTATCGCGCCATTCCCCTCCGGACCCTGGCCTGTCGATCATCCCTTCGGGCGAACGCAGCCATGTCATCCATTTGTCATCTGAAACGAGCCCTTCGGGAAAATCCACCACGCGCTTATGATGATTTCTCAAGCGGAACGAGGCGCTTCAAAGCATTGAGATTTCGCAATCAATGCTCGCTTCCTCGCACGCGCGCACAAAAAATCCTTCCTAGGCCTGGCCTGGGGAGGATCAAAAATTGCATGCCCTCTTCTTTCGAAGAAGGATCCCTCAGCGCCCCTTCCAGACGCCCGGACGCTTCTCGACAAAGGCGGTCATGCCTTCCTTCTTGTCCTGCGTCGCAGTCAGGATCTGGAACAGGCGGCGCTCGGTCAAAATGCCCTGGGCCAGGTTGGTCTCGAACGCGATATTGACCATTTCCTTGTTCACCATCGCCGCCATCGGCGGCATCGCCGCAATGGCCGCAGCCGTCTTGAGCGCATCCTCCAGCAACTCGGCCGCCGGCACGATCCGCGCGACCAGACCGGCGCGCTCGGCTTCCTCGGCCCCCATCATCCGGCCGGTCAGGCACATTTCCATCGCCTTGGCCTTGCCCACCGCGCGGGTCAGCCGCTGCGATCCGCCCATGCCCGGCGCCACGCCCAGCTTCACCTCGGGCTGGCCGAACTTGGCGGTGTCGGCCGCCAGGATGAAGTCCGCCATCATCGCCAGTTCGCAGCCACCGCCCAGCGCGAAGCCGGCGACCGCCGCGATCCACGGCTTGCGGGTGGCGACGACCTTGGTCTGCCAGTCGGAGAAGAAATCCTGCAGGAAGAAGTCGGCCGCTTCCTTGTCGACCATTTCCTTGATGTCGGCTCCGGCGGCAAAGGCCTTTTCGCTGCCGGTCAGCACCGCACAATGCTGGGTCGGGTCGGCATCATAGGCGGCAAAGGCCGCGCCCAGATCCGCGAGCACCTGGCTGTTGAGCGCGTTGAGCGCCTGCGGCCGGTTGAGCGTGATGAGCGTCACCGCGCCCTGCTGTTCCACCAGGATCGTTTCATATGCCATTGCCGTCTCCCTAAGCTGTCAGCGCCGATCTATGTCGGCCAAAACCGGATCGCCAGCCTTTGCAGAGCGGCGATTTCGCCGATCCTATCGGCAAAGATGCATGAAATCCTGATCATAGCTGCGCATATGCGCGCCGCCATCGACATAGAGGGTCTGGCCCGTCACCGCCGTCGCGCCGGCCAGATAGAGAACGGCCTGCGCGATCTGTTCCGCCTGCGGCAGCCGGCCGAGCGGCATCAGTTGCTCCAGCCGCGCCATCTGTTCCGCATCATAGTCGGGCGTGGCGATGGTAAGGCCGGGCGCCACCGCATTGACCCGCACCTGCGGCGCCAGGCTGCTGGCCGCCGTCTTCGTCAGGCCGGCCAGCGCCAGCTTGGACAGCGTATAGGCCAGCTGATCGCCATGGGGATGGTCGATCCGCTGGTCGAGGATATTGACGATGCAGCGATCGCCGGTCCCGGCCGGCACCGTCGCGAACGCCTTGGTCAGCATCGCGGGCGCCGCGCAATTGACCGCATAATGGCGCATCAGATCGTCGGCGGTAACGCTGTCGATCCGGTCCTGGCCGAAGATCGCCGCGCTGTTGACCAGCAGGTCGGGCGGCCGGCCGAACCGTTCGGCGACCTGCGCGACCAGTTCCTCGGCCGCTTCGGGATCGGCAAAGTCGACGACGAAACCTTCCCACTCGGCGCCATTTTCCTCCAGCGCGATCGCCAGATGAGAGTCCAGCCGCGTGTCATGGCTGCCATGGATGGCGAGCGAATAGCCGGCCTGCGCCAGCGCCGCCGAAATGATGCCGCCCAGCCGGCGATGGCCGCCGGTCACGAGCGCCAGCCGGCGCGAGGCCAGCGGCAAGGGGCCGGTCGGCCCGGCATCCTTCTTCGCGCCGCCGATCGGGCGATAGGCGGGCTCGGCGCCCTCCCCCTCTCCGGTCACATCATTCACGAGGCGATGAGCTTCAGCACTTCCTCGCGCGACTTTTCATCGTCGCGGAAGACGCCGAGCATGCGGCTGGTCTTCATGATGACATTGGGGGTGCGCACGCCGCGGCCTGTCATGCAGCCATGGGTCGCCTCGATCACCACGGCGACGCCCTGGGGCTTGAGATTTTCCCAGATGCAATTGGCGACTTCGGAGGTCAGCCGTTCCTGCACCTGCAGCCGGTTGGCATAGGCGTGCAGCACACGGGCCAGCTTGGAAATGCCGACCACATAGTCGCCGGGCAGATAGGCGATGTGCGCGCGCCCGACGATCGGCGCCATATGATGTTCGCAATGCGACTGGAACGGAATGTCCTTCAGCAGCACGACATCGTCATAACCGCCCACCTCGTGGAAGATGCGCGAGAGATGATAGGCCGGATCATCATTATAGCCGCGGCAATATTCGCGCCAGGCGCGCGCCACCCGCTCGGGCGTTTCCATCAGCCCTTCGCGCTCGGGCATGTCGCCCGACCAGCGGATGAGGGTACGGATCGCCTCCGACACTTCGGCCGGGACCGGCTCCTTCGAGCCTTCGCCTACGGTTTCCGCATCGGGATCATATGCCATGAACTGGGCCACTCCATAATTGTTGGCCCCGGCATATGGCGACTGCGTGCCCGTCTGACCAGCCCTTTTGCCCCGGCTGGACACAACATCGCTGTGGTGGCAAATCACAGTCTAACGGGAACGCACCACATAAAAATGTCATTACAATCGCAAGATCATGCGCACTGAACGCATCGCCGCCGTCCTTCTGGCAGCCGGCATGTCGACCCGCTTCGGCGAGGAAGACAAGCTGGACACCTCGAAAAACTCGTGGCGCCTGACGGCCTGAAGTGATTCACTGCCTTTGCACGATAGCGGAGGCGATGATGGCAGGGCAGCCGGGTTT
>NZ_JAFCGW010000003.1:0-453237 GCF_018604485.1 Sphingobium sp. BHU LFT2
TCTGGAAACCGTCACCCCGATCCCAGCGACCGGACAGCGACACGTAACCGCTGCCCAGATCCGGCGCGATGCTGGCGGACAGCTCGGTCGCGTCCCTGCTACCATAGAAGGCGCTGGCGCCGACGTGCGGCATCTGGTCGCGGGTGGCGCTGGCCAGTTCGATCGTCCCGGCAACCGCGCCCGCACCAAAGGCACCGCTGCCGCCGCCGCGCGTCACCCGCACCAGCGCCAGCCGGTCGGGCACTAGCGCGGAGAAGGGAATATAGCCGAAAAAGGGATCGGCCACCGGCACGCCGTCGAGCAGCACCAGGGTCCGGCTCGACGCATTGCCGCCCAGCGCGCGCAGGGTGGCGCCCTGGTTCGAGGGATTGGACGCGCGACTGTCAGAGCGGCGGAACTGCTGGAAACCCGCGACATCGGCCAGCACGCTCTCGATCCGACCCGACGCCGCATCCTCCAGCCGATCCCGGTCGATCACCACAGAGCCATAGGCCGGCGTCCCCGGTGGCAAGGACAGCCCCGTGCCCGTCACCACGATCGACGCGGCCTCATCCGCCGTCACATCGGGCGCCTGGGCAGCGGCGACGCCGGGCAGCGCGCACAGCATCAACGGCAGCGGCAGGATTTTCATGAAGCGCGTCCCCTTGGTCCGATTTTGCATCGGGGACTAGGAAGTCGTGCCCGCCACTGTCAAGCCGCGACCACCGGCAGCGCTGCCATCACCAATATCGCGCAGATACATGCACACCATGGCCAAAGGCGGCATGATTCGACGATTCGCCATGGGCCGATCCACAGCCGCGTTCGCCCCGGCGCCACCCGCCAATTTAATCACACCACCAAAACCCCCGGAAAACGGGGGATTTTTTCCTTTTTCAAAAAGTTTTTCATTTTTCTGCAATTCAGCCCTTGCCGACTTTGGAAACCACTGCTAGTTCGCCGCCACCCGCCGAGAGGGACACACTCTCCCGGCCGCCAAGAGCGGGCGTAGCTCAGGGGTAGAGCACAACCTTGCCAAGGTTGGGGTCGAGGGTTCGAATCCCTTCGCCCGCTCCAGTTTTCCTAGAAATCGATGCGATAATCACCCTTCGGGGGCAGCAAGGCCGCGTTGTCACATGCGCTTTCCTTCTGCGGCCACGCGGCCCTGATCCGCCTGTGACCCGTGCTGTCGCGTGGTCCAGGGCTGCCAATGGCGATAAGCCACCAGTCCCATTCCCAACGCCTTTGTCGCACAAATGAAAGAATGCGCTTCTAGGCGCGACGCATTCCGCAATTCCCCGTGCGGTCACGACCATCAGGGGCGATCGAGGTGATCTGGACACGCGACGATGGCCGCATGCTGGCCTATGCCTCCGGCAATTTCGGCAAGGCACTGGTTTTCAGCGGCGCGGATCTGACGATATTGTTCCTGCTGAGCGACGTGCTGAACCTTGGCGCGACGACGGCGGGATGGCTGATGCTCGCCGCGCTGTGCGGCGACCTGATCTTCGATCTGCTGGCGGCGCGGCTGACGATCCGCCTGCGGCATGTCGGCAAGGGCTATCGCTGGATGGTGGCGGTGGCAGCAACGCCCTGCGCGATCGCCTTCGCCCTGCTCTATGCCATGCCCTTGCTTGGCGCCCGGCAGCTATGGATGCTGGCCATGGCCTTGCTGATATTCCGGGGCGCCTATGCCATCATCGACGTGCCGCACAATGCGCTGATGGCGCAGGTGACCAGCGACAGCAGCGCACGCGGCCGTGTTTCGGGCTATCGACTGCTGTTCAGTACGGCAAGCGCGCTGATTGTCGCGACCTTGTTGACGCCGCTGGTGCAAGATGCGGGCAATACCCGGTCCTTCGATCGGCTGGCGCTCACCGGCGCGGCGACGGGCGCCGTCTTTGCCCTGACGATGATCCTGTGCGCATGGACCTGCGGCGGCGATACAAGCGGTGGTGCCGCCCGCACCGCCCGCCAAAGCGCAAGGCAGGACGGCATCGACATCCCGTTTCGCGACCCGATGGTCGTGGCACTGGCTCTTCTGGCCCTGCTCACCGGATTTGCCGCACCGGCATTCGGACGCTCCCTGCTCTATATCGGCAGCTATGTCGTCCGCCGCCCCGATCTTGTCGCGACCTTGCTGCTGGCCGTGACGATCGGCCAATTCGCCGGCGTGATCCTGTGGACCGCGATGACCAGACGATTCAGCAAGAGCGCCCTGCTCGCCATGGGACATGGGGTCAGCATCATCGGGCTGGCGGGTTTTGCCGCCTGCCTGTCCTGGCCACCTGCCCTGGCCATCTGTGCGGCGGTGATCGGCGTCGGCCTCGCCAGCATGTTCATGCTGCCATGGGGGCTGCTGGCCGATGCCGTCGATGTGGTGGAATGGCGCCATGGCAGGCGCTTCGAGACGGGCCTGTTCGCCTTCTATCTCGTCGTGGTCAAGGCAAGCGGTGCGGCCTTCTCAAGTCTGACCGGCTGGACACTTGGCCTACTGGGCTATGTGCCGGGGCAGGCACAGACTGCGGCAGTCCAGGCCGGCATGCTCGGCCTGGGACTGGGCATTCCTGTCCTTGGCAGCCTTTGCGCGATCCTGCTGATGCGGCGCTTCGACCTTGGCCATGCCCGCCATGCCCGGCTGCTCGCAGCGCTGGCATGGCGGGAGGAACGCGATCAGTCGGGCGCCGATCCGGTTTCCGGGTTGAAGCGCGGATTGGAGAAATCGAGCGGCGCCGGCACGACCCTGACCGGCGGGCTGGCGCTTTCCGCCCAGGCGCGGCAGAGCATGTCGCGCAGCATGGCAGCGCCGGCAGCGGTCCGTTCATAGACGAGGGCGCGCACGTCCTTGTCGGTGAAATCGGCAAAGCCGTCCCGCTTTTCCAGCTGATAGACATATTCCATCCGATCGCCGGCCTGATCCAGGAAGGCGAGGATCGCGTCGAACATGTCGCCGTCGCGATGGCCAGGCGCGCCGATGCGCGGCGCGATGTCGGCCACGGTCAGCTTCATGCCATCGACGAACTGGCTTTCGAAGCGGCCATGGATGCTGCGATCACGGGTGTAGCCCCGGGGATTGTCGCCGCGCCAGCCATCCGAATTGACTGAGTCATGCAGGGGCTGGGCGCCGTCGCCGACATAATGGCCAAGGCGGATCGTTTGGAAGGCGCAATGCTGGGCCGGGACGGATATGTCGCCCCCTTCGGCCTGCGCCTTGCGGACATGGCGCATGCAGACGACGAGCCGGTCATAGGCCTCGACCGCGGCATAGGGCAAAGTGCCGGTCCAGCGGACATTGGTGCGCGCGGCGGTCGCCGGATCGCTGTCCTTGATCGTCTCATAGCGTTTGTAGAGCGCCAGGATGAATTCGTAGCGCGAGCGCGGGATCGGCTTCACGAAGCGGAACTGCTCGCGGAACCAGCCATGATTGGGGTCTTCCTCCATCTTGGAGAAATTCTCCGAATCCCCGCGCCAGCTGTCGGGCAGCGAGGCGGAGGCGGCGATATAGTCGGTATAGGCCTTAAGGAAGACGGGACCGTCCTGCGGGATGGCATCGAGCGCGGCGCGATCGATCACTTCATGGGCGGTGCCGCCCCAGGCCATGGCGGCGCCGGGGCTGAACGCCAGCGCACCGAGCGCCAGGGCCAAGGTCAGTTTACGTGTCATCATGCCTCCCTTCAGGGGTCGAGCGGATCGCGCGGATCGACCCGCGCGGACAGGCGCGACGGGCGAAACAGCAATTCGGTGGAGGTCAGGCGCGCGCCGATGGCACCGGGCTGATAGCCCAGTTCCTTGTCGTTGCGCTGCACGAACAGGGGATTTTCGATCATCGCGCTCTGCCCCGGATTGCAGACGATCAGCGTATCCTTGTCCAGCGGCGCCGCCATCGCCATCAGCAGGCGGGTGGCGTTGCGCAAATTGGTGGTGGTGTGCCGGGCATAGGGCTCGATGATGATGGCATCGGCCGGCACGCCATAGCGCTCGATCAGCGCCTGGCGCATCTCCTGCGCCTCGACAAAGCGGGTCGCGCGCGGATGAGCGCGGCCGCCGGTCAGGATGAGGAAGGGTGCATCGCCATCGGCAAAGCGGTTGGCGGCAAGACGCAGATGATATTTCCCAAACGGGCTCAGCGGCATGCCGTCGACTTCCGGGCCGACGCCGGTGACGATCAGTGCGCTGTAGCGATAGCGTTTCCAGTCGATATTTTTGGCCCGCGCCATGGCGGGGGTGTTGAGGCCGCCGGTCAGCGGTTCGAAGCCGATCGCGTCGGTGCGGTCGCTGACGTCGAGCAGCGCAAGGGCATAGTCGATGCTGGAATCCAGCGCCTGGGCCGATCCCTTGCGCGGCGTCTGCGCGATCCAGGCGGCGGCGCGCAGCCGGGCCTGGCGCTCGCGCGGGTCGATCGTACCGGCGCCGTCGATATCGGGATAGGCGGGCACCTGCCCCAGCGCATAGCTGCGCAGGATGGCGTTGATCCCCTCCACCTCGCGGCGGATCTGCGCACCGGCACCATCGTCCGCGACTGGCACATCACGCAGCGATAGCGCAGCCTGCACCATCAGGGCGATTTCGGTCGGGGTCCAGATATGGGCCTGTGCCACGCAATCGACATCGCCTGCACATGCCGTGCGGCGATCGTTGCGGGCATGGAGCAGCGCATCCATGTCCGGCCGGGCGCGGAAGGCGGCAAGGGCGGCCGGATCGTGTCCAAGGGCGTCCAGCACGGGAAAGAGGCGCCGGGACAGCGCCTCCGTCACGGCGTCGCGCGCCGCCCCGGCCAGAGCCGGGACGGGCGTGATCGCCACCACCGCCATCGTCATCAACGACGCCGCAACGCGGCCGAGGCGGCGGGCCATCACCAGGACTTGCTGATGACGAGGCGGAAGTTGCGGCCGAAGATCGGGCGACCATAGATCGCCTCGGCACTGCCCTGCCCGCTCAGCGAGTCGGTGCGGGTATTGCCTTCGGTAAGGCCATGGGCGTTGAACAGATTGTCGCCCACAATCTGTGCCTGCCAGCTGCCATGGCGCGCCGTGATGCCCGCGCCGATCGTGCCATAGGCCGGCAGTGCGGTGTTGTTGTAGAGGTCGACATAGCGCTTGCCCATATAGGTGTAGCGCCCATAGACCGACACGTCGGTGTCGCCCGTCTGGAAATCGAAGCTGGGGCGGATATTGCCGTAGACCTTGGGCTGGCGGACGATCTGGTTGCCTTCGGCCTGTTCCGGATCGGCGCCGGTCGAGCTTTCGAAATTCTTGTATTTGGGATCGCTGATGGTGAGCGCGCCATTGAGCGAGAACCAGTTGGTCAGCGCCAGCTTGCCGTCAAATTCGACGCCCTTCACCTGCGCCTCGCCGATGAAGGGCACGTTGACATCGTTGCGGCCCGTGGTCGGATCATAGGCCAGGAAGCTGGCGTTCAAGGGATCGAAATTGGTGTAGAAACCGGTGACGTAGAGATAGGAGCGGCCGAAGGCGAGCTTCAGCCCGGCCTCGAACTGGTCGGCCTTGGTCGTGATGATGGTCGGGTTGATGCTCATCACCGTTTGGACGTTGGGCGGCGTTTCGAGGTGCGAGGCGCGGCCATAGATGCCGACATGGCTGGAGAAGTCGTAATTGGCGCCGACCGTCCAGTTGGTGACATTGGGCTTCAATTTCTGGTTGAGGATCACGCCAGTGAAGGCGCGGGTGCTGTCGTCCGCCAGGGTGCTGGCGTCGCCCAGATTGGCCGCCTCGGTCAGCGCGGCCCAGCCCTTGTAGCTGTAGCGTTCGTGACGGATGCCGGCGTCGATGCGCAGGCCCGGCACGATTTCCCAGGTGTCGTTGGCGAACACGGCGAACATCTTGGCGTCGCTGTCGCCCTGATTGAGGGTGGCGGCATAGTTGAGCACGCCATTGTCGGTGACACGGCCGATTTCCGCGCCGGCGGCATTATAGGCGACCAGGTCCAGCGTGCGCGGCTTGCCCGCCACCTCGATCAGGTAATTCTGATAGAGGGTGCGGCTGTCCTCGCCATAGAAGCTGCCATAGAGGCCGAGCTTGAGGTCATGGGTGCCAAAGCCGGTCTCGAACTTCTTGGCGACCGACAGATTGGCCTGGGCCGAATAGAATTTCGAGTGGATGTCGCGATACTGGCCCTGCATCACCAGGCCCGACGCCGCATAGGGATCATAGACGGTGTTGGTGCCGGCCAGCGTATAGCCGAAATGGTCGACCGCACCGAAAGCCGTCGTGGCACGGGCGAGATAGCCTGCGGCAAAGGCGTTGCCATCGGCCGGGTTGGTGGTCGAGTAGAAGGCGCTGAAATCGAGCTTGCCCTGGGTATAGCCGGCCTTGGCCGAGACCAGCCAGCCGTCGAAATCGCCATCATATTGGGCGCCGAAATTGACCATCTGCATATGGCGGCCATCCGACAGGTCGCCGGTGCGGCTCTGGATCTGGCCGGTGCCGTCGCGATATTTGAGGTTCACGTGGCGCAGCGCCGGCGAATTCATCGTGCCGTCGAAATAGTCGATATATTTGTCGAGCGAGACGCTGGGATCGCGCGGGTCGGAGATCGGGATCGGCAGATAGAAGACGTTGTGGTCGTTCACATAGTTGAGGTTCAGCTTGATCGAGCCATTGTCGAAATCATGCTTGATATTGGCGCGCAGCTGGCCGCCCTTGTCATTGGCGAAGCCATTGTCGCGATAGCCGTCATGATAGCGGATGAAGCCGCCGATCGCATAATAGGTGTCGTTGCCGAGCGGGCCGGCCTGATAGGCGTCGAGGCGATAGAGGCCGGTGTCGCCGAGCGTGACCTGGGCCTTGCCGCGCGCTTCGTCGCTGCCGGTGACGGTGATCGCGTTGATGATCGCGCCCGAATAGCTGGCATAGACCGGGGCCGGGCCGCCGCGCACGACCTCCACATGGTCGGTCATCAGATCCTGTTTCAGGATCGCATCGCCGCGGAAGAAGACGCCGTCATTTTCATGGAACAGCGGCAGGCCGTCCTGCTGGAAGCTGACGAAGCCGCCGTCGTTCGGCAGACCGCGGATGCGGTAGATATTCTGCACCTCGCCGCCGGTGACTTCGGTCTGGAAACCGGGCAGCTGGCCGATCAGGTCGGCGAAATTGACAGGCGCGATCTTCTCCACATCCTCGGCCGAGATGGTGTTGATCGCATAGGATACGTCGAAACGGCGCTGGGCGCGGGTCGATCCGGTGACGATGATGTCGTTGGGGCCGTTGCCGGCATCGGCGGCCGCTTCGGTGGCGGGCGCGGCGTCGGCGGCGGCCTGCGCCAGGGCGGGCGTGGTGATGGTGCAAAGCGCGGCAAGCGCCGTGCCGGAGGCAAGGAAAGTCTTGAGCATGATGCGTCCCCTCTGAATTGGTCGGGGCGCCTCTGGCCGTGCGATATGACATTTTTAATTATTGTTGTGAAAATAAATAAATCGCCATAACCGGTCGTCGCTTTTCACCGATAGCGGGATCGATCATGCTATTTCCAACCCTGGACAAGGACCAGCGGCGCATCCTGCAGATGCTGCGCAAGTCCGGGCCACTGTCCCGTTCCGCGCTGGCATCCGCGCTGGAAATCAGCGGGACCGCCCTCACCCGCCTGTCGCGCGACCTGATCGGGCTCAATCTGGTAGAGGAAGTGCCTGGCGCGGAAGCACAGGGCCGCGGGCGCCCGGCCATTCCTCTGCGGCTGGCCGGCCATGGCGGCTATGCGGTCGGCGCGACGGCGCACAAGGGCTTCATCGACATCGCCCTGGTCGATTTCACCGGCGCCACCATCGCCACCCATCATGAGGCCGTCGCACCGATCGATCCCCAGGGTTTTGCCCGCAAGGTGCGGCGCATGACGCATGAACTGGTGGACCGGCACGGCCTGCTGGGACGCCGCATGCTGGGCCTGGGCGTCGCGGTGCCGGGACCATCCCTGTCGCCGGCCGGCGATCGGTGGAGCGTCGTCGACGTCCTGCCCAACTGGAGGGACGCGCCCCTGCGCGACATATTGTCCGCCGAAATGGGCTGGCCGCTGTGGATCGAGAATGACGCCAATGCCGCAGCGATCGCCGAATATTATCTGGGTGGCCTGCTGCGCGATTTCGGCACGATCGTCGTGCTGCTGCTGGGCTTCGGCATTGGCGCCGGCGTCATTGTCGACGGGCGCCTGATGCGCGGTCAATATGGCGTCGCGGGCGAGATTGGCTGCCTGTTTCCCGGCCATCTGCCGCGTCCCAGCCCGCTGGATCTGCTGGCGATGCTCCGCAGCAATGGTTGCGACCTATCCTCGGTCGCGGACATTGATTTCCATGCTGCCGACCAGGCACCGACGATCGACATCTGGCTGGACCGGGCGGCCGAGCAATTGCAGATGGTCAGCAACACGGCCTTCGCCTGGCTCGATCCAGGGGCGATCGTGCTGGCCGGCACCTTGCCATCGACCATCCTGCAGGGGCTGGCCGATCGCCTGCATCAGGCGGACCTCGTCACCACGGTCCATCATCGCCGCCCGCCGGTCAGAATATCGAACCTGCATGGATCGCCGATCACCTTCGGCGCGGCCCTGCTGCCGATCCATGCCCTGTCGGCCGAGACATAGGATCGGCGCCGGGCCGGTGATGAACGGCAATGCCGAAAACGGGCCACGACGCGGCTCCATGGCCATGAACCACAGCATGCGCCGCCGCCGCTATTTCACCTCATTGCGCAGGCAGGGTGCCGGGCCGCAAATAGGGGAACATGTGGGCCACATAATCAACCTTGCCCAAGTCCACGCCCTGTGCCCGCAGGATCGCGTAGGCGGTCATGATGTGGAAGTAGAATTGCGGCAGCGCCCAGTCGCGGACAAATTGACCGGCGGCGAGGTCGAAGATCATGCCCTGCGGCAGTGCATGGGCGATCGGCGTAGCCGGATCGATGGGCGGCGCATCCGCGGCAAGGCTTTCCACGATCGCAATCGTCTCGGCTATTCTCGCCTGCGCATCGGCGATCGATCCGGGATGCTCGCCCGCGTTGCGGCCTTCATCGAGCAATTGCCCGACCAGCGGAGGGAAGGCTTCGCCGCGCAACCGGTACATGCCTTCCTGCGCCTGGACGCAGGCGAAGCGGATCTGGGTCGACAGCGGGAACATGTCCGGCGCCAGCCGCGCGCCCGGCAATGTTTGCGCCATGCCATCCTGCGTCCCGGCCTCGGCCTTGGCCAGCCAGGCCGACAAAGCGCCCAGCATCTGGACATAGGTGGGGGCAAGAATATCCGGCAGAATCATGATCTTCTCTCGTTCAGGCTGATGAGCGACCCTAGGGGCGATCGACATTCAGATGATGACGTGACGAAAATGGTGGTTTTCCGTGATCCGGAGCGCAGCGTACTTAAAGTACGTGAGCACCGGAAGCGCGGAAGGCCGCCATTTGCAGGCCGTCAGGGCTGAATGTCGATTGACCCTAGCGCGGATCGGGCCGCCTTGCGATGGCTGGCTCAGGGATCCGGCACGACCTGCATGTCATAGACCACGACCTTCGCCCACAGATGCTCGCAGGATTTGACGAAGGCCTGATGGATTTCGTGGTCCTGATAGACTTTCTGGTCGACCGCATTGTCGAAGACCATCAGTTCGGACACGTCGAAGGAAGAATCGACCACATCGCGCTTTTCGGTGCTGGCGGGCACGCCGATCTGCAGATCGCGGATCACGGGGATCGCGCGCAGCGTGCGCAGGCCGGCGATCAACTGGTCGCGATCGGCGGGGTTGCCCGGCCGTTTCAGCCAGAAGAAGACATGATGGACCAGCTTCGCCTGAACCGGGGTTGCGGCCTGTGCCGAGGCCTGTGTCGAGGTCAGGGCCATGCCCGCGCCGCCCAATGCCATCATCGCCGCCAATTCCCTTCTGCTCGTTTCCATGATGCTTTGTCCCCTGTCGCTGAAAGGGCGGCGATCCGCGCCACCCGGTGAAGCCCTATACGCTGGCCGGCGCGATCGATGCGCGCTGCACCAGTTGATGGTCGAATATCTCGTCGCTGACGCGCATCCCGCCCTTGCCGAGTGCGCCGATCAGGCATTGGGTGGCGCGAAAGGCCATGTCCTCGACCGGCTGGCGGATCACGGTCAGCGGCGGCCAGACGCGCGAGGCGAGGATGGTATCGTCGAACCCGGTGACGCTCAGATCATGGGGCAGGGTCAGCCCCATCTGTCCGGCCTGGGCGATGACGCCCGCCGCCAGATCGTCGCTGCTGCACAGGATCGCGGTCGGCCGGTCGGGCCGGGCGAGCAGCGCCTGCGCCGCCGCCATGCCGGACGCATGGTCGAACGCGCTATGCTCGACGATCAAACTGTCGTCCACGCGCAAGCCAGCGTCCTGGAGGGCGGCGTAGAAGCCGTCGAGCCGGGCCGCGACCACGCTGTAATGATCGGGGCCGGCGACATAGGCGATGCGGCGATGGCCATCGGCAATGACGCGCCGGGTCAGCGCGTCCATCGCCGCCTGATTGTCGATCCGCACCGTCGATATGCCCGATAGCGGCGTGCCGGTGGCGATCGCGGCGAAAGGCACGCCGAGCGCCGGCAATATCGCCGATCCGCTCAACTGCTCGGCAAAGGGCGGGATCAGCAGCAGTGCGTCGGCGCCGCTGCGCACCAGTTCCTGGGCAATGCGCTCGGCCTCGTCCAGCGTCACGCCATCGCCGTCGCGCAGGATCAGTTGCAGCCCATTGGCATTGGTCGCGCGCAGCGATCCGACCAGAACGGCATCGAGAAAGGGCGTGCGCCGATTGCTGTAGATGAGGCCCACCGTCGTCGCCCGCGCCTTGGCCAGGCGACGGGCGGCCAGATTGGGCACATAGCCCAGTTCCGCGATCGCCGCCTGCACCGTCGCGATCGTGGTCGCGCTGGCGCGGCCGGCGCCGTTGATGACGTTGGATACCGTCATCGCCGACACGCCGGCCCGTTCCGCCACGGCGCGGATCGTCACGCCATTTTCCCGCCGCCGGGCCATCAGAAGCTCATCCTCATGGCCCCTGATAGCCGGTTTTGCGGCGCAGCACAGCGTCGGGAGTGGGCCGACGCTGTCAGACCCGGCCTGCCTTCATTTCCTTGACCGCATGGTCGACCGCGCGGGCGGTCAGCGCCATGAAGGTCAGCGACGGATTGACGCAGGAGATGGAGGCCATCTGCGCGCCGTCGGTCACGAACAGATTGCTGGCATCATGCGCCTGGCTCCACTGGTTGAGCACCGATGCGCGCGGATCGGCACCCATGCGTGCGCCGCCCATTTCGTGGATGGCGTCGCCCGGCACATGTTCGCGGACCGAACTGGTGACGTTGGTCAGGCCCGCCGCACGCAGCATCTTTTCGCCCTGTTCGCGCGCGTCCGCCATCATCCGCATCTCATTGTCGCGGAAGGTGACGTTGAACTGCATCAGCGGCATGCCGAACCGGTCGGTCTTGTCGGGGCTCAGCGCGACATAATTATCCTCATAGGGCAGGCATTCGCCAAAGGCGCCCATCTGGAATTTCCAGCCGCCATATTTGCGCATGCCCTGCTTCATCGATGCGCCGAAACCGATCGGCTTGGACGGCTCGCGATAGGCGCCGCCCTGATAGCCATAGCCGCGCTTGAAGCCGACATCCTCGCTGTCGCCATTGTTGCGGAAGCGCGGGACATAGATGGCGCCGGGGCGGCGGCCATATTCGATGAACTCCTCCATGCCGGGGATGTCGCCCTTCACGCCGACGCGGAAGATATGGTCCATGACATAGCGGCCCAGCGTCCCGCTGCTGTCGAAATGGCTTTTGCCGCTGCCCGCCGGGCGCGAGTTCATCAGGATCTGGGTCGAGGCCAGCGCTGACGCGCACAGGAACACAAGCCGCGCGGTCACGGTTTCGGCCTGCCCGGTCTTGGCATCGACGAAGCGCACGCCGCTGACCTTCTTGGTCGGCGGATCATAATCGAGGTTGGTGACGACCGCGTCGGACCGCAAGGTCAGCCGCCCGGTCGCCCGCGCAGCCGGCAGGGTGACCGCCTGGGTCGAGAAATAGGCGCCGAAGGAGCAGCCATTGCCGCACTGGTTGCGCAGCTGGCATTTGGTGCGGTTCTGCTCGGGCTTGTCCTCGGTCATGTTGGAGAGGCGCGCATTGATCATCTTGCGGCCGGGGAATTGCGTTTCCAGCCGCTGCTTCATCCATTTTTCCGCGATGTTCATCGGCATCGGCGGCTGGAACTCGCTGTCGGGCAGATAGGCCAGATTCTCGCGCGATCCCGATACGCCGATATATTTTTCGACATAGCTGTACCAGGGGACCAGATCCTCATAGCGGATCGGCCAGTCGCCGCCGATGCCCTCGCGCTTGTTCGCCTCGAAATCGGCCGGGCTCCAGCGGAAGCTCCAGCGGCCCCAGATCAACGACTTGCCGCCGACCGCCGCGGGGCGGATCCAGTAGAATTTGCTGCCAGCGCCATAATCATAGGGGTTCAGGCGGTCATTATTGTAGAAGGCCTGGTTGCTGGGCGCGACATAGCCATGCTGGGCGATGAAATAATCGCTCTGCTTGAGCGGATCGGGCATGATGTTGCGGGCGGGCACCTCATAGGCGGGCTTGCCGTCATAGGTATAATCCTCGCCATGTTCGACCATATGGCCGCGGTCGAGCATCAGCACCCGCAGCCCCTTTTCCGTCAATTCCTTGGCGGCCCAACCGCCGCTGATGCCCGAACCGATGACGATCGCATCGTACCTGTCTGTCGAAGCCATGATGTCCTCTCCTGGAGTTTTCTGTCTTGAGGCAGGTTGGTGGTCAGAAGCGCAGCGCGCGCAGCGTCTGGAAGCTCTTTGTGATGTCGGGAATATAGGGCGCGGGCGCCTGGTCATTCTCGACATAGAAATGCTGGACGCCGGCGATGGCATTGAGCTTGAAGATCGCGGCGAAATCGACCGTGCCGCTGCCGACCGAGGTCATGCTGCGGTCCGCGCGCATATCCTTCACATGATAGGAATAGATGCGGCCGGCCAGGCTGCGGATCAGCGCCTGCGGATTCTGCCCGGCATAGATCGCCCAGTAGAGATCCAGTTCGATCTTCACGAGGTCTGGGTCGCACGCCTTCACCAGCTGGTCGAACAGGCTGACGCCGTCCGGCTTGGTGGTGAATTCGAAATCATGATTATGATAGGCAAAGCCCAGGCCCGCGGCCTTGAGCTGCGCGCCGAAGCGGTTGATGTTGACCAGCGCAGCCTTCCACGCCTCCGCATTGCGATATTTGTCGACCATATAGGGCAGGACGACGGTGCCCGCGCCCAGCGTTTTTGCCATGGCCACGCTGGCGTCGAACTTGTCGAGCAGCGCGTCATAGCCGATGTGCAGCGACGGGCAGGTGAGGCCCAGCCGGTCCATCGTGCTGCGCAGCAGCTTGTGGTCCATGGCGTCATAGCCGCCACCGCCAAATTCGACCTCGCGATAGCCGACCTTGGCAACCTTCTCCAAGGTGGCGACCGGATCGGCGGCGAACAATTCGCGCACGGTGTAGAGCTGCAGGCCTACGCTGGCGATCTTGCCGGAGGCCTTGGCGGCCTGCGCGGCGAAGGGAGAGGCGGCGAGGGCGGCCAGGCCGCCGGCGCCCAGCATCATGGAACGACGGTTGAGGTTCATGCGGAATAGACCTTGTTGACCTGGGAATAGGGGAAGGCGCCGTTATATTCGCCCGGCACCGGCAGATATTCGCGTTCCTGGGTGATCCCGATCTCGGACGTGTAATAGCCCACGATCACCATCTGCCGGAACGCCTCGAAAAACTCCTCGCCCTTGGGGATCTGGTCGTTCATCGCCAGGGTCAACAGCGCGTCATGCTGCGCGGCCGATGCCTTGGTCGCGGGGATCTTGTAATCCTGCCAGCTGCGCGCATCGATTTCGGCGAGGCCGGCGATGATCGGGTCGCGATCCTCCGCCACCGACCAGTCGGCCAGCAATTTCTCGATATAGGCGGGGACGCCGGCCTCGATCGCGCCGGGCGTGTCGGTCGCCGGCAGGATGCGTTCGCACAGCGCGGTCATCAGCGCCCGCTGATCGGGCGTGAACAGTTGCAGGCTGGGCGCGCCCTGGTCGATCACGCCGGCGGCGGGCATCACCCCGGCGGCGCGCGCCAGCGGCGCGAACAGCCCGGCGCCGAACATGGCGACCATGCCTGCCAGCGCATGTCTGCGGTCCATCATTGTCCTGCTCCCTTCAGATCCTGTGCGATGGCCTCGTCCGGCAGCGGCCGGACCCAGATGTTGCGGAACGACACGGGGCTGTCATGATCCTGCAACTGGATCGGCGCCTTGTCCCCATGGGCCTGATATTGGGCGATCGACCGCCATTTGGTGGTGCCCAGCATCGCCTGATGATTCTGCACCAGCACGCCGTTCAGCAGCGCGGTGACATAGGCCGGGCGGACCAGACTGCCATCGGCGGCGAAACGCGGCCGTTCGAAGATGATGTCATAGCTCTGCCATTCGCCCGGCTGGCGCGACGGGTTCACCAGCGGCGGCTTCCAGGCATAGACCGAACCGACCGTGCCGTCGGCATAGGTCGGGTTCTGATAACCATCCAGGATCTGCACTTCGTAGCGCTGCATGAACCAGATGCCGCTATTGCCGCGATCCTGCGAGCTTTTGGTCGGCGGATTGGGCGAACGAAATTCCAGATGCAGCTGGACGTCGCCAAATTCCTGCTTCGATATCAGGTTGTTCTCGCCGCCGCTCTGGCTGCGCGGCGGGATGGTCATAATCCCCTTTTCCAGCGTCCAGGGGCCGCGCTCACCGCGCCATGCGTCGAGCGACTTGCCGTCGAACAGGATGGTTGCGTCGGACGGTGCGCCGCCGGCCTGTGCACCGCCGGCCTGTGCCGCCGGGGTGACGACGGTGGGAGCGGGGCGGTCGGGATCATGGACGTGCCAGTTGCCGCCGGGCAGGATCGGCGTGTCCTTAAAACCCAGCTTGCCAGGCTTGTCTTGCGCCTGCGCCGCTGTGCCCACCAGCAGAGCCGTGGCCAGCGCGATACCCGTCCCTGCAAAGCCAGTCGGGATGATTTTCATCCTCGTCCTCCTCTCATCCTATATTTGGTCGATGGCGCGATAGGCGGCGACCAGCCGATCCTCGCCCGCGCGTCCGGCCAGCGAATTGCCATGTTCCATGCCGATCACGCCGCCATAATTGCGGCCCCGCAGCCAGCGGACGATATTGGCGTAGTTGATCTCGCCGGTGCCCGGTTCCTTGCGACCGGGATTGTCGCCGAACTGGATATAGCCGACCTCCGCCCAGCAGGCCTCCAGCGTCGGGATCAGGTTCCCGGACTGGATCTGCTCATGATAGAGATCCGCCAATATCTTGACGCCCGGACTGTTGGCGCCGCGCGCCACCGCATAGCCCTGGGCGATCGACTGCATATAGACGCCGGGATGGTTGGTCCGCGTATTGAGCGGCTCCATCACCAGCGTCAGGCCGTGCGGCGCGACGATGTCGCCGGCGCGGCGCATGCAATCGATGATCCGGCCGGTCTGGATATCGACCGGCACCTTGCGGTCCATGAAGCCGGTGACGACGGTCGCATGTTTCGCGTTCAGCCGCTTGGCGACCTCCACCGATGTGCGGACATCGGCCAGAAAGGCTTCGCGTTCGGCATCGTCATTGCTGCCCAGCAGCGGACGGAACTCCGCCCATTTGGGCATGCTGGCGACGAACACGCCCATGGTCATGCCGCGCTGCGCCAGCGCCTTGGCCATGGCTTCCTGCTGTTCGACCGGACGCTTGCGCGCTTCATTATCCTCCCAGGCGCGAAAACCCTGGTCGGCGGCATAGGCGATCTGCTCCAGCAATCCGCCCCGGCTGGCGAAGCTGCCTTCATGCGGGGCATAGCCGAGCGAGAAGCGGGCGGCATTGGAGGATCCCCTGCCGGCCGCAGCGGCGATGGCGGGGCTGGCGGCTGCGGCGACGCCGGCGGCGATCAGGTTTCTGCGCGACAGCTTCATGCCACGGCCTCCGCCCGACGACCGGCGCGCCGGTCGGACAGCCAGATCAGCCCGAACACGACCAGCAGGATCAGCGGCACGAAGGCGAGGCGGGCGAAGGATTGCGACGCGGCCGCATCCTCCACCGCCCGCAGCGCCGGTCCGGTCAGGCGGGTGAAGGCTTCCGGCCCGCCAGCCAGTTCCACCTTGGCCTGGTCGAACATCTCGCCCAGCCGTGGCAGCACGAAGAAGCTGGCAAGCGCGCCGGCCGAGCCGACCAGCCCCAGCGCCCAGGCGTCACCGCGCGGATAACGTTCGGCCACCGACGCCAGCATCGTCGGCCACATTGCGCATACGCCCAGGCCCCAGACGGTGGAGGCGAGGATGGCGGAGGCGGGCGACTGCGCCTGCGACAGCATGAACAGGCCGATCGCGGCGAGCAGGCTCGACACCCAGAGCAGGCCGGGGTTGGACAGGCGGTCGGCGATCCGCCCGGCAAAATGGCGGAACACGAACATCAGCGCGCTGACATAGACCAGCAGCAAAATGCCGCGCATGCCGACCCGATTGCTGAGCGCGACGTCGAGCCACTGGCCCGGCGCCAGTTCGGACGAGGCGGTCAGGAACATCGCGCCGAACCAGATGAAGAAGCTGGGACGGCGGACCACTTCCAGCATCATGTCCTTCATCGCCCGGCTGCCGGCGGTGGCAGGCGGCGCGGGGAAGCGGGTGGTGGACGCGATCAATACGACGCCGATGGCGGGGATATAGGCCAGCGCCATGATCGCCTGCCAGGGCAGCGCGGAGGCGAGGAACACGCCGGCAAGGCCGCCGACGATCAGCCCGCCGGGATACCAGGCGTGCAGCACGTTGAGGCGATGGGTCGTATCCTCGGGATAGAGGCGGGCGGTCAGCGGATTGATCGACGCTTCGGCAAAGCCCCAGCCGATGCCCGACAGCAGCATGCCCAGCCATACGAGGTGATAGACGGTCATGCCGGTCGCCATGCTGCCCGCACCCACGATCAGCGTCGTGCCGATCAGGAAGGCGATGCCGCAGCCGATCAGCACGCGGCGGATGCCGATCGTGTCGAGAAAGGCGCTGACGACGAAGACGGTGATGGAAAAGCCCAGGAAGGCCGATCCCAGCGCCGCGCCGATCATCTCGCCGGCCGCGATCGGGGCGATCGGGTCAATCCATTCCGCTTTCAGGCTGCTCGCGACCGCCGCGCGGAGCGATGCGCTCATCGAGGCGGTGAACAGCGCCAGGACGCTCAGCCAGAAAAGTCTGTGCCGGTTAATCGCCGTCATATCGGCTCCTCTCCCTTTGGTCCCGCCGGCCTTCCGGTCAGGACATGTGTCGATCGTCGGTTGCGGCGTCAGCTGAGCCCCAGCCAACGCCGGTTGTTGGCGGGATCACCGCCCCCTGCGAAATCGTCGAAGGCCCGTTCGGGCCGGCGGATCATGTGCGCCTCGATGAAGGGGGCGCCTTCGCGTGCGCCATCCTCGGGATGCTTCAGGCAGCATTCCCATTCCAGCACGGCCCAGCCGTCATAGCCATATTGGGTCAGGCGCGAGAATATGCCGGTGAAGTCGACCTGGCCGTCGCCCAGCGAGCGGAAGCGGCCGGGCCGGTCGATCCAGTCGGCATAGCCGCCATAGACGCCCGCGCGACCGGTCGGGTTGAACTCCGCATCCTTGACGTGGAACATCCTGATGCGGTCATGATAGATGTCGATGAACTGCAGATAGTCCATCGCCTGCAGCACGAAATGGCTGGGATCATAGAGGATTTTGGCACGCTTGTGGCCGCCGACCGCATCCAGGAAGCGCTCGAAGGTCAGGCCATCGTGCAGATCCTCGCCCGGATGCAGTTCGTAGCAGAGGTCGATCCCCTGTTCCTCGAACGCGTCCAGGATCGGGCGCCAGCGCTTCCCCAGTTCGGCGAACGCCTCTTCCACCAGCCCCGCCGGCCGCTGCGGCCAGGGATAGACGAAGGGCCAGGCCAGCGCGCCGGAGAAGGTCGCATGCGCCTTCAGCCCCAGTCGCCGGCTGGCCACCGCCGCCAGCTTCAGCTGCTCGACCGCCCAGGCCTGCCGCTCGGCCGGCTTGCCGCGCAGTTCGGCCGGCGCGAACGCGTCGAAGGCGGCATCATAGGCGGGGTGGACCGCGACCAACTGGCCCTGCAAATGGGTCGACAGTTCCGAAATCTCGACCCCGGCCTCGCGGCAGCGACCGATCAGATCGTCACAATAATCCTGGCTTTCCGCCGCCAGCTTGAGGTCCATGCAGCGCGGATCATTGCTGGGCACCTGAATGCCCTTGTAGCCCGCCTGCGCCATCCAGCGCGCGGCATTGTCCAGATTGTCGAATGGGGCGGCATCGCCCATGAACTGCGCCAGGAAGATGGCCGGGCCGCGCATCGCGCCCTTCGCCGCCGTCATTTCACGCTCTTGAGATAGGTGATGATCGCGGCGCGCTTGGCCGGATCGGGCGTGGAAATGGGCATGCGGCTGCCAGGCACCTTCTTGGTCGGCGCGGCGAGATATTCGTCCAGCGCCTTCTCGTCCCATTTCAGCTTCGACGCCTTGAGCGCGGGGGAATAGTTGAAGCCGGCCAGGGTGCCGGCGGTGCGGCCGACGACGCCGACCAGATTGGGGCCAAGGCCGCTCTTGCCGCCGGGCTGCACGCTGTGGCAGGCGCGGCAGGCGTTGAAGGCCGGCGGCGCCGCTGGTGCGGTCTGCGCCTGGCTCGATATGGCGGGGATCATCACTGCGCCCGTTGCGAGCGCTACCAGGCCGAAGCCCATTACCCTTTGCACCCTCGACTCTCCGTCTTGTCTGTGGCTTTTATTTACCGGTAAACTGTTCCAATATGATCGGAAGATCAAGAGGCAGAATGAACGGTCTGTCGACTAATTACGAAGGAGAAGAGGATGGCGGGAAAAGCGTTGCGTCTGGGCATGGTCGGCGGTGGCGAAGGCGCCTTTATCGGGGCGATCCACCGCGCTGCCGCGGCACTGGATGGTGATTGGCGACTGGTGGCCGGCGCCTTCAGCGGCGACACGGATCGCAACCAGCGCTCGGGCGAGGCGCTGGGAATCGACCCGGCGCGCACCTATGATTCGCTCGACGCGCTGCTGGCGGGCGAACAGGCGCTGCCGGCGGACGAGCGGATCGACGCCCTGTCGATCGTGACGCCCAATCATCTCCATGCGCCGATGGCGATCGCCGCGCTGGACGCGGGTTTTCATGTCTTCTGCGAAAAGCCGATGGCGCTCGATCTGGCCGAGGCGCGCCAGATCGCCGCCGCCGCCGAACGCTCCGGCCGGCATTTCGGCCTCGCCTTCACCTATAGCGGCTATCCGCTGGTGGAAGAGGCGCGGGCGCGTGTCGCGCGCGGTGACTTCGGCAGGATCAGGCTGGTGCAGGTCGAATATTCGCAAGGCTGGCTCAGCCAGGCGATCGACCGCGACGGCAACAAGCAGGCCGAATGGCGCACCGATCCGGCGCGTGCGGGCCTGGGCGGCTGTCTGGGTGACATCGGCACCCATGCCTTTCACCTGGCCGAACATGTGTCGGGCCTGCGCGTCAGTGAAATCTGCGCCGATCTCAGCATCCATGTCGAGGGGCGCCGGCTCGACGACGACGTCAATGTGCTGCTGCGCCTCGACAATGGCGCGCGCGGCATCCTCAAGGCAACTCAAGTTGCGGCCGGCGACGAAAATGGCCTGAAGCTGCGCATCCATGGCGAACATGGCGGGCTGGAATGGGCGCAGATGGAGCCCAATACGCTGACGCTGCGCTGGCTGGATCGGCCGGCCGAAGTGCTGCGCGCGGCAGGCCCCGGCCTGCTGCCCTCGACCCTGCCGCTGCTGCGCACGCCCAGCGGCCATCCCGAAGGCTATATCGAGGCGTTCGCCAATCTCTATCGCGCCTTCGCCACGCGGATCCGGGGCGGCGAAGCCTGGTTCCCGTCGGTCAGCGACGGCCTGCAAACCATGGGCTTCGTCGAAACCGTCATCGCCAATGCGGCGGGCGATGAAAAATGGACCATGCTGCCCGGCGCATGACATGAAAGGGGAAGCGCGACATGATCGCCGCGCTTCCCCTCGCCCTCAGTGCGCCGCGCCCTTCTTGGGCAGCAGCGGATTGATCGTCTGGATGCTGCCGTCGGCATTGTAGCGCAGTTCCGTCACCTTGACGTTGCGCAGACGGGTCTGCCCCGACAACTGGCTGTCGGCGTAGAAGAGCCAGGACTTGCCGCCCCATTCGACGATCGAATGATGGGTGGTCCAGCCTTCGACCGGCTCCAGGATGCGGCCCTTGTAGGTGAAGGGGCCATAAGGGGAATCGCCCACGGCATAGACCAGATAATGGGTGTCGCCGGTCGAATAGCTGAAATAATATTTGCCATCATGCTTGTGCATCCATGACGCCTCGAAGAAGCGGCGATCATGGTCGCCGCCCAGCAGCGGCTTGCCCTTGTCGTCCAGGATCTGGATCTCGCGCGGGGTCTCGGCAAATTCCAGCATGTCGCCGTTCAGCCTGGCGACGCGCGGCGCGATCGCCGGCTTGTCATCCTGCTTCAGGTCGGTCTTCGACCCGTCCGGATCATATTTTCCGCCGATATTGCGCTGCAACTGGCCGCCCCAGATGCCGCCGAAATAGATATAGCTCTGCCCGTCGGCGTCGGTGAAGACGGCCGGATCGATCGAATAGCTGCCCTTGATCGGCTGTGGCTGCGCCTTGAACGGCCCCATCGGATCCTTCGAGGTCGCCACACCGATGCGGAAGGCGCCTTCCTTGTCCTTGGCCGGGAAGTAGAGATAATAGGTGCCATTCTTGTAGGCCGCGTCAGGCGCCCACATCTGCTTGTCGGCCCAGGGCACATCCTTCACGTCCAGCGCCACCGGCCCGACCGTCACCGGCCCGCCGATCTTGTCCATCGACAGGACATGATAGTCGCGCATCTCGAAATGGCTGCCCAGATCATCCTCGGGCGTCGGCCCGTCAATGTCATGGCTGGGATAGACATAGACCTTGCCGTTCCACACATGGGCGGACGGATCGGCGGTGTAGATGTCGCTGACCAGCGGTTGGGACAGATATTCGGACGCATCGCGCTTGCCGCTCGCGGCATTGTCGGCCGGCTGCCCGGCCTTCTGGTCGGCCTTCTGTTCCGGCGCCTGCTGGCAGGCGGCGAGCGCCAGTCCCAGGGCCAGCGGCCATGCGTATAGGCACATTCCGCGCTTGATCGTCATATCATCCTCTCCTTGCGATTTGCGCAATTGATAGCGTTATCATAAATCGCGTGCAACGCTCGATTGGCGCCGCCCTTTCAGCGGTTGAGGCGCTGCATCACCATCGCCCGCAGGCGTCGTGCCTCCAGCGGCGTCAGCGGCGCCAACGGTCCCTGGGCGTGATCGGGCAGATGGTCGCGCGCATCCTGCGCCGGTCCGAACAGATAATGGTCGAACAGCGCGCGCCAGGCCATGCGCTCGAGCTCCGGCCGCTCGCGGATGCTGAGCAGCCCGTGCAGCAGCGTCGCCATCGGCGTGTCGATGAAGTCGGGGACGGCGTCCCACCAATAGTTCATCATGATGTTGAAGCCGTCGCGCGCTTCGACCTGATGCCACCACAGCGCCGGGTAGAAGAGCGCGTCGCCCGGCTCCAGTTCGGCCACCTCGCCGGCCGCCAATGCCTGCGCAAAGCGCGGATAACGGGCCAGGTCGGGCGCGGCCGGATCGACCATGCTGACCACCTGGCCGCCGGGCGTCGGCGACAGCGGACCGGGATAGAGATTGCCGACCTGGTCGGGCGGAAACAGGGTGAAGCGGCGCCGCCCGACCAGGCAACAGGCCAGGTTGTGCGAGCTGTCATAATGGGTCGCGGCGACCGTGCGGTTGCCGATCCACAGGCTGACGGTCGGCACCGCCGCACCGAACAGGCCGGGCAGGTCATGGTCGGTGCGTAGGCCGGGGAAATAGCGGTCGACATCGGTCGATCCGATGTAGATGGCCGGCCCCTCGCCACTGGCATCCGCCCGGATCCTATCGAGATAATCGGGCAGCGGCGCCTGTCCGCGATCGAAATTGAAGCCGGTCAGTTCATCATTGTAGAAGAAGCGGCCCCCGGCCTCCTGCGCCCCGACATAGCCGGTGACCGGCGCGCCGCCATAATTGGCGAGCAGTCGGTCCATCGCCGCCTGCGCCGATCGCCGCCCGGCAGCGACCAGCGGCCAGCCATCGACCAGTCCGACGATCACGACCGGCCTCTGCGCCGCCATCAGATCGTCGAGCCAGCCAGGCGTCAGGTCGCTGGCGGCAATCCGCCGGGTCTGGCGCAGCGTCACGCCGCCTGCCGCGTCCGCTTGCGCACGATCAGATCCTCGATATTGGCGAGCGAGGAGCGGATCGCATAGGCCAGTTGCAACAGGCCCGCCTGATGCAGCGCCTGCAGCGTCGGACCATCCAGCGCCTCCAGCCGATCGGCATCGATGGTGAAGCGACCGGCAATGTCATAGCGCTGCGCGTCGTCGATCGCGATGTCCAGCGCGATCGGCGCCAGCAGCCCGGCCTGTTCGAACGCGGCGAACATCGGCGCGCTCAGGCCATGGCCTTCGTGAATGGTGCGCAGCGCATCGGCGACATGATCCAGATAGGGCGCATTGCCGCCATGGGGCAGGAACAGCGCTTCGCCCGCCGCGCCGACGCGCGGATCGTCGAGGTCGACATGGATCACCGGATGGTCTTCGCCGTCGCGCTGCTGCATGCCGATCAGGAAAGGGCCGCGCCGATGGACGGCGGGCACATAGCGTGCGGTCCAGCCCCCGGCGTCGAGAAACAGATTTTCGTCGCGATCGAACCCCAGCAGCGCCGTGAGCTGCCAGGCGCCCTGGCCATCGCGCTGGATCAGGATCGGATATTCCCGCTGGATCGCGTCGATCTCGGTCGGGAAGATCAGGGTCTGGTTGACGGCATCGCCGAAGGCAGCGCCATTGCCCGGTGCGACCCGAAGCGCGGCATGGGTGATGGGATCGAGTATCATCGTGCTGGTCATGGAATATCCGGCGTGCCGCATGAACGGGCGGCCATAGTAGGGCGTCGGCGGCGCAGGAAAAGCCCTTTGCGTAGCCCGCCCCGATGCTGTCCGCCCGACGCAATTATGAAAGTCGGGGCCGCCCGGCAGGACGGCCCCGGCTCACCCCCTTAGAAGCGGAAGCGACCACCCAGCAGGAAGCGGCGATCCAGTTCCTGCGCATACCACAGGTTGCTCTTGTCGCGGCCATAGGTGCGGATGTCGCTCTCGGTCAGGTTGATCGCCTCGAACGAGACGGCAAACTGTTCCGACACATCCCAGCTGATGTTGAGATCGAGCTGGCCGAACGGGCGCACGAACACCGGGTTGCGATCGCCGCCGCCACGGTTGGCCGACTGCAGGAACTTGTCGCGCCAATTATAGGCGAGACGCGCCGACAGGCCGTTCTTGTCATAGATCAGCGTGGCGTTGGCGGTATCCGACAGGCCGACCAGCGCGAACTGGTCCTCGCTCGGATCGGCGCCGACATCGATGCCCACGTCACCCCGGACCAGCGTATAGGCCGCCGACACACCGAAACCGGTATTGCCGAAGAAATGCTGGGCGGCGAGTTCGAAGCCCCAGATCTTGCCCTGCCGATTGTTGATCGGCTGCGTGACCTCGAAATCGTAGAGCGGGTCATTGGCGTCGGCGACCAAATCCACTCGGCGCAAGACCTGATCTGCAAAATCCTGGTCCAGCGCACCATTGACGACATTCGCCTGGAACTGTTGCGACGCCGCCTGGATATTGCCGCCGGCCTCCTGCAACAATGCCGTCATGGTGAACAGATTGACGTCGGTCGGATCGTAGCGAAGCCGCTGCAACTCCGCCAAGGCGGTGCCGGAACGCGATCCCGCCGCACCCGAACTGACGTCGCGCAGCCCGAACAGGTTGCGGGTCGTCTGACCGGTGCCGACGAAATTCTGCACCCGCTTTTCGAACACGCCCGCCGAGATGTAGCTCGACGGCTTGTAATACCATTCGAACGACAGATCGAGATTGTCGGAAATCAGCGGCGCCAGACGGGCGTTGCCAGTCGACCCACTGGCGACGCCGCCGAGCGCGATCGGACGCGGCGGCGTGCCGACCGACGTGGCGACGAACAGATTGCCATAATCGGGCCGGGCGATGGTCTTGCTGAACGAGAAGCGACCGATGAAATTCTTCGCCAGCTCGATCTGGAAATCCATCGCGGGCAGGAAATTGTTGTAGTTGCCGCTGTCGGAGATGGGCTCCACCTGGTCAGAGACGGACACGACGAAGTCATTGTCTGCCGTCCAGGTGATACCGTTGGGTATGGCGATCAGCGACGTCGACTTGACCTTCGTGCGCTCATAGCGAGCCCCCACAACCAGTGTAGCGTTGCGGCCGGCCAGTTCGCCCTTCCAGGTCAACTGGCCATAAGCAGACCAGATGTCTTCTTTGACGCGATTATCTTCCCGGTTGGTGATGCCCACCGCGTTCCCGCGCGCCGCATAGTAGGGCGACAGCGCATTATACAGATCGACAGCATTGCCTTGGAACGCGACCAGTGTCGCCCCCTGCCCCTTGGCATCGAAATTGTCGAATTTGCAAACGAGACAATAGGTCTGCAGGACGCCGGGCGCCTGGCTTTCAATGTCGCCGACATTACCGATGCCCCAGTCACCCAGAGTCTGCTGCGTCTGGGTGCGGGCCTGTCGCATCTTGGACGTGCGATAATTGCCGCCGACGTCGAACCGGCTGCCCAGATCATCCAGTTCCCAGCCGAGATCGGCCCGGATTTCGTTGAGCCGCTGGCGTTGTGAAGAAGAGACCGTGCGCCCCATCTGCGATCCGAGGTCGCCAAGATCGAGTAGGCCGTTCCCATTGGGGCCACGGCCCGGCACCGCATCATTGATGACAATCGACTGGACGGGAATGACACCGCTGAAATCAGCAGACTGCGACGCAACGACAGGTGCACCCAGGCCGACCAGCGTCGAACTGACGCCATTGGGATTGTTCGGCGAGCTTTGCGCCAGGCCGGTATGGCCGTCGATCGACAGGGTGACGCGGTCGTTGATTTCCCACTTCGCGTTCAGGCCATAATCCTGGAGCCGATTGCGTACCCCGCGATATGCCTGTTCGAAGGCCGCGTCCTTAACGCCCGCAATATTTTCCTGCAGAAATGTGGTGGTTGCAATGACGGGATTGCCGTCGAACTCCACCTGCGCGAACGGGCGGTTGAACCAGTTGCCCTGGCTCGCACGTTGTTCGCTCTGCTTATTCTGCGCAAACAAGGCATCGGCGGTGAAAGTCAGCGTCTCGGTCGGGCGGAATTGCACGACCGCCGATCCGTTGATGCGCTCGCGCGAACCCTGCGAATAAAAATAGCTGCTGTCATTGGGCACCGACACCAGGGTGTTGGGGTCGGTCGGCGCGTTCTTGATCTGGGTATTGGCGTTAACGAAGCCGTTGGCCGGATCGGCAAACTGGCTGTAGCGGCGGATGTTCCAGCCATTGACCGTCGCGCCGCGGCTCGAGAAATTACGCTTCTGGTAGCTGCCGAAGATCGACACGCCGAACACTTCATTCTCATCGCGCCAGCTTAGCAGGCCCGATGCTTCGGGCGTAATCTTGGCCGGGTCGCTCAGGCTCTTTTCGACGCTGGTGTCATAGAGCGCCTTGACGCCGATCGTGCCGCTGAAGCCCGCCTCGCGCGCGTCGAGCGGTTTGCGGGTGATGACGTTGATCGACGCGCCGATGCCGCCCGACGGGATCGCGGCGCGACCGGTCTTGTAGACTTCCAGCGTGCTGACGCCTTCCGATGCCAGATTGCCGAAGTCGAAGGAGCGGCTGGTGCCCGAAGAATAATCGGCATTGGAGTCGCCGCCGACGGTGGTGACATTGGCCGACGGCAGCGCGCGCCCGTTCAGCGTCACCAGGTTGAAGCCGCCGCCAAAGCCGCGGACCGTGACCTGCGACCCTTCGCCATTGACGCGGTCGATCGACACGCCGGTGATACGCTGCAGCGATTCCGCCAGATTGGTGTCGGGGAATTTGCCAATATCTTCGGCCGAAATGGCATCGACCACACCGCTGGAATTGCGCTTGATGTCGATCGCGCGATCAAGGCTGGCGCGCACGCCGGTGACGATGATGTCGGCTTCGGCATTCTGGACGGCGGCGTCCTGCGCCTGCGCTATCACTGGTGTAACGCTATACGTTAGCGCTATCAGAGACGCGCAACGCATGAATCTGGAATATGGTAAACCCATTTCAGAATCCTCCCTTTTTTAACAGCTCGCCCACATCGAGCCTTATTGGACGTTCATGCTAGCCTAATGGCCAGCGTTGTCAATTATGATGCTGTGATCGGTTAAAGTCTCTAAGGGTTTGATTTACAGATTTATATTTGACTGAAAATAATGGTTTTTTATGTTTTATTGTGCATTGCAAAAAATATTCTACCGATGCGCATTTTTGACTAGACCAATTCTGCGGGACAATAGCGGCGCAGGAATTCGCGATGGCTGGGCATCTCCGCCACGACCCCGGCAATGTCCTTGCGCATCCGCGCCAGCTCTTCGCGCAACTGCGGTTCGGGCATCATCGCCGCGACATGATGATAGCCGCGCGGATGCATGCCCTGCCCCAGCAGCACCGACGACCAGCTGTCGACGCGGAACAGCTCATGCCCCAATTGATAGGCGCGGCCATTTTCCTGCCACAGCGCCAGCCTTTCCTTCAGGCTGTCGGGTATCTCCATCGTCCGGCAATGATCCCAGAAGGGGGAATCGTCACGCTGGGTCACATGATAGTGAAGGATGATGAAGTCGCGGATATTCTCGAATTCCAGCCGTGACTTGCGGTTGAAATGGTCGAGCAGCGCGTCGTCGAACCCGTGGAAGGGGAAATCCTCGATCAATCGCGTCACCGCCGCCATCATCAGGTGGATGCTGGTCGATTCGAGCGGCTCGATGAAGCCGCCGGCCAGTCCCAGGCCAACGCAGTTCTTGTGCCAGGCCCTGGTCCGGGTGCCGGTCTTGAACCGCACCAGCCACGGGTCGACGATCGGTTCCCCCTCAATCTCCGCCAGCAGCCGGGCATGCGCCTCGTCGTCGGACATGAAATCGCTGGCAAAGACGAAGCCGTTGCCGTCGCGATGCTGCAGCGGGATGCGCCAGCGCCAGCCCGCCTCATGCGCGATCGCCGAAGTATAGGGCTGGCCCGGACCGTCGGAGGTGGACTGGACCGCGACCGCGCGGTCGGTGCGGATCCACTGGCCCCAATCCTCGAAGCCGACACCCAGCGCCTCGCCCAGCAACAGCGATCGAAAGCCGGTGCAGTCGATGAACAGGTCACCCTCGATCCGCGTGCCCGATTCCAGCACCAATGCCGCGATATGACCGCTCTCGGGCGCGAGTTCGACATTGCGGATCTTGCCTTCGACCCGCTTCACCCCCGCCGGCTCGGCCAGGCTGCGCAGGAAGCGGGCATAGCGTGCGGCGTCGATATGATAGGCATAGCTGGGCGCGACCGAGCTGCTGAGCGACATGCGATTGGCCTCGCCCGCCGCCCATTCCAGGCAATATTCGCCCAGCTCACCGCCAAAACCCTGCGCTCTGGCATGCAGCCAGAAATGGTGGAAATCGGCCATCCAGCTCCATTGCAGCCCGATCGTGCCAAACGGGTGGATATAGCGGTCGCCGACCTGCCCCCAATTTTTGAACTCGATCCCCAGCTTCACCGTCGCCTGCGCCTCGGCCATGAAGCGGTCTTCGCGAATCTTCATCAGTTGGTGGAAGCCGCGGAAGGTCGGCACGGTGGATTCGCCTACGCCGATCGTGCCGATCGCGTCGGATTCGACGAGCGTGATGTCGATCAGCGGCCCCAGATGGCGGACCAGCGCGGTCGCCGTCACCCAGCCGGCCGTGCCGCCGCCGGCGACGACAACCCGCTTCACCACCCGGTCGGACGTCGGAAAATCTGCATGCATGTCGGTCATTCCAGCGGAAGGGGAAACAGGATGGGGCGTCGCATCGGTCAAGCAGCACCGGGCGTGGCGACGGCGCGCGCGGTGGGGTCATCGTCCGGCCCGTCGGCAATCGGGCCGCCCAGCCCCTTCCGGCGCGCCAGCCGGTCGATCGCGGGAACCGTCATCATCGTCGTCACGATCGTCATCAACGCCAGCATCGCGAACAGTTCCGGCCCGATGATGCCGCGCTGCAGGCCGATATTGATGACCAGCAATTCCATCAGTCCGCGCGCATTCATCAGTGCGCCGACGGCGAGCGCGGTGACATTGTCCTGCCCGGTCAGCCGCGCCGCCGCCCAGCAGGCGCCCCCCTTGGCCAGGATCGATGCCGCCAGGATCGCCAGCGCAACCAGCGCCAGCGACAGGCTGCTGACCATCGTCACCTGCGTATTGAGGCCGGAGACGGTGAAGAAGATCGGCACGAGCAGGCCGATGGTCGTCGGCTCCAGCCTGCGGGCCAGCCCCTGCGACAGGATGCCGCGCGGCATCGCCACCCCCAGCAGGAAGCCGCCGAACACCGCATGAAGCCCGGCCATGTCCATCGCCCAGGCGCACCCGCCGAACAGCAGCAGCACGACCAGCAGCATGGCCGGCGTAACCCGTCCTTCCCGCTCTGCCCAGCGAGCGAGCGGCGCCAGCAGCCGGCTGCCCAGGAACAGCATGACAATCGCGAACAGCCCGCCGCCGCCCAGCGCCCGGACCGCGATCATCCCGTCCGCGCCGATGCAGGCGAGCAGGATCGCCAGAATCGACCAGGCGATCGCATCGTCGATCGCCCCGGCCGACAGCGCCAGCGCGGCGAGCGGCGTGCCGCCCAGCCCCCGTTCGCGGATGATCCGCGCCAGCACGGGAAAGGCGGTGATGGAAATGGCGACGCCGATGAACAGGGTCGCCTCGAACGGCGTGACCGTCGGCCCGAACAGCCCCATGGCCGACAGCCAGGGCGTCAGCGCCACCGCGCCCAGGAAGGGCACGATGATGCCGCACAGCGAAACCGCAACGGCGCTGCCCGCCTGAAGATGGAAATGCGCGCGGCGAAAGCCGAGGCCGACCAGGAACATGTAGAGGCCGATGCCGGCCTGCGCGACGAAATGCAGCAGCGGCCGGGTCTCGATCGGGAAGAGCAGCGCCTGGGCCTGCGGCGCCAGCCAGCCAAGCAGCGAGGGACCAAGCAGGATGCCCGCGATCATGTCGCCGATCACCCGTGGCTGGCGCAGGAACCGGCCGACCAACCAGCCGGACAGGCGACAGGCGCCAAGAATGACGACCATCTGCACCGCCAACGCCGCGCCGACATGGACCAGATCCATGCACCCCTCCTTGCCCCTGTCCGGTGCATGGGAATCCCCGTTCCCCGCATCCGACGCGCCGGACAATGGCAGGATGGCGCGGGGGGACAAGTGTTTTTCGCACCCCGCCGCAAAAAATGGGAGCGCTACCCCCGATCGCGCCGGATCGCGGCCAGATCATCGGGCCGGTTGATATTGGGCAGGACCAGCCCCGGCAGCGTCACGGTGCGCGCACCAATCCGCGCCAGCCAGCCGCGGATCGATCGGTTATTGTCCTCCGCCAGATGCGCGTCCAGTTCGGGCGCCAGCGCGGCCGGCCACCAGCCGAGCAGCTGCTGCCCGTCGAGGATCGCCGCCCGCTCGCCGATCAGCAACGCGGGCAGGTCGGCCGGATAGAAGGGCATGTCGCAGCCGCTGGTCAGCACGCCGTCAAAGCCGTGGGCCTGGGCATGATGCAGCGCGGCGTTGAGGCCGCCCAGCGGCCCCATGTCCGGCCCCGGCCGGTCGGGCAGGCTGAGATAGGCTTCCTCGGTCCGGCCACAGATCGCGATCGCGGCGACATGGGGAGAGAGCGCGTCGATCGCATGGTCGATCAGCCGCCGCCCGTCGAGCAGCGCCGCCGCCTTGTCGCTGCCGAAGCGGGTCGCGCGTCCACCCGCCATTATCGCCCCCAACAGCCTGGCCATGCCCGCCCCTCCTGCCGATCCGGTCCATCCGCTTTGACATTGGCAGGGCACAGGGGCAAGGGTTCGGGCCGATGGCAGGCGCGCCCCGCGCGCCGCCCCTTCCCGGCGAGACCCCGATGCATCTGCATGATTTCGATATCGACCTGTTCCTGCGCGACTATTGGCAACAAAAGCCGCTGCTGATCCGCAATCCCTGGGCGCAATGGAGCAACCCGCTGGCGCCCGAGGAACTGGCGGGCCTGGCCTGCGAGGAGGGCGTCGAGTCGCGGCTGGTGGTGCAGGCGGACGGCGACTGGAAAATGGAACAGGGGCCGCTGGCGGAGGATCGCTTCGCCGCGCTCGGCGCCAGCCCCTGGACCCTGCTGGTGCAGGCGGTCGATCATCAGGTGCCCGATGTCGCGGCGCTGATCGCCCCGTTCCGCTTCATCCCGGACTGGCGGATCGACGATGTCATGGTCAGCTATGCCAGCGACGGCGGCGGCGTCGGCCCGCATTTCGATCAATATGACGTCTTCCTGATCCAGGGCGCGGGCCGCCGCCGCTGGCGCATCGGCCAGATGTGCGACGATAGCAGCCCGCTGCGCCCCCATGCCGACCTGCGCCTGCTGGCCGAATTCGACGCGACCGACGAATGGGTGCTGGAACCCGGCGACATCCTCTATGTCCCGCCCGGCATCGCCCATGATGGCGTCGCGGTGGGCGCCGACTGCATGACCTATTCGGTCGGCTTCCGCGCGCCGGCGCGCAGCGAACTGATCGAGGGCTGGACCGATCGCCTGCTCGAAGGGCTGGGGGAGGATGACCGCTATGCCGACCCCGCTTTGGCGCGCCAGGCCAATCCCGGCGAGATCGCCCCGGCCGCATTGGCCCGGTTGCAGGCGATGGTGCTGGAGCAATTGGGCGATCCCGCCGGCTTTGCCCGCTGGTTCGGCGAATATAGCAGCACCCGCAAATATCCCGAGATTGACTGGGCACCCGAGGAAGCGATCGACCCGGCATCCATGCAGGCGCTGGTGGCGGAAGGCGCACCCCTGCGCCGCAATCCGGCCAGCCGCTTCGCCTTCGTCCGGGCGGAAAACGCCATCATGCTGTTCGTCGATGGCGCGTCGCATGACTGCACCGGCGCCAGCGCGGCGCTGGCGCAGCAATTGTGCGCGGATGACGCGCTGGAGCTTGATCCGGCGCTGGCGGGCGATGATGCCGCGATCGCGCTGCTGGTGCTGCTCCACAATCAGGGCAGCATCGCGTTTGAGGATATGGGCGAGGACGATGAGGAGGACGACGCATGGGACGACTGATCCTCCTCAACAAGCCCTATGGCGTGCTGTGCCAGTTCAGCGACGAGCGCACCGGCCCGCCGCGCCCGACCCTGGCCGACTATGTCGACCAGCCCGGTGTCTATCCCGCCGGTCGGCTCGACCTCGACAGCGAAGGGCTGCTGCTGCTGACCGATGATGGCCGGCTGCAGGCGCGCATCGCCGACCCGCGCTTCAAGATGCCCAAAACTTATCTGGTCCAGGTAGAGGGCGACCCCGACGATGCGCCGCTGGCGGCGCTGCGGCGCGGCGTGCAACTGAAGGACGGCATGACCCTGCCGGCGGAGGTCGAGCGGATCGACGATCCCGCGCTGTGGCCGCGCGACCCGCCGGTGCGCTTCCGCAAGAGCGTGCCCGATTGCTGGCTGCGCCTCACCATCCGCGAAGGGCGCAATCGGCAGGTCCGCCGCATGACCGCGGCGGTCGGCCTGCCGACCCTGCGCCTGGTCCGCTGGCGCATCGGCGACTGGACGATCGACGACATCGCGCCGGGCACCTGGCGGGAAGCGCCGGCGATCCTGCGCCAGGGCCGATAGAAGACGCCTCTCCCGAAGTTCACAGTGTAAACGGGCTTTCGGGGCCTTTTGCGCCGGTTTTGCCTCTGCGACGCGCCGGTCGCGCATCCATGACGCGTCACCTCCAACAGGGGGCGGGTCCGCGCACCGCGCCCGGATCGCCCCCCCCGCGTGCCGCCGAAGCGACACCCACGCACCGGTTGCGCGCCGGGCAAGCGCCGGATGGAGAAGACGGGGTGACGAAGGAACGCGCTGTCGCATCGCCAAGGGTAGAGCAGAGCCAGGGTGAATAGGAAAGCGGTGGGCGATGACGGCCGCGCGCGCGATCGGATCGCGTCCGGCGCAACATTGCTGGGGATGAGCGGAAGCGACTATCTCCCGTCATTGATGGCTGACGACCCAATACTGCCCTCTCCCTCGCCGTCATCCCGGACTTGATCCGGAATCCATTCAGCAAGCCCTATCTGGCGCAGTGCAGAATGGATCCTGACTGTCGTCAGGATGACGCCTGTGGGATTGGCAGGCTTCGAGAAGAAGCGGCTGTTCCCTACTCCCCTCCCTTCCAGGGAGGGGCCGGGGGTGGGTGCGCCGCGCAGCGGCGGTCTACGATCGATAGGGCAGAAGCTCGCTACGCTCGCAACCCACCCCAACCCCTCCCTGGAAGGGAGGGGCTATGCCTTGTTCCCACCCTTCACCCCTCCCGTTCGCGCGCCTTGACCTTGCGGACCTCGGCCAGTTGGCCCATCAGGATCGTCAGCGCGTCGCGTTCCGCCTGTGGCAGATCCCTGGTCTCGAAATGGCGGATCAGCACTTCCAGCGCATCGCCGATCCGGCCGATCTGCCGGCCATAGCTGCCGACCTCGTTCAGCACCGTGCGCTCTATGTCGGGCCGTGCCGTCTGACCGAGCGCGATATTGATGAGGCCGACCTGACCACCGCTCTGCGTCCAGGTCAAGGGATTGATCGCCTGCCACAGTCGTTCGGGGGCCAAAGCCATGCTGAAGGGGGCTGCGCTGAAGGGTTCCATGCCGTGCTCCTTGTCGGGGAAGGATGACGGAGGCGAAGCCTGCCATGCCCGCCGCATCGGGGCAAGATGCTGTCCTACAGCAGCCCGCTTTGCTATTCTTGCCACCCGGTTCCCGACTTTTCGATAGGATCGGCGGGGCGCAAGAAAATGTCAGAATGTGCGGGAAATGTGCGAAGTTAAGCGGATGATCTCCAACAAGGGACGCTTTTGCGTGGTCGGCCGGATGGCCGCGCCACTGGATTGCCGCCCATCATGCCCTAAATAGCGACAAATGCCCCCAGCCACGCCCGATTCCACGCCCCTTCCGCCCGCCTGGGCCACGCTGCGGCGCTTCATTCCCTATCTCTGGCCGGCCGATGCGCCGGCGCTGCGCCGCCGTGTCGCGGTGGCGCTGGGGCTGGTCGCGCTGGCCAAGGTCGTCACCCTCGCCATGCCCTTCGCCTATAAGGGCGCGATCGACCGGATGGCACCGGGGCTGGAGCCGGCCGCTGGTCTCGCCATGGCGCTGGTCGTCGCCTATGCCGGCGCGCGCTTTGGCGGCGTGTTGTTCGACAATCTGCGCAATGCCATTTTCGAGAAGGTCGGACAGGAAGCCGGCCGGCGCCTGGCCGACGATGTCTTCGTCCATCTCCACCGCCTGTCGTTGCGCTTCCATCTCGACCGGCGCACCGGCGCCGTCACCAAGATCGTCGAGCGCGGCACCAAGAGTATCGACACGATGCTCTATTTCCTGCTGTTCAACATCGCGCCGACGGTGCTCGAACTGCTCGCCGTCTGCGCCATCTTCCTGGTGAAGTTCGGCCCCGGCCTGGTCGCCGCGACGCTGGTCATGGTCGCCCTCTATATCTGGTTCACGCGGCTGGTCACCGAATGGCGCAACCAGCTGCGCCGCGACATGGTGGACATGGACACCAGCGCCGTCGCCCATGCCGTCGACAGCCTGCTGAATTTCGAGACGGTCAAATATTTCGGCGCGGAGGAGCGCGAGGCGCGGCGCTACGGCACCGCCATGCGCCGCTATGCCAAGGCGGCGGTGAAGTCGGAAAACAGCCTCGCCTGGCTCAATATCGGCCAGTCGCTGATCACCAACCTGATGATGGGCGGGGCGATGGCCTATACCGTCTGGGGCTGGAGCCGGGGGCAATTCTCGACCGGTGACGTGGTGCTGGTGAACACGCTCCTGTCACAGCTGTTCCGCCCGCTCGACCTGCTCGGCATGGTCTATCGCACCATCCGCCAGGGCCTGATCGACATGGAGGCGATGTACAAGCTGATCGATACCGAGACGGAGGTGGCGGACGCCCCCGGCGCCCCGGCGCTGCAGGTGGCGGGCGGCGCCGTCCGCTTCGACAATGTCCGCTTCGGCTATGATCCCGAACGCGAGATCCTCCATGGCGTCAGCTTTGCGGTGCCGGCGGGCAAGACGCTGGCCATCGTCGGTCCCTCGGGCGCGGGCAAGTCGACCATCGCCCGCATCCTGTTCCGCTTCTACGATATCCAGGGCGGCACTGTGTCGATCGACGGGCAGGACATATCCGCCGTGACGCAGGCATCGCTGCGCGCCGCGATCGGCATCGTGCCGCAGGACATGGTGTTGTTCAACGACACGGTCGGCTATAATATCGGCTATGGCCGCGAAGGCGCAAACCAGGCGGAGATCGAGGCGGCGGCCAAGGCGGCATCGATCCATGATTTCATCATGAGCCTGCCCCAGGGCTATGACACCCGCGTCGGCGAGCGTGGCCTCAAGCTGTCGGGCGGCGAGAAACAGCGCGTCGCCATCGCCCGCACCCTGCTGAAAGACCCGCCGCTACTGGTGCTGGACGAGGCCACCAGCGCGCTCGACAGTCGCACCGAGACCGAGATCCAGACCGTGCTGCGCGACATCAGCCGCAAGCGCACGACATTGGTGGTGGCCCATCGCCTGTCGACCGTGGTCGATGCCGACGAGATCATCGTGCTGGACGCCGGCCGCATCGTCGAGCGGGGCCGCCATGCCGATCTGGTCCGCGCCGACGGTCTCTACGCCACCATGTGGGCGCGCCAGGCGACCGAACGCGACGACATGCCCGAGGAGCCGGGGATCGAGGACATGTTCGAGGTCGCCCCGCAATAAATGGTCAGCGCTCGCTGATCTGCGCCAGCGGATCGAGCCGGGCCTGCCAGCCCAGCCGGTCCAGTTCGGGCGTGTCGGCGACCGTCTCGGGATGGCCCAAGCACAGCAGGGCGGCGAAGGTCCAGTCGTCGGGCACTGCCAGCGTCCGCGTGACAAAGGCGGGATCGAGGATCGATACCCAGCCGAGCGCCAGCCCACGCGCCCGCGCGGCCAGCCACAGCGTGTGGATCGCCAGCACCACCGAATGGAGCCGGGTCTGCGGCATGGTCGCAGCGCCCAGCCCCGCGCCGGCCGATGTCGCATCATCGCAGAAGACGGCGATGATCTCCGGCGCCTCGCCCAGCCCGTGCAGCTTCAGCGCGCGATAGGCATCATGTCGGGTCGCGTCGGCGATCTGGCTGGTGGCCCGCTCCCGCTCGGCATCGACATGATCGGCCAGTGTCGCGCGCAGCGCCGGCGTCCTTACCCGGACGAAGCGCCAAGGCTGGCTGTTGCCGACCGAGGGCGCCAGTTGCGCCAGCGTCAGCAGTTCCAGCACCATCGCCTCGTCCAGCGGATCGGTGCGGAAATGGCGCACATCGCGGCGCCAGGTGAGCAACTCCGTCAGCGTCGCGCAGAAATCGGGATTAAAGGCCTGCATCAATATTCGATGCCGGCCTGCGCCTTCACCCCGCTGCGGAAGGGATGCTTGATCATGGTCATCTCGGTGACCAGGTCGGCCGCCTCGATCAGCGCCTCGGGCGCGTTGCGGCCGGTGACGACGACATGTTTCATCGCGTCCTTGCCGGTCAACACCGCCAGCACCTCGTCCAGCGGCAGATAGTCGTAGCGTAGCACGATGTTGAGTTCATCGGCCAACACCAGGGCATAGTCGGGGTCGGCGACCATGCGCTTCACCTCGTCCCACGCCTCACGGGCGAGCGCGATGTCGCGGTTGCGATCCTGGGTGTTCCAGGTGAAGCCCTCGCCCATCGGCTTGAACTCGACCTGTTCGGGAAAGGCATCGAACACCGCCTTCTCGCCGGTGGTCATCGCGCCCTTGACGAACTGAACCACGCCGACCTTGCGGCCATGACCGATCATGCGCACGACCATGCCCAGCGCCGCCGTGGTCTTGCCCTTGCCCTTGCCGGTATGGACGATCAGCAGGCCCTTTTCCTGGGTCTTGGTCGCCATGATCTTGTCATGGGCGGCCTGCTTCTTCTTCATCTTTTCCGCATGCTGTTCGTCGGTGCGTTCGACCATCATCACTCTCCTGCAAGCTGGGCGAGCAGCATGCCCGCGCTGTTCGATCTGGGTTTCCACAGGCCGCGTTCTAGCGCCTCGGCCAGCCGGGCGGCGGTCTCGCGCAGGGCGGCGGGATTGGCGTCGGCCATGAAGGCGCGCACGGCCTCATCCTCGATGAAGGCAGCATGGACGGCGTCGAAATGATGGTCGCGCACCGCATGGGTGGTGGCGGCGAAGGCGAAGAGATAGTCGACCGAGGCGGCGATCTCGAACGCACCCTTATAGCCATGACGCATGACGCCGGCGATCCATTTGGGGTTGGTGACGCGGGCGCGGACGATGCGGCCGATCTCATCCTCCAGCGTGCGGATCACCGGCCGCTCCGGGCGGCTATGGTCATTATGATAGCTGAGCGGCTTGGCACCTTTAAGATGCTCGATGGCGGCGGCGATGCCCCCTTCGAACTGATAATAATCGTCGCTGTCGAGCAGGTCATGCTCGCGATTATCCTGGTTCTGGACGACCGCATCGGCCTGGGCCAGACGGGTGGCGAACAGGCTGCGTTCGCTGTCGCCCTCCACCCCCGCGCCATAGGCATAGCCGCCCCAGTCGAGATAGACGTCCGCCAGGTCGGCGCGGCTGTGCCAGATTTTTTCGTCGATCATCGCCTGGAGCCCCGCGCCATAGGCGCCGGGCTTCGATCCGAACACGCGGGCACCGGCGCGGCGCGCGGCGTCGGCGGCATCGGCACCATCCGCCACCAGCGCGGCCTGCTCGGCGCGATGCCGGGCGGCGGCGGGATTATCCTCGTCCGGCTCGTCGAGCGCCATCACCGCGCGGGCGGCGCTGTCGATAAGGTCGATCTGTTCGGGGAAAGCGTCGCGGAAGAAGCCGGAGACGCGCAATGTCACGTCGACGCGCGGCCGGCCCAGCTCGGCCAGGGTCATCATCTCGAAGCCGACGACCCGCCCCGAACTCCATTCCCAGCGCGGTCGCACCCCCATCAGCGCCAGCGCCTGCGCAATATCATCGCCGCCGGTGCGCATGTTCGCCGTACCCCAGGCGGACAGGGCGATGGCGCGGGGATAGTCGCCCTCGCGCTGGAGATAATCGTCGACCAGCAATTGCGCCGATCGCTGGCCCAGATCCCAGGCCACAGCGGTCGGCACGGCGCGGGTATCGACCGAGAAGAAATTACGCCCGGTCGGCAGCACGTCGGGCCGGCCGCGCGTCGGCGCGCCCGATGGTCCGGGCAGCACGAACCGTCCGTCGAGCCCGGCCAGCAGGGCCGCCGCCTCGCGCGGACCACAGGCGTCGACGCGCGGCGCCAGATCATCGGCGATCGCCGCCAGCACGGCGGTGCTGGCCGGGCCGACCGGCGCCGCGCCGTCGACCAGCGCCGCCGCCAGCAGTTCCAGCCGCTCGACCATGTCGCCATGGGTGCGCCAAGGGTCTGTGGATAAGTCCGCCAGCGCCGCTGGACGCGGCCCATGCCATGGCGCGCCCAGCACGCAATCGAGCGGATCGAAGCCGAGCCTCAGATCATCGGCCAGCGCGCGCAGCAAGGACGCCTGCCCCGGATGATCGAGCCCGCGCGGCGTGCGCGCCAGCGCGACCAGCAGGTCGCGGCGCAGCCGCCCCTGCGGCGAGGCGGTGAAGACATGCAGCCCGTCGCGGATCTGCAATTCCTTCAGCTCGCACAGATAATTGTCGATCGCGGCGAGCGCGTCGTCATCGTCGCCGGCGGCGCCCGCATCCTTGTCCAGCCCCTGGCTGCGGGCGAGGTCGATGATATCGCGGCGCAGCCGGTCGAGCCGGCGCGGGTCCATGCCGGCGGCAAGATAATATTCGTCCACCAGGGCCTCGAGCTGCTTGAGCGGCCCATAGCTTTCCGCCCGCGTCAGCGGCGGGGTCAGATGGTCGAGGATCACGGCGCCGATGCGGCGCTTGGCCTGCGTCCCCTCGCCCGGATCATTGACGATGAAGGGATAAAGCTGCGGCACCGGCCCGGCGCAGATTTCGGGGAAGCAATCGGCCGAGAGCGACACCGCCTTGCCCGGCAGCCATTCCAGATTGCCATGCTTGCCGACATGGACCAGCGCCTGCGCGCCGAAATCCTGCGCCAGCCAGACATGGAAGGCGAAATAGGCGTGCGGCGGCGGCAGCGCCGGGTCATGATAGCTGCTCTTGGGATCGATATTGTAACCGCGCGCCGGCTGCACCGCGATCGCGACATGGCCGAAACGATGGACCGCAAGTCGAAAGGCGCCGTCGCGCACGAAGGGGTCGGCCTCGGGCGTCCCCCAGCGATCGACCATGGCGTCCCGCGCGCTGGCCGGCAGAGCGGCCAAGGCAGCGCGATAGATATCGAGCGACAGGCTGGCCTCGCCCGGCCGATCCAGCGACGCCCGGTCATTGGTGACGCCGCCGGTCATCAGCCGCATCAGCGCCGCGCCATCGCGCGGGGCGTCCCCGATCGCATAGCCGGCCTCACCCAGCCGGCACAGGATCGCGGCGGCGCTGGCCGGCGTGTCGAGACCCACGCCATTGCCGATCCGCCCATCGCGATTGGGATAATTGGCCAGCACCAGCGCGACCCGGCGCTGCGCCGGCGCGGCGCGGCGCAGCGCCGCCCAGTTGCGCGCCAGATCGGCGACGAAGGCGACCCGGTCGGGTGCCACGCGCGGCACGACGATGCCGCACTGGGTGCGTTCATCGAACCGCTCGGCGGCCTTGAAGGCGACGGCGCGGGTGAAGAGGCGGCCGTCCACTTCGGGCAGGGCGACATTCATCGCCAGGTCGCGCGGGCCAAGGCCACGGGCGGACCCGCGCCAGCTGCCTTCCTCGACCCCGGCAAAGGCGGTCTGCAGGATCGGACAGTCGGCCTGTTCCAAGATGCCGGGCACGCGCGGTTCGGACGAAGAGGAGGCGGCGAAGCTGGTCGCATTGACGATGATGTCGGGCGTGATGTCGGCCAGCAGCCCGCCGAGCCAGTCGCGCACGAACGGCTCGCGCAGCGCGCGGACATGCACGGCGGCGACATTGAAGCCGCGCGCGCCAAGGGCCGCGACCATCGCATCGACCGCGCTCAGCGTGCCGGCGACCACCAGCGCGCGATAGAAGATCAGCAGCGCCACCGGCCGCCCCTCGACCCAGGTCGCGCGCAGTTCCGCCACGCCGGGCCGGTCATGGCCGGGCAGATAGAGGCCCGCGTCGGCAATCGGCAGCGGATGGTCTGGCTCGCCCGCATCCGCGCCGGTCAGCCGGGCGGCGCAGCGCAGGAAGGACAGCGCATTGGCGGTGCCGCCCTGGCGCAGATAGTCGCGCAGCTGCTCGCGCATCGCCGCCGGCACGGTGGAAGCCAGATCCAGCGCGGGATCGCCCTCGCGCCCGTCGGCGATCGCGGCGAAGGCGATGCCCCTTTCGCGCGCGACCTGTGCAATCTCGTCCACGCCATAGGGCCAATAGCTCTTGCCGCCGAGCAGGATGACGCAGACGAACCGCGCCTTGGCGATCACCTTCTCGACATAGAGATCGACCGAATAGGGATGTTTGAGCTGCAGCAGATTAGCCAGCCGCACGCTCGGCGCATCATCGGGCAGGCGCGCGGCGGCGGCGGCGAAACAGGCCAGATCGCTGTCCGCCACGGTCAGGATGACGATGTCGCCGGGCGGCTGGTCTAGGTCGATCGCCTCCTCGCCGTCGCTGATCGTTCCCGGCGTGGCGGACAGGAGATGCATCAGCCGAGCACGGCCTGGATGTCGGCCTCGATAGCGGCGCGGTCCAGCCCCTTCTGGCCGATCACCACCAGCTGGGTGCGGCGCGCCTCCCCCGCCTGCCAGGGGCGGTCGAAGAAATGCTGGATGCGCGGGCCGACCGCCTGCACGACGAGGCGCATCGGTTTGCCCGCGACCGCGACCATGCCCTTGACGCGCAGCACGTCGTGGGTGGCGATCAGCGCGGACAGCGCCTGCACCAGCGTGTCGGGATCGGCAACCGCATCGCCACTGACGACGAAGCTGTCGAAATCATCATGGTCATGATCCTCGCCCTCCGCCTCATGGTGCGAGGGCCGGGCGTCGAGATCATCCTCCGCCGCCGCGACGATGCCCAGCAGCGCGCCGATATCGACCGCACCATGGGCGGCGCGGACGATCTTTACGCCGGGCCGCGTCTCGGCATCGACCTGCGCCTCGACCGCGGCCAGCGTGTCGGCATCGACCAGGTCGCTCTTGTTCAGCACCACCATATCGGCACAGGCGAGCTGATCCTCGAACAATTCCTCCAGCGGGCTGTCATGGTCCAGATTGGGATCGGCGGCACGCGCGGCGGCCAGCGCCGCCTCGTCGGTGGCAAAGCGACCGGCAGCGACCGCATCGGCGTCGATCAGCGCGACCACCCCGTCCACCGTGGCGCGGGTGCGGATGTCGGGCCACTGGAAGGCCTTGACCAGCGGCTTGGGCAGGGCCAGCCCCGACGTCTCGATGATGATATGGTCGGGCGGGCTCGGCCGGTCGAGCAGCGCGGTCATGGTCGGCAGGAAATCGTCGGCCACGGTGCAACAGATGCAGCCATTGGCCAGCTCGACAATATCCTCTTCCGGGCAGGCGGCGTCGTTGCAGCCCTTCACCAGTTCGCCGTCGACGCCGACATCGCCAAATTCGTTGATGATGAGGGCGAGCCGGCGCCCCTTCGCATTTTCCAGCAGATGGCGGATCAGCGTGGTCTTGCCCGCGCCCAGGAAGCCGGTGATGACGGTGGTCGGAATCTTGGCAGATGCAGTGTTGGCCATGACAAATACTCGCGCGCCGGAGCAACCGGGGCGGGAGCGAACCGGGCGCGCACGCACGGCCGGCCGGCATCGCGGACGGGCGCTTGTTCGCCCGCAGATGCGTGACCGCGCGGCTCCAGCCGCCAACCTGTCGCTCAGACGGAACACCGTGCCCCGGCCATCCCCTGGACCAAAGCAAGAGCGACCTAAACGCCGGCAGGTCTCCTGGCTTGCGGGTCATAGCGGGAGGAACGGCCTTCCCAGGCCTCGCAGGATTTAGCGTCCGGCCCAGTGGCTGCCCTCCCGGCTGGGGAGGGCGCTGTTCATCACGCTCGCCGCTCACAGTTGCAGGGACAGCTGCGGATTTGGACGCCATGGCATCCGCACCGCCTTCCCATTTTAAGCCCCCGTGGGGGCACCGGCGCGATCATGTCGGGACGATGCGAAGCGCCGTCCCTGGGCCGGTTCCTAGTCGCTTTGGGCAGCGGTGACAATCCAGCCAGCGGCGATGGCGAGTGGCCAGGGCGTAAGGCGCTGACCGACGCACGGCCCGCCGACGCAGACACCATCGTCGCGGCGGAAAATGGCGCCGTGCCAGCTACAGCGGATATGGCTGCCATCCGGGGTCAGATAATCGTCCAGCTGCTGCGCCAGCGGCAGGCCGGCATGGGGGCATTGGTCGACAAAGCCGGCGACATGATCGCCGGTGCGCACGGCAAAGCCATGGAAGCGGCCGGCCCGCATCTGCAGCACGAAATTGCGCGCCTTGCCGTCGGCGAACTGCTCGATCGGGCAAAGGCGCACGCCCGCCGGCGTCGCGAACAGGCGCGTGTCGGCGTCGCTCATGCGTCGGCGTCGGGCTGGCGATCGGGGTGCGCGGCGGCAAAGGCGGGGAGCGCGCATGCCGCCGCGTCCACGGCGCACAGCCGCGGAAAGGGCGTCAGGTCGACGCCGAAGCGCCGGGCATTGTAGAGCTGGGGCACGATATGGCAGTCGGCGAAACTCGGGCTGTCGCCAAAGGCATGGGTGCCGCCGTGACGGGCGACCAGTGTTTCGAGCGCGGCCAGCCCTTCGCCAGTCCAGCGGCCGATCCAGGCGCGGACCTGATTCTCGCTGGCACCAAAATCCTGCCGCAGCGCCTGCAACACGCGCAGATTGCCGAGCGGATGGATATCGCAGGCGATGATGCCGGCCATGGCACGGACGATCGCGGCATCGCCGGGGTCGGCGGGCAGCAAAGGCGGCTGCGGCCAGCGCGCCTCGATCCATTCCAGGATCGCGCCGCTCTGCGTCAGCACGCTGTCGCCATCGACCAGTGCGGGCACCAGCCCCTGCGGCGCCAGCGCCTGATAGTCGGGTGCCCGCTGCGCACCGCTGCGCAGGTCATGGGCGACCTGCGCATAGTCGACACCCTTCAGGGCCAGCGCGATCCGCACGCGATAGCTCGCGCTCGACCGCCAATAGCCATGAAGGGTGAGGTCGCTCATCGCGCCGGCACGATCATCGCGCGGCATTCGCCAAAGCCGATCGACACATGGCCGGGGGCGGACGCGGTGGCGCGTAATGTCACCTCGTCGCCATCCTCCAGGAAGCAGCGCGTCTCGCCCGATGGCAGGCTGATCGGCTCGCGGCCGCCACTGCTGATCTCCATCAGGCTGCCATAGCCGTCGCGCGTCGGAGCGGAAATGGTGCCGCTGCCCAGCAAGTCGCCGGGCATCAGGTTGCAGCCATTGGACGCATGATGGGTGACGATCTGGCTGACGGTCCAGTACATGTTGCTCGCCGGCCCCTGGCTCAGCCGCATCGGTGGCTGGCCCGCGTCGCGCATCGCCTGGGTGGAGAGATAGACTTCCAGCGTCAGCGCCAGCGCGCCATGGGCCTGGTCGTCGGCATCACTGAGGTAAGGCAGCGGCGCGGGATCGCCCTGCGGCCGGGGCGGCTGGGCGATGCGGAACGGCGCCAGCGCCTCGGGCGTCACCACCCAGGGTGAAATGGTCGAATGGAAATTCTTGGCGAGGAAAGGCCCCAGCGGCTGATATTCCCACGCCTGGAAGTCGCGCGCCGACCAGTCGTTGAGCAGGCAGAAGCCGGCGACATGATCGGCCGCCTCGCTGATGGGGATCGGGCTTCCCAGATCATTGCCGGCGCCGATCCACACGCCCAGTTCCAGCTCATAGTCGAGCCGGGCGGTCGGGCCGACCACCGGCACATCGACCTCGGGCGGCTTGCGCTGGCCGCGCGGGCGGACCAGCGGCGCGCCCGACGGGCGGATCGAGGATGCCCGGCCATGATAGCCGATCGGCACATATTTATAATTGGGCAGCAGCGGATTGTCGGGCCGGAACTGGCGGCCGATATTGTTGGCGTGATGGATGCCGACATAGAAGTCGCTATAGTCGCCGATCCGCGCCGGCAGATGCAGCATGCAGTCCGCCGCCCGGTGCAGCAGCGGCTCGACCGCCGGGCGATGGGCGGGGTCCGACAACAGCGCGCTGATCCGGCGGCGCAGGGCGACCCGCTCCGCCACCGGCAGCGCCATCAGGCCATTGAGCTGGTCTTCCAGCAGCGGTGCGCAATCGATCAGCCCGGCGCCGACACAGGCGGCCAGGTCCAATATCGCATCGCCGATCGCGACACCCGCGCGCGGCGGTCCGCCGGCGGGCGAGAACAGGCCATAGGGCAGATTCTGGATCGGGAAGTCGCCATGATCCTGCGCGCTCGCAACCCAGCTGGTGCGGGCGGGATCATGGGTTTCGTCGGTTTGCCAATAGCTCATGGGGTCTCGTTCATCAGGGGAAGCTGGGCCTTGCGAAAGCCGGACCAGCATTCATCATAATCGGGTTGCAGTAGCGGGCTTTCCATCGCCCAGCGCGTCGGGCGCAGCACCATCCGGCTTTCGAACATGAAGGCCATGGTATCGGCGATGCGCTGCGGCTGGAGGTCGGCGGCGATCGCCTTGTCATAGCTGGCGCGGTCGGGGCCATGGCCGGCCATGCCATTGTGCAGCGACGCGCCGCCGGGCGCGAAGCCGCCCGCCTTGGCATCATATTCGCCATGGATCAGGCCCATCAGCTCGCTCATTACATTGCGATGGAACCAGGGCGGCCGGAATGTGTCTTCCGCCACCATCCAGCGCGGCGGGAAGATGACGAAATCGATATTGGCGGTGCCCGGCGTCTCGCTGGGCGATGTCAGCACCGTGAAGATCGACGGGTCGGGATGGTCGAAACTGACCGTGTTGATCGTGTTGAAGCGGGTAAGGTCATAGCGCAGCGGCGTCAGATTGCCGTGCCAGGCGACGACGTCGAACGGGCTGTGGTCCAGCATAGTTATCCACAGGCGGCCCATGAACTTCTGTATCAGGGCGAATGGCCGCTCGACATCCTCATAGGCCGCAACCGGCGCCTCGAAATCGCGCGGGTTGGCGAGGCCATTGGCGCCGATCGGTCCCAGATCGGGCAGGCGAAAGGGCGCGCCGTAATTTTCGCAAACATAGCCGCGCGCCGCGCCCTCGGTCAGTTCGACCCGGAAGCGGACGCCACGCGGGATCAGCGCAATCTGCAACGGTGCGACGTCGATGACGCCCAGCTCGGTGACGATGCGCAGCGCGCCCTGCTGCGGCACGATCAGCATCTCGCCATCGGCGCAGACGAAGGCGCGGTCGACCATCGAGGCGGTCGCGGCATAGAGATGCACGGCGCAGCCCTGTCCCGCCGCGACATCGCCATTGCCGGCATAGCTGGTGAGGCCGTCGATGAAATCGACATCATCCGCAGGCAGCGGAAGCGGGTTCCAGCGCAGCCGGTTGGGTGATGGCGGCACCTCGTCGAACGGCGCGCTGCGCAGCAAGGCTGCAGCATCATAGGGCGCGAAGGGCGGATGCGATGCCGCCGGCCGCATGCGATAGAGCCAGCTGCGCCGGTTCTCCGCTCGCGGCGCGGTGAAGGCGGTGCCCGACAATTGCTCGGCATAGAGGCCATAGGGCACGCGCTGGGGTGAATTGCGCCCCACCGGAAGCGCGCCGGCCACCGCCTCGGTCGAAAAATGATTGCCGAAGCCGCTCATCATCCGGGGCGGCGCGTCACTCATCGACGGTGATCACGCCGCGACGGATCTGGTCCAGCTCGATCGATTCATAAAGGGCCTGGAAATTGCCATTGCCAAAGCCTTCATTGCCCTTGCGCTGGATGATCTCGAAGAAGATCGGGCCGAACATCGTCTCGGTAAAGATCTGCAGCAAGATGCCCTCCTCGCCGACATTGCCGTCGATCAGAATGCGGTTGCGCTTCAGTCGTTTCAGATCCTCGCCATGGCCCGGCACGCGCTGGTCGACCAGTTCATAATAGGTCTCGATCGTGTCCTGCAGCCGCACCCCGCGCGCGCGCAGCCGCTCGACCGTGTCATAGATATTGGCGGTGGTCAGCGCGATATGCTGGATGCCCTCGCCATTATAGTCGCGGATGAACTCCTCGATCTGGCTCTTGTCGTCCTGGCTCTCGTTCAGGGGGATGCGGATCGCCTTGTCCGGCGCGATCATCGCCTGGCTGAACAGGCCGGTCGCCTTGCCCTTGATATCGAAATATTTCTGCTCCTCGAAGCCGAAGAGGGTGCGGTAGAATTCGCTCCACACCCGCATCTGGCCACGCTTCACATTGTGGGTCAGATGGTCGAGCAGGTCGAGGCCGACATTGTTGCGCGCCTCCGCTTCCCGCCAGCCGGGATATTCCGCCCAGTCGGCATAGGGATCGCCGCCATCGGGCATGAAATAGAGATAGGATCCGCCAATCCCCTGGATCACCGTGTCATTCTCGTCCGTCGGCTTGCCGCCATGCTCAAGCGCCCAGCGCAGCGCGGCATCGGGATCGGCGACGCGAAAGGCCATGGCGCTGGCCGAGGGGCCATGTTCGCCACGGAACGCCGCGACCCGCCCGGCATCGTCGCGATTGAGCATCAGGTTTATGCGTCCCTGCTTGTAGCGGGTGATATTCTTGGTCGGGTGCCGGTGGGTCGCGGTGAAGCCCAGCTGCTCGAACTGGGCGGCCATCTTCTCGGGCTCGGGCGAGGTGAATTCGACGAATTCGAAGCCGTTGAGGCCCAGCGGGTTGGCGGGATCGATGGTCATGACGGGTTCCTCAGGCAGAAGGCAGGTGCGACGAAAGGCCGGCGACAAAGGCAGGGATGGTGTCGAGCCGCAGCCCGGCGATGTTGATGCGGCCATTGCCGGCCATGTAGATGCCATGGTCGGCGCGCATCGCGGCGACGGCGGCGGCGCTGACCGGCAGCATCGCGAACATGCCGCGCTGGCCGGCAATGGCGGCGAGCTGCCAATGGGCCGCCGCCAGCGCAGCGCGCAGCGCATTGATGCGGGTGCGCATCTGGTCCAGCTCGTCCGTCCATTCGGCGCGCATCGCCGGCCGTTCCAGGATGGTGCGCACGATCGCCGCGCCATGATCGGGCGGCATAGACCAGATGCCGCGCGCCAGCGCGACGATGTTGGAAAAGGCGAGCGTGGTCAGCGCAGCATTCGCCCCCTGCACCCACAGCACGCCCACCCGCTCGCGATAGAGGCCGAAATTCTTGTCGCAGCTATAGGCGACCAGCGCATCGGGCACGGCGGCCAGCATCTGCCGCGTGGCGGCAGCATCCGGCTCCAGCCCGTCGCCCAGACCCTGATAGGCGAGGTCGATGAACGGGATCAGGCCCCGCGCCGCGCACAGATCGGCGATCGCCGCCCATTGATCGGCGCTGAAATCGACGCCGGTCGGATTATGGCAGCAGCCATGGAGCAGCAGCACGTCGCCGGCCTGCGCAGCGGCCAGATCGGCAAGCATCGCGTCGAAATCGACCGCGCCGGCACCATCCAGGAAACGGTGCGAGGCCAGCGTCAGCCCGGCCTCGCGAAAGATCGGCGCATGATTGGGCCAGGTCGGATCGCCGATCCACACGGTGGCACCGGGGCGGGCGCGGGCGATCAGGTCGGCGCCCAGCCGCAGCGCGCCGGTGCCGCCCGGCGTCTGCACCCCGGCGATTCGGTCGGACCCGGCAAGCGGGCCAAAGACGATGGCGGCGAGCAGGTCGACAAAGCCCGTGTCACCCTCCGGCCCGAGATAGGATTTGCTGCCCTGCTCAGCCAGCAGCAGCGCTTCGGCGGCCTTCACCGCGCGCATCACCGGGGTCGCGCCCGCCTCGTCGCGATAGACGCCGACGCCGAGGTCAATCTTGTCGGCGCGCGGATCGGCGCGATACTGCCCGATCAGCCCCAGCAGCGCGTCGGGCGCCTGGCGATCGAGCGCACCGAACAGGGACCGGCCGGGTGCCGGGGCAAGAAGGGTCGTGTCTGTCATAGAACCTCAGTTGCGCGGGCACGGGCATAGGCCTGGGTGCCACGGGTGTAGATGATGTCAGTGTCGGTGATCGCGTCGGTCGCGAAATCGGGCTGCCCCGCCAATTGCGCATAAAGTGGGGCGAAGTCGGTCTCGACCGTCTGGCGCAGCAGATCCTCGAAACTGTCGATGACGAAATAGCTCTGCTGATAATCGTCGATCCGATAGCGGGTGCGCATCAGCCGCTTGAGATCGAAGCCGAGCCGATTGGGCGAGGGATCGTCGAGCGCGAAGACGGATTCGCCATAGGAGGAGACGATGCCCGCACCATAGAGGCGCAGCCCCTCGGGCCGGCGGATCAGGCCGAACTCGACCGTATACCAGTAGAGCCGGGCCAGCCGTTCGATCGCGCCCAGGTCGGCAGCGCGCAGGCCGCCCTCACCATAGGCCTGCATATAGTCGGCGAAGATCGGGTTTGCGAGCAGCGGCACATGGCCGAAGACATCGTGGAAAATGTCCGGCTCCTGCAGATAATCGATCTGCTCGGGCGTGCGGATGAAGCGGCCGGCGACGAAGCGGCGATTGGCCAGATGCTCGAAGAAGACCCGGTCGGGGACGAGGCCGGGCACGGCGACCACCTGCCAGCCGGTCGCCCGCATCAGCCGATCGGACAATTCCTCGAAATTGGGGATGCCGGGGCGGTTGATGCGCAATATATCAAGCCCGGCCATGAACTCGGGCACCACCCGATCAGGCAACATGGCGGACTGACGCGCGAACAGCCTGTCCCACATCGCATGCTCGGCCGGGCTGTAGCGGTCCCACGCCTGCGGGATCGTCAAGTCGGCCCCAGCGCCTGCGGGCGGTTCAAGCTCCTCTACCATCACGCCAATCTCTCACAGAGTGGGCGTAATTGCCTTTCAATCGGGCAGGATTTACAAGGGATTTTGGGTAATCAATTCACCGATCGGCGATATCATGAACAAATCCGTCAATCTCGATGCGCTCGACCGCCGCATCGTCGCAGAGCTTCAGCGCGACGCCTCGCTCAGCAATGCCGACCTCGCCGAACGGGTCGGCAGCACCGCCCCCTCCTGCTGGCGGCGGATCAGGGCGCTGGAGGAGATGGGCGTGCTCAAGGGCGCGGTGCGGCTCGCCGATGCGGAGAAGCTGGGCCATGCCGTCAACATCTTGTGCAGCGTGCGGATGAAGAGCCACACCAGCGAAAGCGTCGACGCCTTCCACGCCTTTGTCGAGGCGCATCCGCAGATCATGGAATGCTATCTGATGTCGGGCGAATGGGATTATCTGATGCGGGTCGTGGCCTCCGACGTCGCCGATTATGAGCATTTCCTGATGCGCAACCTGCTCAAACACCCCTCGGTCGGCGGCGCCTCCTCCCACTTCGCTTTGTCGGTGACGAAATTCACCACCGTGCTGCCGGTGGGGGAAGCGGGACGGTAGGAAGAAAACGGCCGGAGCAATTGCTGCCCCGGCCGCCTTCCGATCTTCAGGCCATCAGCGCCTTGACCGCGTCGGCCACGCGCTCGGGCGAGACGATATAGGCGTCCTCCAGCACCTTGGCGAAGGGCACCGGCGACTTGGGGGCGCCCAGGCGCCGGACCGGGGCCTTGAGCTGACCGAACAGTTCCTCGGCAATGGTCGAGGCGATTTCGCCACCCGGACCGAAGTCACGCACGGCTTCATGCACCACCAGCGCCCGGCCGGTCTTGGCGACCGAAGCCAGCACCGCTTCGCGATCCCAGGGCGATACGGTGCGCAGGTCGACCAGCTCGACCGAAATGCCGGCCTCCGCCAGCGCCGGCAGCGCGGCCTGGCAGCGCAGCAGCTGCGACGACCAGGAGACGATGGTGATGTCGCTGCCTTCCTGTACGATCCGCGCCTTGCCCAGCGGGATCGGGGTCGCGACCTCGTCCACCTCGCCCGGAATGAACAGGCTGCCGGCGGATTCGATGAAGATGCAGGGGTCGGGATCCTGGATGCAGGAGAGCAGCAACCCCTTGTAATCGGCCGGGGTCGAGGGCGCGACCACCTTGATGCCGGCGGTGTGGGCGAACCAGCCTTCCAGATGGTCGGCATGCTGGCCGGCGGTCTGCCAGCCCGCGCCGGTCAGGGTACGGATGGTGATCGGCACCGTACTCTGCCCGCCCGACATGAAGCGCAGCTTGGCCGCATGGTTGAAGATCATGTCCATGGCGACAGTGGTGAAGTTCATCAGCATGATCTCCGCCACCGGCTTGTAGCCGGCCAGCGCCGCGCCGATCGCCGCGCCGATGATCGCCTGTTCCGAGATCGGCGTCGATTTGACGCGATCGTCGCCGAAGCGGGTCGAGAGGCCAGCGGTCGCGCCGGTGACGCCGCCGCCCTCGCGGTCGGCGACATCCTCGCCCAGCACCAGCACCTTGTCATCCTCCGCCATCGCCTGGGCGAGCGCCGAATTGACGGCCTGGAGCGAGTTCATCTTCTTGGCCGTCATGCGGGCATCTCCTGGGCAAACACATCGCGGCGCAGTTCGTCGACCGACGGCAGCGGGCTCGCCAGCCCGAATTCCTGGGCATCCTCGACCTCGGCCTCGATCTTCGCCTGCATCTCGGCCAGCTGATCTTCGGTCGCGTGGCCCTGTGCCACCAGCCATGCCTTGAAGGCGGGCAGCGGATCCTTGGCGATCGCCGCGGCCTTTTCTTCCTTGGTCATATATTTGTCGTCGTCGCCCAGGACGTGGCCCAGGAAGCGGAAGGTCTTGCATTCCAGCAGGGTCGGCCCCTCGCCCTCGCGGGCGCGGGTGATCGCTTCATGCGCAGCGGCGTACATGGCGAGCGGATCATTGCCGTCGACCGTATGGCCGGGCATGCCGTAGCCGATCGCGCGCTTGGCGATGAAGTCGACCGAGGTGCCATTTTCGTAGCGCGTATGTTCGGCAAAGCCGTTATTCTGGCACACGAAGATCACCGGCAGCTTCCACACCGACGCCAGGTTCAGCGCCTCGTGGAAGGCGCCGATGTTGGATGCGCCGTCGCCGAAATAGGCGATCGTCACCCGCTTCGAACCGTCGAGCTTCGCCGCCCAGGCGAGGCCATTGGCGATCGGCATGGAGGAGCCGACGATGCCGGTCGTCACCATCACGCCGGTTTCGGGATGGGTGAGGTGCATCGGTCCACCCTTGCCCTTGCAGGTGCCATCGACCCGGCCGGCAATCTCCGCCCAGAGCGGGCGCAGCGGCATGTCCTTGGCCACCATGTCGTGGATGCCGCGATAGATGGTGCAGATCGTGTCGTCATCGGTCAGCAGCGACGAGATGGTCGCCGGGATCACTTCCTGCCCGCGCGCCGAATAATAGGGCATGACCAGCCGCCCCAGGCGGATGGTCTTGCGGATCGCGTCGTCGTTGCGCTCGATCCGGATCATGCGGCGGTAGATGTCCACCAGCGCTTCCTGGCTCGGCGCCGGGGCGTTGCTCAACTCTGCCATGGGTTCCTCGATGGCTGTGGAATGTGCCCCCTGCATTGGCCGTCGGGCATCGGGGGTCAACTCGCCCCGGCGATATGTGGCCCAGCGCGCGAAAAGGCGCCGAAATGCACCAGTTTTCCGCGCGATTTCGCTCCACCGATATGCGGCCGGCGATGCTTGCAATGCGGTCCGATCGGCCCAAGCTGGCAGCAGGGAGAGCGCGCGATGACGAACATGCTGACCGCCGTCGCCAGGGGCGGCGAAGGGATTGAGGGGATCGCGATCCACAGCGTGCCGATCCCGGTTGCGGGGCCGGGCGAGGCGCTGGTGCGGCTCAAGGCGGCGACGCTCAATTTCCGCGACCTGATCATCGCCCGCGGCATGATGGCGGGGCTCGCCAAGGAACCCGACTATGTCCCCCTGTCCTGCGCCACCGGCGAGGTGGTCGCGGTCGGCGAGGGCGTATCGCGCGTGAAGCCGGGCGACCGGGTCAACCCGATCTTCGCGCTGGGCTGGCTGGAGGGGCGACAGCCAAGCATGGCGATGCTGGGCGGCAGCGCCGACGGCGTCGCGCGCCAATATGCGGTCTTTCCGGCGGACAGCCTGTGCATCGTGCCGGATGCGCTCGGCGATCTGGAGGCGGCGACTTTGACCTGCGCCGGCCTCACTGCCTGGAACGCGCTGTTCCTGCCCCGCCCGATCCAGCGGGGCGAATGGATATTATGCCAGGGCACGGGCGGCGTCTCGATCGCGGCGCTGCAATTCGCCAAGGCGGCCGGGGCCCATGTCGCCATCACCTCCTCCTCCGACGCGAAGCTGGCGCGCGCCCGCGCGCTGGGCGCCGACATCAGCGTCAATTATCGCACCGATCCCGACTGGCCGGCGGCGATCCGCCAGGCGCTGGGCGGGCGCGGTGTCGACATCGTCGTCGATGTGGTCGGCGCCAGCCAGGTGGAAACCGCCGCATCGCTGCTCAACCCCGGCGGGGTGATCGCCGCGATCGGCATGCTGGGGTCCGAGTTCAGCTGGCACCTGGCCGATGTTGGCGGCCATCCGGTCGCCCGCATCTCGGTCGGCAACCGCGCCGAGCATGCGGCGATGCTGGCCTTTTGCGCGCAACATCGCATCAGGCCGGTGGTCGATGCGGTCTATGATCTCACCCGCCTGGCCGATGCCTGCCGCCATCTGGAAAGCGGCCAATTCTTCGGCAAGATCGGGATAAACCTACTCTAAATTCTGGAACGGACGCATGGACAAGAATGAAAAGGCGCGCGAGGCGGCCGAGCGCGTGCTGCAACTGGAGGCCGAGCTGGAAGCGGAGGGCGACGCCCGGACCGGCGGCGACGAACTCGCCCATTCGCGCGCAGTGCTGCACCAATGGGTCGACACGGTGGTCGCGGTCGTGGCCTCGCCGGGGGTCGGCCGGGTGACCCTGATCCACGCCGATGGCGGCCAGACCAAGATCGCCTCGCCCAGCCTGCCCTTCCTGCTCTCGCGTCCGGCCCGGTTCGATGCGCAGGATGAAAATTCTCCGCCCGACGCGGGTTGAAAGCGGCGGGCGGCTTCCTATCTGTGAATAGTCCCGGCCAGCCCCCTCAGGCCGTGACATCTTACCAGGCCCCCGGCGCACTCCCCCCGCGTCGGGGGCAATGGTTTTCCGGGGCTATTCCACTATGTGCCGGCAGTTTCTTGATAGTGGATTGCAGCAGATATAGACTGAAGGCATGTGGAACGTCGTTTGGAGCATCGCTTTTAGCCTCGGGCTCTTCCTTTGGATAAAGTTCGCCTCGGCCATTCTCCCGATCTGGGCATCCATCCCGGTATCGACCCTCCCAATCGTGCTTCTGGGGCTGTGGGTGCGGCGATCGGCAAAGCGTGCTCGTTCCCAACCTGAACCGTCGACTGACGAAATATCGAATCCGCGCTAGGGCTGATTTTCCAGCCCGGCCGCATGGCGTGCCGCGATATAGCCGAACACCATCGACGGCCCGATGCTGGCGCCCGCCGCGACATAGACATTGCCCATCACCGATGCGGTGGTGACGCCGGTGGCATAGAGGCCGGGGATCGGCGCGCCCGCGCCATCGACCACCCGCCCGCGTTCATCGGTGACGATGCCGCCATAGGTGCTGACATCGCCCGGCACGACCGGCACGGCGTAGAAAGGCCCCTTTTCGATCGATCCCATGGAGCGTTCCGCGGAAAAGGGATCGCCCACGAAGCCGCAATTGTCATAGGCGCGCGCGCCGCGATCAAAGTCCCCATCCTTGCCGGCGGCGGCGAAGCCGTTCCAGCGTGCCACCGTCGCGGCCAGGGTGGCGGGATCGGCGCCGATGCTGGCCGCCAGCCCCTCGATCGTGTCGGCGCTGTGCAGATAGCCGCTTTCCACCCAGCCTTCGGGAATCGCCTTGTCGATGAAGCGGCCGGCGACGGCGTAGAGTTCCACATATTGACGGTCCAGGATCGCCCAGCTCGGCACCGCCGGCACCACCGCGTTCCGCCGGACCATCGTCTCGCAATAAAGCTCGTAGCTGCCCCCTTCATTCATGAAGCGGGTACCGCCTTGATCGACCAATATGGCGTGCGGCTTGCCGGTCATCGACTGGGCGCCGGGCGCGACATAGCCCTTGTCCCAGCCGGGCGCGGGGGTCAGCTGATAGCCGACCATCTGGTCCATCTGTGCCAGCCGGCCGCCGATCCGCTCCAGTTCCTGCTGCATCTCGCCGGTGTCGCCCTCGGGCGTCTGCGACCATTCGGCGCGGGTGCCGGGCATGTAGCGGTCGCGCATCGCCTGATTGCGGGCAAAGCCGCCGGCATTGACCAGCACGCCCAGCCGCGCGCCGATCCGCCAGGGCTTGCCGTCCTTCATCGTGACGACGCCGGTGGCGATCCCTTCCTGCACGACGATCTCGCTTACCGGCGTGTCGGTGCGGACATCGGCGCCGGCGGCCAGCACGGCTTTCAGCATCCGTCCCTGCAGCGCGGCGCCCGCCGTCGTATATTTGCGGCCCAGCAGCTTGTCGCGAATGGTGCGCAGCGCGATCTTGGCCATCAGCTTGCCCGATGCCTTGTTGGTGCGACGATGGCCTTGCGCCTCCATCCCCTCGACCAGCGTGACGTTGAATTCGGCAAAGCCCTGGCGCAACCGGTCGGCCCAGTCGCCCAGTTCCTTGCGGTTGAAGGGCCTGGCCACCACGGTGCGCGACGTCTTGCAGCCGCCGGGCTGCTCATCATAATAATCCGGCCAGAAGGTCGAACCGCGTTGCAGCGCCACCCCCTGATCCACCAGGAAATCGACCGCGCGCGGCGCCTGCGTCACATAGGCGAGGCGCTTCTCGCGCGAGGTGCCCGGCGCCGGGTGGCCATCGAGCGCCTGCAGCGCGTCGAGATAGGTCATCGCCGCCTCGGCACTGTCCGCCTCGCCATCGGCCAGCATGAAGCGGTTGGCGGGAATCCACATGACGCCGCCCGACTTGGCGGTGGTGCCGCCGATCTTGTCGGTCTTTTCCAGGATGACGACCGACTTGCCGGCCTGGCGCATGACCAGCGCCGAACTCATCGAACCGGCGCCGCTGCCCACGACCACCCAGTCGAATATCTCGTCGAACCCGTCCATGCGCCGCTCTCCCTTTTCTGTGCGTCCGGGCTATCGTGCCGGGGCGATGATGGGGAGGGTGGAGCCACGCTCATCGCCACGGCGACGTTGGAGCGGCGCGGTGCCATGCTAGAGCAGGCCGCAAGGAGAGACGCATGAGCCATGACCTGCCCGATTATCGCACCATCCTGCTGGAGCGGCGGGGGCGGCTGTTGGTGATGACGCTCAACCGGCCCGAGGCGCTGAACGCGGTCAATCTCGACCTGCATGATGAATTACCCGAGGCGCTGGCCTTTGCCGGGCGCGACCATGGGTCGGACGTGGTGCTGCTGACCGGCGCGGGCCGCGCCTTTTCGGCTGGCGGCGACATCGCCCATATGGAGCATAATGCCGCCAACCCGCATCTGTTCGATCATGAGGCGCGGCAGGCGAAGCGGATCGTGTCCGCCCTGCTCGACATCGAAAAGCCGGTGGTGTGCCGGATGAACGGCCATGCGGTTGGGCTGGGCGCGTCGATCGCCTTGCTGTGCGACATCATCTTTGCCGCCGAGGGGGCGAAGATCGGCGACCCGCATGTCGGCATCGGCCTGGTCGCCGGCGATGGCGGCGCGGTCATCTGGGCGCAGCGGATCGGCCTTGCCAAGGCGAAGGAATATCTGCTGACCGGCGAATTGCTGAGCGCGGCCAAGGCGGCGGAGATTGGCCTCATCAACCATTGCCTGCCGGCCGATCAGCTGGATGGGGCGGTCGATGCCTTCTGCGCGAAATTGCTGGCCGGCGCGCCCAATGCGATCCGCTGGACCAAGATCCTGACCAACATGGAATTGAAGCGGATCGCCGGCGCGGTGATGGAAGCCGGCATCGCCTATGAATCGCTCAGCGTCCGCACCGCCGATCACCGCGAGGGCATCGCCGCGCTCAAGGAAAAGCGGACGCCGAAGTTTACAGGGCGATAGAAGGCCACTGATAGATGCGTAGGCGACAGCCTTCTTCATACCGTCATCCCAGCGAAGGCTGGGATCTCTCTTTTCTTTCAAGCCCATCGCCAAAAGAAGAGAGATGCCAGCCTTCGCTGGCATGACGAACGGTGGTGGCGCGTCAGATAATATCCGCCATGCGCACCCAGCGGCGTTCGGCACTGGAGATGCGGATCGCTTCCTGGATGCGTTCGACCTCCAGCGCGCGGGCGAAGTCAGGGGCTGCGGTGCCGCGTTCATGGATCGCATCCACCATGGCCTGCATCGACAGCGCCATCGGGTAGCTGGGCTGGGGTTCGCTCTGCCAGTCGAGGGCGATGCCGAACGTCGTCTTGAACGCGTCAGGCAGCGCGACATCCTCCAGCGTGCCGCCCAGTTGCCCGGCGCGCAGCGTGCAGTCGCGTGCGGTCGGGAAAGTGGGCGAAGTGGAGACCATCCGCCCCTTCTCACCGAACAGGTCGAGCAGGAAACCGTCATGCAGCGCCATGCTCCAGCTGATCTGCATCTGCAGCACCAGCCCGCTTTCGAAGCGCAGGATGACATTGGCGAGATCGGTGGTTTCGGGCGTGATGGTGTCGCCGTCGGGAAAGACCCAGCGCTTGAGTATCTGGCTGTCGTCGGCGACCAGTTCGGCGATCGGCCCGAGCAGGTGGAGCAACAGATAGAGCGCGTGGCTGCCATTGTTGCGCACCGCCGACACACCCTGCCCGGCCTGCGCGAACCAGTTGTATGGGAAAAGCTTGTTGGGCTGGTTGAACAGCGAAATGTTGAAATGGCAGGTTCCGCCGAGCGGCGCGCCGATATGGCCGTCGTCCAGCATCGCCTTCATCTGGCGCAGGGCGGGCAGATATTGCGAGAAGGCGTCGACCACGCCGATGCTGGCGCCGCCCCTCCAGGCGGTATCGATCGCCTTGGCCCCGGCCCAGTCGGGCGCGTGGGGGCTGGCATTATAGACATGTTTGCCATGGGCGAGCGCGGCCAGCACCATCGGCAGGCGGACGCTGGGCCGGGTGCCGAGGTCGACAATGTCGATGTCGGGATCCGCGCACATCTCCTCCGCATTCCAGAAGGCGCGCGGCAAGCCGAGCCGCTGCTGCGCGGCGCGGGCCGTCTCCTCGCGCGAGGTGCAGATCGCCGTCACCTCGACGCCGGGAATGGCGCGCCAGGCAGGCAGGTGCGCGAAGGCGCCCCAGGCGGCGCTTACGATGCCGACGCGCAGCACCATCTTATTCGATCGTTCCCAGAACGGTGCCGACCTCATAGGTTTCGCCCGGCTGGGCGATGATGCGCAGCGTGCCGCTGGCCGGGGCCTCGACCTCGTTCGCCGACTTGTCGGCTTCCAGCAGATAGAGCGGCTGGCCCTCGGTAACGGTCGCGCCGTCTTCGGCCAGCCATTCGGCAATCTGCGCCTCGGTCATGGAAAAGCCGATCTTGGGCAGCAGGATGTCGGTGGCCATGTTCAGTCCCCTTTGAAACAGCGAATATCTGTTCCCCTGCTATCGCGCCTTTGGCGGCGGACAATGCGCAAAAGCGGCCCGCCGCCGCCATATCACCGGCGCGATAGAAGGGCGGGGATCAGTAGCCGCGCGTGTCGGTCCAATTGTCAGTTTCGCCCGGCTTGAAGGTCTTGCCCGGCGTCCTGCCCGATCCGGTTTTGAGGTCGAAGCCGATCGGATCGGCGCCGCCCTCGATACCGACGCCGAAGGAGGAGAGCGCCCAGCTGGTCATGACATAATGGCCGATCGAGAAGACCAGATCCATCTTCTGCCGCGTGTCATAATGGGCGCCCAGCCCGTCCCAGGTGGCGTCGCTGATCTTGCCATCCTCGATCAGTTCGTCGACCGAGCGCAGCACCAGTGCGTCTTGCTCCGCCCAGTCGCCGCCTTCGGGAAAATCGCGGATCGCGCCGATCTCTTCCAGGGTGATGCCGGCGTTGAGCGCATAGCCGACATGATTATGCCACTCATAGGCCGAGTTCACCCGCCAGGCGACGCGCAGGATCAGCAGTTCGAGCGCACGCGTCGAGAGGCTGTTCGCCATCAGCAGATGCTTGCCCCAGATATTATAGACCTTCCCCAGCGGCGGATGGTTGGCCATCACCATCATGACATTGGTCTTGGACCCTTCCTCCCAGGCATTGGGTTCGCCCCAAAAGGCGAAAACCTCGCGCGCGTCGTCGGTCCACTGGTCGCGCGGCAGATGAGAGATGCGGGGGGTGATGTCGGTCATGATGCGTCCTCGGTTGGGTTCAAAGTCCCTCGACCAGCAGCACGCGATAGGGCGCTGCCTTCATCCGATAGGGCAAGGCCGCCTGATATTCAGGGCTGTCATACCAGGCGCGGGCCTTGGCGGCGTCGGGAAATTCCAGGATGATCGCGCCGTCCGCGCCTTCGCCCTCCAGCAATTGCTGCGCACCATAAACGGCGAGCGGACGGATGCCGTAATGGGCAACGAAGGTCGCGGCATTGGCGCGGTTCATCGCGCTATAGGCGTCCATCGCTTCCTGATCGGCGATCGGGCCTTCGCGGGTGACGATTATGTAGGCGGGCATCGGCGGCGCTCCTCGCGTCAGTGGATGGCGGCGGGCATGGTGCTGCGGTCCCAGCCGCCGGCCGCGGCGAAATCCTTGCGGCAACTGCGGCTGGCGAACCAGGCGAGGATGGTGCTGGGAATGCCGACCAGCAGCGCCCAGCGCATCGCCATGCCGAGCGAATCCTCGCCATAGACCGGGCGCAGCGCATCGCTGAGCGCGCCCACCAGCACCGGTCCGCCACCCAGGCCGACGACCTGGATCGACACCATCAGCACCGCGATCGCGGTGGCGCGCGAGCGCGACGGCACCAGCCCCGCCACCACCGCCATCAGCGGCGCCGCAGACAGGCCACCCAGCAGCATGTTGAGACCATAGAGCGGAAAGACCCGCTCGCCCGGCCCGGTCAGGATCATCCAGCCGATGGCGGTGGCGCAGGCGCCCGACAGCATCAATATCCAGACATACCAGCGCATGTCGCGGCGGCCGAGATAGTCGGCCAGCGGTCCGCCCAGCGTATGACCGATCGCCGAACCGAAGAAGAGCGCGCCGCCCATCTGCAACCCGGCCTGGCTGGCGGGCATGCCATGGGTCCGTTCCATGAAGGCCGGCGCCCAGCTGATGAAGCCCATGGTCAGCAGCGCGTTGAGCGAGGCGGCGGCGATCAGCGGCGGCAGGGTGCGGATCGCCAGCAATTCGCGCGCGGTCTGAAGGAAGGGCACGGGCCGCGCCTGTTCGGCCGAGGCGCCATCGGCCAGGCCCGATCGGCTGTCGCGCAGGGTGAACCAGACGATCGGCGCCAGGATGAAGCCGGGGATGGAGGCAAAAATCAGCGTCTCGCGCCAGCCATAGGCCTGCACCGCCCAGCCGCCGACGGCCGGGCCAAGGAAGGTGCCGAGCGAGGCGCCGAGCAGGAAGATGGACAGCGCGGTCGCGCGCTGGCGGATCGGGAAAAGATCGGCGATCCAGGCCTGGGACGGCGGGGTAAAGCCGCCTTCGCCAAGGCCTATGCCGGCCCGACCGATCAGCAATATCCAGAAGCTCTTCGCCAGACCGCAGACGATGACGGCGGCGCTCCACACGGTGGCGGCGATGGCGACGATCTTGCGCTTCGACCAGCCATCGGCCAGCCGCGCCAGCGGGATGATGGCCAGGATATAGACAATCGCGATGATCATGTCCTTGGCCATGCCGATCGCCGCGTCGGACAGGCCCAGTTCGTGGCGGATCGGCTCCACCATCACCACCATCAGATAGCGTTCGCCCTGGACCGAGGCCGACACCAGCACCATCAGCAGCAGGAAATAGGCGCGATAGGCCATGGAGGGCAGCGCTTCGGGCGGCGTGACGGCGGAAGCCGTGTCGAAATGCGGGTCGCTGTCTGCCATGCGCTTGTCCTCACCTGTTGCGGCGCGGTCGTGGCGCGCGACGATCATGCGGCTGGAGCCGTCTTGTCCGGGCAGGATTTGAAACCGGTTCGACGCGGGAGGCAATGCGGGCGGGAAAGGATCGCTTGCGCGATGGCCCCTCCCCGTCCGGTCAGAGGGGATCAGGCGTCCTCGTCGCTCATCCAGTGGACGAAACGCTGCAGCGGCAGCATGCCGTCATGGGCGCCGCCCATCACATGCTTGGCCGCGCCGCCCAGCCGCACGACGCGCTGCGCCCCGGCGCTGGCGAGGCGATCGCGCAGCGCGAGTTTCCGCTCGGGCGGATAGATGCCGATCGTCTGGGTCGCGACATTCACATAGCGCACCGCCGCATCGAGCGACGCGACATGGACGACATTGGCGGTCTTGTTGCTGGGGTGGAAATCGACCGGCTCGTCGGTCAGGATGACGAGGCCACGGCCATCGGGCTTGCCCCAGACTTTGGTGTCGTCGCCCATCAGGGTCAACATCTCGATCTCGTCGCGCACCTCGACCGGCAGCGGATGCGCGACCGCCGAGGCCGTTTCGCGATCCAGGCCGAGCTTCTGCTGCAACCTGGCGCAGAAGGATTCCACTCCTGCCCGGTCGCCCTCGACGAAGATGAAGCGGCTGGCGAGGCAGGCCTCCTGATTCATCGTCGCGACGTCGGTGGCGGCGGCATCGGCGACATCGTCGATGACGGCGGGGTCGAACCCTTCCGGCCCGATCATCGAGATCGACGTCTTGGGATCGAACGACACCATCTGGATGCCCGGCCCTAGATATTTGATGACATTCTTGATCGCGTCGCCGCCGCCCCAAGCGACGATCTTGTCGAAATATTGCGGGCGATAGAGCGTCCCTTCGATCCGCTCGTCACCGCCGCGCCAATAGACCGCCGACATCGACCGGACGACCGGATGATCGGGATCGACATCGGCCATGGTGCGCAGCATCGCGACGCAGGTGAAGGGGTCGCTCGACGGCATCTTGAAGACGTTGACCGCCTTCACCAGCGCGCCCTGCGCAATCGAGGAGATGCAGCCGGTGGGCGAATTGCCGGCCAGCATATGCACCATGCGCGGCGGGAAGGCGCGCAGCGCGCCGCGATTGCCGTGCATGTCGGTGCGCTCCACCCAGCGGTCGAGCGCGGCGGGATTGAGGAAGCTCGATTCGATGCTGCAGCGCAGCCCCTCGGGCGTCAGGAAATGCTTGGCCCGGCGGAACAGATTTTCCACCACCCGGCGCGGCAACGGATTGACCTTGACAGTATGTTCCAGCGCCGCCTGCAGATAGGGATTGGTCTCGAAATCCATCCGCTGCCCGGCCTCAACCAGGAAATCGATGATCTCGCTGACCGGCACGTCGAGCAGCGGCGGCAGTTCGGATCGCGGCGCGACCAGCGCATTGAGGTCGATTTGCGGCGTCGCGAAATCGACGCCCAGGTCGCGCGAGCGATGGCGCACCGCCCCGCCCTCGACCAGCCTGCCGCGCACGAAATGATCGACGCGGATCGGTTCGGCGGCCGTTTCGACCGGGGACGTCTGTTCAAGCACGCTCATGCCACACCTCGCACATAGGCATCGACGGTGCCCGCGCAGCCGATCTTGTCGTCGCCGTCCAGATCGGCATAGCGGGCGATAGTGTCGCGAATGGATGGCCCGCTGTTGCCGCAGGCACAGGGGCTGTAGTCGACCGATATCCGGTCGCCGGTAATGACCCCGCCCCAGCGCCCGTCGAGCGACAGGTCGAAGAAGGCGGCCCGCCCCTCGACCTCGCCATCATGATCATGGGCGATCAGCGCATCGCCATCCTTGTCCAGAATCATCGGCACGATCCAGGGCGGCACATGATAACGCCCGCCCTCGCGGCATTTGGGCATGCCGCTATTGAGTTCCTGCATCGAATAATTCTGGAAATGCCGGCCTTCGGGAATGTTGAAGGTCTCATGCACGAACTGCTGATAATCGTCCGGCAGTTGCGCGCGCTTGAGGCCGCCGCCGATATAGATGCAGTTGTCCGGGTTGAAATCCTTGGCGCTATAGCCGCGCTCCCGCACCGCCTTGGCGACATGATAGAGCGCGTTCCACATGCCCGCGATATAGAGCTTTTCGGCGCGATGTTCGATCATCGCATCGGCGGCGATATGGACGGCGGCGTCCATCGCCTCCTGCCGGAAACGGGACGTTTCCTCGAACTCAGCAATGTCGCCGGGCAGCGCGCTGCCGTCCGCCATCGCCTTGCGCAGCACGACCATGCGGGTCAGCGAGCCGACGGTAATCGGCGGCACCGGATATTGGAACATTTCCTTGGCGGGATCGCCAAAGGCATCGCGTTGGGCTTCGCCGATAATCTCGTTCTTGGGCACCTTGGCGACCGGGGCCAGGCCCATGATGCGGCGATCCTGCGCCGGCTGCACGCCCGATCCCCATGCGAAGACATTGACGGTATCGACCTTCGACCAGTCCATGTCCGCCTGCGACGCGATCAGCATCGCCGACTTGCCGGTGGTGCCGCTGGAGCAGGATACATAATGGCCGGCCGCCTGCAGCCGGGCGATCCAGTCATCGACATCGGTGATGCCGTCCAGATCGATGTCGGTCACGGGATGGGCGGAAATGGTGTTGAGCCACTGGGTCAGCTTGTCCCAGCGCTGCTGCATCAGCCAGTTTTCGGGATAGCTCTTGTACGCCGTGTGCGGGAACAGCAGCTTCACCGCGTCGTCGAGCGAGGTCACCTCGCTGATCCCCGCCTCCCGCGCGCGGTGGCCGAGCAGACGGATGCCGTCCTTCTTTTCCTGGAACCGTTCGTTCAGCGCCGCGATCTGCGCGTCGCGCAATTCGGCGTGGGGAATGTTGAATCGATAATCCGAACTGACCAGTCCGGTGAGGCGATCGGCCTGCGCGCCCATATCCTGCTCCTTGCCCTTGTGGCTCCGGTGCATTAATAGCACCTGATGCGTTTCATTATGCATGATTCGCAAAAGGCGGCAAGGGCCATAATGATGCTGGTCATGGACACACCGATTTCAGACCCGCGCCCCGCCGCCGGGCGCCCGACCCGCGCGCAGGCGCAGGCGCGCCAGGCCGAAATGCTCGACGCCGCGCTCGACATGTTCCTCGACAAGGGGTTCGAGCTGACGACGATGGAGGCGGTGGCCGCCGCCGTCGGCATGACCAAGCGCACCATCTATGCCCGCTATCCCGACAAGGCGGCCCTGTTCATGGCGGCGGTCGGCCGGGCGATCGCGCGCACCGCCACGCCGCGCGCCGCGCTGGAGGCGATCACCGGGGATGATCTGGAAACCACGCTGGTCGCGATCGCCCGGCTGCGCATCGCCGACCTGTCGACACCCGAGGGCGTTCGGCTGCGGCGGATCATCACCACCGAATCCTATCGCTTCCCCGACCTGCTGATGCTGTCCTACAGCCAGGGCGCCCAGCCGGTGCACGACCATCTGGCCGACCTGCTGCGCCAGCATGATAGCGCCGGGGCGATTTGCGTGGACCGGCCGGACATGGCAGCCAGCCTGTTCATGACGATGGTGCTGGGTGGGCCGATCCGGCTGGTGGGATCACCCCAGCCGATGAGCGCCGCCGAGGTGGATGACTGGGTGCGGGCCGCCGTGCGCCTGTTCCTGAACGGCATAAGGACCAGATCGGACTAGCAACCCCCGGACGGCCCGCAAGAGGCCGCCGGAACCGGATGAGGAGAGGGATATGGGATCGGCCTATTGGGGCGAATTGCGGACGCATTGGCGCCCCCTGCTCGCCGCGACGATGGGACTGGGCTTCGGCATTGGCCTGTCGGCCTATACGATGAGCCTGTTCGCGCCGAAGATGATCGGCGAGTTCGGCTGGGAAAAATCGCAATTCGCGCTGCTCGGCAGTTTCGGCCTGCTGATGCTGATCATGCAGCCGATCACCGGGCGGCTGACCGACCGGTTCGGCGTGCGCGCCGTCTCCGCCGTCGGCGTGCTGGCCGGGCCACTCGCCTATCTGGGCTTCGCCTTCCAGCCGGGCAGCATCCGCGCCTTCTTCGCCGTCGCCGTGCTGCAGATCATCCTCGGCACGCTCACCACATCGCCGGTCTATACCCGCATCGTCGCCGAACGGTTCGAGCGGGCACGCGGCCTTGCCTTCTCGATCGTGATGACCGGTCCGCCGCTGGTCGGCGCGGTGATCGCCCCGCTGCTCGGCGGCTTCATCGAAAGCCAGGGCTGGCGCAACGGCTATCTGCTGATGGGCGGCGTCACCCTGGTCTTCGGCCTGATCGCGGTGCTGCTGACGCCCGCCCATATCGGCGTGCATCCCCATGAGGAGGCCGATGAAGCAGGGACGCCCGCGCCGGTCGGCAGCCGCGTCATCTTCCGCAATCCTGCTTTCTGGGTGCTGATCGTCGGCATGGTGCTGGTCAATTTCCCGCAGGGGCTCGCTTCGGCCCAGATGAAGCTGGTGCTGATGGACAGCGGCGCCGCGTCGCAGACCGCGACCTGGCTGATTTCCATCTATGCGATCGGCGTGCTGCTCGGTCGCTTCGCCTGCGGCCTGTCGCTCGACCGGATGCCGCCGCACCATGTCGCCGCGCTGGCGCTGGCGATGCCGGCGATCGGCATGGCGCTGATGGCCTCGCCACTGGATGCCACCATCGTCCTCGCCCTCTCCGTCGCGATGATGGGGCTGGCACAGGGGGCGGAGGGCGACATCGCCGCCTATCTGGTCTCGCGCCGTTTTGGCCTGGGCGTGTTCAGCCTGGTCATGGGCTTTGTCGGCGCGGCGATCGCGGGCGGGGCAGCGCTGGGATCGCTGACGCTCAGCCTGACCCTGAGCATCTGGGGCAGCTACGCGCCGTTCCTGGCGCTGAGCGCCTGCGTCACCCTGGCCGGCGCTGCCCTGTTCCTGACCCTGGGGCGCCGTCCCCCCAATATGGAGCCCGTCTACGCATGAGCGACACCCAACGCACCGCGATCGTCACCGGCGCCAGCGCCGGCGTCGGCAAGGAAGCCGCCCGCGCCCTGCTGCAACAGGGCTGGCGGGTGATCGGCGTGGGGCGTGATGCCGCACGCTGTGCCGCGGCAGAGGCCGATCTGAGGGCCGATGCCGGCGGCGATTTCACGATGCTGCGCGCCGATCTTTCCGCCATGGCCGATACCGCACGGGTCGCGCGGGAGATCGCGACGCTTGCGCCGGAGATCGATGCGCTGCTCAACAATGCCGGCGGCGTGGTAGCGGAGCGGACGATCACGCCCGAAGGGTTCGAGGCAACCTTTGCCTCCAACCATCTTGCGCCCTTCCTGCTGACGCAGAAATTGCTGCCCAATCTGCGTGCTGCCGCCGCTAGGCGGGGGCCGGGCGCAGTGCGCGTGATCGCCGTGTCCTCGACCGGGCATGAACAGAGTCCGGGCATCCAGTGGGACGACCTCAGCTTCGCCGAGAATTTCGTCGGTGGCGCGGCCTATTGCCATGCGAAGCTCGCCAATATCCTGTTCACCCGCGAACTGGCCCGCCGTGTCGCCAATGACGGTATCGTCGCCCACGCCATGCATCCCGGCGTCGTCGCCAGCAATTTCGCCAGCCACTGCGACGCGCCGATGCAGGCCTATATGGAATCGATCCTCGACCGATCGGTCACGCCGGCGCAGGCCGCCGACACATTGGTCTGGCTCGCCAGCGCGGAGGAACCGGGACGCAGCAGCGGCGGCTATTTCCATCAGCGCGCGGAACTCACCCCATCGGTGGCCGCGCAGGATGATGCGCAGGCGCTGAAACTGTGGCAGCTGAGCGAAGCGATGGTGGCGGGTTTCTAGAGCATCCTCCGATTAGGTTGAATCGGAGGATACTCTAATTTCCTTTTGTTTGCCGCATTCTGCGAGTCGTCGGCTGTTCCAGCCGACTTCAGAATGCTCTAGCCCCGCCCCTCGGCCACGATGCGGAACTCGTCGAAGATATCGGTCGGGATGGCATAGCCGGCGCCATCGTCACGGATCCTGTCGATATGGGCGGCGACATCCTCGGCGGTCGGCGGCGCGTCCAGCCCATGGTCCCATCCCGTGGTCGCGCCGACGAACACCCGTGCGATCCGGCCGCCGAGCGCGGAATAGATGCTGTGGGTCGACGTGCAGCGCTCATGCGCCAACCAGGCGACGAGGCCGGCGGTGAAGCGTGGATCGAAGCTGGGGCCGAGCGCCCGGCCCCAGGGATTATGGCCGAGCGTCCCCTCGCTCATGCCCGCCGACATGCGGCTGGCGGCATTGGGCATTACCGCGTTGCAGAGGATGCCATGCGGGCGCCCTTCCTCCGCCAGATTATGCATCAGCCCCATGACGCCGCCCTTCGCCGCGCCATAGGCGGACAATTGCCCCATCCCCAGCATCCCGCCGCCCGATGTGGTCAGCACCAGCCGGCCGCCGCCCTGCGCGCGCATAGGCTGCCAGGCGGCGCGCGCGACATTGAAGGAGCCGCGCACATGGACGGCGAGCAGCGCGTCGAGATCGGCCGCCGTCAGATCCTCTACGGGCGCAAAGCGCATATTGCCGGCATTGGCGATCACCGCGTCGATCCGGCCGAAACGGGCGATGGCGAGCTCGATCATCGCCCGTGCGCCGTCGGGCGACGACACATCATCGCCATTGGCGATCGCGATGCCGCCCGCCGCGACAATCTCTGCCGCAACGGCGTCGGCCATGGTCGAGGACGCCCCCTCCCCCGTCACCGATCCGCCCAGATCATTGACGATGACCGCGCCGCCGCGCGCGGCGATGTCGCGCGCATAGGCGCGGCCCAGCCCCCCGCCCGCCCCGGTGATGAGGATGGTGCGGCCGGTAAAGTCGATCCTGTCCATGCTCACCCCAGTTGCGCGATGATCTGCGGCAGGTCGGCGGTGGTACGGATGCCCGGCGGCGCTTCGCACACCGCCGGGATCGCATTCACCGCGCGATGGGCGGTCAGGCCCGGCGTGAAGGCGGCATAATCCTCCGGCGCGACCGGGAAGCTGATATGGACGTCGAGCGGCGTGTCGCCCTCCACCCGGATACGCCAGCCGGATTCGCGCAATTCCCAGTCGGGCCGGTCGATGTCGCGGGTGCAATACCAGTTGGCGCGGAAGCGCAGCACGGCCTTGTCGCCCTGCATCCCCGATATGGTGATGCGCTGGGCACCGACCGTGCCGGCAGCGATGGTGCCGGCCGCGATCGTCACGTCACGGGTCGCCGCGGCCATTTCGCCGAACGCCTCCCACCGGTCGACCGCGATGCCGGCGGCGTCGGCCAACTGGGCGAGTGAGCCGGCGAAATCATGCTTCACATAGTCGACCTTGCGCTGGTCGAAAGCGGTCGGCGCGACGCCATAGCCCATGATGTTGAACAGCAGGTCGGGTGAATCCCGGCTTTCCATGTCGGCAAACTCGTCGATCGTCAGGCAATCATGCCGGCGCGAGAGCGAGAGCAAGGGAATGGTCAGCGCCTCGGTCACGAAACCGGGGCTGGAGCCGGTGCTGTAGATCGAGCTGTTGCCGGCCTGGCAGGCGGCCTCGATCCGGGCGCGGACATCAGGGTCCATCGAGGCGGGATGATGGAAATCGCCGCGCGTGGTGACGACATTCTTGCCCGACGCCAGCAGCCAGCACAGTTCATCGATATCGGTCCCCTGTCGCATATAGAGGACACAGTCGGCCGGCGTCGCGACCAGTGCGTCGACATCGCTGGTGGCGGTGATGCCCTGCGGCGCGGTGCCGGCAAGCGTGCCGGCATCCTGCCCCGCTTTCGCCGCCGAACTGACCCACAGGCCGGCCAGCTCCAGCCCCGGATGCTCGATCACCGCACGCAATGCGCGGCCGCCGATATTGCCGGTGGCCCACTGGATCACCCGATAGTGTTTGCCCATCGCCATCCTCTCCCTTGCCGTCCGGATCAGAATTTGACGCCGGCCTGGACGCCCCAGGTCGCGGGCGCGCTCCAGACATTGCCGATGCCGAAATTATTGCTGAGCACCTGGGTGCGGTAGCGGCTGTCGGTGACATTGTCGCCGAAGACGGCCAGCGAGAAACGGTCGCTGGCATCGGTCCATTCCGCGCGCAGCGCCAGCACCTCATAGCCCTTCTGCGCGAACTGGGTGCCGGACGGGCCGAAATAGAATTTCGAGGTGTAATAGAGATTGCCCGACAGGGCGAGCGAACCGCCTGCCAGGTCCAGCGTGTAGCGCGCCCCAACATTGCCGGTGAAATCGGGCGTGCGCTGCATATGCACGTCGTTGAGCTGGGTCGGCACGACGACGAAGCTGATCCCCTGCGCCGCGCAACTGGCGAGCGTGCAGCGCGTATAGATCGGCGCATCCTCGAAATTGGTGTAGCGCGCATGGGTATAGGCGGCGCCGACATTGAACTGGAACCGGTCGGTCAGCCGGTAGGAGAGCTGGCCTTCCAGACCATAGATTTCCGACGAGGCGGCGTTGATGATCTGGGCCGAGGGCGGGTTGCCGCGATAGAGCGACACCTGCAGATTCTTGTAATCATAATAATAGGCCGACAGATCGACCGACAGGCGCCGGTCATCATATTTGAAGCCCGCTTCAAAGGCGTCGATATCCTCCGGCGCGACCTTGTTGCCGGTATTGCCGCCGACGTCGAGAATGCCCGACTTATAGCCCTTGCTATAGGAGGCGTAGACGCTCGACTCCTCGCTGGGCTTGTAGCGCAGCACCGCGCGCGGCGTGAACTTGTTGCCCTTGAGGTCGGGCACATAGGTGCGCACGCCGGAGAAGGGGATGATATAATAGGCGTCGCCGATCCTGTCGTGGCTGTAGCGCCCACCCACCGTCAGGAACAGGTCGGGCGTGAAAGCATAGGTAAGGTCGGCAAAGGCCGCATAGGATTTGCTGTTGGTGCCCGAGCCGCCCAGCGCAATGCTGGCGAGCGGATCGCCGGTGGTCGGCGTGCCGACCCGCGTGCCCCATCGGTCCTTGTTGTTGAAGTAGAAGAGGCCGGCGGTCCATTGCAGCGGCCCGCCCGGCTTCGAGGTCAGCAGCAATTCCTGCGAGACGGTCTGGCTGCGCACCGGAATGTGCAGCAGGAAGATGTTCGCCGCCGTGCTGTCCAGATCCTCGACGATCAGCGAATTTTCGTCGCGATACTGGGTGTAGGAGGTGAGGTCGGCAAAGCCCAGGTCCGCCTTCAGCGTCCCCTGGATCACATCATTGTTCGACAGGAATTCGGTCGGGCCGCCGGTCGCCACTTCATCATGTTTGGTGGCGTAGAGGCTGGGCGGCAGGTTGGTGCCCGCGCCGCCAATATCGTCGCCGACATAGATATTGGTGTTGAGCAGGGTCGGATCATCGGTGTCGCTATGGGTATAGCGCAGCAGCAGCGACACGGAATCGCTCAGGTCCGCCTTGATCCCGGTGCGCACCGACCAGTTGCTGTAGCGCCCGTCCCGGTCGCTGCCGGTGGTGATATTGTGGACGAAGCCGTTGCCGCGCCGGAACAGCGCCTCGACATCCATCGCCACATCCTGAACCACGCCAAAGGTGGCATAGCCCTGCACCGCCAGACTGTTGAAGCGGCCATAGCTGACCTTGAACTCGCCCGCGCCGTCGCTGCTGGGATCGGCCGTGGTCAGCAGAATCGCGCCGCCGGTGGTGTTGCGACCGAACAAAGTGCCCTGCGGTCCTTTCAGCACCTGCACGCTTTTCAGGCTCATCAGCTGGAAATCGGCCGCCAGCGGGTTGGGCGAATAGAAGCCGTCGACATAGATGCCGACATTGGCGCCGCCGCCCGAGCTGGCGACCGCCGTGCCGACGCCGCGAATGGTCGGCTGGACGAAGGCGGCCGCGCTGTCGAAGCGCAGCGCCGGGGTGACGGTGGCGATGTCGGTGAGCTGGCTGGCGCCGGCGCTGGTCAGCTGATCCTGGGTGACGGTGGTGATGCTGATCGGCACGTCGCGCGACAATTCGGCACGGCGCTGGGCGGTGACGATGATCAGATCCTGGTCATTCTGGGCCGGCGGCGGCGCCGCCTCCTGCGCGACGGCCAGGTGCGACACGGTGGCCAGCAGCATGGCCGCGCCAATGCCCGACGAACGAATAAGCGTCTTCCGATGGATCATCCTTGCCTCCCATGATCGGTGCCGGTGGTCCGGCCTTCCCTATGGGCGGCATGATAAGGCCGAGAACCGCGGTCTCGCGCGCAGATAAGCGGCCGGCGGCTGACTCATCGCCTCGGCGTTGCCGCGCGCCGTTCAGGGGCCAAGATATCCGATCGTATCCTGTCGCGGATCGGGCGAGTCCGCGCGCCAGCGGACCGATCCGAAGGGCCGCTCCAGCCGCCGCCGCACCCGCACCTCGCCCGCCTTGCGGTCAAAGGCGCGCGCCACCTGCTGCGCCAGCTTGTCGGCCTGGGTGAAACGATCGCGCATATGGAGATAATCGCCCCAGGTCGGACATTGATAGCGCTCGGTCCACAGCGCGGGATCGGCGATGTCGCGCGCGATCGACCAGTTGAAGCCGCCATTGCGCATCCGGGTGCGCTGCACCTCCACCATCGCCGCATAGAAATCGCGCGCCTGGTCGGGATCGACATCATAGTCGATCTCGATGATGACCGGGCCGGAACGACGGGTGAGCGCCATCCCGACTTCCGGTTCGCCCGCAATGATGAAGGGCTCGACATCCGCCTCGCTGGTTTCGGGCAAAGGCAGCAGCCAGCCCACGAGCGGCAATATGGCCAGCGCCAGCCCCGATCCATAGAGGGCGACATCGACCGACCAATGTTGCGCCACCAGCCCCCAGAGCAGCGCGCCGATCGCGATGCCGCCGGTCAGTGCGGAGGAGAAGAGCGACAAGGCCCGCGCCGTCACCCAGCGCGGCGCCGACAGCTGCACCGCGACGTTCAACAGGGCGATGGTCAGGATATTGGCGCCCCCCGCGACCAGCAGTGCAAGGCAAGTCAGCGGCACATGGCGGCTGACCCCGACCAGCGCCAGCGCGATCCCGCTGACCAGCGCCAGCACGGCGGTCGTCCGCTGCGTTCCGAACCGGTCGCGGCATGGCCCGACCAGCAGCGCCCCCAGCACGGCGCCAACCCCGCTGGCGCCCAGCAACAGGCCATAGACGCTGGCATCGCCGCCCAGCAGATCCTTTGCCACCAATGGCGCCAGCGCCGACGCCGACGCCCCCGCCAGTCCGAACAGGAAGGCGCGCAGCAGCACCGTGCGGATCGCCCCGGCATGCAGCGCGTAGCGCATGCCCGACACCATCGCCCGGTGGAATTGTTCGGGTGGCAGGCGCGCAGGGACATGACGCCGCTGCCAGGCGAAGAAGGCGAGAAACAGCGGCAGATAGCAGATGGCGTTGATCGCGAAGGCGGCATGGGCGCCGGCGGCCAGCACGATGATGCCGCCCAGCGCCGGACCGAAGCTGCGCGCGACATTATAGCTGATCGTGCCCAGCGCCACGGCGGCGGGCAGCAGGCGCGGCCCGACCTGTTCGCTGATCGACGCCTGCCAGGCCGGCGAATAGAGCGCCACGCCCGCACCGATCAGCGAACAGAAGACGAGCAGCATCCAGGGCGAACTGTGGCCGGTCCAGGCCAGGAAGGTCAGCAGCGCGGCACAGGCCATGGAGAAAGCGAGGCCGCTCATCGCGATCCGTCGGCGGTCGAACATGTCGGCGAAGGCGCCAGCGGGCAATGTCACCAGCATCAGCGGCAGCATCAGCGCGGTCTGGACCAGCGCGACCATGCTGGGCGACGCGCTCATCCGCGTCATTTCCCATGCCGCGCCGACACCCAGGATCAGTTGGCCGAAATTGGAGAGAAGGCTGGCGGTCCAGATGCGGCGGAACACCGGTTCGCGCAGCGGCGCGAAGCTGCCGCCCGTCGCCTGCGCGACTTCGCCTTGCGCCATCCGTCTCCCTCCTCATCATCTGCTCGCCCAGCCTGCACCAGCCGGGCGACGCAGGCCAATCGGCGCGCGATCAATCGCCGGTGCGATTGGGGGCCGTCCCGCTTCCATGCGATAGGATGCGAGAGCCGCGCCTGCGGCAAAAGAGACCGGGAGAAGATGCTTGACCGACGCCTATATCATTGATGCCGTCCGCACCCCGCGCAGCATCGGCAAGATGGGCAAGGGCGCGCTGTCGCACATGCACCCGCAGCATATTGCGGTGGCGGTGCTGAAGGCGCTGAAGGATCGCAACAATCTAAACACCGCCGATGTCGACGACATCATCTGGGGCACCAGCGCGCAGATGGGGCTGCAGGGCGGCGACCTTGGCCGGATGGCCGCGCTCGATGCGGGCTATGACGTCAAGGCTTCGGGCGTGACGCTGGATCGCTTCTGCGGCAGCGGCCTGACCGCCACCAACCTGGCCGCGGCGCAGATCATGTCGGGCATGGAGGATCTGGTGATCGCCGGCGGCACCGAGATGATGTCCTATGTCACCTGGTACGGCCAGTCGTTGCGCGAAGCGGGCGTGAAGGCCGCTGGCGGCCTTGGCACCGGCAATATGCGCTTGCAGGACAAGCATCCCCAGTCGAACCAGGGTGTCGCCGCCGACGCGATCGCCGCGATGGAAGGGATCACGCGCGAAGAGCTGGATGCCTTCGGCGCCGAAAGCCAGCGCCGCGCCGGCATCGCGCTCAAGGAAGGCCGCTTCGCCAAGTCGACCGTGCCGGTGCATGACGAGGATGGCAGCGTGGTGCTGGACCATGAGGAATATCCCCGCCCCGACACCACCGCCGAGCAGCTTGCCGGGCTGAAACCCGCCTTCGCCGCGTTCATGGACATGCCCTCGCGCCAGGATGGGCCGACCTTCCGCCAGCTCATCAACCAGAAATATCCCGATCTGGCGATCGAGCCGCTGCATCATGCCGGCACCTCGTCCGGCGTGGTCGATGGCGCGGCCGCGATCCTGCTGGCCTCGAAAGCCTATGCCGACGCCCATGGGCTCAAGCCCCGCGCCCGCATCGTCGCGACCGCCAATGTCGGCGACGATCCGACGCTGATGCTGAACGCCCCGGTTCCGGCCGCGCGCAAGGTGCTGGCCAAGGCCGGCCTGACCGTGGCCGACATCGATGTGTTCGAGGTCAATGAAGCCTTCGCCGTGGTCACGGAAAAGTTCATCCGCGATCTGGGCGTCGACCGCGCCAAGCTCAATCCCAATGGCGGCGCGATCGCGCTCGGCCACCCGATCGGCGCGACCGGGGCGGTGCTGATCGGCACCGCGCTCGACGAACTGGAGCGCAGCGGCGGCCGCTATGCTCTGATCACCATGTGCGCGGCCGGGGGCATGGCGCCCGCGATCATCATCGAACGTGTCTGATCGGATCGTCCAGCCGCCACGCTGCGCCGAACAGGAGGAGGCTGCTTTCGTTTCGCCGCGATGGCGCTATGCTGCGCGCACAATGGAAAGCCTGCAGGACAAGACACTCGCCGACAACCCGCCGGCGCTGATGCGCAACGCGACGATGAAGCTGACGATCATCGCGCGTCAGTTGCGCGCGCATTTCGACCAGAGCGTGGTGCGGCTGGGCGTCACCCGCTCGCAATGGACGGTGATCGCAGCGGTCGCGCGCTATCCGGGCACGACCCAGCGCCATATCGCCAATCTGCTGGAAATGGCCGAGGCATCGGCCGGAAGGCTGATCGACCGGCTCTGCGCCGACGGCCTGCTGGAACGGCGGCAGAAGGATGACGACCGGCGCGCCCATGCCGTATTCCTGACCGAGCGCGGCCAGGCGATCACCATGCAGTTGTCGGGCATCGCGCAAGAGAATGAGGAGGTCGCCTTTGCTGGCTTCTCGGCCGAGGATCTGAAGCGCCTCAACAGCCTGCTCGACACGATTTCGGAGAATATCGTCAAGCCTTGAAGGCTGGCGCCATCCCGGCGCCCCTCCCTTCCCGGACATAAAAAAGGGCCGCCCTGTGATGGGGCGACCCATTCGCTATCAGCCGGCGCAGGGGAGGCCGCGCCCGGCGATCTCTTAGTGCGCGGTCAGCAGATCCTTCTTCGACAGGCTGGTGGTCAGCTTGCCATCGGCGGCGGTCAGGCTGGACGCCGGGACATTCACCATCTTGCCGTTGAGGATGATCTGGGCGTTGCCATCGGCGGCGACGCGATAGATGGCGGCCAGACGATCGCCGCTGGCGGTGTAGAGCATCTTGCCCTTGTAGTCGGCAGCGGCGGTGGCCGCGCTGATCTGGACGGCTTCGCCAGCGGCAGCAACCTGCGGCAGGGCGGCAGCGGCGAGAGAGAGCGACAGGGCGATCTTGGCGAAACGAGTCATGGCACAACCTCTTCAACTAAAAACGGGTCGAGGAACTATATCCCCTTAACACTAAGCTAGGTTAGCTATTGCCGGTGATAATGTCAAGCTAGCTTAGTATTTATTTTTGCATGTGCGAACAGCGGCTTGAGCGGGCAGACAAAAGGCCGCGTCCATATGGAACGCGGCCTCTTCGTCCCATGGACGCAGCCCCGGAGGTTCAGCGCGGCGGAAAGCGAATCGCGCCGTCGATCCGGAACAGCTGGGCGTTGATGTAGCTGTTGCGCGTGATCTCCAACGCCAGGCCGGCAAATTCCTCGGGCTTTCCAAGGCGCTTGGGGAAGGGCACGCTGTTGTTGAGGCTCTCGTACATGGCCGGGTTCATGTCCTTGAAGCGCAGCATCGGCGGCGTCGCAAAGATGCCCGGCATGATCGCATTGACGCGAATCCCCAGCTCCATCAGGTCGCGCGCCATCGGCAGCACCATGCCGTTGACCCCGGCTTTCAGCGAGCCATAGGCGACCTGGCCGACCTGCCCATCCTGCGCCGCAGCACTGGAGGTCAACAGGATGCTGCCCCGCTCGCCATCCTCCAGCGGGTCGAGCGCCGCCATGCCGAGCGCCGCGATCGAGGCGATGCGATAGCTGGCGACCAGCACGCCTTCGGCCGAAATCGCATAATCCTGCGTCGACATGCGCTTGAAGCCGCCGGTCTCCTTGTCCTTCGACACGGTCTTGCCGCCCTTCGACACGACCGCGCAATGGACCAGGATGCGTTCCTGCCCCTGCGCCGCCCGTGCCGCGTCGAAACCCGCGAGCACGCTGTCTTCCGACATGATGTCGACCTTGCGGAAAGTCGCGCCGACCTCCGCCGCGATCGCCTGGCCGCTATCCTCGTTGATATCGAAGATCGCGACCTTCACGCCGGCGTCGCGCAGCGCCCGCACCGTCGCCAGCCCCAGGCCCGACGCGCCGCCGGTCACCACGGCGGACAGGGAAGAGTCGAGTTTCATGGCATGTCTCCCACATCTGTTTTCGGACCGGCTATGGCACAGCAACAAGGCGGCTCAACCCATGACCCCGCCGACGCCAGCAATATCGCTGCGGCGCTAGGGGGCCGGGGCGCATCGCGATAGCGATAGCAGGCCCGCCGGACTTGCGGCGACCAGCGCAGCTTCTACCCTTTCCCCAACAGGTCGCATCATGCGGCGAATGAGGGGATGGCTGATTTTATGACCCAGGTGATGAAGGGGGTGCGCGTTCTGGAAGTGGCGCAGTTCACCTATGTGCCGGCTGCCGGCGCGATCCTGGCCGACTGGGGCGCGGACGTCATCAAGATCGAGCATCCCGTGCGCGGCGACACGCAGCGCGGTTTCCTGAACATGGGCGGGGTGCAGCTCGATCCGTTGCGCCACACCCTGTTCGAGCATCCCAATCGCGGCAAGCGCAGCGTCGGCATCGACCTGTCGACGGAGGAAGGCCAGGCCGTACTCTATGAGCTGGCCAAGAGCGCCGACGTATTCCTGACCAACTATCTTCCCCAGGTGCGGCAGAAGAACAAGTTCGACGTCGAGCATATCCGCGCGGTCAATCCGAACATCATCTATGCCCGTGGCAGCGCGCTGGGCAACAAGGGCCCCGAGCGCGAGGTGGGCGGCTTTGACGGCACCTGCTTCTGGTCGCGCAGCGGCGTCGCCCATGCGATGACGCCCGAGGAACTGCCCGGCCCGCTGACCCAGGGCATTCCCGCCTTTGGCGATTCCATCGGCGGCATGTTCATTGCCGGCGGCATTTCCGGCGCGCTGTTCCACCGCGAAAAGACCGGCGAGGCGGTCGAGCTGGACGTTTCGCTGCTGTCGAGCGCCTGGTGGGCATCGGGCGCGCTGATCGCGCAGGTGATGGAGACCGACATCCTCACCCGCAACGGCATGCCGAGTTCCGGCGGGTCGCTGCGCAACCCCTTCATGGGCAATTTCCGCACCTCGGACGGCGGCACGATCAACTTGTGCATGGTCAGCCCAACCGGCCTGATCGCCGACACCTTCACCCATGTCGGCGTGCCCGAGGCGGCGGACGATCCGCGTTTCAAGGATGTGCTGGCGCTGATCGAGAATGCCGGCGCGGCGAGCGACATATTGGTCAAGGCTTTCGGGGCGAAGCCCTTCGCCTATTGGCGCGAGCATTTGAAGACGATGAAGGGCCAATGGGCACCGATCCAGAGCTTCAAGGATCTGCTGACCGACGAGCAGGCGATCGCCAACGACATGATCATCGAGGTCGAGGGCGCCGATGGCGGCGCACCGCTGCGGCTGGTGCGCGGCCCGGTGCAGTTTGACGGCCAGCCGGTGCAGACCACGCGGTCGCCCCAGGCATCGGAACATACCGAACTGGTGCTGATGGAACTGGGCGTCGAGTGGGACCAGATTGAACAATGGAAGGCCAGCGGCGCTATCGCCTGAAGGGGCGACGTCGGGGGGCTGGAAGGCAGGAATGATATGAAACCGGGTACGAAACTGAAAAGCGCGGTGTGCGACACCGAAGTGATGGTGATCCGCAGCGGCACCGGCACGATCGAATGCGGCGGCAGCGCCATGGGCGAAACCAGGCCGGAAGCGGTCGGCACGCCCGCCGCCGATTTCAGCACGGGCACACTGATGGGCAAGCGCTATGTCGATCCGGCCGGCAATTTCGAATTGCTGTGCGTCAAGCCGGGCAAGGGTTCGCTGTCGGTCGACGGCGTGGCGCTGAGCCCCAAGGACGCCAAGCCCCTGCCCGCTTCGGACTGACGCCCATCCCATGAACATCGCCCTGTTCCTTGAAATGGCGGCCGATGCCGCGCCCGACCGCATCGGCCTGGTCTGTGACGGCCAGCGCTGGAGCTATGCCCGGCTGCTGGCGGGCGCGCGCGGCGCCGCCGTGCTGATCCGGGACAGTGGCTGCAGCCATGTCGCGCTGCTGGACGAGAGCAGCGAGGCGGCGGCGATGGCGCTGTTCGGCGCGGCGATCGCTGGCGTGCCCTATGTGCCGCTCAACTATCGGCTGGCCGACGCCGACCTGGCCGCGCTGCTGGCACGGATCACGCCGGCGCTGATCGTCGGCGATGTCGCGCGGGTCGAACGGCTCTGCCCCTCGGCCGACAACAAGGTGCTGGCGCGCGCCGATTTCGTGACCGCCGCGCTGGACGCTGCGGCCGATGCGCCGATCGAGGCGGACGAAGGCGATGGCGTCGCCATCCAGCTCTTCACCAGCGGCACGACCGCCGCACCCAAGGCGGCGATCCTGCGCCACGCCAATCTGGTCTCCTATATATTGGGTACGATCGAGTTCGGCGCCGCGCCGGAAGAAGATGCCGCGCTGGTCAGCGTGCCGCCCTATCATATCGCCGGCATCGCTGCCCTGCTCAGCTCCATCTATGCGCTGCGCCGCATATTGCTGCTCCCCGCCTTCGATCCGGCCGCCTGGCTGGACCTGGCGGCAAGCGAGCGGGCGAGCAATGCCTTTGTCGTGCCCACCATGCTCTCGCGCATCATCGAGACGGTCGACAAGGGTGTCCAACCTGATCTCAGCAATCTGCGGGCGGTCGCCTATGGCGGCGGCAAGATGCCGCTGGAGCTGATCCAGCGCGCGCTCGACCTGTTTCCCGACACCGGCTTCACCAACGCCTATGGCCTGACCGAGACCAGCTCGACCGTCGCCCTGCTGGGACCGGACGAACATCGCGCCGCCCATGTCGCGACCGATCCCGCCGCCCGCGCCCGGCTGGCGTCAGTCGGCCGGCCGCTGCCGACGGTCGAGATCGAGATTCGCGACGAGGATGGCCGTTGCCTGCCCGCCGGCGAGCCGGGCGAAATCTATGTTCGCGGCGACCAGGTGTCAGGCGAATATCGCGAGCGCAGCGCGCTCGACGCCGATGGCTGGTTTCCCACCCGCGACGCCGGCTATATCGATGCCGAAGGCTATCTCTTCCTGTCGGGCCGCGCCGACGATGTGATCGTGCGCGGCGGTGAGAATATCTCGCCCGGCGAGATCGAGGATGTGATGCTGGCCCTGCCCGCCATCGCCGAGGCGGCGGCGGTCGCCATTCCGTCCGCCGAATGGGGCGAGGCGGTCGGCCTGATCGTGGTCGTGCGCGACGGCCATGCGGCGCCGGCCGACGAGGAGCTGAAGCAGGTCATCCGCGCCCGGCTGCGTTCTTCGCGAGTGCCCGAGCGCGTGCTCTTTGCTAAGAGCCTGCCCTATAATGAAATGGGCAAGCTCCTCCGCCGGGAAATCAAGAAGCTGTTCGCAGCCTGACATGGCTCTCGCCCTGCCGCTTGCCGGCTGGGCCGAGGCGCAATTGCAGGCGATCCGGGCGCTGGCGGGAACGCCGGTGCTGGGTGGTTTGAGCGGCGCGCAACTGCTGGGCGAACGGGCGACGCTGAACGGCTTTGCCATACCGGGGCGGCGCTCGGCCGGTGGGGGATGCCGGCTCTACGACACGATCGACGGACAGGTCGCGCTGACCCTGGCGCGGGCCGATGACCGGGACTTGATGCCGGCGCTGTTCGGCGATGTCGGCATCGAAAGTGACAGCGATATTGTCACAGCCTTTGCGTCGACGCAGGCGTCCTCGATCATGACACAGGGACGGCAACTGGGCCTTGCGATCGCGGCGATCGACGAGGTGCCCGCCAGCCCCGCCTGCCGCCTGATGGTGACAGGGGGTGAGCGGCCGATGCGCGACGGGCCGCCGCTGGTGATCGACCTGTCGGCGCTCTGGGCCGGGCCGCTGGCCGGGCATCTGCTCGGGCTGGCGGGCGCGCAAGTCATCAAGGTGGAGAGCCGCAACCGGCCCGACCGGATGCGCGCGGGCGATCCGCTGCTGTTCGCGCGGCTGAACCAGCATAAGGCCAATGTCGCGATCGACCTGCGCAACGCGGAGGATCGGGCGGCGCTGATCGCGCTGATCCGCCGTGCCGACATGGTGATCGCCGCCGCGCGGCCGCGCGCGCTGGCGCAACTGGGGATCGATGCCGATGCGCTGGTGCGCGACGTGCCGGGGCTGGTCTGGGTGACGATCACCGGCCATGGCGCGGAGGGCGACGCCGCCCACTGGATCGGCTTTGGCGATGATTGCAGCGTCGCCGGCGGGCTGAGCGCCGCATTGCGGCAGGCGAGCGGGCGGATCAGCTTTGGCGGCGATGCCAGCGCCGACCCGCTGACCGGGCTTCATGCCGCGCACCGCGCGCTGACACAGTGGCATGAAGGCACGGGCGCGCATCTGATGCTGTCGATGAGCACCGTGGTGGCCGAGGCGATCGACTGGGAACGGGCGCGTGACGCGGAAAGCTTTACCGCGACGCTGCAGCGCTGGGCAGCGGCCGAGGGCGCCCCCTTCCCCGCCGTTGCGTCGCGAACCGTGGGACCGGTCGCGGCGCTGGGACAGGATAATGGGGCCTGGCTATGCTGATCCGCGACGCCGAACTATGGGGCGTGGGCCGTGCCGACCTGCGCATCGCCAACGGACAGATCGCGGCGATCGGCGCGCTTGCTCCCGTGCCCGGCGAGTCTGTGATCGACGCACGCGGCGGCGCCCTGCTGCCCGGCCTGCACGACCATCATATCCATCTCGCCGCCCATGCGGTCGCCCGCGCCTCGCTGCCCTGCGGACCACCGGCCGTGACCAGCGAAGCCGATCTGGCCGCCGCGCTGGCGCAGCCGGGCGAGGGCTGGCTGCGCGGCATCGGCTATCATGAAAGCATCGCCGGCCTGCCCGATGCGATGGCGATCGACCGTTGGCAGGCCGAGCGACCGGTGCGCATCCAGCATCGGTCGGGGCGCATGTGGCTGCTCAACAGCCGGGCATTGGACCTGCTGCTGGCGCTGGACGCCCCGCCGCCGGGGCTGGAGCGGATCGACGGGCGCTGGACCGGACACTTGTTCGACGAGGATGGCTGGCTGCGCCGGGTTCTGGGCGGCACGCCGCCGGCCCTCGACACGGTGGGGCGCGAACTGGCCCGCCATGGCGTCACCGGCGTTACCGACATGTCGCCCGGCAATGACGGCGCGAGCCTTGCCTGGTTCGCCGCCGAGCGCGCAACCGGGCACCTGCCGCAGCATCTGGTTGCCGCCGGCACGCTCGCATTGGGGGACTCGGCGCCCCCGCCCGGCATCGCGGTCGGCCCGGCCAAGCTGCATCTGCATGAAAATGCCCTGCCCGACTTCGACCAGTGCGTCGCCTTCCTGCGCGCCGCGCACGACCAGGGGCGAGCGATCGCCAGCCATTGCACGACCGAGACCGAACTGGTCTTCACCCTCGCCGCGCTGGCACAGGCCGGCGCGCGGCCGGGCGACCGGATCGAACATGCCGGCATCACCCCCGATGCGCTACTGGAGCAGATGATCGAATTGGGCGTGCAGGTGGTGAGCCAGCCGCATTTCATCGCCGAGCGCGGCGATCAGTATCTGCGCGATGTCGAACCGCGCGAACGGCCCTTGCTCTATCGCCTGGGCGCCTTTGCCCGCGCCGGGCTGGTGCTGGCGGCGGGCAGCGACGCGCCCTATGGCGTTGCCGATCCCTGGGCGGCGATGCGCGCGGCGGTATCGCGCAGGACGGAAAGTGGCGCGGTCATCGGGCAGGACGAGGCGCTGACGCCCGAGGCGGCGCTCGCCCTCTATCTCGCCGATCCGCTGGATCTGCGCCGGCAGCGTGCAGTCGCGGTCGGGGCGCTGGCCGACCTGTGCCTGCTGGATCGTCCCTGGGCGCAGGCACGGGACCGCCTGCGGGCCGACGATGTCGCGATGACGTGGATCGGTGGATCAATCGTCCACGATGGCATCGACCAGGCCCCAGCCTAGCGCCGTGCGGGCATTGATCCGCTTGCCCGACAGGATCATCAGCGCCGCGCGCTGACGCCCGATCCGCCGGCTGAGCGAGACGCAGCCCCCCGCGCCCGGAATGATCCCCATCGCCAGTTCGGGCAGATGGAACCAGGCGTCGGCGCTGGCTGAGATGCTCCTGGCAAAGGCCGCCATTTCGAGGCCAGAGCCGACGCAGCCGCCCTGGACATGGACCGACAGCCGATCCGCGCAGCGCAGCAGCGCATGGGCGGGCAGCGTCTGCATCCTGATATCATGGGCGGTGGCAGGATCGCGCGTGGTGCCAAATTCGCTGAGGTCCGCGCCGGTGCAGAAGCTGCGCCCCGCGCCACGCAGGCTGACATGGCTGATATCGGGATCGAACGCGGCAATGTCGAACGCCGCGCGCAGCCCGTCGCGCAGATCGCGGTCGATGGCATTATGGGCATCGGGCCGATCGATCAGGATCGACAGCCGGTCGCCATCCCGATCGACCTTGATGGCGCCGGGTGCCTGCGCAGGCGCGGGGACTTGCGCGGCCAGCCAGCGGGCATGGCCGGCGCTGCCCTGAAGCAGGCCATAAGCGAGCGATTCCGCGACGAGCGCCTGGGCCGGATCCAGCCCGTCGATCAGCCGCAGCAATTGCACCAGCACCCGCGCCGCTTCCGGCTGGGCCACGATCTGCTGCACGATCGCGGCGAGCGAGACCGGCAGTTCGATCAGCGCATCAAGCCGGGGCGCGAGCGGGTGCATCGGATCGCCGATCCCCAGCAGCGGAAAGGGTGGCAGGTGCAACGGCGCATCGCTGCGCGGCGCGCGGTCGAGATCGACCAGCCCATAGGGCTGCGCATCCCCGGTCCAGGGAAGGGTCAGGCCATCGGGGTCGATCAGGGCGGCAGGGCCGGACATGGGTGGTAGGGTAGGACCGGGCCGAAGCGCGGCAAAGGCGGACGCAGCACTGATCGCCAGGGCGTTGCGGACAATGGCTGACCAGCGCCGCGCCCTGCCGCAATATCATGCCATGGAGACGGATCACCCCAGTCTGCGCGCGCTCGCCGCCGACGCCCTGCAACGGCCCGCCGATCAGGCAGCGATCCTTTATGAGGGCGAATGGATCGCTTGGGGAACGCTGTGCGCGGTAGCCGAAGAGATCGATGCGGCTCTGGATGCGAGCGGCATTGCGGCAGATGCCCCGGTCGCCTTCGTCGCGCGCAATCGGCCGGCGGCGCTCGCCGCGCTGCTGGGCCTGATCGCGCAGGGGCGAACGATCCGCATGATCTATGCCTTTCAGTCGGACGCCGCCATCGCGCGGGATCTGGCGCGCATGGCGCCCGCCGCGCTGGTCGCCTTTGTCGAGGATATCGGGCCGGATATCCGGGCAGTGCTGACCGCCGAAGGCATGGTCGCGGTCGCAATCGACGGCATGGCTGCCGCCGCCCTACCGGGTCATGAACATGCCTCGCCAGAAGTTCAGCAGCGCCATGGCTCTGCCGCGCCGCAGATCGAGATATTGACCAGCGGCACCACCGGACCGCCGAAAAGCTTCGCCGTGCCCTATGCGCTGCTGGAACGGCATTTCCTCTCGACTCCGTTCACCCGGCAGCAGGCGGATGATCCCCAGGCCGCGGCCCCCTTCCTCCTCTATTTTCCGCTCGGCAACATCACCGGCCTCTATTCGACACTGCCGATGCTGCTGCGCGGGCAGCGGGTGGAACTGCTGGAGCGCTTCTCGCTCAGCGCCTGGCATGCCCATGTGCGGCGCTGGCGGCCCAGCCATGGCGGCCTGCCCCCGGCCAGCGTGCAGGCGGTTCTGGATGCCGACCTACCGGTCGAAGACCTCGCTTCCCTGCGCGCGATCGGCTGCGGCGCGGCGCCGCTCGATCCCGGCGTACAGCAGGCGTTCGAGGCGCGCTACGGCATTCCCATCCTGCTCTCCTATGGCGCCACCGAGTTCGCCGGGCCAGTGGCGTCGATGACCGCCGCGCTTCATGCCGAATGGGGATCTCGCAAGATCGGGTCGGTCGGCCGCGCCATGCCGGGCGCACAGTTGCGCATCGTCGATCCAGACAGCGGCATCCCGTTGCCGCCCAACAGTGAAGGTCTGCTGGAAGTCATCTCGCCGCGAATCGGCCTGGAATGGATCCGCACGTCCGACATCGCGCTGATCGATGCCGATGCTTTCCTGTTCCTGCGCGGCCGGGCGGACGGGGCAATCATCCGCGGCGGCTTCAAATTGCTGCCCGAGTCGATCGAACGCGCGCTGATGCTGCACCCCGCCGTCGCCGAAGCGGCAGTGACAGGCATGGCGGATCACCGGCTGGGGCAAGTGCCGGCGGCCGCGATCCGGCTTCACGCCGATTTTGCTGCACCTGCGATCGCAGCATTGGAAACGCATGTGCGCCAGCATCTTCCTGCCACCCATGTTCCGGTAAAATGGCTGTTCGTCAGGGACTTGCCGCGCACCCCGTCGCTCAAGACCGATCGCCGCGCGCTTCAGGCGCTGTTTGCGAATATGTCGCCGGAAACGCAGAATGAGACAGAGAATATCACATAAACGAGGGCATCTCATTTTCTGTTGACAGCCTCCCGGCGTTAGTGAACAACCATGTTCAATAACGAAGGAGAGGAACCATGGCTCTGATCGAGTCCCATAAGCCGAGGGTAGCCAAGACCGAGTCCAACAAGGCGAAGATCGCCAAGCGCGTGGTCGAGGTACTGGAATTTTTCGACGAGGATCATCCGCAGGCGACGGTGATGGACATTGTCCGTCGCTTCGACCGCCCGCAGTCGAGCACGTCCGAATTGCTGTCGAGCCTGGTCGACCTGGGCCTGCTCCATAAAGATCCGGGTTCGCGCGCCTATTCGCCGACCCCGCGCGCCGCGATGCTGGGTGCCGCGATCCAGCCGCGCATGGTGCGCGATGGCGTCCTCAACGGCCTGATCGATCGCCTGTCGGCCCAGACCGGCCTTGGCATTGCCGTGTTCGGCATGGTCGGCCTCAACATCCAGATCGTTCACTGGCGCGCCGGCAAGAAGGCGCTGCGCACCTCGGCCAATAACGGGCTGGCCGGTGGCCGCCAGGAACGGCTGACCGACTCCGCCGCCGGTCTGCTGATGCTGTCGACCGTGCAGCAGCCGCGCCGCGACGGCCTGATCCGTCGCCTCAATGCCGAAGCGCCGCAGGAGCGCAAGTTTGTCTTCGCCGACGTCGCCGGCCAGGTGCAGCGCTGCCGTGACGAAGGGCATATCAGCGGTTTTGCCGGCTTTGGCTCGATCGCCGACGTCACCGCCATGCTGCTGCCCCACATGCCCGACGGCCAGCCGCTGGCGATCGGCTTCGTCTATGAACCCTCCGACCAGATCGACGCCGCCGGCCTGCAGCGCACGCTCAGCGAAGCGGTCCGCCGCTCGGTCGAGGAACAGTCGCCGGCCGCCTCTGTCCAGCCGATCTTCGAATCCGCTAGCTGGCAGGGCGCGCTGGAGGTGAAGCATGGCTGATGTGAAGGACAAGGACGTCGCCGACGCCCAGGCCGCCCGCAAATATTGGTCGGCCGAAGGCTATACCGAAGGCGGCGTCATCCGCGAGGTCGATTACAGCACCCAGTCGGGCGGGCTCGACCCGTCGCTGGCCGGCATCCAGATTGTCGACACCGACACCCATATCACCGAGGCGCCGGACCTCTTCACCTCGCGCGCGCCGGCCAAGTACAAGGCCAAGGTGCCCTATGTGAAGCAGGACGCCGACGGCGTCGAACGCTGGTATGTGGGCGACCGCAATTTCGGATCGATGGGCGGCAACGTCATCCGCGCCGACAATAACAAGCTGCTCGGCCGCCTGGCCTTCCCCAAGCTGGCGCAGGCGCATCCGGGTGGCCATCTGATCAAGGAACGGCTGCAGGCGATGGACGATATGGGCATCTATGCCCAGATCGGCTTCCAGAATTCGGGCGTGACCCAGGCCGGGTCGCTGATGTCGCTGGGCGACCCCGACCTCGCGGTCGCGATCATCCAGATGTATAATGACGCATCGGCCGAATATCAGCAGGTGTCGGGCGAACGCATCTTCAACATGGCCCATCTGCCCTTCTGGGACCAGAAGGCGATGGAGGCCGAAGCGCGGCGCTGCGTCGACATGGGCCTGCGCGGCTTCGTGCTGCCCGATACGCCCGAGCGCGTCGGCGTGCCCAGCTTCCTGCATGATTATTGGACGCCCTTCCTGGAAATGTGCGAGGCCGAAGGCCTGCCGCTCAATTTCCATCTCAATGCGGCGATCGATCCCAATACGCTCACCTGGGACGGCTTCGGCTTTGAACAGACGCTGTCGGTGGTCGCCACCATGTTCTCGATCGGCAATGCCGCGACGCTGGGCAACTGGATGGTGTCGGGCCGGCTCGACCGTCATCCCAAGCTGAAGATCGGCCTGATCGAAAGCGGCGCGGGCTGGGTGCCCTTCGCGATCGAGGCGCTGGAACATCAGTTCGACGAAATGCTGCCCAGCAAGGTCGGCCTGCTCAACAAGCGACCGTGGGAATATTTCCGCGACCATTTCTGGGTCACCTTCTGGTTCGAGAAGGTCGCGCCCAAGCTGCTGCTGGAAACGATCGGCGTCGACAAGGTCATGTTCGAAACCGACTTCCCGCACCCGACCTCGCTCTATCCGGGCGTGCAGGCGCATCTGACCGATGTGCTGGGCGGCTACGACTTCGCGGTGAAGAAGAAGGTGCTGCAGGACAATGCAGTGAACCTCTACAAGCTGCCTTTCTGAGGGGTCCAATCAGGATGGAAACGGAAAGGGGCGCTCCTGCCGGGAGCGCCCCTTTCCATTGGAGGGCGGTCGTCGAAGACAGTCATTGGTGAAAATGGAGACGCGAAAGCGCTCCGCCGCCAGACAGATGATCGGCGGCGAAGGGCCATGATCGCGGCAATGTCGGTCAGTCCAGCGGCTTTGGTGCGCCAGTCCCCATGTAGCGGGACAGGTTGTAATGGAGGCTGGCCACCGCCCGCTCCATATAGGGGTTGGGCTGGGTGCCGCGGAAGCCGACATTCTTCATGCCCTGCTGCACCGCCTGCATATTGGTGAAATCCTGTTGCAGCACCGGCGGCCATTGTTCCGCGCTGGTATATTCCCATTCGGTGGCGGGCGTTTCCGCGTCCGGGAAAAGCTCATAGACCGCCGCCTCGAAAATGCACTTGTCCGGGTCCGCGCCATAGGGGCGGGCGGAATAGCAGAGCATATTGTTGACGGCGTGGCCGATCTGGAAATTGGGGAAGATCTGCCAGGCGGTGCCGCTCTTGGCGGTATGGGCGGGTTCGACCACCGGCCAGAAGACGCCGCGCCGTTCATCGTCGGCGCGGGCGGTGGCGAGCCAGTGCTGCAGCACCTGCGGCGCGGGGGTGCCCTCGGGCAGTTCGTCCTTCAGCCGCTGGGCGGCGGCGACCAAAGTCATGGTCGTGTTGGTATTGGCATTTTCCCAGGTGAAAAGCTGCATTTCCGCGGTCGACAGGCGCGGATCCTCGCCTGAACCGATGCGCAGTTTGGCCTGGTTCTCGTCCATATTCTTGGGCGCTTCATAGCCGATATTGGTGTGCAGCCCATGTTTGCGCGCCCAGCCGCGAAATTCGCCGAAGGCGTTGAATTCGGGATGGGTTGTCTGGACATGATAGGTCTCGCTGAACGCCTCCATCGCGACCTTCCAATTGCAGTCGAAGATGATCCATTTGCGCCAGCGATAGTGCATATTCTGGAGGCCGAAGGGATCGAGCATGTCGGGCACGACGCCGAGATAATCGGCGAGCGGGCCGCAATCGGGATCGAGATTGATCCAGGCCCAGCCGCCCCATGTGTCGACGCTGACCTTGCCGAGCGCGGTACGCTGTGCCGTCAGCTTGCCCTGCCAGTCGTCGGCATGGTTGGCGAAGGTGCATTGGCCCTGGCGGTCGAAGGTCCAGCCATGGAAGCCACAGATGATCGACTTGCGGTTGCCCCGCGCGTTGCGCTGGCCTGCGGGCGTATCGATCAGGCGGCGGCCGCGATGCGGGCAGACATTATGATAGGCGCTCAGCTCATCCGGCCCGGTGCGCATGATGATGACCGAGTCTTCGAGAATGTCATAGGTCACGAAATCGCCAACCTCGGGAATATCCTCCAGCCGGGCCGCCTGCAGCCAGACCTTGCGCCACAGCCGGTCCTGCTCGGCGCGAGCATAATCCTTGGACACATAGGCTTCGACCGGGACGACGACCGGCTCGATCAGATCCTCGCCGGGCGTGCCGATGCTGCTGATCTCGTTCATGGCCTATTCCTTCTCCATTCCACCCTTTTGCCACGCCCGCGTCACCCGGACTTGACGATTTCAGACAGTCGGGCTCAGCGCCCGGTCCATTGCGGCGTGCGTTTTTCGGCAAAGGCGCGCGGTCCTTCCTGCGCGTCCTTGCTGTTATAGGTATGTTCGGAGGCGGCGCGGGCGGCCTGCAGCGCGGCGGCGCGGCCCATCTCGGTCGCCAGCATCACCGTGTCGCGCCCGGCCTTCACCGACAAAGGCGCACCCTCCAAAATCTCCGCCGCCAGATCGAGCGCGGCCTGCATCAGCGCACCCGGCTCGGCCAGGCGATTGACCAGGCCGATTTCGTAGGCTCGGCTCGCGGTGATCGGTTTGCCGGTGAGGATGATCTCCATCATGATCCGCTGCGGGATCATGTGAATGAGCGGCGCGGCCCAGGGCGAGCTGCGCCCGACCTTCACCTCGGTAATGGCGAAGCGCGCGGCCGTGCTGGCAACGCACAGGTCGCAGGCCTGGGCGATCATCCAGCCGCCGGCAAAGGCGATGCCGTTCACCGCCGCGATCGTCGGCTTGCTGAGTTCGATACTGTCATAGGGCAGCGGGAACATGGCGCGCGGCGGGACGGTCATGCCGGTGTCGACCATTTCCTTGAGATCGCCGCCCGCGCAGAAGGCCTTGTCGCCTGCGCCGGTCAGGATGGCGACGCGCAGGGCCGGATCATGTTCGAACCGTTGCCAGGCGGCGCTTAGCCCTTCGCGCACGTCGCGGCTGAGGCAATTGCGCTGGTCGGGGCGGTTGATGGTGAGGATGGCGATGCCGTCGGGCCGCGCCTCGAACAGAACCGCGTCGGTTGAAGCGTCGGGCATCAATACCCCCTCTGCTGGATGATATGGGCCGACCGCTCCAGTTCCTCGCGGAAGACGGGATCGGCAATGGCGATCAGGCGGCGGGTGCGTTCGGTCAGCGTCTGCCCCTTCAGTTCCGCCGCGCCATATTCGGTGACGATGATGTCGACATCGCTGCGCGCGGTGGTGACGGGGCCGGACAGGCAGGGCACGATCTTGCTCAAACTGCCGCCCTTGGCCGAGGCGGAGAGCGCGATGATCGAGCAGCCGCCGGGCGAGCGGGCGCCGGCGCGGACGAAATCGACCTGGCCACCGGTGCCGCCCAGATAGGCCGCCCCAGACTGTTCGGCATTGACCTGACCGGTCAGGTCCACCTCCAGCGCGCTGTTGATGGTGACGAGGCGCGAGAGCCGCCCGAGGACCGCGGCGTCATGGGTGTAGCTGGTCGCGCACATGCGGATGGCCGGGTTGTTGTGCGCCCAGTCATAGAGGCGGCGGGTGCCGATCAGCGCCCCGTTGATCGAGACGCCGGTGTCGATTTCCTTGCGGGCGTTGGTCAGCACGCCGGCCTGCGCCAGTTCGACCAGCCCGTCGCCCAGCATGCCCGAATGCACGCCCAGGTCGCGTCGGTCGCCCAGCAGACGCAATATCGCGTCGGGCACCGCGCCGACCCCGGTCTGGATCACCGATCCGTCGCCGATATAGGCGGCGCAGTTGCGGGCGATCGCCTCGTCGGTGGTGCTGATCTTCGCGGGCGCCACCTCGACCGGCGGGCGCGACACGGGGATGGCGACGTCGATGGCCGACGCCGGGATCAGCTCGCCCGGCACATAGGGCACGGCTTCGTTGATCTCCGCAATCACCACCCGCGCCTTGTCCACGGCGGCGCGGACATAGTCGCCGATCAGGCCGCAGCTATGATTGCCGTCGGCATCGGCGGGGCTGAGCTGGATCATCGCCACGTCGCAGCCGAGGATGCCGGCCGTGATCATCGGCGCGACCTGGCTGACATGGACGGGGATGACCTGCAGCTTGCCGGCCTTGGTCATCGATCGCAGCGCGCCGATCGCCCCCATGGAGGAAAGGCGGAAACTGTCGGCGCTTTCGGGCGTGAACAGCCCTGAGAAGCTGGTGGCGATGAAGGCGGACAGGTCACCGATCCCGGCGCCCTGCTCGATCAGCGCGCTGACCAGGCTGACCGGCTCGCCGCAGGCCTGGCCAAAGACGATGCGGTCGCCGCGCCGCAGATAGGGGGTGAGGTCGATCACAAGGCTCCGACCTGGCGCAGCAACTGCTCGGCGCGGCTGAGATAGGGCCGGTCGAGCATGCCCCCCTTGTAGCCGATCGCGCCGACGCCGGGATTGGCGGCGAAGATGTCGACGATCGCCTGCGCCTCGGCGATCTCGTCTTCGGTCGGGGTGAAGGCCGCGTTGATGACATCGACCTGCGCCGGGTGGATCGCCAGCATGCCGCGATAGCCGTCGCGCCGCACCTTTTTGGCGCGCGCCTTCAATCCTTCGAGATCGCGAAAGTCGCCCTGGATCGTCTCGATCGCGGTGACGCCGGCGGTGGCGGCGCCCAGCAGGCACATGGAGCGCGCCAGTTCATAGGTGAAGCCATAGCTGCCGTCGGCATTGCGGTTGGAACTGGCGCCGATCGAGTCGGCCAGATCCTCCGCGCCCCAGGTCAGCGCCACCACGCGCGGCGCGCCCTTGTAATCGCCGGTGTGGAACATCGCCTCGGCCGTTTCGGTGACCAGCACGATCAGCGGGGTCGATCCCCGTTCGATGCCATGCGCCGCCTCGAACGCGGTCAGATAATGGTCGAGCCGTTCGACATCCTGCCGGCCATAGACTTTGGGCAGCATGATGCCGCCCGGCCGCGCCGGCATGATCGCGGCGAGATCGTCGAGCGTATAGGGGCCGTCGAGCGGATTGACCCGGACCCACAGCCGCTCGCGCCCTTTGCTGCGGGCGGCGAGAAAATCATGCACCATCTGGCGGGCGATCGCCTTGTTCTCGGTCGCGACTGCATCCTCCAGGTCGAACAGCGCGATGTCGGCGGCGCTGTCCGCTGCCTTGGCCATCTTCTTCTCGCTGTCGCCCGGCGCGAACAGCCAGGAGCGCATCTTGATCGGCAGCGTCATCGTCTTTCGCCTCAATAGGATTTGGGCAATTCCAGCACCTTTTCGGCGATGAAATTGAGGATCATGTGGGGGCTGACCGGGGCCGTGCGCGGGATCAGCACTTCGCGCAGCAGCCGTTCGACATGATATTCCTGGGCATAGCCCATGCCGCCCAGGGTCAGCATCGCGGTATGGCAGGCCTCGAACGCGGATTCGGCGGCGAGATATTTGCCGCTGTTCGCCTCCACGCCGCATTCCTCGCCCTTGTCGAACAGGGTGGCGGCCTGCATCACCATCAGGTTGGCCGCCTCCAGCTGCATCCAGCATTTGGCGAGCGGATGCTGGATCCCCTGATTCATGCCGATCGGCCGGTCGAAGACGATGCGTTCGCGGGCATAGCGGGCGGCGCGCTGGATCGCGTTGCGGCCGATGCCGATCGCTTCGGCGCCGAGCAATATGCGCTCCGGGTTCAGCCCCTTGAGGATGATCCTGAAGCCCTGACCTTCCTCGCCGATCCGATCCTCCTCGGGGATGAAGAGGTCGTTGATGAACAGCATGTTGGAGCCGACCGCGTGGCGGCCCATCTTGGGGATCAGCTGATGCTCGATCTTGTCGCGATCCAGCTTGGTGAAGAAGAGCGACAGGCCCTGCGTCTTGTTCTTCACTTGGTCGAGCGGGGTGGTGCGGGCGAGCAGCATCATCCGGTCGGCGACATGGGCGTTGGTGATCCAGATCTTCTCGCCATTGACGCGATAGCCGCCCTCGACCCGATCGGCGCGGGTCTTGAGCTTGGTTGTGTCGAGCCCGGTATTGGGTTCGGTGACGGCAAAGCACATCTTCTCCGCGCCCGAGATGATCGGCGGGATCATCCGCTGCTGCTGTTCGTCCGTGCCGAACAGGGCGATCGGCTCCAGGCTGAAGACCGGGCCGTGGATGCTGGACGCCGCCGTCATGCCGCCGCCGGCCTCCGCCACCGCCTGCACCATGATCGCCGCTTCGGTAATGCCCAGGCCCGCGCCGCCGGTGGCTTCGGGCATGGCGATGCCCAGCCAGCCGGCGTCCGCCATCGCCCGGTGGAAATCGAACGGGAAGACGGCGTCCTTGTCCCGTTCCAGCCAATAATCGTCGGGGAACTGGGCACAGAGCTGGAACACCGCGTCGCGGATGTTCCTCTGGTCTTCGGTCAGGGCAAAATCCACGTCTCTGGGGGCCTTCTGCTGGCGTCTGGATGATCGCCTGCGGGTATCATCCGGCCTCCCGCGCGCACAATCGGGCGGCCCCACATATCGGTGGGGCGAAGGGGTTGCGCGTGGATTTCGCCGCGCCCTTGGCCTAGCCCGAAGGCAGTTATGGGGAGAGGATGATGGACGCGACGCACATGCCGAAAGGGCCGCTGGCCGGGATCCGCGTGGTGGACCTGACGGCGATGGTGTTTGGCCCCTATGCGACCCAGATCATGGCCGACATGGGCGCCGACGTGATCAAGATCGAGCCGCCGGCGGGCGATGCGACGCGCTATATCAATGCCGGGCCGACGCCCGCGCTGGGCGGCGTCTTCACCAACGTCAATCGCGGCAAGCGCAGCCTGGTGCTGGACCTGCGGCAGGAGGAGGACAAGGCGACGCTGCGCGCGCTGATCGCCACCGCCGACGTCTTCATCCATTCGATGCGCGGCAAGGCGATCGCCAAGCTGGGCTTCGACTATCAGGCGGTGAAGGCGATCAGGCCCGACATCATCTACACCAATTGCTATGGCTATAGCCGGCGCGGGCCGGACGGCGACAAGCCCGCCTATGACGACACGATCCAGGCGGAATGCGGCATCCCGCACCTGCAGCAGCTGATGACCGGCAAGCCCGATTTCATGGCGACGATCATCGCCGACAAGGTGGCGGGCCTCACCGGCCTCTATGCGACGATGATGGCGCTGTTCCACCGCGAGCGCACCGGCGAGGGGCAGGAGGTGGAAGTCTCCATGTTCGAGACCATGGCGTCCTTCATGCTGACCGAACATGCCAGCGGCATGCTGTTCGAGCCGCCGCTGGGGCCGGCCCATTATCACCGCGTCGTCGCCCGCAATCGCAAGCCCTATGCGACCAAGGACGGCCATGTCGCCGCGCTGGTCTATAATGACAAGCATTGGAACGCCTTCGTCGCGGCGGTGAACCCGCCTTGGGCGACCGAGGAGTTCGACACGCTGGCCAAGCGCGCGAAGCAGATCGACCGGGTCTATGGCCTGCTGGGCGGCACCTTTGCCGAGCGGACGACGCAGGAATGGCTGGAGCTGCTGGAGGCGCTGCATATCCCCGCCGCGCCGCTGCGCACCACGGACGAACTGTTCGACAATGCGCATCTGAACGCGATCGGCTTTTTCGAGACGGTCGAGACGCCGCAGGGGCCGGTGCGCTTCCCCGGCGTGCCGACCTGGTTCTCGCAGACGCCGGGCCGGGTCGCGGGCGGCGCGCCGGAACTGGGCGCGCACAGCCGGGAGGTGCTGGACGAACTGGGCGTGGCCGTCCATCGGTAGGGCGATGGGTTGGGGCGCTGCCTTGGCGCTCCCCGACCCAGCCTTTACCACTTCATCCAAGCAAGAAATCTGGGTGAGGCATGGCATGGTTGAGGCTGCTGAAATGACGCGTGCGGGCTTCCCGCTGGAAATCAGCGATCCCGAGCGCATTCCCACGGCACGCTATTATGACGCGGATTTCTATCGCCGCGAATGCGAGGAACTGTGGCCCCATGTCTGGCAGATGGCCTGCCGCGTGGAGCAGGTGCCCGAGGTCGGCGACTGGATCGAATATAGCAATCTGGGCAAGTCCGTCATCATCGTGCGGACCAAGGACGGGATCAGCGCCTATCATAATGCCTGCCGCCATCGCGGCGTGCCGCTGACCGAGGGCAGTCATGGCAATTGCAAGGGCAAGGGCTTCATCTGTCCCTTCCATGGCTGGCGCTGGAATATCGAGGGCAAGAACACCTTCGTCTATGGCCGGCATATGTTCTCCGAGCATCAGCTGGACGAACAGGATTTGGCCCTGCGTCCCTGTCGCACCGAGATCGAGATGGGCTGCGTCTTCATCAATTTCGACGATGAGGCGCCGTCGCTGCGCGAACAGCTTGGGCCGCTCGCGGTCGGGCTCGACGCCTATAATGCCGACAAGATGCGCGCCGAATGGTGTTTCGGCACGGTGCTGCCGGCCAATTGGAAGGTCGCGATGGAAGCCTTCATGGAAGGCTATCATGTCATGCGCACCCATCCGCAGCTGCAGCAGAAGGTGCCGATCCTCTATAACATGATGTACGGCATGGACACCGGCGGGATCGGCGTGCCGATCAATCCCAACCGGTCGATGAAGGAGAATATCGTCGACCAGGTCGACCATATGCAGCTGCTGAGCGAGGGCATGGCCGGCATGTGCCATGCCAAGGATGTCGCCGTCGCCCGCACGCTGATCGACGTCGAACTGCCCGAAGACCCGCAACAGGCGATCATGCACTGGTTCGGCATGGTCAATCATTGCGTGACCCAGGCCGGGCAGGCGCGCGGCGAACCCACGCCCGATCTCAACAGACTGGCGGTGGAAACCCCGGTCAAGTCGGTGGAATTCATCTTCCCCAACTATTTCCTGCTGCCCTTCCTTTCCAGCATGGCGGCCTATCGCATCCGCCCGCTCGGCCCGGAAAGCTGCATGTTCGAGCTATGGTCGCTGACCCATTTCCCCGAAGGGCAGGAGCCGCCGGTGGTGATGGAACCGGTGATGCTGCCCTATGACAGCGATCAGTTCCCGATGATCCCGCGCCAGGATTATTCCAACATCCCGCTGCAGCAGAAGGGGCTGCATGCCGAGGGCTTCGACTTCATGCGCCTGTCCAAGGTGATCGAAGGGCTGATCAGCAATTATCAGCGGATCATCGACGGCTATATCCGGCATGAACCCATGGATAAGCTGAGCGCGGCGACGCAGAAGCTGGCCGGCAATTTCGACGGGCCGGTGCTCGACCTGGGCTTCTGAGCCGGCGGGAGGCGGGGTCATGAAATTCGCCTTCGGCATGCCCCGGCTGATCGAGCTGAAGGCGACGATGCAGCCCTGGGAATTGTCGGTCACGGGCGCGGATCAGACGCGGCTGGCCAGGCTGGCCGATGATCTGGGTTACGACATGATCAGCGTGCCGGAACATTTCCTGATTCCGCGCGCCCATGTCGACCTGTCGGGGCCGCATCATTTCCATGCCTATGCGGCGATGGGCTATTATGCCGGCGCGACCAGCCGCATCCGCATCAACAGCTCGATCGCGATCCTGCCGCTGCAGCATCCCGCGATCACCGCCAAGGCGCTGTCGACGATCGACTGGCTGTCGGGCGGCCGGGCGATGGTGACCTTTGGCGCGGGCTGGCTGGAGCAGGAGTTCGACCTGCTCGGCGTCCCCTTCCACCAGCGCGGGCGGATGTGCGACGAATATCTGGCCGCGATCGTCGAGCTGTGGACCAGCGATGATCCGCAATTCGAGGGCGAGTTCGTGTCCTTCCGCGATGTCGCCTTTGCGCCCCGCCCGGTGCAGCAGCCGCATCTGCCGATCTGGATGGGTGGCGAGGCCGACGCCGTGCTCAGGCGCGCCGCGCGCCATGCCAGCGGCTGGTGGCCTTATCTAACGAAACCCGAGGATATCCCGGCGAAGATCGACTTCATCAAGTCGCAGCCCGGCTATGACGGCCGCCCGTTCGACGTGATGTACGGCTTTTCTACCAGTCGGGTGGGTGAGGGGCATGCCGTGGTCGACGACCCGCGCGCCCGGCCGGGCATGACCGCGCCGGAGATCATCGACCGGCTCGGCTGGTTCGGGACGCTGGGCGTCACCATGAGTTCGGTGCCGATCCCGGCGGTGCGCAGCATCAGCGAATATGAGGATTATGCCCGCTGGGTGATTGAGGAGATCAAGCCCAAACTGGCCTAGAGCCTGATCGTCTGAGGTGAAAGCGCGCCGCGCTTTCACCGATGGCGTGAATCAGGCTCTCTCAAGGAGTCTAACCCCAGAGGGCAGCGGCCGCCGCCAGCGCTTGGCCGCCGCGTCCACCCAGATCACCGATCAGTGCCTTGAGCCGATAGGTCCACAGGTGCAGCGGATGCTCCAGCGTCATGCCCATGGCGCCGAGGAACTGGTGGAAATCATAGACGCAGCTGCGCGCCGATTCCTGCGCGTGCAGTGCCGCCAGCGCTGCGTCCCCGGCATCGAGCGTGGCCGCCGCCTTCATCGCCAGCCAGTAGAGTCCGTTGGCGCGGACCTGCGCCTCGGCCAGGCGATGGCGCAGCGCCTGGAAGGTGGCGAGCGGGCGGCCAAACTGCTGGCGATCGGTGACATAGGTCGCGGTGCTGTCGAGCGCGGCGGCGAGCAGGCCTGTCGCCTCCGTCGCCAGCGCCACGCGCCAGCGGGTGCGGACATCGTCGGCCGACACGGCGTGATCGGTAAGATCGTCGGGCTGGGCGATCAGGCTGCCCATCGGATAGGCGTAGAGGGCTTCGGGTTCGGCCCGGACATGGTCGGGGCCGGCGATGAAGCTGCGCACCCGGTCCGGTCCGACCAGCAGCACCGTCGCGCCGGGGGCGAGGAAGCGGACCGGACGATGCGCCTTCCCCTCCTCCATCAGGCAGAGCGGGCGCGACGTCGCGTCGCCCAGCAGCGGACGGATGAGGGCGCTGGCCGCCGCCTCCACCGCCTGGGGCAGGCGCGCCAGCCGCTCGACCACCAGGGCGGCGCTGATCGCGCCGAGGTCGGGATCGAAACCGATATCGAGGAAGCCGCCTTCGGCGAGGTCACGGTCGAGCGCGTCGCTGGCCAGGGCAAAGCCGGCCTCATGCAGCGTCGCGCCGGCATAGGGCCGGGTCAGCGTGTCGATCGCGTCGAGAATCGCGATCTGGTCGTCGGTCAGGGACAGGTCCATCAGCGCGGCTCCCGCGGCAGTTTGAGCACATCGGTCGCGATGATGTTGAGCTGGATTTCCGCCGCGCCGGCGGCGATGCCCGCGACGATCCCGCGCTGATGATGCATTTTGAGATAGGGGTGGGCGTCGGCCAGTGCCTGCGGCAGATATTCGACGATGAATTCGCATACCCGCCGCTCGGCCATCACCGTGGCGAAACGGGCGGAGCTGGATTCGGCGCCGATCGCCTCGCCCCGGCAGCGGCGGTCGACGATCGCATAGCTGGCCATCCGCGCCGCTTCGCATAGGGCAGCGGCATGGGCCGCCTCGATCCGCACCGCCTCGCCGGCAAATTCGCCTTGTGCCTGGAGCAGCGCCACCGCCCGGTCGAGCGCCGCGCGGGCGAGGGCATAGCGGGGAATGCCGAGCCGCTCATTGGTGAGAGAATAGCCGATAATCTCCCAGGCCTGACCCTCCGCACCCAGCCGCGCCTCAACCGGCACGACGACATCGTCGAAGAAGACCTCATGAATGTCGCCCTCGCCGATCAGCGAGGGGATTTGCCGCACGGTGATGCCGGGCGTGTCCATCGGCACCAGCAGGATGGAAATGCCCTTCTTGCGATCGTCGCTGGTCCGGCAGACCAGGAAACAGGTGTCGGCAAGCCCCGCATAGCTGGTCCAGATTTTCTGCCCCGACACGCGATAGACATCGCCGTCGCGGGTCGCGCGGGTGCGCAGCGAGGCAAGGTCGGAGCCGGAGCCGGGTTCGGAAAAGCCCTGACACCACAGCGCGCGGCCGCCGGTGATGGCGGGCAAATACTGGGCTTTCTGCGCCTCCGATCCGTAGCGGATCAGCGTCGGTCCGACCCAGTTGACGTTCATATATTGGCCGCCGCGCGGTTCGCCCGCGATCCACATTTCCTCGGCCAATATGGTCTGGTGCCAGGGGTCGAGGCCCTGGCCGCCAATCTCCTTGCTCCAATGCGGGGTCAGCAGGCCTTCATCGGCCAGGCGCCCGCAGAAAGTGCGGGCATAGTCGGTCAGTGCCGGGGAAGCCGGGCCATGTTGCGAAAAACGCTCCCAATCCTGCGGCAGCGTCGCGGCGAGAAAGTCGCGCAACCGCTGGCGAAAGGCCTTTTCATCCTGCGTCCATTCAAAATCCATCGGTCCACGCATCCCCTGCCGAACAGGGATGCGATACTGAAGAGCGGCGCGGCGCGACAGGGCGGCGGGCAAGAGAACGCCCCGGTGATGGGCGTGGGCCGGCCCTTGCCGCGCTCCACCGGCTTGGGCAGCTTTCGGGCATGAGCGAGCGCGATTTCAAAATGGCAGCCTCCCTGGATGAGGTGCCGCTGGGCAAGACCAAAAGCGTGACCATCGACGGCCAGACCATCCTGTTGTGCAACAGCGACGGGCAAATTCATGCCATCGCCGCGCTCTGTTCCCATGCCGACGAACCGCTCGCCTGCGGTCGTATTCGCCTGGGCTGGATCGCCTGCCCGGCGCATGGTGCCCGGTTCGACCTGGAGACCGGCGCGCCGCTGACCGGCCCGGCGAGCGAACCGATCGCCACCTATCCCGTCCGCATCGTCGACGGCATGATCGAGGTGGCGATCTAGTGCCATCGCCTTGGGGATATCGCCTGCCGCCATCTTGCGGGGGGCGGCGCAATTGGGCCTAGCGTCGGGGATGAGAGGAACCGGAACGGGATGGAGGGGCAGGCTTTGACCGATGCGCTCGACGGGCTGCGGCTGGAGGTGCGCCAGTGGCTGGCCGACAATGCGCCGCACGGCTGGCGCGACCGCAGCAGCAGCGAGGCCGCCTTCCTGCAAATCCAGCGCGACTGGTTCGCCAAGCTGGTCGAGGGCGGCTATGCCGTGCCGCACTGGCCCGCCCAATGGCCCGGCGGCGGCCGCTCGCTTGCCGAACAGAAGATCCTCTACGAGGAACTGGCCCGCGCCGACACGCCGCGGCTGCTGCTGTCCTTCATGTCGACCTATCATGCCGCCTGCACCCTGTTCGAATGGGCGAGCGAGGAGCAGCAGGCTTTGCTGATCCCGCGCATCCTGGCCGGCGAAACCTGGTGCCAGGGCTTTTCCGAACCCAATGCCGGATCGGACCTTGCCAATGTCCGCACCCGCGCCGAGCGGGTCGGCGACCATTATGTCGTCAACGGGCAGAAGCTCTGGTCGACCATGGGCCAGTTCGCCGACAAATGCCTGTTGCTGGTGCGCACCAGTAATGACGGACCGAAGCAAGCCGGCCTCACCTATCTGCTGCTCGACCTCAAGGCGCCGGGCGTCACCGCGCGGCCGATCCACCAGATTCACGGCGACGAGGAATTTGCCGAGCTGTTCCTCGACAATGTCGAGATTCCCGTCAGCGACCGGTTGGGCGAAGAGGGGCAGGGCTGGGCCGTGGCGCAATCCACCCTTTCCTCCGAACGCGGCCTGACCCTGCTGGAACTGAGCGCCCGGCTGCGTGGCGCCTTGTGGCGGCTAGGCGACCTGATCCGGGCGCTGGGCCGGCAGGACGATAGCGGCATAGTCCGCGACTTCGGCCGGTTGAGCGCCAAGGTGGATGCGACCTGTGCCGTCGCCGACCAGTTCCTCGCCAACCGCATCGCCGGGATCGAGCGGGTCGGCGACGCGTCGATCGTCAAGCTGTCCTATTCGCGCACGCTGCGAGAGTTCACATCGCTCGGGATTCGGCTGGGCGGCATAGAGGCGCAATATCACAGCCCGATCACCTTTGGCGGCGGCATGGAGACCGGCAACTGGATGGCCGATTTCATGAACAGCTATGCCTGGACCATCGCCGGCGGCAGCGACGAGGTGCAACGCAACATCATCGCGGAACGGCTGGTCGGGATGCCGCGCGAACCCAAGAGCTGGACCTTGAAGGAGGGCGCGGCATGACCATGACCCGCGCGGAAGTGCAGGACGCGGCCGACAAGGCGTTCGGCCAGAGCGATCTGGCCCCGGATGCGGCGCAGAGCTGGGCGCTGATCGCCGAGATGGGCTGGCTGATGATGGGCGTGCCGGAGGATCTGGGCGGCCTGGGCCTCGGCCGCGAGGCGGCGGGCGTCATCCATCAGGGCGTGGGCAAGGCGCTGGTGCCCGGCTCCGTGCTGGCGCAGATGCTGACGATCGAGGCGCTGACGGCGGCCGATGACCTGCCCGAGCGCGACGCGCTGATCGCCGACGCCATGGCCGGCGAGGTGATGACCGCATCGCTGGCGGGCGGGCTGGATGGCGCCGACCGGCTGACCTGCGTGCCCGATGCCGATACCGCCAGCCATATTTTGCACGTCACCGACGATCGGGTGGCACTGGTGCCGGCCGAGCAGGTTGCCGTCACCTATCGCGCCGGATGGGACAAGAGCCGTCGCCTGTTCGATGTCGTCCTTGAAGGCCCCGGCCTCACGCTGGCGCAGGGCGATGCCGCCCGCGCGCTGGCGGATCGGATCGAGGCGCTGCGCCTCTTCTGTCTGGCGGGCGACAGCCTGGGCGGCGCAGAGGCGGCGCTGGCGATGACCGTCGCCTATCTCGAAACGCGGCAGCAGTTCGATCGGCCGCTGGCACTGTTCCAGGCGCTCAAGCATCGCGTCGCCGACATGCGGACCCAATTGACCGCCGCCGACGCCTTGTTCTGGAGCCGGGCACAGCAGGTCGAGATCGATATCATCGCCCTGGGCGCGCTCAAGGCGCTGGCCTGCACCGTCTATCGGCTGGTCGCGGAAGAGGCGATCCAGCTCCACGGCGGCATCGGCCTCACCATGGAACATCCCTGTCACCTGTTCCTGAAGCGCGCGATGCTCAATTGCGCGCTCGGCGGCGATGCGGATCATTGGGACGAACGGACCGGCAGGGCGGCGCTGGAGGCCGCAGCCTGAACCGGCAAAAGGGAGAGGAAGCGATGCGTCGATCGATTGCAATGGGCATGACAGCCCTGTCAGCGGTGCTGATGGCCGGCATGGGCAGCATGGCCGGGGCACAGCAGGGTAGCGCGCCGGCAAGCGCCGCCGAAGACCCGCTCTTCACCCAGCCCTATATCGACATCGACGAATGGCGCGATGCGCCGGTGCGACACCGCTATGTCCATGGCGGGTTCAAGGGCACGGAGACCCGCTTCTCCTTCTATTTCCCCGACAAGGCGCACTATCAGGGCCGCTTCTTCCAGCATATCACGCCGGTCCCGGATGACGAGAATCTGGCGCAGAAGCTGACCGATGGCGAGGAAAATTATATCGGCTTCTCGATCGCGTCGGGCGGCTATTATGTCGAGACCAATGGCGGCGGCCGCGACCAGGTGGGCATGCCGGGCAAGCCCAACGACTTCACCATCGCCGCCTATCGCGCCAATGCCGCCTCGGCCCGCTATTCGCGGGTCGTCGCGCAGCAGATGTACGGCGGCAAGCGCCCCTATGGCTATGCCTTTGGCGGCAGCGGCGGCGGCTTCCGCACGGTCGGGTCGATCGAGAATACCACCGGCGTGTGGGACGGCGTCGTCCCTTATGTGCTGGGATCGCCAATGGCGCCGCCCAACATGTTCTCCGTGCGGATGCGGGCGATGCGGGTACTCAATGACAAGTTCCCGCAGATATTGGACGCGGTGGAGCCGGGCGGATCGGGTGATCCCTATGTCGGGCTGACGCCGCAGCAGGCGTCGGTGCTGCGCGAGGTGACGGCGATGGGGTTCCCGACGCCCAGCTGGTTCGGCTGGAAGACGATGGGCATCCATGGCTTTGCCGCCCTCTATGGCGGGATGGTGATGGCCGATGCCGGCTATTTCACCGATTTCTGGACCAAGCCGGGCTATCTTGGCCATGATGATCCCAAGAGCTTCGAGGGCTATCGGCTGCAGCATGACGCGACCATCGCCGCGCCGATCAGCGCGGCGCAGGCAGCCGAACTGAAGCTCGATACCCGCATCACCGATGGCGCGGCCAATGTCGACAATGCCTTTGCCGCGCTGCAGGGCCGGGCGGCGCAGCGCATCGTCGCCTTCCGCCTGTCGAGCCCGCCGCCCAAGACCTATTTCGTCGGCGGCGACCTGATCGTCGGGTCCGGCGCGGCGCAGGGCAAGCGGCTGACGATCAACCGCATCGCTGGCGATGTCGTGATCCTGGGCGTGGTGGACGATGCCGTGGTCGACCTGCTGAAGGCCGGCGACAAGGTGCGGGTCGACAACAGCAATTTCCTCGCTGCCGAAACCTATCATTGGCATCAGGTGCCGCCGGCCGACGCCGGTTATCCGATCTGGGACCAGTTTCGCGGGGCCGACGGCAAGCCGCTCTATCCGCAGCGTCCCTTCCTGCTCGGCCCGCTTTTCACTGCGGCGACCACTGGCAAGCCGATGGGCCAGCCGCCGATGACCGGGCAGTTCCAGGGCAAGATGATTCTGGTCGAAAATCTGTGGGATCGCGAAGCCATGCCCTGGCAAGGCGACTGGTATCGCCAGCGGGTGATCGCTGCGCAGGGCGCGGGCGCCGACCAGAATTTCCGCATCTGGTTCACCGATCATGCGCTGCACGGCGACAGCAGCCATCAGGAAGACCCGACCCGCACGGTCAGCTATCTGGGCATGCTGGAACAGGCGCTGCGCGACCTGTCCGCCTGGGTGGAAAAGGGCGTCGCCCCGCCCGCCAACACTGCCTATCGCATCGATAATGGCCAGGTGATCGTGCCGGCCGATGCGGCGGTGCGCGGCGGGATCCAGCCGGTCGCCAGCGTCACCGCCAATGGCGCGGCCAAGGCGGTGGTGAAGCCGGGCACGGCCGTGACCTTCCGCGCGACCATCAGTGTGCCGCCGGGCACCGGCCGGATCGTGTCGGCGGAATGGGATTTCGACGGCAGCGGCGCCTTTGCCGAAAAGGCGAAGCTGCCCGGCGGTTCGGGCAACAGCCTGACCCTGACCACACGCCACAGCTTCGCCGCGCCCGGCACCTATTTCCCCGCGCTGCGCACCGCGTCGGAACGCAGGGGCGACGCCACCACCCCCTATGCCCGCATCCAGAATCTGGGTCGGGTGCGGGTCGTCGTCCAATAGCAGCAGAGGTGGCGCCGCATCATGTGGCGCCCCTGTCCCGTCAGTTCGACACGTCAGGGCATTGGCCCGGACGCTTTTCTTCCTTGCCGGCCTTGAACCAGCGGGTCGATTGGGCATCGACGGCCTCGTCATAATAGCAGACCTCGGCCGTGCCGCTGGCCGGATCAACCAGGGTCAGCCATTGGTGCGGGCCGCAATTATGGGTCTCGCACGACCAGGCCGCGACCTTGCCGTCAACGGTCGCGATTGGCGAGGAAGGGCCGCCATCCTCCAGCACCCATTTGCGCACCACCTTGTCCGCGACCGCCGCCTTCACCGCCGCGACCACCGCGGGATCGTCGTTCCAGCTATGGGCGCCGACCTTGTCGAAGGGATATTTGCCGACATAGGGGCTGAAGGCGTCCCCTTTGGAAGCGGCGGCATTGGTCGCGTTGGCGGCGCTGGCCATGGCGTTTTCGACCGCGTTGACCGCGTTGTCGGCGGCATTTTCCGCCGGACTGCTCTTCTCGCCGCTGCAGGCGGTCAGCGCGGCAGACACTAGGACGGGCAGGGTCAGGACGGTCCAGAGGCGGTGGCGGGTCATCGGCGGTCCTTTGCGCGAGGAGAATGCCCCCATGGTGGGGCGGGACGCGGCAGCGAGCAAGCGCGATTGCGCCACGGGCGCGGAAATTGGCGGCTGATCCGTCTGTAGGGGCGGATGATCTTCGATTGCGAAAGGCCCCCTGCCCGATGCGTTTCCCCCCTGCCCTGATCCTGCTCGCCAGCCTGGCCGCCGCACCCGCCACCGCCCAGACCGCGGCCCCCGCCGACGGCCCGTTGAAGGTGGAAAATTACTACCGCGTCAAATGGGGCGGGATGGGCCAGTTCCTGACCGCCTATCACAAGCAGCATGAGGCCTTGCTGCGCGAGATGATGCGGCAGGGCTATATCAGCGAAGTCACGGTCGAGATGCCCTTCACCCATATGGGCGGCAGCACGCGGTGGGACGTGCGCACCACCATCGTCTACAAGCATGGCGCCGACGGCGTGGGCGCGGGCGAAGCATATAAGGCGGCGATGGCGGCGGCCAAGGCGCGGATGTTCCCCGACAAGGCGGCGTTCGATGCCGAGGAGGCCAAGCGCATGGCGGTGACGGAAGATCATTGGGACGTGGTGCTGGAACCCGCGCCATAAGGATCGGCAGGCCATTTGGGGGCATCGCTGCGGCGGACCGTGAAGCTGTCGCGATTCATGGGTCAAATGCCCCCTTTTCCTTTGCCCGAAGCCACGCCATGTTGGAGCCGAGTAAAGTGCATCGCGGGAGGCAGGCAAACGCATGTTCGGCGCATTGTGGAAACGAATCTTCGGCAAGACCAACGCCCCCGAGCAAGAAGCAGCCCCTCCCCCCTATGATCCGCTCGCGGCGCTGCGCGACCAGGTGTGGCGCGATGTCGCCGGGGGATTTCATGATGATGACGCGATCCTGACCGCCGCCCACGACACGTTTGTCGAGGAACTGCCCGGCCCGACCCTGCGCCGCGAGGCATCGGCCGCGCTGCGTCAGGCGCTGGCCGAGCATAATGCCGCCGAAAAGGCCTGGCCCGACATGACCGATTGCGACCGGCTGGACGCGGCCTTTGCCGCGCTGGAGGCCGAGGGCGTGATCGCGCGGCAGAATTTCACCTGCTGCGGCAGTTGCGGGGCGATCGAGATCTGGGACGAGATCGAGGAAGCGATCGGCGAAGGGCGCCCGGCCGAGGGCTATGCCTTTTTCCACATGCAGGACACCGAGGCGGCGGTGGAGGGCGAGGCGCTCTACCTCAATTACGGTGCCTGCGCGGCGGGCGAGGCGGCGGCGCTCGACATCGGCCGGCGGATCGCGGCCCAGCTCGACGCCCATGATCTGGCGGTCGATTGGGACGGCAGCTGGAGCATGCGCATCCAGGTGGTCCTCGACTGGAAGAAGCGCCGCACCCTGCGCATGCTGGAAGCCTGAACCGGCAGCGCCTGCTGCGCGCCGACCGTCACCATATCGCGATGCTCGGATGGAAGCCGCCCTCCTGCCCGCTATGGGTGGCATGTATGTTGATGCGCGTCGGCACGAAGCTGGTGCCGCGATATTCGGGTATGATCTCCAGCCGGTCGACCAGCCCCTCACGGGTGAAGCGCTGTAGCGTGCCGGTAATCTGGTCGAGCGCGGCGCCCGCTTCGGGTGGGACATAGCTGATATTCGCCTTGCGCCTCGGCCCGCCCAGACGGATCGGGAAGAGATAGATGCGCACCAACCCCCCGGACGCCACCAGCGCCTCCGCCTGTTCGCGCGTGGTGACATGGGCAAAATCGGGTTTGGCGGATGCCGTGCCCGATACGCCGACGACGATCGCGGCGAGCAGCAGCGGCAAGAGCGACGTAAGACGAAGAACCATGGACTTCCTCCCCTGAGGACGAATCATGTTCGTTATTTGTTCTCATATTTTCGGCGATCCTGCAAGGCGGCACGGACGAAGGGCGCAGGGTCACGCCCGAAGTTCACAGCGTTATCGACCTTTTCGGGACTTTTGCACCGCTTTTGCACCGGCCGCGCGTCACCCACGCGCCTGCTCTGCATCAGAACGCGCAACCGGGGCGACGCATAATGCGCCCATGACGCCCCGGTGACGCGACAGCTTTGCACCTGTTCTGCACCGATATGCCTCAGCGCCGCGTCGACGCCTGTGGGCGAAGCTGGGTGGCGATCGGGGCGGCCATCGCCTGGGCATGGAGCGCCAGCGCGTTGCTCCAGTCCCGGTCGAAGGCGGTGCCGGCGAGGCGACGGCGCAGGCGATGCGCGCTGGAGGGCGACATCCCGACCATGCGCGCGGCCTGCGCCACACTGCCGTTCTGGTAGAGGGCGGTCAGGAAGGTCCGCTGCCGGGCCGGGGTCCAGCGGGCGGGGGTGAAGAGCGCCGGCGCGGGCTGCGCGGGCGGGCGAGCGGGGATGTGCTGTGTCATTCCCCAGGGTAGATCAGAGGATCGCCGTGTAGGACAGGGGATATTGGTGCCGGGGTGTCAGGGGGCGAGATGGTGGCGAAACCAGTCGGCCAGTTCTTCTTCCGACAGGGTGCCGGCGGCCAGTTCCATGAACGCCACGACCAGTTCGGCGTCGGTCGCGGTCAGGCCATGGCCGTTCAGCAGCAGGAAGGTTTCGCTGACCACCGCCGCAATCCGCGTGTTACCGTCGACAAAGGGATGGTTACGCGCCAGCCCATAGGCGTACGCAGCCGCCAGGGCAGCGGCATCCGGTTCACCATAATGGGCAAGTTGCTGGGGCCGCGCCATCGCGCTTTCGAACAGGCCGCGATCGCGCAACGCATTGCCGCCCCCGCCATGTTCGGCAATCTGCTCGGCATGAGCGGCTTCCGCCACGGCGGGTGTGATCCACACCCAATCCGGCCGGGCCATTATTTCGCCAGTTCGCGCAGCGCCCGCTTGCGCCGCGCCATGACTTCGCGCGCGGCGGCCATCTGCGCCTCGAAATCCGGCTCGGCCGCAGACAATTCGATGCCGCGCGGCGTGAGGACAACCGAAAGACTGTCGCCCGCCGCCGCCTGGAGATGCGCCAGCAATTCCTTGGGCAGGATCACGCCGGCGCTGTTGCCGATCTTCGTGATCTTGAGGGGAGCATTCATACGGGAGTTATAACATGCTGTTGGGGCGGCAACAAACTCCTGCGGTAGCGGTTGGCCTGCCGGGTCAGCAGTAAGGGCCATGTGCGGGCACTGGAAGTGGCGCAGTGCCGGCATCATTGTTGAAGAATGAGCTCACAGCCCATCATGGGCCCATCATCATGGATTAAAATAAGACATATTTCTAAATCGAAGAGCCGATTTTCCCATGATATCAATTTCATCAGTCCTATCAGACAAGGCGCATACGATCGCGCACTTCAGCCGATATTCTGAAAAAATGCGCCCTATTCCTTTATGGATATGCGCAGCCCAATGAAGACGAAAGCCATCCTCAAAAAACTGGATATATTTTTCCGGCGTTCTTTGAAAATGAAAGCTGGCATTGCGTAACAGTCGCAGAGAATCCCGGTGATCATGCACGTCCGCCAAAATTTCAAGGCAATATGGAATCAACTCTGGGATGTCGGACGGGCGCCGAGCCAACTCATCAAGTAGCGGCAAATTTTCCATGCCTTCTATCGTCACGTAAAGGCCACTGAGCCAATATGTCATCGAATATCGGCGTTCAAAGATCGCCGATCGATTCAGGCCGGTTGTGGATTTTGCTCGTTTATCAAGCTTCTGAAATCGCTCGAACATAAAATCGGCCGGATCGAAATAGTGCGAACGCAACCTCATAATCGGATCGGCATCGCGATGCGGCAAGATGGGATGGCCATTCCCTTTCACGCCAGTCGGCATGCCGTTGTTCATGAAGAACGCGACAATCCTGCAAAAGGAGCAGGCGCGCCCCTAAGTAACCCTTCCGTGCTCAAATCCTCATCAATGGCTGGCCAGTGGATACCGTAACCCGCCCCCGCGACTTCCCACAGCGCGCGTTCGGAGGGTGTCGCGCTGGCAAGGCGAGGATACCAAGCGAGGGGAACGGAGATGGTGCGCCCGTCCATCAGGTCGACGATCAGACTGTCGTCGTCACAACGAACATCGGCGACGCGCTCATCGGTGATCCTAGCCGAAATATTCATGCCATGCCTCCAGCAGGCGATCCCGATGGGTCGCCACTAAAGCGAGTATGCCATTGATCTCGGAGCGACGGAAGCCGCTGGTCTTCGCCATGGCTACCGGGTCCAGCCAGACCTTCATGGATGCGCCGCCCCTGTCGACATGAACATGGGGCGGTTCATTGGGTTCGTGGCTGTAGAAATAGAAGCGATAGCCATCGAGGCGCAAGATGGTCGGCATCGGTCACGGTTCCCCATAGGATGCCGAACCATCTATAATGAAGCGGTGAGCGGATCACCCGGTAAAATCGAGAAAGTTACCGGGTGCCAAAGCCTCAATCATGCTCCCTGCCACCGGCGCCCATATAGAGTTCGCTGCCGGTTTCCTTGAAGAGCTTGCTCATCTCTTCCATGCCTTTCAAGGCCGCGGCCTTGCTGGCTTCCGCCACTTCCGCGCCGGTCAGGCCAGCCGCCAGGAAGCCGTCGGCGGGCTGGTTCTTCTTGGCGGCGAAATCCCTCACTTCCTGCGTGATCTTCATCGAGCAGAATTTGGGGCCGCACATGGAGCAGAAATGGGCGCTCTTGGCGCCTTCGGCCGGCAGGGTCTGGTCATGATATTGTTCGGCCGTATCGGGGTCCAGGGACAGGTTGAACTGGTCGCGCCAGCGGAATTCGAAGCGGGCGCGGCTGAGCGCGTCATCGCGGACCTTGGCGGCCGGGTGGCCCTTTGCCAGGTCGGCGGCGTGGGCGGCGAGCTTGTAGGTGACGACGCCGACCTTCACATCGTCGCGGTCGGGCAGGCCCAGATGCTCCTTGGGGGTGACGTAGCAGAGCATCGCCGTGCCATACCAGCCGATCTGTGCCGCGCCGATGCCTGACGTGATATGGTCATAGCCCGGCGCGATGTCAGTGGTGAGCGGCCCCAAGGTGTAGAAGGGCGCTTCGCCGCAGACCTGGAGCTGCTTTTCCATATTCTCCTTGATCTTGTGCATGGGCACATGGCCCGGCCCTTCGATCATCACCTGCACATCCTGCTTCCAGGCGCGGTGGGTCAGTTCGCCCAGCGTGTAGAGTTCGGAGAATTGCGCTTCGTCATTGGCGTCGGCAATCGAGCCGGGGCGCAGGCCGTCGCCGAGCGAATAGGCGATGTCATAGGCCTTCATGATCTCCGTGATCTCGTCGAAATGATCGTAGAGGAAGCTCTCCTTGTGGTGCGCGAGGCACCATTTCGCCATGATCGATCCGCCGCGCGAGACGATGCCGGTGACGCGCCTGGCCGCCATCGGGATATAGGCCAGGCGCACGCCGGCATGGATGGTGAAATAGTCGACGCCCTGTTCGGCCTGTTCGATCAGGGTATCGCGGAAGATATCCCAGGTCAGATCCTCGGCGATGCCGCCGACCTTTTCGAGCGCCTGATAGATGGGGACGGTGCCGATCGGCACGGGCGAGTTGCGGATGATCCATTCGCGCGTGTCGTGGATGTTGCGGCCGGTCGACAGGTCCATCACCGTGTCGGCGCCCCAGCGGATCGACCAGACCAGCTTGTCGACTTCGGAGGCGACGTCGGAGGCGACCGCCGAGTTGCCGATATTGGCGTTGATCTTCACCAGGAAATTGCGGCCGATCGCCATCGGCTCGGATTCCGGGTGGTTGATGTTGGACGGGATGATGGCGCGGCCACGGGCGACTTCATCGCGCACGAATTCCGGCGTCACATAATCGGGGATCGACGCGCCCCAGCTTTCGCCGTCGCGGACATATTCGGCGAGGCGGGCACGGCCCAGATTTTCGCGCTCGGCGACATATTCCATTTCCGGGGTGATGATGCCGCGACGGGCATAATGCATCTGGGAGACGTTGGCGCCGGGCTTGGCGCGCAGGGGGCGCTTCACCACGTTCGGGAAGGGCTGGACGCCGCCGCTGCGGTCCGGCCCTTTCAGGCCATTATCCTCCGGCTTGATCTCGCGTGCGTCATATTCCTCGACATCGCCGCGCTCGCGGATCCAGTCGCGGCGCAGTTGCTGGAGGCCCGCCATGATATCGATATGCGCGTCCGGATCGGTATAGGGGCCGGAGGTATCATAGACGCGGACCGGCGGCTCGCCGCTGCCCGGTTCCAGATGAATTTCGCGCATGGCGACCTTGCGCGGGCCGACCTGGATCTTCTTCGAGCCGCGAATGGGCCCGGTGGTAACGCGCATTTCGGTGCGGGCGGGGACGTCTGCCATAACTTCTCTCTCCTTCAGGCGGAAAGAGAGTGCGGGCGGTGTCACGGGACGAGTGGCACGACGCGCTTCCCTCCCTACGCCAGTGTCAACTGGATCAGGTTCAGCGGGTCGCGGCCACAAAGCCGCCTCTCAACCGTCTGCGGACGGTCCCCCGGGGATATGGGCATTGGATAGCGCAAGCGCGGCGGCAGGGGAAGCCCTTCGCGAGCCGATCGCCTTGCGCCGGGGCGATGGAGACCATAATTGGAAGAAGATCCAGCAAGAGGCCGATCGTGCAGAACAGCGCCCCACCCCATCCCGATTCCGAGAAGGCCCGGCGCAAAGCGTTGCGGCACGAGATGCGGATGGTGGCGGTGCGGCCGCGGCGCTGGGGGCTGTGGCTGCTGACGCTCGGCGCGCTGCTGCTGATCCTGCCGTCGGCCTTTGGCGTTCACAGCCTGATGGGCTGGTCGCCGATGCTGCTGGGGCTGGTCGCCTGTGCCGCGTCGCTGCCCTTGCTGGTGGCGGGCGCGGTGTTGCGACGGCGTTACCTGCGGGGACAGCTCGCGCGGGATTGAGGACAACAAAGGGGGGGCGCAATGAAGAGGTTTTTGACGATGGTTTCTGCTGCCTTGCTGACCGGCGCTGGCGCGCCCGCCCCCGCTCCGGCGGACGATCCGTTCGTCTGGCTGGAGGACTGGACCGGGCCGCGCGCGATGCAGTGGGTGGAGACGGAGAACAAGGCGACCGTCGCCACGCTGCAGGGCGATCCGCGCTATGCCGACTATTACAGGCAAGCGCTGGCGATCGCATCGGCCAAGGACCGGATCGCGATGCCGATGCTGATCCATGGCCGCATCTATAATTTCTGGCGCGATGCCGACCATCCGCAGGGCGTGTGGCGCTATACGTCCGAGGCCGATTATGCGGCGGCGTCGCCGAGCTGGACGACCGTGCTGGACCTGGATGCGCTGTCCAAGGCGGAAGGGAAGAAGTGGGTGTGGAAGGGCGCGACCATCCTCGACCCCGAGGAGCGGATCGCACTGCTGGCGCTGTCGGACGGCGGCGAGGATGCGGTGCGGCTGCGCGAGTTCGACCTGGTCGATGGCCGTTTCGTGCCGGGCGGGTTCGATATTCCCAACGCCAAGCAGAATGCCGAATGGCTGGACAAGGATAGGCTGCTGCTGGCGCGCGACTGGGGGGAAGGCACGATGACCAAGTCGGGCTATCCCTTCGTCATCAAGACGCTGAAGCGCGGGCAGAAGCTGGAAGACGCGCAGGAAGTGTTTCGTGGCGCGGCGAGCGACCAGCTCATGTCGATGCCGATCCTGCTGAGCGACGCACAGGGCAACAGGGCCGCCTTCCTGTTTCGCGGCGTCACCTTCTTCGGCAACGAGACCTGGCTGCTGACGCCGCAGGGGACGAAGCGACTGGCGCTGCCGGCCAAGAGCCAGTTGCAGGGCATGGTCGACGGGCAGGTACTGATCCAGACCAGCGAAGCCTGGACCAGCGGCGGCGTGACCGTGCCGGCGGGCGCGCTGGCAAGTGTGGCGGCGAAAGCCTTGCAGGATGGCGGGGTACTGACGCCCGAGATATTGTTCGCACCGACGCCGCGCCAGTCGATCGACGGGGTGGTGGCGACTAAGAACCGGGTCGTGCTGAGCCTCAACGACAATGTGCGCGGGCGGGTGCGGGTCTATGCGCGCGGGGCCAAGGGCTGGAGCGCGCAGCCGGTCGACCTGCCCGACAATGCGACGATCAGCGCGGTCGCCGCATCCGACAAGAGCGACCAGGCCTATCTGGCGGTGGCCGGCTTCCTGGCGCCGACGACATTATGGGCGATGGACGCGGCTGATCCGAAACCGGTGCAGGTAAAGGCGATGCCGGCGCGCTTCGATGCGGCAGGTCTTGTCGTCGAACAGTTCGAGGCGGTGTCGAGCGACGGGACCAAGATTCCCTATTTCATCGTCCACAAGAAGGGGATGACGCCCGACGGCAGTACGCCGACGATCATGACTGCCTATGGCGGCTTCGAGGTGCCGATGACGCCCAGCTATGCCGCGATCACCGGCAAGCTGTGGCTGGAGCGGGGCAACAGCTTCGTGCTGGCCAATATCAGGGGCGGCGGCGAGTTCGGCCCGGCCTGGCATGAGGCGGGCCTCAAGACCAAGCGCCAGATCATCTATGATGATTTCGCGGCGGTGGCGCAGGATATCTTTGCACGCAAACTGTCGAGCCCGCAGAAATTCGGCATCTATGGCGGGTCCAATGGCGGGCTGCTGATGGGGGTGGCGTTCAACCAACATCCTGACCTCTGGAACGGGGTGGTGATCCAGGTGCCGCTGCTCGACATGATCCGATACGAGCAGATCGCGGCCGGCGCGTCCTGGGTCGACGAATATGGCAGCGTGTCGGTGCCGGAGGAGAAGGCGTTCCTCGAGAAAATCTCGCCCTATGCCAATATCCGCAAGGGGGCGACCTATCCCACGCCCTATATCTGGACCACGACCAAGGACGACCGGGTCGGGCCGCAGCATGCGCGCAAGTTCGCCGCGCGGCTGAAGGAGTTTGGCCTGCCCTATCTCTTCTACGAGGATACCGCCGGCGGCCATTCGGGCGACGCCGATATCGAACAGGGCGCGCGGTTGCAGGCGATGCAGATGGTCTATTTCAGCCAAAGGCTGGAGGGGAAATAGGGGTTCGGCCGCGTAGACAAATTCAGCACGCGCCGAATGGCCGGGATGGGTGGGTTGCGACCGTCAGCTTTCTGATTGTTGCGAGGCCTCGTAGGCGGCAAATGGACCAAGCACCGCTCTGTGTTCGGCCATTCGAGCATAAAACTCAGTCTGGCTGGGCAGCTCATGTGCAAGACCAGCCCAATTGTCTGCAACCAGATTTGCGAAATCCGATGCTTTCATATGATCCACTTTTGTTGGACTTTCTGGTACTGAATAACCCATAGCTTCAATGGCTTGAATAGCTGACCAAGCGGCAAGATTCGGGTTTTCCGCTCGACAAATCACGCTAACAAATGCTCCGATGAAGCGATCGGGGAGCGCTTCTGCACCGGCTTTCACGTGAAGCGGCACTATCCATACATCCAAATCCGCAAGCGGATGTGGAGTATTTTTCTTCCGGCGAAATAGACCCATCTGACTTTCTATATGGGAACAAGCGAGCGTCCGATAGTGGTCGCTTTCAGACCATCCTCCCCTGCCAGGGGAGGTGGATGGCCGAAGGCCAGACGGAGGGGTGTCACTCTCTCGATAGGGAGATACCCCTCCACCACTTCGTGGTTCCCCTCCCCTTCCAGGGGAGGAATTTGCAGCCGCTTATGGTCGCTTCCTGCCAATCACGACCTGCGTCATTCTGACGGAAGTCAGGATCCATTCTGCGTTCCGCCAGAAAGGAAGCGCCGAATGGATCCCGGATCAAGCATGCCCTGAGCCTGTCGAAGGGGCCGGGATGACGTCGGTTCAATGAGGGGATGGCCGGGGCTGACGCGAACGGAAATTGCGAGAATCTTTGGCGAAGCGACAGTTTCGCATTGCATTGCAGCAAAGCGTGGTTTCTGATCGCATCATGCTCAAGGCCGCGCTGCACCACCTGACCGCCTATCGCTATAGCCGCCCGATCCGTCTGGGTCCGCAAGTGATAAGATTGCGGCCCGCGCCGCATAGTCGCACCAGGATTCCCAATTATGCGCTGAAGATCGAGCCGGCGAACCATTTCCTCAACTGGCAGCAGGACCCGCACGGCAACTGGCTGGCGCGGATCGTCTTTCCCGATCCGGTCGATCATTTCAGTATCGAAGTCGACCTGCTGGCCGATCTGGATATCATCAACCCGTTCGACTTCTTCGTCGAACCCTATGCCGAAAATTACCCCTTCAGCTATGACGAGCAGCTGGAGACCGATCTGGCGGCCTATTATGACGTCGAGGCGCAGGGACCGCTGTTCGAGGAACTGGTCGCGCAGCATGCCGCGTTCGAGGGGCGGACGATCGACTTCCTGGTCGATGTGAACAGCAAGCTGCAGCAGCGCATCGGCTATGTCATTCGCATGGAAACCGGGGTGCAGTCGCCCGAGGAGACGCTGGACATCGGCACCGGATCGTGCCGCGATTCCGCCTGGCTGCTGGTGCAGTTGCTGCGTCGGCTGGGCTTTGCCGCGCGTTTCGTGTCGGGCTATTCGATCCAACTGGTTGCGGACGTCGAGCCGATCGAAGGGCCCAAGGGCGTCACCCAGGATGTGGTCGACCTGCATGCCTGGGCCGAAGCCTATGTGCCCGGCGCCGGCTGGATCGCGCTTGATGCGACCAGCGGCATGTTTGCGGGCGAAGGGCATATCCCGCTCTGCGCCACGCCCCATTATCGGTCCGCCGCCCCGATCAGCGGCATGGCCGAGCCGGCCGAGGTCGATTTCAATTTCGCGATGAATGTCAGCCGCATTGCCGAGGCGGTGCGGATCACCAAGCCCTTTACCGAGGGGCGCTGGGCGTCGCTGATGGCGCTGGGCGAGCAGGTGGACGCGGACCTGATCGCGCAGGATGTGCGGCTGACCACCGGCGGCGAGCCGACCTTCGTCGCGGTCGACGATCCACAGGCGGGCGAATGGAATGGCGATGCGGTCGGGCCGACCAAGGCAGGCTATGCCGACCGGCTGATCCGGCGGCTGCGCGATCGGTTCGCGCCCGGCGCGCTGCTGCACCATGGCCAGGGCAAATGGTATCCGGGCGAAAGCCTGCCGCGCTGGGGCTATTCGATCTACTGGCGGGCGGATGGCGTGCCGATCTGGCGCGATGCCGGGCTGATCGCGGGCGAACCGGAGGCGGGCGATACGACCATTACCGCCGAGGATGCCGGCCGCTTCCTCACCGCCATGGCGGAAGGGCTGGGGGTCGAGACCGATTTCGTCCAGCCGGTGTTCGAAGATGCGCTGGCCTGGTCGGTGAAGGAGGCGGAACTGCCCGCCAATACCGAGCCGGGCGACCCCAAGTTCGACAATCCCGAGGAACGCAGCCGGATGGTGCGCGCGTTCGAGGGCGGCCTTTCCAAGACGGTCGGCTATGTGCTGCCGATCCAGCGCTGGCAGACGCAGGCGAGCGCGCCGCGCTGGCAGAGCGAGGTGTGGAAGGTGCGGCGCAAGGCGCTGTTCGCGGTGCCGGGGGATTCGGCACTGGGATACCGCCTGCCGCTGGGCACCCTACCCTATGTGCCGCCGTCCGATTTCCCCTATATCCACCCGCAGGATACGAGCGAGCCGCGCGAACCGCTGGCCGATTATCGTGCCGAGGCGGAAGCCGAAACCAGCGCACCGGCGGAACGGTTCGAGCGGTCCGAAGTCGCCACCGCCGAGCATCAGGACCGGCAGGAACAGGTCTTCATCGAAGGCGCGGTGCGCACCGCCGTCACGGTCGAGCCGCGCGGCAATTTCCTGTCCGTCTTCATCCCGCCGGTGAAGACGCTGGACGATTATCTGGAGTTGATTGCGCAGGTCGAGAAGGTGGCCGAGGCGACCCGCATCCCGGTGCGGATCGAGGGCTATGCGCCGCCGTCCGACCCGCGCGTCAACGTGCTGAAGGTGACGCCCGACCCCGGCGTGGTCGAGGTGAATATCCAGCCGGCCAAAAGCTGGGCCGAGACGGTGGCGATTACCCAGGGCGTCTATGAGGACGCGCGCGAAGTGAAGATGACTGCCGACAAGTTCATGGTCGATGGCCGGTCGGTCGGCACCGGCGGCGGCAATCATCTGGTGCTGGGCGGGGCGAGCGTGAACGACAGCCCGTTCATCCGCCGGCCGGACCTCTTGAAGAGCTTCGTCCTCTACTGGCAGCGGCACCCCTCCCTCTCCTATCTGTTTTCCGGCCTGTTCATCGGCCCGACCAGCCAGGCACCGCGCATCGACGAGGCGCGGCACGACAGCCTCTATGAGCTGGAGATCGCGCTGGCGCAGGTGCCCAATCCGGTGCGCGACGGCGCGGACAAGCTGCCGCCGCCCTGGCTGGTCGACCGGCTGTTCCGTAACCTGCTGGTCGACGTGACCGGCAACACCCATCGCACCGAAATCTGCATCGACAAGCTGTTCTCGCCCGATGGGCCGACCGGGCGCCTGGGCCTCGTCGAGTTTCGCGGGTTCGAGATGCCGCCAGACCCGCAGATGAGCCTGGCCCAGCAATTGCTGCTGCGCGCGCTGACCGCCTGGTTCTGGCGCGAGCCGCAGCAGGGCAATCTGGTGCGCTGGGGCACGGCGCTGCACGATCGTTTCTTCCTGGGCCATTTCGTCTGGGCCGATTTCCTGGAGGTGCTGAACGATCTGCGCCAGGCGGGCTATGACTTCGATCCCAACTGGTTCGAGGCGCAGCGCCAGTTCCGCTTCCCGGTGCATGGCAGCGTGGAGGCCGGCGGCGTCGGGCTGGAGATCAGCCATGCGCTGGAACCGTGGAACGTGCTGGGCGAAACCGGCGCGATCGGCGGCACGGTACGCTATGTCGACAGTTCGACCGAGCGGTTGCAGGTGCGCGTGTCCGGCCTAGTCGCCGGGCGCCATATCGTGAGCTGCAACGGCCGACGTGTGCCGATGACGCCGACCGGCGTGCCGGGCGAGGCGGTGGGCGGCGTCCGCTACAAGGCGTGGGCGCCGGCCAATTGCCTGCACCCCAACCTGCCCGCCAATGCGCCGCTGACCTTCGATATCTTCGATAGCTGGAGCGGGCGGTCGCTGGGCGGCTGCGTCTATCATGTCGCCCATCCGGGCGGGCGCAATTATGACGATGTGCCGATCAACAGCTATGAGGCGGAGGCGCGGCGCAAGGCGCGGTTCCAGGATCATGGCCATACGCCCGGCCCGGTCGACATGCCGCCGGCCGAACCCCCGAGCGAATTTCCGATGACGCTGGACCTTCGGTTCAGGCATCCCGAATATTAGAGGATGACCGACTCGCCTGTCCTGCCGGGTCTCGAAGCGTCCGGCTGGGCCGGCGACTATCTGGCGCGCGCGTCGGGCGGCGATCTGTTCGCCGGGGCGCCGGCGGAGATGGCGCCACGCTGGCGGGCGATGCTGGATCGATTGTCGGAACAGGGACAGGGCGATCCCGCGACGCTGGCCGGTAATGTCGAGCGGCAGGCGCAGGATCTGGGCCTGGCGTTCCGCCTGACCGGCGACGAGCAGGAGCGGCCCTGGCCGCTGAGCCCGATCCCGATGCTGATCGGCGCGGGCGAATGGACCCGGATCGAACAGGGGCTGATGCAGCGGGCCGAGCTGCTGGAGCGGGTGATCAGCGACATCTATAGCGGCCAGAGCCTGGTGCGCGAGGGCAAGCTGCCAGCCGCCGTCGTGACCGGCAGCCCGCATTATTGGCGGGTGATGACCGGGGCGGCGCCGCCGCGTGGCCATTATCTCCATTTCTATGCCGCCGATCTGGGACGCGGGCCGGACGGCGAATGGCGGGTGCTGGCCGACCGGGTGCGCACGCCCGTGGGTGTCGGCTATGCGCTGGAGAACCGGCTGGCGCTGTCGCGCGCGACCGGCGACCTGCTGGGTGCAATGAACACGCGGCGGCTGGCGCCCTTCTTCGCCGACCTGCGCCGGGGCCTGGCGGTCGATTGCCAGCGCGCCGATCCGCGCATCGGCCTGCTGACGCCGGGCCGGTTCAACCAGAGCTATGCCGAGCAGGCGCATCTGGCCCGCTATCTGGGCCTGATGCTGGTCGAGGGTGATGACCTGATCGTCAGCGACGGGCGCCTGTTCGTGCGCACGATCGAGGGGCTGAAGCGGATCGACGGGCTGTGGCGCTGGATGGACAGCCGCTTCCTCGACCCGCTGGCGTTCGACGGGGAATCGCGGATCGGCGTGCCCGACCTCTATGATGCCTGCGCGCGCGGCGGGCTGATGGTCAGCAACTGGCCGGGCGCGGGCGTGATCGAGGCGCGCGCCTTCGCCGCCTTCCTGCCGCAACTGGCCAAAGCATTGCTGGGCACCGAATTGCTGCTGCCCAATATCGCCACATGGTGGTGCGGGCAGGAGCGCGAGCGCGGCCATGTGACCGGCCATCTGGACGAATTGCTGGTCGCTTCGGCCTTCGACCGGGACGCGGCGGGGCTTGGTCCGGCGCGATCGGTGCAGGGATCGACACTGGACGCGGACCAGCGCAGGGCATTGCTGGAGGCGATGGCGCGGCGGCCGATGGACTATGTCGGGCAGGAAGTGGTGAAGCTGTCCACCACCCCGGCGATCGTCGGCGGGCGGCTGACGCCCCTGCCCTTCACCCTGCGTGTGTTCGTGGCGCGCGACGGGCTGGGGCAATGGCGGATCATGCCGGGCGCCTTCGCCCGGCTGGCCGCCCATGGCGATATCCGCGCCGCCTTGATGGGCGAAGGCGACATGTCGGCCGACATGTGCGTGATCGACAGCCAGCCGGTGCCGCCCGACACGCTGCTGGGCGATGGCGGCGCGCCGGCGATCCGGCGGATCGGCGGGCTGTTGCCGACCAAGGCGGCGGACAATCTCTATTGGCTGGGCCGCTATATCGAGCGGACCGAAATGACGCTGCGGGTGATCCGCGCGGTGATCGGCGAATCGATCGAGGTCGATATGGGGCCGTCGTCGGATTCGCCGACCATGGCGCGGCTGGCGGGGCAGCTGGCGCTGTGGGGCGCCACCGGAAACGCGGCGCAGCCGGTCGGTGCGCTGTGCGCGCAGGCGCTGGGCGATGCGCGCCAGCCGGGCAGCGTGCGCGCGTTGATGGCCGTGGTCGCCAATATCGGCGAGGGGCTGCGCGATCGGCTGGCGACCGATTTCTGGCGGCTGGTGCGCCTGCCGCTGCCGGCGTTCGACGGGGCGGTGACCGAGACGCTGCTGGATGCGGCATCGCGCATGATCGAGCGGATTTCGGCGCTGTCGGGGCTGGCGGCGGAGAATATGGCGCGCACCGAGGGCTGGCGCTTCCAAGACATGGGGCGACGGATCGAGCGGGCGATCACCGGATGCCGGCTGACGCTGCTGCTGGGCAGCGACTGGGCGTCGGCCGACGACCTGACCGTGCTGCTCGACCTGCATGACAGCCAGATCAGCTATCGCAACCGCTATCTGACCGGCCCGTCGCTGCCGCCGGTGCGCGATCTGGTGGCGCTGGAGCCGCAGAACCCCCGATCGATCGCCTATCAGGCACTGTGCATTGCCGAGCATGTCGCCGCCTTGCCCACGCTGCGCGGCGATGGGATGCCGGAGGAACCCCAGCGGCTGGCCGGCGCGCTGGCGGCGACGCTGGCGCCGCTGACCGGCGACATGCTGACCATGGCGGCGCTGACCGATATCGAAAGCCGGCTGCTCGCCTTGTCCGACGCGATCGGGCAGCGCTATTTCCTGCAAGTCCGCAAGACGGAAAAGGTCGAGGGCGCAGAGCTGCTGTCATGATCTACCATGTCCGTCACAGAAGCATATTGCGCTATGGCGCGCCGGTGCGGGTCGCCCGCTTCAATCTGCGGTTGCGGCCGATGGCCTGGGCCGGGCAATGGACCGCCGACTATAGCCTGAGCGTCGATCCCGCGCCGCTGTCGATCGAGGCGCGGCCGGGCGCCTGGCCGGTGCATGTCGAGCGGCTGGTGATCGACCAGCCATTGCGGCAACTGACGATCGAGAGCCGGTTCCGCGCCGGGGTGGCCGGCGGCGCGCCGATCCTGCCGCAGGCGGACGACCCCAGCATCGCCATGGTGGCGCGCGCGGCGCTGGCCGATCGCGACATCAGCGCCTCTGCCCCCGCGCAATTCCTCTATGCCTCGCCCCGCGCGCCGATGCTGGACGCGATCGGCAGTTGGGCGGGCGCGATGCTGGCGCCCGACCGGCCGATCGTCGCGGCTGCACTGGAGCTTGCGCAGCGGATCAAGGCGGACTTCGCCTATGACCCCAGCGCCACCGATGCCGGCACGCCGGTGGCCGACGCCTTTGCCGCGCGCCATGGCGTGTGCCAGGATTTCGCCCATGTGATGGTGGTGGCGCTGCGCCTCGCTGGCCTGCCCGCCGCCTATGTCAGCGGATACCTCCGCACCTATCCGCCGCCGGGCATGCCCCGGCTGGTCGGCGCCGACGCCATGCATGCCTGGGTGATGCTGTGGTGCGGGCCGACGCGCGGCTGGATCGGCTTCGACCCCACCAATGGCGTCATCACCGGCGAGGATCATCTGTTCATCGCCATGGGCCGCGACTATGCCGATGTCGCGCCGATGGACGGGCTGTTCGTCGGCGGATCGGGCCAGAGCATCAGCGTCGCCGTTGATGTCGTGCCCGAGGACGAGACCGCAAAAGAGGAAGTCGCATGATCGCCGCCATCATCCTGGTCCTGGCCGGCCTTTACTGCCTGGCGCGCGGCGTCATGGACCTGCGCGCGAAACGCTGGGTGTGGGGCGTACTGGGCATCGTCGCGGGAATCGCGATCATGGCGGCACCGATCCCGACGCAGGTGCAGGTGGAACTGCCGGCAGCGCAGGGCCGATAGGGCACAGCTCAAATCCATCCTCCCCTGCAAGGGGAGGTGGCAGCGCGCAGCGCTGACGGAGGGGTATCCCCCTATCGAGAGCGTGACACCCCTCCACCATTTGCGATGCAAATGGTCCCCCTCCCCTTGCAGGGGAGGATCTGCGAGTGTCGGGTTACCACACCCGCTCGAACAGCAGTTTCATGCCGGTCCTGGGGCGGATGGTGAGGCGGCTGATGGGTTCGGGTTTGAAGCCGGCGGGCATGGTGAGGCGGTAGCGGCGGATGACCGAGGCGATCACGGTCATCACCTCCTGCTGGGCGAAGCCGGCGCCGACGCAGACGCGGGGGCCGCGGCCGAAGGGAAACCAGGCCTGTTTCACCATGTCGGCATTGGCGGGATCATCGAACCGGTCGGGATCGAAGGCGTGCGGGCAGGCCCAGTTGTCCTTGTTGCGCTGGGTCAGCCAGGGCGCGACGACCAGCATCGATCCTTCTTCCAGTTGCTTGTCGCGCATCTCCATCGGACAGGTGACTTCGCGCGGGAAGAAGGCGACCGGCGGATAGAGGCGCAGCGTTTCGCGGAAGATGTTGCGGACATGACCCATATCCTTGAGCATCGGCGCGGTCAGCACTGCGTCCCCGGCGATGCCGGCCACTTCGGCGCGGACCCGATCCTGGATATGGGCGCATTCGGCGAGCATGTAGAGCGCCCAAGTCATGGTGCTGGCCGAGGTTTCATGGCCGGCGAGGAAGATGGTCGAGACCTGTTCCATCACCTGTTCGCAGGTGAAATGGGCGCCGGTCTGCGCGTCCTGCACCTCGATCAGCGACTGGAGAATGTCGCGATGGGGCGCCTCGCCCCGGTCATGATAGCCTTCGTAACGAGCTTCCACGATCGGGCGGAACACGTCATGGATGGCGCGGGCCGGCCCTTTCGAGCGCTTTTCGAACCAGCCCGCCGGAATGCCGTAAAGGCGCAGCATCGAGGCCGAATGGGCGAGCCGCTGGAACCGGCCAAAGGCGGTGTGGATGATGTTGGAGCGTTCCTCGTCCAGCGTCTGCGAGAAGAGGGTGCGGAAGATGATGTCGGCCGCGACATGGGTCATCATCGGGTCGATATCGACCGGCTTTGTCCGATCGGCGGCGTCGAGCCGGGCGAGCAGATCGTCGGCGGCGGCGACCATCAGCGGCATGGAGCGATTGAGCGCAGTATGGGCGAAGGCGGGATTGACCATCGCCCGCTGACTCTCCCAATCCTCGCCATTGGCAGAAAAGACCGAATTGCCGATCAGCGGATCGAGATTGCGGACCAGTTCGCTATGCTTGGGGAAGGCGGTGCCGCCCTTGAGGATCTTGTCCACCAACGGCAGTTCGTTGGCGATATACATGGTCTGACCCGGCATGCGGATCTCGCCCATCTTCATCGTATAGCTTTTGTCGAACAGCACATGGATCCAGCTGTGCCAGCCGCGCAGGAAGCGTTTGACGAGGCCGCGCTTCGACTTGGGCGGCTCAGGATAAGGGGGCGTGAAGGGCGCGCTCACGGGATGGTCCGGAAGGCGGCGACCGCTTCGTCCACGGTGCGGCGGCCGGCGGTCAGGCTCACGAAATCCAGCGGCGACAGGCGGTCGCCGACCCTGAGATAATCGAAATGCGCCTCATATTTGTTGGACCAGCCCCCGTGATAATTTTCGGCCAAGTAGAAGAGATGGAAACGTGGCGATAGCATGTCCACCCGCGCGGCAAATTGATCGGCGACAAGGCGCAGCGGATTGACGTTGTAATAGGCTGCGCCGTCGGGCGGCGAGCTGATGTCGACATAGCGGAAAGGCTGGTCGGACAGCGCCTTGAGGTCGGCATGATACCAGCGCGCATCGCGGCGCAGGCCGATGACCGGCACCACCTGCCCCATGCCGACCATGACGAAATGGTCGGGCAGCGGCGCGTGCCCGCGCAGCGCGAGGATACGGCGCAGCAGGCTCATGCCCAGGATCGTGCCGGCGCTGTGGGTGACGAGCTGGATCTCGTCCCAGTCGCCGTCCAGCTCCGCCGCGATGCGGGCGGCGAACTGGTCGAGCCGGGCATTGAGCTCGTCGCCCGGCCCGTCGGCGGCGAGCGCGCCATGATAGGTCATGAAGCGCAGCAGCCAGGGCACGACCAGCTTGTTAAGGATGCGGCCGGAGAAGAAGGCGCTGAGGCCGATGCCGACAAGCGCGGCCGCCCAGAAGGGCAGCAGCAGCGACAGCAGCAGCGCGGGTACCAGCGCCAGCAGCAGCGGGATCAGTATCGCCAGGATCGGCGGATAGAGGATGGTGATGACCGGGCCGCGGCGCAATTTGCGCATCCGCCCGAACTGCATCAGCCGGGCATGGCCGGCATAGGCACGGGCAGCGCGCCAGGCGAGGGTGAAGGGATGGCGGATCCAGACCTTGCCGATCAGGTCTTCCCAGCGGAGATATTCATAGTCGGTCTCGACCCCGGCGCTGGCGTTGGTGACGGTCCAGATCGCGCTGTTGGCGGGGCCAGCGCGCCGCGCGCTGACCTCCACCGCTTCGCCGGTCAGCGCGGTGTAGCGAGCCGCCTGATCGCGATAGAGCTGGTGATAGAAACGGACGCCGCGCGGATCAAAACCACCTAGGTAAAAGACTTTACGCTTGAATTTCTGCACTGCCCCGGTCCTAATCGGGACATGACCACGCCCGAACGCGACTACTGCTATTTCATAGACCATCGCAAATACAACCGGAATGTCGGCTGTAGGAAGCATGACAATATGTACGGCATCAATGGCGGCGGCAGCGAGCGCGACCGCTGGCGCGCCGACATGATCTTCTATCGCCATATGAAGGCCAATGGCGATCCGATGGCGTTGCCCTCGCTGCTCGCCTGCCTGACCTTTGGCTGGTTCTGCTGGAATTATCATCCCGGCAAGGGGCTGTGGCGCGGACAATTGTTGCGCCGCTTCGCAAAGGCGCCCAAGTGAGCGGCATGAGCGATCCCAAGCATGTGAAGGTCGGCCCGGTCACCTTCGGCAACGACCTGCCCTTCGTCCTGATTTCCGGCCCCTGCCAGATCGAAAGCCGCGACCATGCGCTGTTCATGGCCGATGCGCTGGCCAAGGCGGCGGCGGATGCGGGCGTGCCCTTCATCTTCAAGAGCAGCTTCGACAAGGCGAACCGCACGTCGGTATCGGGCAAGCGCGGCGTCGGCATCGACGCGGGGCTGGCGATCCTGGCCGAGGTGAAGGCGGTGCTGGGTTGCCCGGTGCTGACCGACATTCATGGCCCCGAGCAGGTGGAGGCGGCGGCGCAGGCGGTGGATATCCTGCAGATCCCGGCCTTTCTCTGTCGCCAGACCGACCTGCTGATCGCGGCGGGGAAGACCGGCGCGGTGATCAACGTCAAGAAGGGGCAGTTCCTGGCCCCGTGGGACATGGCGGCGGTGGCGCAGAAGGTCGCGTCGACCGGCAATGAGCGCATATTGCTGACCGAGCGCGGCGCGAGTTTCGGCTATAACACGCTGGTCAGCGACATGCGCGCGCTGCCGGTGATGGCGGAAACCGGTTATCCCGTCGTATTCGATGCCACCCATTCGGTGCAGCAGCCCGGCGGGCTGGGATCGGCCTCCGGTGGCCAGCGCGACTATGCGCCCCTGCTGGCGCGCAGCGCGGTAGCGGCCGGCGTGGCGGCGATCTTCGCGGAGGCGCATGAAGACCCGGACAATGCGCCGTCGGACGGGCCGGTGATGCTGAAGCTCGACTGGGTCGGGCCGATGCTGAAGCAGTTGAAGGCGATCGATAGGGTGGTGAAGGGGTAAGTTTCCCCCTTCACCCCGAAAACGCCTTACGGTCGGGCCTGGCCGCGACCGCGCACGATCCATTTATAGGTGGTGAGCCCTTCGAGCGCGACCGGGCCGCGCGCGTGGAGCCGGCCGGTCGAGATACCGATTTCCGCGCCGAGGCCGAACTCGCCGCCATCGGCGAACTGGGTCGAGGCGTTCCACATCACGATCGCGCTGTCGACGGCATTGAGAAAGCGTTCGGCGACCGCCGCATCCTCGGTGATGATGGCGTCGGTATGATGGCTGGCATGGGCGGCGATATGGGCGATCGCCTCTTCCACGCCATCGACCAGCCGGATCGAGACGATGGCGTCGAGATATTCGGTGTCCCAATCCTCGTCCGATGCGGCGACCACGCGTTCGTCCATCGCCTGCACCGCGTCATCGCCACGCACTTCGCACTTGGCGTCGAGCAGCGCCTTCACCAGCGCGGGGGCATGGCCATAGGCGCGGTCGATCAGCACCGTTTCGGTCGAACCGCAGACGCCGGTGCGACGCAGCTTGGCATTCAAGACCAGGCTTTCCGCCATGGCCGGATCGGCCGCACCATCGACATAGCTGTGATTGATGCCGTCGAGATGGGCGAGCACCGGCACCCGCGCCTCTTCCTGCACGCGCGCCACCAGGCTCTTGCCGCCGCGCGGCACGATGAGGTCGACGAAATCCGATGCGCGCAGCAACGCGCCGACCACCGCGCGATCGGTGGTGGGAATGAGCTGCACCGCTTCGGCGGGCAGGCCGGCGGCGGCGATCCCCTCTGCCATGGCAGCGTGGATCGCGCGGTTGCTTTCCTTCGCCTCGCTGCCACCGCGCAGGATCACGGCATTGCCGGCGCGCAGGCAGAGAGCGGCTGCATCGGCGGTGACGTTGGGCCGGCTTTCATAGATGATGCCGATGACGCCCAGCGGCACGCGGACGCGGCTCAATTCCAGACCATTGGGACGCACGGAAGAGTCGATCACGCTGCCGAGCGGATTGTCGAGGATCGCCACCTGATCCACGCCGGCGGCCATGGTGGCAATCCGATCCTCGTCCAGCCGCAGCCGGTCGAGCATCGCGGCGGACAGGCCATTGTCGATGCCATTGTCCATGTCGCGCGCATTGGCGGCGAGGATGGCGGGCGCCTGGTCGCGCAGGGTCTGGGCGGCGCGGCGCAGCGCGTCGACCTTCTGCGCGTCCCCGGCTGGCGCGAGCAGGGCGGCGGCGCGGCGCGCACGCGCGCCCATCTGCGCGATCAGCATTTCGGGGGTCTGCGTCAGGTCGTTCATCGGTAATCTCGCTTCAAATCCGGCAGCGGCTTAGCACGAAAATGTCGCGGGACGGAACCCTGACGAAGCGGGAAGATGGCAGGGAGCGATTGCCGGCGGCCGACCCATGGGTCGCATATGGATCGGCCGTCGGCCGGCAAGATGGTCCTGCCTTATCGATTCGCCTAGCCTTTTTGCGCGGCTGACGCATACCCCATTGGGGGTAAATTGCGTAATTTTCGCAATAAAATCCGTAACTCAGCTGCTCATCATCCCGACGATGCGGACCAGTTGCGATTCCCGGTTGCAGCCCGTCTTGTCATAGATGGAGCGCAACTGGGCCTTGAGCGTCTCGGCCGAGACGCCGCGCCGCGCGGCAATATCGGCACGACTCATGCCCGCGGCCAGATGAATGGCGATATCCGCTTCAGCCGGAGTCAGGCGGAAGGTCCGCATCAGCAGGCGGACATGGCGTTCGGTCGGCGCGCCCACGCGGGCGACGATGATCGCATGCGGCGCGAAGGGTAGCGACCAGGGCCGGGACGGCAGCGGGAAAAATTCCAGCATGATACCCACGCCCCCATCCGCGTCGGCCAGCGCCACCGGATCGGCCTCCCGCGCGGGCGCGTCGACCACGGCCCGGACCGAACGCAGTATGGCGCGCGTCTCATCGCTCCGTTCGCTCTGCAACCAGCCATCACCGACCCGCAGCCGGCTGGTGGAGAGCAGAGCTTCGGCGCGCGGCGTCATGCCCCCTACCCGCCCCGTCGCGTCGAGCAGCCAGCAGGCGCGGTCCATGGTTTCGAACGTGCCGGCCAGCAGCGCGAATCCCTGATGCTCAATCGCGCGCTGCAACCGCACGGCGTTGCGGGCATGGCCAGCGACATGGGCGAACAGGTCGCGCTGGTCCTGATCGGTCCGGCCATCCTTGCGACCACGCAAGAGCGCCAGGCCGATCATCATGTCGGGACCAGCGAAAAGCCGGGTCTGGCAGCCGTCGAAAATATCATAATCGCTGCACAGATCGAGATAGTCGGCAGAACGCAGGCTCTGCCGGGCGATGTCATAATGGGCTTCGTGGACGATGTCCGGGCGCCCGGACAATTGATCGGCCGCGACGCGGAAATTGAGATCGGGCGCGGCCCCATCGATGGTTGCCGACTTGTCGACAATATCCGGCTCTACATCACTGATCCAGTTGAAGCCGGCAGCTCCATGGCCAAAGCCGATCAACTGACCATGGCGCGACCCCGTCGCCTGCGCCATCGCACGGATCGCCTGATCCCACAGATGCGGCTCCAGCGCAGCCGACAGGAAGAGGTCGGCCCACGGATCGCTGCCTTCGGCGTATGACGCCATATAACCCCCTTGTCCCCAAGCAATTGGTTGCTCAAGTCCAGCGCGGAGTCAAACGCGCAGCAGGCCGAATTACGTAATTTCTGCCAGATATTGATACAGATCAGGAAAGATCAGGCCGCCTGGGCCAGCGCCTCGTCCTTGGCCGCGCGGAACAGGCGACAGGGGGGAATGTTGCGCCATTCCAGTTCGTCGCTGACCTGACCGAACAGCGGGTCGATCAGGCGGCGGACATAGCGCGAATATTGGTAGATGATGAAGCTGCCGCCCGGCCGCAGAACGGCGCGCGTCTCTTCGCAGATGGTTTCGCCCACGCCCGCCGGCAGGGTGGAAAAGGGCAGGCCCGAAAGGACGTAATCCGCCTTCTGATAGCCCGCTTCCTTGACGAAGCGGCGCACGTCGGCGGCCGAGCCATGGACGACGCGCAGGCGCGGATCGTCGATCGCATCCTCCAGATAGGCGACGAAATCGAGATTGAGGTCGATCGCCAGCAGGATCGCGTCGGGATGCATGCGATCGAGAATGGCCTGGGTGAAGGTGCCGACACCCGGACCATATTCGACGAACAGGCGGGTCCGTGCCCAGTCGACGCCGTCCAGCGAGCGCGCGACCAGTTGCGACGAGGAGGGGATGACCGAACCGATCATGCCGGGATGCTTCATGAACTGGCGGAAGAACATGGCCCACTGGCTGCGGAAGGAGCGGCTGCCACCGCGCCTCGAAATCCTGGTCTTCTTGTCTTTGAACGGTAGGGAGGCCATCAAAATCCGCCTGACTGACTAACAGAATCGGCCTCGCAAAATTGATGTCCGCTGGCAAGCGGCTTTGCGCGCCACGGGATAGAACGCGCGGCCAGGCGATGGGTTCACCCACCGCCGGCCACGCGCTTATCCCCAATCCGTCAGCGTTCGCGGGCGCGCAGCATGCCGGGCGCGATGAAACCGATCGGATCGACCTGCATCGCGCTCTGCTTCAAGGTCGCCTGGATCTGCTCATATTCCCGTTCCATTTCCGGCGTGACCGAGGCGCGGGTTTCCTCCAGCGCCGCCTCGAAATGAGCCATGGTGACAGCTTCGACCCGCAGCGACTGGCGCAGCGCGATCAGGCCGGCACGGCGGGACAGATCCTCCAGATCCGCGCCGGTGAACCGCTCCGTCCGAGCCGCCAGCTGATCCAGATCGACGTCGGACGCCAGCGGCATCTTCTTGGTATGGATCGCCAGGATGCGCTTGCGCCCGGCCTGGTCGGGCACCGGCACATAAATGAGCTCGTCGAAGCGGCCGGGGCGCAGCAGCGCCGGATCAACCAGGGTCGGCCGGTTGGTGGCGCCGATGACGACCACCGACTGCAATTCCTCCAGCCCGTCCATTTCGGCGAGGATGGTGTTGACCACCCGCTCCGTTACCGCGGGCTCGCCAAGGCCACCGCCACGGGCGGGGACAAGGCTGTCCAGTTCGTCGATGAAGATGACGGTCGGCGCCACCTGACGCGCGCGGGCGAACAGGCGGGCGATCTGCTGCTCGCTCTCGCCATACCATTTGGACAGGAGGTCGCTCGATTTGGTGGCGATGAAATTGGCCTGCGCCTCACGCGCGACCGCCTTGGCCAGCAAGGTCTTGCCGGTGCCCGGCGGACCATAGAGGAGGAAGCCCTTGGCCGGGCGGATGCCCAGGCGCCGGAAGGCGTCGGGATCCTTGAGCGGCAGTTCGACCCCTTCCTTCAGGCGCATCTGCGCATCGTCCAGGCCGCCAATGTCGGCCCAGCCGATATTGGGCGCCTGCACCATCACCTCGCGCATGGCCGAGGGCTGGACCCGCTTGATCGCCGAGAGGAAATCCTCCCGCGTGACGGACAGATCCTCCAGCACGTCGGGCGGGATCGTGCCTTCCTCCAGATTGAGGCGCGGCATTAGCCGGCGCACCGTCTCGATCGCGGCCTCGCGGGTCAGCGCAGCGAGATCGGCGCCGACAAAGCCATAGGTCATGCGCGCCAGTTCGGCGAGGTCGACCCGGTCGCCCAGCGGCATGCCGCGGGTATGGATGCCCAATATTTCGCGCCGGCCGCGTTCGTCGGGAACGCCGACGACGATTTCGCGGTCGAACCGGCCGGGCCGGCGCAGCGCCTCATCGATCGCCTCGGGCCGGTTGGTGGCGGCGATGACGACCAGATTGGTGCGTGGCTCCAGCCCGTCCATCAGGGTGAGAAGCTGGGCGACGAGGCGCTTTTCCGTCTCGCCGGTGACCTGGCCGCGCTTGGGCGCGATCGAGTCGATCTCATCGATGAAGAGGATGGAGGGTGCCGCCTTGGCCGCTTCCTCGAAAATGTCGCGCAGCTTCTTTTCCGACTCGCCATAGGCCGAACCCATGATCTCGGGCCCGTTGATGAGGAAGAATTCGGCTTCCGATTCATTGGCGACGGCGCGGGCCAGCCGGGTCTTGCCGGTGCCCGGCGGGCCATGGAGCATCACTCCCTTGGGCGGATCGACGCCCAACCGCTCGAACAATTCGGGATAGCGCAGCGGCAGTTCGACCATCTCGCGCAGCTGGTCGATCGTTTCCGCCATGCCGCCGACATCGTCATAGGTGACGTCGGCACGGCGGGATTCGCGCGGCTCCTCATATTCCGCGCGCAGCTCCACCTCGGTCTCGGCATCGATATGAACGATGCCCTTGGGCACGGTCGACACCACGATCAGGCGGATTTCCTGGAGCGCATAAGCCGGCGCCGCCAGCATCTGGCGCAGATGGGGTGGCATGTCGCCGGGCGGCACCTGTTGCTGGCCGGCGGTGGCGACGACATCGCCCGCGACGAGGGGGCGTTGAAAGAAAACCCGCTTCAGCGCATCGGGATTGCCCTGGAGACGGAGATTATTTTGTGCAGGCGCGAACACCACGCGCTGGGCCGGACGCGGATCGATCCTGCGCAGCTGGACGAAGTCGCCCGAGCCGACGCCGGCATTAGCGCGCTGCAAACCATCCAGGCGCAGGACGTCCAGACCTTCATCTTCCTTATAGGGGCGCACCACCCGTGCCGGAGTCGATCGCTTGCCGACAATCTCGACAACATCGCCTTCGGCCAGTTGCAATTCGGCCATTACCGTCAGCGGAAGCCGCGCCAAACCGCGCCCGGCATCCTCCGGCCGCGCATTGGCGACCTGAATCCTGCGTCCGCTGCTGTCCTGATCGGCCATGGTCATCCCCGTCCTTTTGGTTGCGAAACGAAGATAGGTAACGCCGGGGGTGAGGGAAAGGGGCCGTGCTTAGTTATGCCCGGAACAAAAAAAGGGCCGGCGCAAGCGCCAGCCCGGAAAGTTTATAGGAGAGGATGCCTGAAAGGCCTTTCCTATGTGCGCTGCAGCAGGTAATTTTGCAAGTGCGAAAAGAATCGGCCGGTTGCAATTTTTGCATCTTGCCATTTGCCGCGTTTTCCTGCTCATTGCAGGTCAGGATGCTTGAACCGGGGAAGCGCGCCGTTCGATAATGACAGATGATGCGACGCAGCGGACCGGCTTATAGAATTTGACGATTATGCGCAGATTGCCGCCTCTTACGGCCCTGGAGGCCTTTGTTCAGGTTGCCCGCCTTGGCTCGGTCAAGGCGGCTGCCGAAGAACTCGCCCTGTCGACGCCGGCACTCAGCCGCCGCGTCCAGGCGCTGGAGCGGTTCATCGGACGCCCGCTGTTCGACCGCAAGCATCAGGCGCTGGAGATCAATTCGGAAGGCCAGCGGCTGCTCGACGACATCGCCCCGGCGCTGGATTCGCTCAGCCAGGCGCTGGAGAATATCCAGAGCGGCGGCAACCAGTTGCGCCTGCGCCTGGCGGTGATGCCGCTGTTCGCGACGCAGCGGCTGTTCCCGCATCTGGGCCGGCTGCGCCAGCAGCACCCGCAGCTGCATATCGACATCGAAACGACGCCCCATGCCGTGGCGCGGCTGGGCGAAGGGCTGGACGCAGCGATCGTGCTGGCCAGCAAGGATATCGACCCGGCGCTCTATGCCTATGAACTGGACCATGAGCAGGTCTATCTGATCGGTCGGCGCGAAATGGTGGAAGGCCCCAATGCGCTGGCGTCGCCCAGCGAACTGGCGCAACAGACGATCCTGCTGCATCGCGACATGGCCCTTTCCTTCGACGCGTGGAAGGATGTGGCCGGCATTCCCGATCTGCAACCGCTGGCGATCGACAATTATGATTCCGGCCAGTTGATGCTGGAAGCCGCCGCCCAGGGACTGGGCGTGGCGGTGATGCATGCCAGCCATTTCGAACAGTCGGGCGACCCCCGGCTGATCCGGCTGTTCCCCAATATACGCTGCGACAGCCCCTATCGCTATTATTTCGTCTGTCGCCCGCGCGCGTTGCAGACCCGGTCTGTGCGCATCTTCCGCGACTGGCTGGTGGCGGCAAATATCTGAATCTGCGTAGAAAAAGCGGCATGGATTGAAATCCCTGCCACTTTTGCCGAGCGCCCCCTTAACCTTGATCGGGCGCCTCCGTTATAAGCGGCATGACTGGGGCATCCACATCCACCGCCGGCTCGCACCATGGGCTGACCGACCGCCTTTCCCGCTGGGCCCGTGGCCTGTCCGGCAAGCCGGACGAACCGCAGGTGGAAAGTGAGCCACGCGCGCGCGCCGGCAGTGCGGCCAGCCGCGAGATCAATCGCCGTCGTCGCCTCTATGAGGAAATCGGCGAATTTCTGTTCGCCCATGATCTGGACCTGACGCCGCTCAATTTCGGCGTCGCGCTCGACTATCTGACCGGCGCCAGCATCGGCGTGGAAAAGGCGGTGCAGGCAGTGCTGATGGAGCGCGGCAAGATCAGCAACGCCTGGATGGAATCGCTTGCCGCCAGCCAGCGCACGGACGAGGTGACGCCTGACGCGCTTGCTTCCATGCTCGACAAGGTCGAGGAAAATCTGGACGAATTTACCGGGCTGATGACCGAATCCCGCAATTCGGCCAAGGATTATGGCGCGGCATTGCAGGAACAGGCCAAGGGCCTGGCCGCCGGCGCCGACAATGAGCCGATCCTGGCCCGGCTGGTCAGCCTGACCCGGTCGATGGTGGAAAAGACCCGCCAGGTCGAAACCCAGCTGCGCGAGAACCAGAAGCAGACCCAGGCGCTGAAATCGAGCCTGGAGACCGCGCGTCGCGCCGCCGAGCATGACCATCTGACCGGCCTGCCCAATCGCCGTGCCTTCGAAGGCGTGCTGCGCGAGGAGCTGAAGCTGGCGAAGGAAGGCGACGAGCAATTATCGGTCGCCTTCTGCGACATCGACCATTTCAAGCTGGTCAACGATACCCATGGCCATGAGACCGGCGATCGGGTGCTGAAATTCGTCGCGGGGCTGCTGGCCAAGGCGTCCGATGACCGCTGCCATGTCGCCCGCCATGGCGGCGAGGAGTTCGTCATGCTGTTTCGCGGCAAGACGGCGGCCGAAACCTGCGAGGCGGTCGACGCAGTGCGCGAGGATCTGGCCAATCGCAGCCTGGTCAACCGCACCAATGGCGAGCGGATGGAGCGGGTGAGCTTTTCCGCCGGCGTCGCCAATGTCCTGGCCTATGACGACCCGCGCGCGGCGCTGAAGGCGGCCGACCGGGCGCTCTACCTGGCCAAGGAACATGGCCGCAACCGGGTCTATCTGGCGGCCGAGGCGGACTAAGCCGCTTCGTGCCCGTGCCCTTTAGAAATCCGGCTTTTCATAATGGGTTGGCGGGGTGATGACTTCCATCCGTTCGGACAAGAGCGGGCGGAAGGAAGGGCGTGACTTGAAGCCGGCATACCAGCGCTTGACCGGCTCATGCCCGGCCCAGTCGATGCCGCCCAGATAATCCGCCACCGACAGATGCGCCGCCGCCGCGATATCGGCAAGGCTGAGCGTGCCGCCGGCCATCCAGCTGCGATGGTCGAGCAGATAGTCCATATAGTCCATATGGACGTTGGCCCGGCGCATCGCTTCGCGCAGGACGCGGGCGTCGGGCGAGACGCGCTCGATCAGCCGCTTCTTCATCCGCTCATGCAGCAGCGGGCCAACGACATCGCCGTAGAAATTCTGGTCGAAAAAGGCGGTCAGGCGCCGCACTTCCGCCCGGCCCGCCGCCGTGCCGGAAATGAGCGGGAATTTTTCGACCGTTTCCTCGAAATATTCGCAGATCGCCTGGCTGTCGATCAGCGTGACGCCCTTTTCCTGGTCGACGACCACCGGGGTGGTGCCGGCCGGATTGAGATCCAGAAACTCGTCGCGCATTTCCCAGGGAGATTCGCGCACCAGATCATAGCCGATGCCTTTCTCGCCAAGCAGCAGACGGACCTTGCGGGAGAAGGGACAGAGCGGGAATTGGAAAAGTTGCCACATATGATCTTCTGTTAGGCCGGGGCCGCGCGCCGGGAAAGGCGCAAAAACACAGAAACGCGGCGAAACGCGCATCGCCCCTTTAAGTCGTGCTGCGCGCCTCCTACAACCTGCTGCAAGCGCATGGAATTTAGCGCACAGGAAAGGATAGCTGGATGTCTGACGATTTCTTCCCGGTTCCCTCCCAATGGGCCGCCCAGGCCCTGTTGGACCGGGAAGGCCGCGCGGCCGATTATGCACGCTCGATCGAGGACGCCGACGCCTATTGGCTGGAGCGGGCGCAGCGGCTGGACTGGATAACGCCGCCGACCAAGGCCGACGAAAGCAGCTTCCACGAGGCGGATTTCGGCGTCAAATGGTTCGCCGACGGTGAACTGAACGTCAGCGCCAACTGCATCGACCGGCATCTGGCCGAGCGTGGCGACCAGGTCGCGATCATCTGGGAACCCGACAGCCCGGACGCCGATGTGCGCCGCTACACCTACAAGCAGGTGCATGAGGAAGTCTGCCGCCTTGCCAATGTGCTGAAGGATGCGGGCGCGCGAAAGGGCGACCGGATCACCGTCTATATGCCGATGATCCCCGAGGCGGCCTTTGCCCTTCTCGCCTGCGCGCGGATCGGCGCGATCCACAGCGTCGTGTTCGGCGGCTTTTCGCCCGAGGCGCTGGCAGGGCGTCTGGTCGATTGCGATTCGACCATCGTCATCACCGCCGACGAAGGGCGCCGCGCGGGCAAGACCGTGCCGCTCAAGGCCAATGTCGATGCTGCGCTGGCCGAGGCGCCCTGCGTCAACAAGGTGATCGTCGTGCAGGCGACCGGTGGCGCGGTGCAGATGCGGGAGGGGCGCGACATCTGGCTGCATGAAGCCGCGGCGCAGGTATCGGCCGACTGCCCGCCCGAACCGATGAATGCGGAAGACCCGCTGTTCATCCTCTATACCTCCGGCTCGACCGGCAAGCCCAAGGGCGTGCTGCATACGAGCGGCGGCTATCTGCTGTGGGCCAGCCTGACGCATGAACTCTGCTTCGACTATCGGCCCGGCGACATCTGGTGGTGCGCCGCCGACATCGGCTGGGTCACGGGCCACAGCTATATCGTCTACGGCCCGCTGGCGAACGGCGCGACGACCCTGATGTATGAGGGCGTGCCCAACTGGCCGACCCCGGCGCGCATCTGGGAAGTGGTCGACAAGCATCAGGTCCACACCATCTTCACCGCGCCCACGGCGCTGCGCGCGCTGATGAAGGAGGGCGACGATTATGTGCATTCGACCAGCCGCGCCTCGCTGCGCGTGCTGGGCACGGTCGGCGAGCCGATCAATCCGGAAGCCTGGCGCTGGTATCATGGCGTGATCGGCGAAGGCCGTTGTCCGATCATCGACACCTGGTGGCAGACCGAGACCGGCGGCGCGATGATCGCGCCGATGCCTGGCGCCACCGACCTGAAGCCCGGCAGCGCGACCCTGCCGATGCCCGGCGTCATTCCCCAGATATTGGATGGCGACGGTGCGGTGCAGGAGGGCGCGACCGAGGGCAATCTGGTGATCGCGGGCAGCTGGCCGGGCCAGATGCGCACGGTGTGGGGCGACCATGACCGCTTCTTCCAGACCTATTTCACCACCTTCCCCGGCAAATATACCACCGGCGACGGCGCGCGGCGCGATGCCGACGGCTATTACTGGATCACCGGCCGGGTCGACGATGTCATCAACGTGTCGGGCCATCGCATGGGCACGGCCGAGGTCGAGAGCGCGCTGGTGCTGCATGAAAGCGTCGCCGAGGCGGCGGTGGTCGGCTTCCCGCACGACATCAAGGGCCAGGGCATCTATGCCTATGTGACGCTGAACGCGAACGAGGAGCCGAGCGACGATCTGCGCAAGGATCTGGTGAAATGGGTGCGGACCGAGATCGGCCCGATCGCCACGCCCGACGCGATCCAGTTCGCGCCCGGCCTGCCCAAGACGCGTTCGGGCAAGATCATGCGCCGCATCCTGCGCAAGATCGCCGAGGGCGAAGTGTCCGCGCAGGCGCTGGGGGACGTTAGTACACTTGCCGATCCGTCGGTTGTGGATAATCTGGTCGCCAATCGTCAGGGATAAAAGACACGCCGGATAAGGAACTTATCGTGCCCGTGCGTATCCTTTCGACATAGCTGGGCCGTGCGGGCGGGGTAGCGCGCGCAGGGCCCAGGCGAGACTTCCGTAAAAGGAGCAGCCCATGGCCCGTTACACGTCCGTCGCCCGCCTGTTGCACTGGATCATCGCGATCCTGATTCTGGTCAATCTGTGGCTGGGCTTTGCCCATGACAGCCTGCCCAAAGAATGGAAGGTGATGCCGGTCCACAAGTCGATCGGCCTCACTGTGCTGGCGCTGACGATCCTGCGCATCGTCTGGCGGCTGGGGCACAAGCCGCCGGCGCTGCCGGCCGCGATGCCGGGCTGGGAGAAGCTGGCCGCCCACCTCACCCATATCGCCTTCTACGCCTTCATGCTGATCGTACCGCTGTCCGGCTGGATCATGTCGTCGGCGGGCGAACGGCCCTTGAACTGGTTCTTCCTGTTCGACGTGCCGAAATTCGGCGTGGCCAAGGGCGATGCGATCGTCGGCATCTCACACGAGGCGCATGAGCTGATCCCGTGGCTGTGGAGCGCGCTCATCATCGTCCACATATTGGCGGCGCTGCGCCATCATTTCATGCTGAAGGACGGGGTGCTGCGGCGGATGCTGTGATTGACCCATTCCTCCCCGGCACGGGGAGGGGGACCGGCGAAGCCGGTGGAGGGGCACAGGCCCAATAGCACGGCAGCTAGAGGCACCTGCCCCTCCGTCAGACGCTACGCGCCTGCCACCTCCCCGGCACGGGGAGGAATATTACACCATCTCGCCGGCGAGCAGGCGCGGGAGGGCGCCGGACTGGCCGCGGGCTTCGGCCATGAAGCGGTTCTTGAGCAGGCTGGTGCGCTGCACGGCGGCAAGGCCGGCGCGGCGGACCAGCGAGGGCAGCTTGCCGGGAATGTCGAACAGGCGGACCAGGCCGTCCATCGCGACGCTGGTCATCATCGTGTCGAGCCCGCGCCAGCGCTGATAGCGGGCGAGCAGCTGCGCATCGCCCGGATCGAGGCCGAGGCGCATTCCTTCCACCAGCACCTCGACCAAAGCCGCCACGTCGCGGAAACCGAGATTGAGGCCCTGTCCGGCGATCGGGTGGATGGCATGGGCGCTGTCGCCGACCAGCGCGAGGCGGGTGTCGGTGATGCGCGCGGCATGGTGGAAGCCGAGCGGATAGGAGGAGCGCGGGCCGGCCAGGCTGATCTCGCCCAGGAAGCCGCCGATGCGCTTCTGCATTTCGGCGAGCCAGGCGCGTTCCGACAGCTTGAGCATCGCCGGCGCCTGATCGGTGGGCACGGTCCACACCACGGCGGATCGGGTGCCCGGCAGCATCGGCAGCAGCGCGAGCGGGCCGCCGACATAGAAGATTTCATAGGCAGTGTTGGCGTGCGGCACCTCATGGTCGATCGCGGTGACCATGGCGGTGTGCTTATATTGCCATCGGGTGGTGTTGATGCCCGCCGCCTCGCGCGTGGGGCTGTTGCGCCCTTCCGCCGCGACCAGCAATGCGCCGTGGATCGTCGCGCCGTTCTGCAGCGTCAGGGTGACGCCATCGGCATTGCGATCGACATGGACGGCACGATCGGGCTGGAAAATGGTGAGGTTTTCGACCTCGGCCGCGGTCTGTGCCAGTGCGACGCGCAGGTCGCGATTGGGGAACATCGTCCCCATCACGCCATCGTCCGCGTCCGGCACGAAATCGAGCGCCCCCGGCTCCAGCCCGTCGCTGACCCAGATGCGGTCGATCGGGCAGCCCTTGCCCTCCAGATGCGCGCCGACGCCGATCGCCTGAAGCATAGCATGGCTGGTCGAGCTGATCGCCGAGACACGGCCGTCGAAGCCGGCGGCCGTGGCCTGCACGGGGTCGGCCGGATCGATCACGGCGCATTGCACGCCATGGCGCGAAAGAGCGATGCCCAGGGTGAGGCCAACCAGGCCCCCGCCAAGAATGACGACGTCGAAGCGTTGCATGGGCATCTGTCTAGGCGCTTGAGAGCGCTTTGAAAAGCATCGCCCCCGCTTTCGGGGTGAAAGCGGGGGCGACAAATTGTCTCAGAGTCTTTTTGGAAATGCGCCTACGGCGCATCGGCACCGGCCCACACCCCCACCCGGCCACCCAAACATGGTATCCTGATGGGAGGCCGGGTGGGGGTGCGGGCCGGTGCAGCTCTAAATCAGAGCGTACGGACCCAGCCGGCCGGATCGGCCACGCTGCCGCGCTGGATGCCGGTCAGTTCGGCGCGCAGGCTTTCTGTGACCAGGCCGCCATCGCCATTGCCGACGGTGAAATCGCCGTCGGTGCTCTTGACCGTGCCGATCGCCGTGACGACGGCAGCGGTGCCGCAGGCGAACGCCTCGCGCAGCTTGCCGCTGGCGGCGTCGGCGCGCCACTGGGCGAAGCTGTAGGGCTCCTCGCGGACCTCATGCCCCTTGGCGCGGGCAAGGCTGATGATCGAGTTGCGGGTGATGCCGGGCAGGATGGTGCCGGTCAGCGGCGGGGTGACGATCGAACCGTCATCCATGACGAAGAAGACGTTCATGCCGCCCAGTTCCTCGACCCACTTATTCTCGGCGGCGTCGAGGAAGACGACCTGGTCGCAACCATGCTTGATCGCTTCCTTCTGCGCGACCAGCGACGCGGCATAATTGCCGCCGCACTTGGCCGCACCGGTGCCGCCGCGCGCGGCGCGGGTATAATGTTCCGACACCCACAGGGTCACGGCCTTCTTGCCGCCCTTGAAATAGGCGCCGGCGGGCGATGCGATGACGCAGAAAATATATTCGTTCGACGGGCGCACACCCAGGAAGGCTTCGCTGGCGAACAGGAAGGGGCGCAGATAGAGGCTGCCCTCTCCCGACGGGATCCAGTCCGCGTCAATCTTCACCAGCTGCTCGACCGCTTCGAGGAACATATCTTCCGGGATCGCCGGCATCGCCATGCGTTCGGCGGACTCGGCGAAGCGGCGGGCATTTTCCTCCGGCCGGAACATGGCGACGCTGCCGTCGGCCAGGCGGTAGGCCTTCATGCCTTCGAAGATTTCCTGGGCATAATGGAGCACGGCGCAGGCGGGATCGAGCTGGAACGGCTCGCGCGGACCGACGGCGTGGCTGTGCCAGCCCTGCCCCTCCGTATAGCGGATGGTGACCATATGGTCGGTGAAGAGCCGGCCGAAGCCCGGATCCTCCAGAAGTACCGCGCGCGCGTCCGCCGCCACAGCCTTGCTGCTGGGGGTAACGGTAAAGCGCGACTTCTGTTCGACGTCCATGGTGAGTCTCCTTATGCGTTGGACGGGGGCGCCTATGTCACATCCGGCCCCGCGAAACAATTGGTCATATATACTGACCAATTTTGGAATAAAGAGCCAAGGCGCTGTCGCTGGCCTCTTCCCGTCCCAGCGCGCGCCCTGTATCGCATGCGCCATGCACTTCTTTTCGGACAATGCCACCCCGATCTGCCCCCAGGTGATGGCCGCCATCGCCGGCGCGGACCATGCCGACCATGGCTATGACGGCGACGCGTGGAGCGCGCGACTGGACGGCGCCTTTTCCGACCTGTTCGAAACACCGGTGAAGGCACAATGGATCGCCACCGGCACGGCGGCCAACAGCATCGCGCTCGCCTGCCTGTGCCCGCCCTATGGCGGGGTGATCTGTCATGAGGAAGCGCATATCGTCGTCGACGAATGCGGCGCGCCGGGCTTCTACACCCATGGCGCCAGCCTGATGGCGCTGCCGGGCGTCGGCGCCAAGCTGTTGCCCGATGTCGTGAAGGCGCGGCTGAAGGCGATCCGCCCCGACGTGCATCAGGTGCCGGCACGGGCGATCAGCATCACCAATGCGACCGAATATGGCATGGTCTATAGACCGGACGAAGTCGCGGCGCTGGGCGAGATCGCCAAGGCCCATGGGCTGGGCTTCCACATGGACGGCGCGCGCTTTGCCAATGCGGTGGCGCATCTGGGCTGCGCGCCGGCCGATGTCACCTGGCGGGCGGGGATCGACATCCTTTCCTTCGGCTGCGTCAAGAATGGCGGCATGGTGGGCGAGGCGCTTCTGTTCTTCGGCCCCGAACGCGAGGCGCGGGCAGCGGAAGCGGCGCGCTGGCGCAAGCGGGCGGGCCATCTCTTTTCCAAGGGGCGCTATCTGGCCGCGCAGATATTGGCGATGGTCGAGGATGGACTGTGGCTGGACAATGCCCGCGCCGCCAATGGCGCGGCGCAGGCGCTGGCGCAGGCAGCGGCCGGACGGCTGATGCATCCGGTGGAGGCCAATGAGCTGTTCGTCTGGCTGACCCCGGCGGAAGCGGCGACGCTGCGCGCGCAGGGCTTCGACTTTTATGATTGGGGCGAGGGTGCGGCGCGGCTGGTGACCAACTGGTCGCAGGATGCGCAGAGCGTTGCACCACTGGCCGCCGCGATCCGGGCCTTGGGGCATCATGACGCCTGACGACAGGGCGCAGCGCGGGATGGAGCGCGGCGGCATCGCCCTGCCCTTCATACTCGTCACCCTGATCTGGAGTTCGACCTGGATCGTGATCCGCGACCAGTTGGGCAGCGTGCCCGCAAGCTGGTCGGTCTGCTATCGCTTCCTGCTGGCGGGGCTTGCAATGGCCGCGTTCGCGCGGATGCGCGGCGTGTCGCTCAATATCGGGCGGGGCGGGCTGGTCTTTGCCGCGCTGCTGGGCACGGCGCAGTTCGTGCTCAATTTCAACTTCGTCTATCGCGCCGAAGTCTATCTGACGTCGGGCGTGGTGGCGGTGGTCTATGCGATGCTGCTGATCCCCAACAGCATCCTGGCCTGGATCTTCCATCGCCAGCCGGTCAGCCGGGCCTTCATCGGCGGGTCGGTGATCGCGACGGCGGGCATCGTGATGATGCTGGTGCATGAATATCGCTTTGCCGGGATCGACCCGGACAAGGTGGTGCTGGGCGCGGCCTTTGCCTGTGCCGGTCTGATGAGCGCATCGACCGCCAACGTGATGCAGGGCATGGACATCGCCCGCCGCCTGCCGATGATCGCGGTGCTGGCCTGGGCGATGCTGATCGGCGCCGGGATCGACGCCGCCTTTGCCTGGATCACCACCGGGCCGCCGGTGATCGAGCCGCGGATCGGCTATCTGCTGGGCATAGGCTGGCTGGCGCTGGCGGGATCGGTCGTCACCTTCCCGCTCTATTTCGGGCTGATCCAGCGCATGGGCGCGGGTCGGGCCGCCTATACCAGCGTACTGATCCCGGTAATCGCGATGCTGATCTCCACGGTGGTGGAGGGCTATCGCTGGAGCGGGCTGGCCGTGCCGGGCGCGCTGCTGGCGATCGCCGGGATGGTGATCGCGCTGCGGGCGAAAACTAGAGCCTGATCGCCTGAGGTGGAAGCGCTTCGCGCTTTCACCGATGGCGTGAATCAGGCTCTATTCTATGATTCTAGAGCCTGACGCCGCCGGGCTGGTAGCGCAGCTTGGCCATGTTGAGGCGGGCGATCAGGCTGCTGAGCGATTCCGGTGCGGGGGCCGCGCGATCAGGCACGGACATGGCGTTGATGCGGTCACCGAGCGTGGAAACAGTCTTGTCGATGCTGGTCATGACACACCCTTGTTGATGCGGTAATCCCGCTTTCGGCGCACGCTGGTTAACGGGGCGTAAGCCATGCGACGAACCGATCAGCAAGGCTGATTTTCTTCCACAAGACAGGCCCTTAGACCTTCGGCATGGGTGGGGTAAAGAGGTTTCCAGCTGAGCAGCCGTCGTGCCCGGCCATTGGCGACGCGGCGGTTTTCGGCATAGAAGGCCAGCGCCTGGGGCGAGAGGTCCGCCTGTTCCAGCGACAGCAGCGGCGGCAGCGGCTGGCCCAGCAGTTCGCAGGCCGTCGCGATCACATCATTCTGGGCGCAGGGCCGGTCGTCGGCCAGATTATAGGCGCCGGGCGGGCCGTCAAAGGCGGCGATGATGCCGCCGACGATATCGTCGACATGGACGCGGCTGAATATCTGTCCGGGCAGGGCGATGCGGTGCGCCTTGCCGGCCCGGACGCGATCGAGCGCGGAGCGGCCAGGACCATAGATGCCGGGCAGGCGGAAGCGACGGACATCGGGCCGCAAGGCGCCCCAGGCGAGATCGGCGCGGGCGCGGGCGGTGCGGCGCCCCTGCCCCACAGGGCTCGCCTCATCGACCCAGGCGCCGGCCGCATCGCCATAGACGCCGGTCGAGGAGAGATAGCCGACCCACAGCGCCGGCGCGGCGGCGATCGTGGCGCCATAACGGGTGAGGACGGGGTCGTCTTCGCCCTCGGGCGGGACGGAGGAGAGGATATGGGTGGCGCCGGCGATGGCGGCGCGGACGGCGGGTTCATCGTCGAAGGCGATCGCCTGGGCATCGGCGCTGCGGCGGACGCCCGTCACCCGCCAGCCCTCGGCCCGCAGTCGGGCGGCCAGGCGGGAGGCGCTATAGCCCATGCCGAGGATCAGCATGTGCAGCATCGGCGCCCTCCCCTTGAGGCCAGTATCAGACCGTGAAGCTCTCGCCGCAGCCGCAGCTGCCCTTGGCATTGGGATTGGCGAAGACGAAGCCTGCGGTGAAATCATCCTCGACCCAGTTCATGGTCGAGCCGATGAGATAGAGGACCGAGGCACCGTCGATGTAAAGGACGCCACCGGGGGTCTCGATCTTCTCGTCGAACTTGGCCTCTTCCGTCACATAGTCGACCGAATAGGCAAGGCCCGAGCAGCCGCGCTTGGGTGTCGAGAGCTTGACCCCGATCGCGCCTTCCGGTGCCTGCGCCATCAGCTCGGCGATGCGGCCTTCGGCGCTGGGCGTCAGCATGACGGCGGCGGGGCGGGCACGAGTCTTGGTGGTCGTCTCGGTCATCAGAGCATTCCCAGTTCGAGCTTGGCTTCGTCCGACATCTTGCCCGGATCCCATGGCGGATCCCAGACGAGGTTCACCTCGACATCGCCGACGCCGGGCACCGCGCCGACGCGCAGCTCGACTTCGCCGGGCATGGACTCGGCGACCGGGCAGTGCGGCGTGGTCAGCGTCATGGTGACGACGGCATGACCGTCGCTGGTGACGTCGACGCCGTAGATGAGGCCGAGATCATAGATGTTGACCGGGATTTCCGGGTCGAAGATTTCCTTCAGCGCATCGATGATGCCGTCATAGAGATCGCCGCCCGGCTCGCCGGCCGCGACTTCGCTGGGCTTCTGCGCCAGGAAACCGTCAAGATAGTCGCGCTGGCGCGGAGCGGCCTCCGCCTCTTCCACGCGCGCCTTGGGCGGGGTTTCCACCGCGTCGACTTCTTCCACCATGAACTTCTTTTCCTCGGTCATCCGAAGATCTTCCTTACCCGTTCGATGCCCTTGACCAGCGCATCCACGTCGCTGTCGTCGCTATAGATGCCGAAACTGGCCCGTGCGGTCGCCTCGACGCCCAGATGCCGCATCAGCGGCTGAGCGCAATGATGGCCGGCGCGGATCGCGACACCCGTTTCGTCCAATATGGTGCCGACATCGTGCGGATGCACCCCCTCCACCTCGAAAGAAAGGATGCCGGCCGAATCTTCGGGGCCAAAGACGCGCACGCTGTTGATCTGGCCGATCGCGGTGCGGGCCTTGGCCACCATGGCGCATTCATGGGCGTGGATCGCGTCGAGGCCGATGCCCTGCACATAGTCGATCGCCGCCGACAGGCCGACGACGCCAACGATATGCGGCGTGCCTGCCTCGAACCGGGTCGGCGCGGGGGCATAGGTGGTCTTTTCGAACGTCACCTTGTCGATCATCGATCCGCCGCCCTGATAGGGCGGCATGGCGTCGAGCAGTTCCTTACGCCCCCACAGCACGCCGATGCCGGTCGGGCCGTAAAGCTTGTGCGCGGAGAAGACGTAGAAATCGCAGTCCAGCGCCTGCACATCGACGGCCAGGCGGGGAACCGCCTGACAACCGTCGATCAGGATTTTCGCGCCGACCATATGGGCGATGTCGGCGGCGCGGCGGCAATCGAGCACGCTGCCGAGCACGTTCGACACATGGGCGAGCGCGACCATGCGGTGCTGCGGCGTGATCATCGCGCGCATCGCGTCGAGATCGATCCGGCCATCATCCGTCAGCGGCACCACGTCGATATGCGCACCGACCTTTTCGGCGACGATCTGCCAGGGGACGATATTGCTGTGATGTTCCAGCGTGGACAGCAGGATGCGGTCACCCGCCTTGAGCTGCGTGCCGGCCCAGCATTGGGCGACCAGATTGATACCCTCGGTCGCGCCGCGGACATAGACGATCTCGCTGTCCGACGCGGCGCCGATGAAGCCGGCAACCTTGCGCCGGGCAGCCTCATAGGCGAGCGTCATATTGGCCGAGCGTTCATAGACGCCGCGATGCACGGTGGCATAGTCCGGGCCATAGGCACGGGCGATCGCGTCGATCACGGCGGTCGGCTTCTGCGCGGTGGCGGCGCTGTCGAGATAATGCCAGTCGCCGACACCGGGGAAATCGTCCCGCAGGCGCAGGCCTTGGGCGAGATCGGTCATACCAGCGTCCCCAGCTTGACGAGCGCCGCTGCCTCGAATCGTTCGCGCAGATCATCCTGCGCGACATCGTCGAACACGCCGGCGACGAAGGCTTTCAGCAGCAAGGTCTTGGCGGTTGCCGGGTCCATGCCGCGCGAGGCCATGTAGAAGAGCGCCTGCTTGTCCAGTTCGCCGACGGTCGCGCCATGGGCGCATTTCACGTCGTCGGCATAGATTTCCAGTTCCGGCTTGGCGTTGGCCGTGGCGGTGCGGTCGAGCAGCATCGCCTTGATCGACTGGAAAGCGTCGGTGCGCTGGGCATCGCGGGCGACATTGATGCTGCCGAGATAATTGCCGGTGGCATGGCTGCCCAGGATCGAGCGGACGGTCTGGCCGCTGGTCGCGTCGGGCTGGGCATGGGTGACGCTGGTGATGATCTCCAGCGTCTGCTCGCCACCGCCGATGATCGCGCCGTTCAGCTCGAAATGACTGCCCTTGCCGAGCGTGACAGCGAAGGTGACACGTCCCAGCTTGCCGCCAATGTTGAGCAGATGGAAATCGAACCGGGCACCGTCAGCGATATCAATGACATAGTCATGCACAGCGGTCGCGCCATCGGCCGCATCCTGCAGCAGATGGTCATGCGCGCTTTCGCCCTCCGCCACCGTGATCCGGGTCGCGGCCGGCACCGGCCAGACGGCGGCAAGTGCGTCAAGATCGCTGTAACGCCAGGCTTCATCCTTGCGCGTGGGGAGAGCGAGGAGGGTCACGCCGCGATCACCTCGGAATAGCCTTCGCTTTCGAGCTGCAGCGCCAGTTCGGGGCCGCCCGACTTGACGATCCGGCCGGCGGCCAGAACGTGGACGAAGTCCGGCTTCACATAGTCGAGCAGGCGCTGATAATGGGTGATCAGCAGCACGGCCTTGTCAGGCTTGCGCATGATCGCGTTGATGCCCGCGCCGACGGTCTTGAGCGCGTCGATGTCGAGGCCCGAGTCGGTTTCGTCGAGGATGGCAAGCTTGGGATCGAGGATGCCCATCTGCACCATTTCGGCGCGCTTCTTCTCACCACCGGAAAAGCCGACATTCACCGGACGCTTGAGCATCTCCATGTCGAGGCCGAGCAGGCCGGCCTTTTCCTTGGCCAGCTTGATGAACTCGCCGCCGTTTAGTTCCTTCTCGCCGCGCGCGCGGCGCTGCGAATTGAGGCTTTCGCGCAGGAACTGCAGGTTGGAGACGCCGGGGATTTCGACCGGATATTGGAAACCCAGGAACAGGCCAGCAGCGGCGCGCTCATGCGGGTCCATGGCGAACAGGTCTTCGCCCTCGAAGGTCGCGGTGCCGCCAGTCACGTCATAGTTGGGGCGGCCGCCCAGCGTATAGGCGAGCGTCGACTTGCCGGCGCCGTTCGGCCCCATGATCGCGTGGATTTCGCCCGCATTGATCTGCAGCGACAGGCCCTTGAGGATCGCCTTGCCGTCGATTTCGTTGGTGAGATTGTCGATATTAAGCATGATTTTGTCCCGGCAAAGCGGCTTGGATTTCAATCCTCCCCTGGAAGGGGAGGTGGCAGGCCAAAGGCCTGACGGAGGGGTGTCCCGCTATCGAGAGGGGCAACACCCCTCCACCGGCTTCGCCGGTCCCCCTCCCCTTGCAGGGGAGGATGAGAAGAACACCCATCGCCCTTAGTCCTTGTGCGCGCGCTCGAGCGTCCGCGCGGTCCAGAAGGCCATGTCGCGCACGTCGCCCGGCGCGGGGAAGAGCGTGTCGATATGGCGCTTGATCGGCATATAGGGCCACCAGTCGGCGTCCGGTTCCGGCGCGCCCTTTTCCAGCAGCGCGACGACGAATTCGCTGACCGGGCCCATGCGGGCAAGGTTGGGTGCCTTCGCCTTGTGGAAGGCCTTGTCGCTCCGCAGCTTCTCGGTCATGGCGATGTCGCCCTTTTCCAGCGCATCGCGGCATTCGGCCTGATAGGCGTCGAGGTCGCCGAAATCCTTGACGGCGCGGGCGGCAAGCTCGCCCTCTTCCAGCTCATAATCCTCGGTCAGGATGCGGATCGCAGCGGTCCATGCCTGGCCATTGCCGACATCCTCCGCGAAATCGGCGAGGGCATCCTGGATATCGTCTTCGTCGCTCAATTTTCCGTCCTTCAAAATCTCTGTTCTATCGCCACCCCGGACTTGCTCCGAGGCCCTGCTGCCTTCACGCCCCGCCCAAGAAAAGCGGGATGCCGGATCAAGTCCGGCATGACGAGAAGATGCAGGACAAATTTAGCCCACACTGCCTTCCAGGCTGATTCCGAGCAGCTTCTGCGCTTCCACCGCGAATTCCATCGGCAGTTGCTGCAGCACTTCCTTGGCGAAGCCGTTGACGATCAGGCTGACCGCGCTTTCCTGGTCCAGGCCGCGCTGCATCGCGTAGAAAAGCTGGTCGTCGCTGATCTTGCTGGTGGTCGCCTCATGCTCGATCTGGGCGCTCGGATTGCGCACCTCGATATAGGGCACGGTGTGGGCGCCGCACTGGTCGCCCAGCAGCAGGCTGTCGCACTGGGTGAAGTTGCGCACGCCTTCCGCGCCCGGCGCGACGCGGACGAGGCCGCGATAGGTGTTGTTGGAGCGGCCGGCCGAGATGCCCTTCGACACGATGGTCGAGCGGCTGCCCTTGCCATTGTGGATCATCTTGGTGCCGGTGTCGGCCTGCTGCAGATTGTTGGTGAGCGCGACCGAGTAGAATTCGCCGACGCTATTCTCGCCGTTCAGCACGCAGGACGGATATTTCCACGTAATCGCGCTGCCGGTTTCCACCTGCGTCCAACTGACCTTGGAGTTGCGGCCCTGGCAGAGCGCGCGCTTGGTCACGAAATTATAGATGCCGCCCTTGCCGTTCTCGTCGCCCGGATACCAGTTCTGGACGGTCGAATATTTGATCTCCGCATCGTCGAGCGCGACCAGTTCCACCACGGCGGCGTGGAGCTGATTTTCATCGCGCATCGGCGCGGTGCAGCCTTCGAGATAGGAGACATAGGCGCCATCATCCGCGACGATCAGCGTGCGTTCGAACTGGCCGGTATTTTCCGCATTGATGCGGAAATAGGTCGACAATTCCATCGGGCAGCGAACGCCCTTGGGAATGTAGACGAAGGTGCCGTCGGAGAAGACCGCGCAGTTCAAGGTGGCGAAGTAGTTGTCGTGCATCGGCACGACCTTGCCCAGCCACTTCTTTACGAGGTCCGGAAATTCGCGCACCGCCTCGCTGATCGAGCGGAAGATGACGCCCGCTTCCTCCAGCTCCTTGCGGAAGGTGGTGGCGACCGAGACCGAGTCGAACACGGCGTCGACCGCGATCTTGCGGCTGCCCTTCACGCCGGCGAGCATTTCCTGCTCGGCGATGGGGATGCCCAGCTTCTGATAGGTGGCGAGAATCTCGGGATCGACCTGATCCAGCGAATCCAGCTCCACCTTCTTCTTGGGCTCGGCGTAATAATAGGCGTCCTGGTAATCGATCGGCGGAACGTTGAGCTTGGCCCAGTCCGGCGCTTCCATCTTCTGCCACATGGCGAAGGCCTTCAGGCGCCAGTCGAGCAGCCATTGCGGCTCGTTCTTCTTGGCCGAGATGAAGCGGACCGTATCCTCGTTCAGGCCCTTGGGCGCGAAATCCTGCTCGATCGCCGACGACCAGCCATGCTCATAGGTGGAGGCGCGCTCGGCGGCCTCCAGCGCTTCCTGATTACGGACGGTGGTAGCTTCTTCAGTCATGCCATTTCTCGTGTCAGGCTGGCGATGGTCACGTTCGCGAGCGCTTCGCGGATCGCGTTGTTCGCCAGATTCATGTGCGGACGAATGCGGCAATCCTGTTCCAGATTGCAGTCATGCGCCCCCTGTTCGCTGCAGGCGGTCATGGCGATGGGGCCTTCGACCGCCTCCACCACGTCCGCCAGGGTGATCGTGGCGGGCGGGCGCGACAGGCGCACGCCGCCACCGGTGCCCCGGCTCGATTCGAGCAGACCCGCCGCCGACAGCCGGCTCACCAGCTTCTGCGCGGTGGGCAGCGGGATGCCGGTTTCGGCGCTGAGCGTGGTCGCGTTCATCTTGGCCGCACCGCAGTGGCGGGCGGCGGCAGACATCAGCACGACGGCATAATCGGCAAAGCTCGATAATTTCATGCGTGTTGCGAACCATTCTCAAATCGGATCGAATCAATCCGATTGGGCATGTGGTCCCACTCGCCCCCGGAATCAAGGCATTTTTCCTACCTTGGGAGTCTGTTTGGAAAATGCGCGAAAGAGCGCATTTTCAGAGCCGCACCAGCCCACACCCCCACCCGGCCTCCCAGACATGATACCCTGATGGGCGGCCGGGTGGGGTTCAAACGAGTCGCGTGCCTCGTTTGAAGGCCGGTACGGATACGCCAAAGGCGCATTCCAAACGGCGATCAGCTCAGCCGGTTGAGCACCGCGACATCGCCGCCCAGCGTGCGGCGGAGCAGGGTGAGTTGGACCACGGCGGTCGGTTCGGTCTGGAGCTGGTGCGGGGTCATGCCGATGAAATGCTTGATCTCGCGGATGAAATGCGACTGGTCGTAGAAGCTGCCATCGTCGCACAGCGCCTGCCAGCTTTCATGGTCGAGCGCGATCCGCGCGCTACAGCGCAGGGCGCGATATTTGCGGGCGAGCAGCTTGGGCGGGGCGCCATAGAGTTTGTTGGTGATGCGGGCGAGCTGGCGCGGCGACAATTCGGTCATCTCGCTCAGCACCTCGATCCGCGGCGATCCTTCGCCGATCAGCCAGCTGTCGATCGCCCGCAGGATCGCCCAGGTCGCTTCGGGCAGCGGCTTGATCCGTTCGCCGAGGAAGGACCAGGTGAGCGCGGCCATGGCGTCGCCATCCTCCATGCGCTGCAACTGGGCGAGCAGGTCGAGAAAGCCGTCGTCCCGTTCCGCCGCCAGATCACACAGGCCATCAGCCAGCTTGTCAGCGTCGCCGCCATGCAGCGCCAGCCAGCCGGCCGGCAGCAGCGACACGCCCAGCAGCCGGGTCGGCGCATCCAGTTCGAAGCGGGTCGCGCCCTGCGTGGGGCCGATCAGGCCGACCGCGGGGGGCCGCTGCACCGATCCATCCTGAAAATGATAGCGACCATCGCCCCGCAGCATCAGCCGCAACTGCGCGACATCGGCGCGGGTGACGTCGGCATAATGGTCGGCGGCCACGGAAAATATGTAGAGCGAGCCGAAATAGGGTCGGACCTTTTCCGGCGGGGTGAAATAGCGCAAGCGGACCGGGCCCTGTTCGGCATCCACCGAATAGGACAATGGCCCGCGATTATCCGGCACCACCCCCCGCGCCGCACTCAGCGGCAGATCCCAATGTTGCGGCCCCATAGTTTCACCCCAGTGGCGGCATTATGAGCGCGGCCAACGACCGTGCAAGAGCCATGACGTCACCATGACGATTTTTCGCCACAGCGTTGCAACAAAAAAATGACCCGGCAGCTTTCACTGCCGGGTCAGGAAAAGGTCTCATCAGCCAAAATGGCCTAGAGCCTTCGGGTCGCAAGACGGCTTTAAGCCCGAATCGGTGGAAGATTATTGGACAGATCGGACATCTGACGACCGAAAAGGATCGCATTCATGACGTTTTCTGTCATGAAATGACGCAAGGGAATATGTTGTTGCAATAACGCAACACGACTCGACCTGCGCAGGCACCGCTGGCATAGCGCGGCCATGTCCTATCGCCTGATCCGTCCGCTCTTCTTCGCGCTCGATGCCGAGCGCGCCCATAATCTGTCGATCGCGCTGCTGCGGATGATGCCGACCCCGGCCCCGCTGAAGGCCGACCCGATGCTGGCACAAACGGTGGCGGGCATCGCCTTTCCCAATCCGGTCGGTCTGGCGGCAGGCTATGACAAGGATGGCCAGGTCGCGCACAAGATGCATGGACTGGGCTTCGGCTTTGCCGAACTGGGCACGCTGACCCCGCTGGCACAGCCGGGCAATCCCCAGCCGCGCCTGTTCCGGCTGGTCGAGGACAGGGCAGTGATCAATCGCTTCGGCTTCAACAATGGCGGCCAGGGCGCCGCCGCCGACCGCATCGCCCGCTATCGCCGGCCGGTGGGTGACGGGCCGGTGATCGGCATCAATATTGGCGCGAACAAGGAAGCGACGGCGGCCGGGCGCGCCAATGCCGATTATGCCACCGGCGTTACCTGCATGGCGCCGCTGGCCGATTATCTGACCGTCAATATCTCCTCGCCCAACACGCCGGGGCTGCGGGCGTTGCAGGGCCGGGCGGCGTTGGACGACCTGCTGGGTGCGGTGATGGCGGCACGACCCGTCGGCGGCCCGCCGATCTTCCTGAAGGTGGCACCCGACCTGGAGCCGGCCGATATCGAGGATATTGCCGCCGCCTGCATCGACCATCGGATCGACGCGCTGATCGTGTCGAACACCACCATCACCCGCCCGGCGCTGCAATCGCCCCATGCGAGCGAGACCGGCGGCCTGTCGGGCGCGCCGCTGACCGATCTGTCGCTGGGCAAGATCCGCGATTTCCGGCGGCTGCTGGGCGACCGGCTGCCGCTGATCGGCGTGGGTGGCATCGCCAATGCGGAGCAGGCCTATGCCCGCATCCGTGCCGGCGCCTCGCTGGTGCAGGTCTATAGCGCGCTGGTCTATGAAGGCCCCTATCTTGCCAAGCGGATCAATGATGGCCTGAAGGCGCTGATGGCGCGCGATGGCGTGCGACATATTGGCGAGGTGGTGGGGATCGACGCCTGATCCGTCCTTCCCGGACATGATCGAAACAAGACGGGTTGCGAAACGAAATGCGAGCTTTAGGGTGCCGGCCATGACCTCCCGCCTGACCGGCCTGCTGGCCCCCTTCGCCCTGATTGCCCCCCTTGCCCTGGCGCCCGTAACCGCCCTGGCGCGCGAGCCGGTGGCGTTGAATGCCACCGTGTCCGCCGCCGATCCGCGCGCGGCGGCAGCGGGGCAAGAAATATTGCGCAAGGGCGGCAGCGCCACCGACGCGGCGATCGCGATGATGCTGGCGCTGAACGTGGTCGAGCCGCATAATAGCGGCATCGGCGGCGGCGGCTTCCTGATGCATCATGACGGCGCGAGCGGCGTGCTGGAATCGATCGACGGGCGCGAGACCGCGCCGGCCGCCGCCCGGCCCGACCGTTTCATGGGCGCGGACGGCAAGCCGCTGCCCTTCGTCCAGGCCTGGCCGGGCGGCTATTCGGTCGGCGTGCCGGGCAATCTGCGCATGGCGTGGGAAGCCCACAAGAAATGGGGCAAGCTGCCCTGGGCCGACCTGTTCCAGCCGGCGATCCGGCTGGCCGACGACGGCTTCCAGTTGGGCGAGCGCACCGCCACGGCGCTGAAGGCCTTGCAGAATATCTGGGCCGATTTCCCGGAAATCCGCAGCTATTACTGGATCGACGGACAGTTGCCGGCGGTCGGCACGACGCTGAAGAATCCGCCGCTCGCCGCCCTGTTCAAGCGGATCGCGGCGGAAGGTCCGGACGCCTTCTATCTGGGCGAGAATGCGCAGGCGATCGCCAAGGCGGTCACCACTGCGCCGCGGAACCCGGTGCCGATGACGACCGACGATCTGGCCAATTACCAGGTCAAGGACCGCAAGCCGGTATGTGGCCATTATCGCGTCTATACGGTGTGCGGCATGGGGCCGGCGTCGGCCGGCGGCATCACCGTGCTGCAGGTGCTGGGCATGGTCGAGCGCTTCCCGCTGGCGCAGTGGGGCAAGGATGATCCGCGCTCCTGGCACGTCATCGGCGAAGCGATGCAGCTCGCCTATGCGGATCGCGACACCTGGCTGGGCGACCCCGAGTTCGTCCATGTGCCGATCGCCGGGCTGATCGATCCCGCTTATTTGAAGCAGCGGTCGGGCGAGATCCGGCTGAACAAGGCGCTGGGTGCCTATAAGCCCGGCCTGCCCGCCGGGGCGCAGCCGCGCACCAGCGCCCTGCCCCAGCCGGAAAGCGGCACCAGCCATTTCGTCGCGGTGGACCGCAATGGCGACATCGCGGCCTGGACATCGACGATCGAGAGCTTCTTCGGCAGCCAGCTGGTCGCCAATGGCGTGGTGCTGAACAATGAGCTGACCGATTTCAGCTTCACGCCCGAGAAGAATGGCGCGCCGGTCGCCAACCGGGTGGAGCCGGGCAAGCGGCCGCTGTCGTCCATGTCGCCGACCATCGTCTATGACGACAAGGGCATGCCGATCTTCACCGTCGGCGCGGCCGGCGGCAAGACCATCATCATGCAGGTCGCCAAGGCGCTGATCGCCCATTTCGACTGGGGCCTGTCGGCGCAGGATTCGATCGCGCTGGGCCTGGAATTCTTCAATGGTGACGGGCTGGTGCTGGAACAGGGCACGTCGCTGGAAGCGATGAAGGCGCCACTGGAAAAACTGGGCCACCGCGTCATCATCTCGCGCCTGGGCCTCAAGGCCAATGCCGCCGAGCGGACCGCCGACGGCCACTGGATCGGCGCCGCCGACCCGCGCAGCCCCGGCGTGTCGCTGCAGGAATAAGGCAGGCGATCATGGCGAGCGCAGCGTCGCGCTCGCCAGTCGCGCTTCAGGCGCCCTTCTTGAGGTCGAGCCCGGCGACGTTGAATTCGAACGGGAAGCGCTGGTCCTTCGGGCCGACGGCGAGGTTTACCTTCACGCTTTTCGCCTTGGCGATCGCCTCATAGGCATTTTGCGAGGGCATGATCTCGATCCCGTCCTTCGCTTCGGTCATGCGGCCCTTCCAGCGATGGGCCTTGCCATCATCGGTCTTCGCATCGACCGCGCAGTCGGACAGGTCGCACTGGAAGGGCGCGCCGACCAGCTTCACCGTCACCGTCTTTTCGCCATTGGACATGGGCTGGACCATCAGCACCGAGAAGGTGTCGGCGGCGGTCATGGTCTGCACGCTGTTGGCGCTGCCGATATAGGCGACCTTCTGGCTGGCGCCGGCGGTTTCATATTTCCAGACCTGGCCGATCTGGTCGCGCTGGGTCGGTTCCTTCTTGTCCCCGCCCGAACAGGCGGCCAGCATGCCGAGCATGGCGAGGGGCATGATATGGCGCATTGTCGCATTCTCCTTGTCAGGCAAGAACGCGGGGATGCGCGGGAGTTTCCGTCAGGCGTAGCGGGCAGCGGTCTCGCGGATCAGGGCGATCATGTTGGGAATGCCCTGGGTGCGGTTGGAGCTGAGCTGGTTCTTGAGGTCGAAGGGGGCGAGCGCGCCCTCTATATCGGTCGCGCCGATCTGTGCCGGGGCGCGATCCTGCACGGTCAGCAGCACCAGCGCGATGATCCCCTTGGTGATGGCGGCATTGCTGTCGGCGAGGAAATGGAGCCGGCCATCGTCGAGCACCGTGGGATAGACCCAGACCGCCGCCGAGCAGCCCCGCACCAGCGTCGTATCGGTCTTGAGCGCGTCGGGCATATCCTCCAGCCCCCGGCCGAGATCGATCAACAGGCGATAGCGATCATCGGCGTCGAGAAATTCATATTCTTCCTGGAGGTCGGCCAGAACGGGCATCGGGGCGGGTTGATCGGTCATGCCGCCCATATAGGGGGAAAAGCGGTGCGGGAAAGCCCGAAACCGGCCCCCAAGCGGAGGGACGCGGCTTCGCCCCTGGCTCAGCCTGGCCCTTCGACTTCGCTCAGGGCGAACGGAGAAGAGCCGTTACAGGTCGACGCCGGCGGCGATGGCTTCGAGCTTGCGGATGCGTTCCTTGAGGTCGGCGACCTCGATCCGGGCGGCGGCCGATGGTGGGGCGGCTTCCTCGCTGCGGCGGCTCAGTTCCGCCCGCTTGAGGTCGAGCCAGCCGTTCCAGCCGCGCAGCGACGCGAAGGCGACGATGGTGAGGCCGGCGAGGCCGGCGGTGGCCATGGTGAGGTAGAAGAGGGGATCCTGCATGATGTCCTCCCTGTGTCCTTTGCCGCGATCAGTCGCGGTCCTTGAGCTTCTCGAATTCGCGCTCCAGCGCGGTCGAACTGTCGGTGGCGAGCCGCTCCAGCACGGCAACGCGGTCCTTGAGCGCCTTCACTTCGGCGCGGAGGCGTTCGGCCTCCGGATCGGGACCGCGCTGGATGAAATCCTCGCCCTTGTGGCGGCGCACGACGCCATATTTGGCGCGAACGACGCTGGCGATGGCGGTGATCGCGACGATGGCGACGACCATTTCGAACGGATTCATGTCATTCCTCCCTTGGGCGCGCGGGGCGATCAGTTCGCCGGGCCGCGCAGCCGCTCGATTTCGCGATTGAGCTGATGGCTTTCGTCGGTGACGATCCGCTCGACCACGGCGAGCCGGTCCTTCATCGAGCCGATTTCGGCGCGCAGCTGGGCATTTTCCTGGCTGATCAGTTTGATGCGCTCGACCAGTTCTTCGTTCTTCTGCGGATAGACCGCCTTGCCCCAGCTATTTTCCAGCGGGTAACCGTTGCGGACGCGGAGCCAGGTGGTGAAGATCCACCCGCCGATCGCCATCGCCCCGATCAGAAGCCCGCCGCCGATGATCCACGGCAGGTTGGGCATGACGAAGGCGTCTACCATGTCGGTCTTGTTCATGTCCTTTACTCCCCTTGCCGGCCAGCGTCAGCGCAGCGCGTCGATATCGCGCGCGGTCCGGGCGGCGGGATCGGTGGCGATCCGTTCGAGGACTGCGATGCGTTCTTCGAGGCGGCTGATGCGGCCAGTCAGCTTTTCGTTTTCACTTGAAAGAAGGTCGATTTTTCGACCGGCGTCGGGATCTGTTCGATGAACGGTGCCCGTCCATTCATTTTCAACCGGATAACCATGGCGGGCACGGACCCAGGTGGTGAACATCCAGCCCAGCGTCGACATGGCGATGATGGCCAGAACGAAGGTCGGTCCTGCGAAATTCATGGCCTTAACTCCCCGTTATTGCTGCCCTGTCCTGGCTATGCTTCAGCGCAGGCTGTCGATCTCGTCGGCGAGGCGCGTGTTGCGGCTGGTATAATAGACCTCGATGTCGGCGAGGCGGCGGTCGATGTCGCGGAACTTGGAGCGGACGTCGCGGGTGGAGCGCGCCGGGTTGGTGCGCACGCCCTGCCAGAATTTCTCGTCGTCCCGATCCGAATAAAGGCCCTGGGGCTTGGCATCGGCGAAATAGGCGGCGGCGAAATAGGCGATCAGCGTCCAGGGGAAGGCGCCCATGAGGGTCACCAGCACGGCGCCGACCCGGACCCAGACCACGTCGATCCCGGTATAGTCGGCGATGCCGGAGCACACGCCCATCCACTTGCCATTCTGCTTGTCGAGATAGAATTTGGTGCGGCGGGCGCTCATGTCAGTTCCTCCGGTCGAAATCGTAATTATCGTCCTGTGCCGGACGTTGCGGGCGGAAGTCGGGATTGTCGGCTGCGACGATCCGTTCGACCGTCTGCAGCCTGTCTTCGAGACGGCGGGCGAGCAGGTGGAGTTCGTCCAGCAGCCGCTCATCCTCGTCGGTGATCTTGGGCGCCTGCTTCCACTTGGTGACATAGTGGAAGATCAGCCAGGGCATGCCGATGAACAGCATGCCGCAGACCATGATAGGCAAGAAGACGTCTTCCATGGAATCAGGCTCCCTTGTTCATCGAGGCCTTGAGCGCGGCGAGATCGGCATCGACCTTGTCGGCCGACTTCAACTCCGCGATTTCCTCTTCCAGCGTCTTGGGCTGCGCGCCCAGACCCATGGCATCGGCGCGGCCTTCGGCCATATCGACGCGGCGTTCGAGCATGTCGAAGCGGGCAAAGGCTTCGTTGACCTTCTCGCCGGCATAGGCTTCGCGCACCCGCAGGCGGTTCTGCGCGCTTTCCATGCGGCTGACCAGGCTGTTCTGGCGGGCACGCGCCTCGCGCAGCTTGCCCTGCAGCTTGGCGATATCCTCTTCCGACGCCTTCAGCGCCTCGTCCAGCACCTCGATCTCGTGGGAGAGATGCTCGGCCATGTCGGCGGCCTTCTGGCGTTCGACCAAAGCAGCCTTGGCAAGATCCTCACGGTCCTTGCTGAGGGCGAGCTGTGCCTTTTCGGTCCAGCCGTCCTGCAAAGCCTGCAGCTTGCCGATGTGGCGACGCATTTCCTTCTGGTCGGCGATCGTGCGAGCGGCGGACGCGCGCACCTCGACCAGCGTCTCCTCCATTTCGAGGATGATCATGCGGATCATCTTCGCCGGGTCTTCGGCCTTGTCGAGCAGGTCGGTGACATTGGCGGCGATGATGTCTCGGGTGCGGGAGAAAATACCCATTTTAACGGTGCTCCTGGTCTTCTCTTCAAGGGGGCCGGGGCGGACGAGAGGGGGCATTTCCGCCCCGGCCTGGGTCGTGCGGCCTTACGCCAGATAGCGCAGGGTCGCGGGGGTATCCTGGGTCGCGAGGACCGGGGCTTCGCTGGCGCGGGCCGGGCCGACCGCCGAAAGGATCATGGTCGATCCGAACAGGACGGCGGCAATGGCGACCGACATCAGCTGACCGATTTCGCGAACGCTGTTGCTGTTCTTTTCCATCTTCAACACTCCTTGAACCTGGCCTTCTAATGGTGCCGCCTGTCTGTGCAGCGGCTTCGTTCCCAACATTGCAGAGGCCGTGCCAATTTTCGAAAAGCGCAGAAAACAGCCATTTTTTCAGGATTTGGCACGGCTGCGCAAAGATTTTGCTTGCTGAAAGTTGGGAAATTTCCCCATATTTTGGCACATGGAGAAAAATACCCAGTTTGTCGGCCAGTCGCTGGCCTTTCTCGACGCCGTCGAGCTGGCCGGGCGGGCCGCCGAACTTAATCGCCCGGTGCTGGTGATCGGCGAACGCGGCACCGGCAAGGAACTGATCGCCGAGCGCCTACATCACCTGTCGCCGCGCTGGGGCGAGCCGCTGATCGTGATGAACTGTGCCGCCCTGCCCGAGACGCTGATCGAGGCGGAACTGTTCGGCCATGAACAGGGCGCCTTCACCGGCGCGACCAAGGCGCGGCCGGGCCGGTTCGAGGAAGCCGACGGCGGCACATTGTTCCTGGACGAGCTGGGCACGCTGTCGATGGCGGCACAGGAGCGGCTGCTGCGCGTGATCGAATATGGCGAGGTGACGCGGATCGGATCGTCGCGACCGGTGATGGTCGACGTCCGCATCGTCGCGGCGACCAACGAAGATTTGCCCGCCGCCGCCGATGCCGGGCGCTTCCGCCCCGATCTGCTCGACCGATTGAGCTTCGAGGTCATCACCCTGCCGCCGCTGCGCGCGCGCGAAGGCGACATAACGGTATTGGCCGACCATTTCGGCCGGCGCATGGCAGCGGAACTCAACTGGCCGCAATGGCCGGGTTTCTCCGCCGCCTGCGCGGCCGAACTGGAAGGCTATGGCTGGCCGGGCAATGTGCGCGAACTGCGCAATGTGGTGGAGCGGGCGGTCTATCGCTGGCCCGAGCCGGGGCGGCCGATCTCGTCCATTGTGTTCGATCCCTTCGCCTCGCCCTGGAAACCGCGCCCGATGATGCCGGGGACTGCGGCGCCATCAGCGGAAAATGCGGCACCGGCACCGGTGACCGCATCGGTGACGAACGGCCATGGCGATGTCACCGATCTCAAATCGGCGGTCGACGCGCATGAGGCGGCGATCGTGCGGGCGGCGCTGGAGCGGTTCCGCTATAATCAGCGGGCGACCGCCAAGGGGCTGGGCCTGACCTATGACCAGTTGCGCCATTGCATGAAGAAACATGGGCTGAGCGCGGGATAGGGCGGCACGAGGCCGCCCCACCGGATAGTTTTTTTAACGGGTTGGGACGGGTTCCGGGCCCGAATAATCATAGAAGCCCTTGCCGGTCTTGCGGCCATACCAGCCGGCCTCGACATATTTGACCAGCAGCGGCGCCGGGCGATATTTGGGATCGCCGGTGGTGGTGAGGAAGACGTTGAGGATTTCGAGGGCGGTGTCGAGGCCGACGAAATCGAGCAGGGTCAGCGGCCCCATCGGATGGTTGAGGCCAAGCTTGCAGCCCTGATCGATGTCGGTGACGCTGCCGACGCCCTCACCCAGCACGAACACCGCCTCGTTCAGCATCGGCAGCAGGATGCGGTTCACGACGAAGCCGGGCGCGTCGAAGGCATGGACCGTGGTCTTGCCGATCTTCGCGGCGAAACCCTCGACCGCGGCGACAGTCTCCGGCGAGGTGGCGAGGCCGCGAATGACCTCGACCAGCACCATCACCGGCACCGGATTGAAGAAATGGACGCCGACGAAGCGGCTGGCATCGGGCGCGGCCTGGGCGAGGCGGGTGATCGGGATGGACGAGGTGTTGGTGGCGAGGATGGCGTCGGGCGCCAGGATCTTGCCGACATTTGTGAAGATGGTGCGCTTGACCTCTTCGCGCTCGGTCGCGGCCTCGATCACCAGTTGGGCGCCGGCGAGCGGCGCGATCTCGCCGACCGGGGTGATGCGGGCAAGTGCGGCATCGGCGTCGGCCTGGCTGATCTTTTCCTTTTCGACCGCGCGGGCCAGCAGCTTGGCGATGCCGGCCTTGCCCTTTTCGGCGCGGGGCAGATCGATGTCGGACAGGATCACGTCATAGCCGGCCTGGGCGGCGACCTGGGCAATGCCCGCCCCCATCTGGCCGGCGCCGATCACGCCCACGGTCTTTATGTCGGTCATGTCCCATTCTCCTCACCAAATGTTCGTTCCAGCCCCCCCCTACCGACAAGTAAGGCCGCGCGCCAAGCCCCTTCGCGGGCGGCGAACGGGCCATCGCGACGGATGGATGGTTCGCCCACGCGATTTTCCGCCTTTGCGCGAACCGCACGCCATGCTTAATAGCCGCCCATGCCCCTTGCCGATCCCCTGCCAGCGCCCGCATCCGGACGGTTCATCGCCGCCGTGCATCATTTCCCGCTGCGCATCTATTTCGAGGATACGGACCTGTCGGGGCTAGTCTATCACGCCAATTATCTGCGCTATATGGAGCGCGCCCGGTCCGACATGCTGCGCATCGCCGGCATCGACCAGCGCGCCAATCATGAAGGCGGCGAAGGCGTCTATGCCGTCACCGACCTGAAACTCGCCTATCGCCGCCCCGCCCGGCTGGACGATGACCTGATGGTCGTCAGCCAGGTGATGGAGGTGCGGGCCGCCAGCTGCGTCATTCAGCAAAGAGTCATGCGCGGCGAGGACATATTGACCGACGGCGTCATCACCGTCGCCTATCTGACACCCCAGGGACGACCGCAGCGCCAGCCGCGCCCCTGGATCGAGATTTTCAGCCGTTTGATGCGAGGGGAAGACATCCACCCATGAACCTGTCCATGCCTGACGTCGGCACCGCCATGGGCGCCGCAGCCGACGCCGCCACCATTTCGCCGCTCGCCCTGTTCCTGCAGGCCGACATCGTCGTGAAGGGGGTGATGCTGGGCCTGTTGCTGGCCAGCATCTGGACCTGGGCGATCATCATCGGCTTCAGCTTCACCCTGCGCAAGGCGAGCAAGCAGAGCCGCACGTTCGAGGCGGATTTCTGGAAGGCGGACGATATCGACCGTTTCTATGAAGCCCGCGGCAAGGCCGAATTCCCGGCCGCCAAGGTGATGGCCGCCGGCGTCACCGAATGGCGCCGCTCCACCGCGCAGAAGGTGATCGACCGCGACGGCACGCGCGACCGGCTGGCGACCAGCATGTCGAGCACGATCGCGGCCGAGGTCGACCGGCTGTCGGACCGGCTGAACATCCTGGCGACGGTCGGTTCGGTGGCGCCGTTCGTCGGCCTGTTCGGCACCGTCTGGGGCATCATGCGCGCCTTCACCTCAATCGCCGCGGCGCAGAACAGCTCGCTCGCCGTCGTCGCGCCGGGCATTGCCGAGGCCCTGTTCGCGACCGCGATCGGCCTGTTCGCCGCCATCCCGGCGGTGATCGCCTACAACCGGTTCAGCCATGGCATCAACCGGATGGAATCGCGCCTCAACCGCTTTGCCGATGGCTTCTACGCGACGCTGAGCCGCGAGCTTGAGGCCCAACGCTGATGGCGATGTCCGGTCCTCCATCCGGTCGGCGCGGGCGCAATCGCGCGCCGATGGCGGATATCAACGTGACGCCGCTGGTCGACGTCATGCTGGTGCTGCTGATCATCTTCATGGTGACCGCGCCGCTGCTGGTGACCGGCGTGCCGGTGAACCTGCCCGAGACGCGCGCCAAGGGGCTGGACCAGGATGCCAAGCCGACCGTGGTGTCGATCGATCGCGACGGCGCCATCTATGTCGACGAGGATGTGGTCAGCGACGCCGACCTGCCCGACCGGCTGGCCGAGATCGTATCGGCCAATGCCGGCAAGCCTGACGCGCCGCAGATCTTCCTGCGGGCGGACACGGCGCTGGATTATGGCCGGGTGATGCGGGTGATGGGCGAGCTCAACCGGGCCGGCCTCAACAAGGTGGCGCTGGTCAGCACCGGCGGGCAGGACGGCGCCGACGATGTCAGCGCAGGTTCAGAATAGGGGCCATAGGTCAAACCGATGGAACGCGCGGAAAAAATCGGCCTTGGCGTTGCGACGGCAGGACATGTCCTGCTGTTCGGCCTGCTGTCGGCCGGGTTCCTGGCGACGCCCAATCCGCTGAAGCTGAACAGCCCGCCGATGGATGTCAGCCTGGTGGACGAGGTGGCGCTGCAATCGACCGCGCCGCGCATCTCGACCGAGCCGCCACCGCCCAGCGTCGCGCCTGAAAAGGGCCCGACCGAGGATGCCGCGCCCGCTGCCCAGCCCGAGCCGGCCCCCGTGCCCGAGCCGACCCCGGCGCCGGCCAAACCAAAGCCGGTCCCGCCCAAGGAAGTCGCGAAGCCCGCGCCGCCCAAGCCGAAGCCAACGCCGCCGAAGAAGGAAACGCCCAAGGTGGCGCCCAAGCCCAAGCCGGCACCCGAAAAGCCGGCGGAAAAGCCCAGGGCGAAGCCGGCGCCGGAGAAGCCCAAGGCAGCGGCCGCCGCGCCGGCCAAGGCCAGCGCCAAGCCTGCACCCAAGGCCGCCAAGCCGGCCGCAGCATCGGGATCGGGCAAGGCCGCGGCCAAACCCAAGGGATCGCTGCTGGGCAATGATTTCCTGAAAGGGATCGACACCAGCGCCGACGCGCCGCGCAAACCCGCCGCCGCACCGCAGGCCGCCGCCATGGGGCCGCAGCAGAAGGCGGCGCTGGATGCCGAAATCCGCCGGCAGCTCAAGCCCAACTGGCGCCCGCCGTCAGGCGCGGATGCCGATCAGTTGGTGACCCTGCTGGAAGTGCGGCTGGACAAGAATGGCGCGGTGATCGGCACGCCCGAAGTGATCGACCAGTTGGGCGTCACCGCCAGCAACCGGCCCCAGGCCAAGCTGCATGCGGAACGCGCGATCCAGGCGGTCAAACTGGCATCGCCCTTCCGCAATTTGCCGCCCGAATATTATGAACAATGGAAATGGCTGCGGCCACTCCGCTTTGACGCGAGGCTGACCCGATGACGACGACCCTGCTCCGCCGCCTGGCCGCGGCGACCGCCGCCCTGCTCGCCTTCACCGCCATGCCCGCGCTGGCTCAGCTGTCGGTCGACGTGACCGGCGATATCGACAGCAACCTCAAGATCGCGGTGCCCGCCCTGCCGGCGCAGCAGGATGTGGCGACCCCGGCCGGCACCGCCAATGAACTGGGCCGCAAGATCGCCGAAGTGATCGCCACCGACCTCAAGGGATCGGGCCTGTTCGATCCGTCCGGCCCGGCCGGCACGCCCGCGCTCGCTTTCCCGGAAGTGACCAACCCGGTCTATGACAAATGGGGTGCCTATCAGGCGCTGGTGCAGGGCTTTGTCCGCACCACCGGCGGCGAGGCGGACATTACCGTGGGCTGTTACCTTTATGACGTGGCGCTGAAGCAGGAACTGACGCGCCAGGGCTATGTCGTCGCCCCGCGCGACTGGCGCCGCGCCGCGCATAAATGCGCCGACGCCATCTATGCCCGCCTGTCGGGCGAGAGCCCCTTCTTCGACAGCCGCATCGCCTATATCGCCGAGAGCGGCTCGAAGGATAACCGCGTCAAGCGCCTCGCCATCATGGATTCCGATGGCGCCAACCACCGCTTCATCACCAATGGCCAGTCGATCGCCCTGACCCCGCGCTTCTCGCCCGATTACAAGTCGATCGTCTATGTGAGCTATCTGGGCAGCCGGGTGCGCATCTATGTCTATGACATCGGCACCGGGCAGCAGCGGCTGGTGACCGAAAGCAACAACACGACCTTCGCGCCGCGCTGGTCGCCCGATGGCCGCAACATCCTGTTCTCGATGGCGGTGTCGGGCAATACCGACATCTATCGCGTGTCCGCCCAGGGCGGCGCGCCGGTGCGGCTGACCAATTCGCCGGGCATCGATGTCGGCGGTTCCTATTCGCCCGACGGCCGCCAGATCGTGTTCGAAAGCGACCGGTCGGGCGGACAGCAAATCTATGTGATGAATGCCGACGGGTCGAACCAGCGCCGCATCAGCCATGGCGGCGGCCGCTATGCGACGCCCGAATGGAGCCCGCGCGGCGACCTCATTGCCTTCACCAAGCTGTCGGGCGATTTCAAGATCGCGGTGATGACGCCGAGCGGCGACAATGAGCGCGTCCTGACCAATGGCTGGCAGGACGAGCAGCCGACCTGGTCGCCCAATGGCCGCGTGCTGCAATTCTTCCGCACCACGCCGGGCCGCCAGGGCAGCAGCCAGGTGTGGCAGGTCGACCTGACCGGCGTGAACGAACGGCGCATCCCGACACCGCTCAGTGGCTCCGACCCGGCCTGGGGTCCATTGCTGCCATAAGTTTTCCACAGCTTTTCGACGCGATAGGGAACCCTATCGTCTTGACAGCGTAACGATTTTTACCAACCATGCTGTTGCCCGTCCGGGTGGCAGAATGGCGATATCCTTAGGAGACCCCGATGAAGATCACCCGGCCCCTGCTCATGGCAACCGCCGTCCTGGCCCTCGCCGCCTGCTCGAAGAAGCCGCCGGCCGAACTGCCGCCGGCGCCGGGTGGCAGCGACACGACCCAGACGGGCGGTCCGGTTGGCCAGACCGGCCCGGTCAAGGGCAGCCAGGAAGATTTCGTCGCGTCGGTGTCGTCCGACCGCATCTTCTTTGGCCTCGACCAATATGATGTCGATGCCGAGGATCAGGCGACGCTGCAGAGCCAGGCCGCCTGGCTGCAGCAGAACCCCAATGTCCGCATCACCATCGAAGGCCATGCCGACGAACGCGGCACCCGCGATTACAATATCGCGCTGGGCGACCGTCGCGCCAATGCTGCCAAAAATTATCTCGCATCGCTGGGCATTTCGCCCAGCCGCATCAACACCGTGAGCTATGGCAAGGAACGGCCGGCGTCTCTGGGTTCGGACGAGGCAAGCTGGGCGCAGAACCGCCGCGCAGTGACCGTTACCGTCCAATATTGATCCCCGTCGGGTCGCGACTGACGGCTATGGGCCCGCCGATTTCGATCGGCGGGCCCTTATGTTTTTGGGCCAGCCGCGATCTTCGTTCCGTCTTTGCGAAATTCGTTTCCGATATGTGGGACGACCCTATATATGGGACGAAAACAGGAAGCGAAAAAACATATGCAAGATGGCGAAGAGAAGCAGGAACAGGGCGTTAAGGGCACGCAGACGCTGATGCGCGCGCTCGATATCATGGACGAGGTGATCGACGGGCCGATCCGTGCCGCCGATCTGGCCCGCAAGCTGGGCATGAGCAAGACCACGGCACACCGGCTGGTGCAGGCGCTGAAATCGCGCGACTATCTGGCGGTGACGCGCAACGGCTTCGCGCTCGGCCCCAAGCTGTTGCAGCTGGGCGTGCTGGCCACCGAGCAGATCGACTATGTCCGCGTCGCCCGCCCGTTCATGGAATTACTGTCGGAAAAGACCGGCTTCTGCGTGTTCGTGGGCAAGCGCGAGGGCGACTGGTCGCGCCATCTGGACCGGGTGACCGGCAACCAGCGGCTGCGCGTCGCAACCGCACCGGGCGATCGCCGCCCGGTGGCCGAAACGGGCCTGGGCAAGGCGCTGCTGCTGGACGAGGATGAGGCGACCTGGGAACGGCTCTATGTCGAGGCCAAGGGCGGCGAGGCCAGCCGCAAGCAGATCGACGCCTATATTGCAGAAATGCGCATCCACAAGGCGCGCGGCGAAGTGCTGCATGACAGCGAACTGGGCGATGGCGTGCGGTCGATCGCGGTGCCGGTGCGCGATGCCAAGGGGCAGATCTGCGTCGCCATCTCGATCGCGAGCGCGGCCCATTATCTGACCGACGATGTCCGCCCGGCGCTGGCCGAGCAGGTGATGAAGTCGGCCGAACAGATCAGCGCCGCGGTGGGCTTCAGCGGCCAGCGCTGAATTTCCTTTCGTCCCAAACAAGAAAATGGGCGCGGTCACCGTAGGTAGCCGCGCCTGCCACATAAAAATGGAGCCTGATTCACGCCTTCGGTGAAAGCGCGAAGCGCTTCCACCTCAGACGATCAGGCTCCAAGTTTGGGGAAGACTGGGAAATTACATCCGGTAGGTCACGCCGAAGGTGAAGGTGCGACCGATGCGGGTTTCGAACAGCGTGTCCTGACGCTGGCTGTCGATATAGAGGCGGTTCTGTTCGTCGGTCAGGTTCTGCGCCTCGACGATGATCTTCAGGCGATCGGTGACATTATAGCTGGCCGACGCATCCATGTAGAAGGTCTTGGCATTGCCCTGAAGATCGCTGCCCGGCGAGGCCGGAATGCCGCGGATAAACTTGTCGCGGAAGTTGCCGGTGGTGCGGATCGAGAATTTGTCATCCTCATAATAGAGCGTGCCCGACGCGGTGTTGGGCGACAGGCCGACCAGGTCCGCCGTGGTCGTCACGGTCGGCACGCCGTTCGCGCTGGCCAGGATATAATCGATCTTCGACGTGACGTGGGTGTAATTGGCCAGCACGCCGAAATTGCTGAAGAAGCCGTCGAGGAAGGTGAAGGGGATCTGGGCATTGAGCTCGATACCCTTGAGCTTGCCGCCCGGCGTGTTGAACGGCTGCGAAATGGTGAAGTCGTCGGTCGGTACGGCGTTACCGCCGATCAGCAAGGCATCGGGCAGACCCAGCTGGTTGAACGCGATCTGGCTGTTCACATTCTGGATGAAGCTCTTGATGTCCTTGTAGAAGAAGGCAGCCGAGAGCAGCGAACCCGGACGGAAATACCATTCCACCGCGACGTCGAACGTATTGGCGCGGATCGGATCGAGGAAGGGATTGCTGATGGTGCCGACGCGGGTCGTCGGATTGATCGTCACGGTCGGCGTCAGCAGACCCAGTTCAGGCCGTGACAAGACCTTAGCACCAGAGAAGCGGACGAGCAGATTGTCGATCGGTTCAACGACGATGTTGGCCGAGGGCAACCAATCGTCATAGTTGTTGCTCGCCGACTTGAACTGGCCGGCCACACCGGTAGGCGACGCGGCATTCGCCACGGTGATATAGCCGGAGGAGAACATGTCGGTCTTGACGTAGCGCACGCCGACGTCACCGCGCACACCGAACCCGATTGCGTCGCTCAGGTCGAAATTGGCCATGAGATAGCTGCTCATGACTTCTTCGCGCACCCGGCTGCGTCCACCGCCGCACTCCACGCCGCAATAGCGGACCGCATCGAAGTTGAAGGTGCTGGCCCATTTGTCGGGATCGATCGCCACCCAGCTGGACGGCGCACCATTGCCCCACAGCTTGTCGACGCCGGTGATGGTGGTGGTGATATCGGCCAGCGTCGTGCCGGCCGGGAGGGCCTGCACGATACGGTCAGCATTGTAGGTGTTCAGGAAGGTCGACAGGAAATTGCTGCGCCGATATTGCGCGCCCGCCTTGATCGAGAAGGCATCGCTGACCGTCCATTTCAGGTTGGTTTCAGCGGTCATGTTGTCGGTGGTGTTCTTCGACGGTTTGCCCTGGAAGCTGAAGCCACCATAGACCGTGCCGTTCGCCAGGCTCGGCGCATAGGCGAAGCTGGCCGGATCATTGACGTCGACACCGAAGCCCAGCTTGGGTGTGCTACCGCCGTCGCGGAAGTCGATCGAGAAACCATCGGTATCGACCGCGTCGATGAAAGTCTGGAGACGCTTCTTGCCGTCCCAGATCGACTGGTTGAACCCGACGACGCCGCTGATTTCCAGACTGTCGTTGAGCTGGCGCTTATAATTCAGGTTTGCCTGCTTGAAGGTCGAAACGAAATGATCGACCAGTCCTTCGGAACGGACATCGACACCATCGAACAGACCGTAGAGCAACGAACCATTTTCGTCGAACTCCACGTCACGCACCGATGTCATGGGCTGGCCAAGATTCGAGGCGTTGCGGGCGAAGGACACTGCCGCGATATAATTGTCGCGCCGGGTGACCTCGAACCGCGAATAGAGCAGGTCGAGCGAGATGTCGGTATCATCATCCGGGTTGAACTGGAACGACAGCGACCCGCCGATACGCTCCTGATTCTGTTCACTGTTGAGGTAACGCGGCAGGCGCGGCAGGAAGGCGCCGCTGCCGGGCGTGCTGGCCAGGTCGTCACGCCGCAGATCCTGGATCGTCTGATAGGCGCCGGCATCGCTGGTCCGCGGATTGCCCGTGCTGCAATCGGTGGCGGTCACGCCGCGCGCCGCCAGTTGCGCAGCCGTCTGGCCGGCGGTGTTGATCGGCGCGCCAAGCGGCGAACAGAAGCCGCCATTGGCGTTTGCCGACAGGATGTCGACCGCCGAATAGCCGACTTCGCGGATGTGCCGCTTCTGATAGGCGACCGAACCGAGGATGCCGAAGCCGCTGTCGCCGAACTTCTTCGATATCAGCAGCGAGGCACGCGGATCGACCTCCTTGGACAGTTCGTTATAGACGCCGCGCGCGGTCATCGAGAGGACGAAATCCTCCTTCTGGTCCATCGGCTTGGGCGCACTCAGATCGACCGTCGCGCCGAGCGAGCCTTCCTCGACATCGGCCGAGGGCGTCTTGCGCACCGACAGGGCCGAGAAGATTTCGGTCGGGAAGACGTTGAAGTCGAAGCTGCGGCCATTGTTGCCGGCGCCGTAAATGTCCGACGAACCGGTCTGCGACGTGCCTTCCATGCCGTTGATGCGGGTGCGGGTGAAGGCCGGGCCAAGGCCGCGGACCGAGATGTTGCGGCCTTCGCCGCCGTCGCCGCGCTGGAGCGCGATGCCCGGCACGCGCTGCATCGATTCGGCAAGGTTGGAGTCGGGGAACTTGCCGATATCTTCGGCGACGATCGAATCGATCGCAGCGGCTTCCTGCCGCTTCATGCTGAGCGCACTGTTGAGCGAGGCGCGGAAGCCGGTGACGACGATGTCGGCATTTTCCTGGTCAGGCTGTGCCTGCGGCGCCTGGTCCTGCGCAAAGGCCGGCGCGCCCGCCATCATGGCGACGGCCAGCGCGATCACCGACGAACGGCGCGCGGACGCAATACGGCTGTAATGCTCGATCATGACTTCCTCCCCAATGTGCCGGCCCTCGCCAGCATTCCCACTATGTGAAATTTTGTGTCACACTATATTATATTTCACGACATTTCCATAAAAATCATAATATGATCGCAAGTTCCACACTGTGGATCACCATGACGCTGATCGCATTGGATGCAGGGAGGGATTGACCGGAATTTTTTCCCTATATATGGATCATGCTATCAATTTATGAGACCGATCCCATCGTGATCGCGACCGGATTCCTGCTTCCGCCTCTGCACGGGCGGTTTTCTTGGGGGAGCGCGTCTTGGCGCGCTCCCCTATTTGTCTCGCCAGCCCAGTTCGGGATACACTGCGCCATGCCCCTTAGCTCTGCTCTTGCCCTGTTTCTGATGGCCGGGGCACCGTCCCAGCCCTCCGTCCTGACCTTCGATCTGTCGCCAGGTAGCGTTGAACGGCAAACACCGTACCGTGCGGGCGGCCACGGCATGGAACCGGGGAGCACGGATAGCGACTTTCTGTTTTCGGTGGCGGTGCCCGATGGCACCTATCGGGTGACGCTGACGCTGGGCGATCGCAAGATGGCCGGCGAAACCACGGTCAAGGCTGAAGCCCGCCGGTTGATGCTGCGTAACGTCGCTACGAAAAAGGGTGAGTTCGTCCAGCGCCAATTTCTGGTCAATGTCCGCAGCCCCGCGCTGCCGCCACCGCCCGCCAATGCCCCTGGCGGCAATGCCGTCCGCCTGCCCAGCGTCGATATCCGGGAATATAGCTGGGATGATCGCCTCACCCTGGAATTTCTTGGCCAGCCGAAACTCAGCTCCGTGAAGATCGAGCCGGTGACGGCGCCCACGATTTTCCTCGCCGGCGATTCGACGGTTACCGATCAAGCAGCCGAACCCGCGGCAAGCTGGGGTCAGATGCTGCCGGCGATGCTGGACGGCACGGTTGCCGTGGCCAATCATGCGCGTTCAGGTGCGACGCTGAAATCCTTCCTCACCGACCTGCGCTTCGACAAGCTGCTGTCGGCGGTCAAGCCGGGCGACTGGCTGTTCATCCAGTTCGGCCATAATGACCAGAAGCAGGAATGGCCGCAGACCTATGTCGATGCGGCGAACACCTACCCCGCCTATCTTCGCGCCTATATCGCCGAGGCGCGGCGGCGCGGCGCCCATGCAGTGCTGGTGACATCGCCGGAACGGGGCAATTTCGACACGCATGGCAAGATCAAGGACACATTGGGCCTTTATGCCGATGCAGTGCGCAAATTGGCGGCCGAGGAGCGCGTGCCGCTGATCGACCTCAATGCCGACAGCCGCGCCATTTATGAAGCACTAGGGCCGGAAGTCGCCCCCACCGCCTTCAACGCTGGTGGGAATGATCGAACCCATCATAATAATTATGGCGCCTGGCTGATGGCGAGTGCGGTGGCCGAACGGATCAGGGCGCAGATTCCCGAACTGGCGCCGCATATCGTCGCCGCACCCTTTGTGCCGACCCAACCGCCGAGCGCGGCGCAGGTGGCGATCGTGCCGAGCCGGGCACATAGCGATGTGCGTCCGGCGGGCAACTGAGGCATGCTGAAGATGAGCCGGCGCGAGATGAGCCTGGGCCTGGCCGCCGGCGCGCTGCTGGCGCCCGGCACCGCCTTCCCCTTTGCCGGTCATGCGACGCGGCGGTTCGACGTGCGCGACCATGGCGCGCGGGGCGACGGTGTCGCGATCGACAGCGATGCGATCAATGCCGCGATCCTGGCCGCGTCGCAGGCGGGGGGTGGCACGGTGCTGCTGCCGCGCGGCCGCTATCTGAGTTTCTCGATCCGGCTGAAGAGCCATGTCACTCTGGTCATCGGCGACGGCGCGGTGATCGAGGCGGCTGATCCGGCGCGCCATGCCGGCCGTTATGACCTGCCCGAAGCGGGGATCGAGCAGCTTTACCAGGATTTCGGCCATAGCCATTGGCACAACAGCCTGATCTGGGGCGAGGATCTGGTCGAGGTCGCCATTCTTGGCCCCGGCATGATCCACGGCCTGGGCCTGACCCGCGACGGGCCGGGCGCGCGCTGGAAGAAGCAGGCCGGCGAACGGCCGCTGTCGATGCGCGGGATGAGCGACGCACAGATTGCCGAGCTGGAGCCCGATGCCGCCAAGATGAACGGCCTTGGCAACAAGGCGATTGCGCTGAAGAACGGCCGCAACATTCATTTGAGCGGCTTTTCGATCCTGAAAGGCGGGCATTTCGCGATCATCGCGACCGGCACCCAGCAATTGCGCATCGACAATCTGGCGATCGATACCGAGCGCGACGGCATCGACCTCGATTGCGTGCGCGACGTGGTGGTGGAACGCTGCCGGGTCAATTCGCCCAATGATGACGGCATCGTCGTCAAGAGCAGCTATGCGCTGGGGCGGGCGATCGCATCGGAGAATATCCTGATCCGCGACTGCGACGTGTCCGGTTATGACATGGGATCGATGCTGGACGGCACGAAACGCAGCACGCAGCAGATCGCACCCGACCAGGACCGGGTCACCGGCCGCATCAAGCTCGGCACCGAGAGCAATGGCGGATATCGCAATATCCGGATCGAGGATTGCCGCTTCACCCGCTGCCGTGGGCTGGCACTGGAAACCGTCGACGGCGGGGTGATGGAGAATATCGTCGCGCGGCGGCTGACCATGCGCGAGGTGACGACCGCGCCGATCTTCCTGCGCATCGGCGACCGGCGACGCGGGCCGGATGGCACTGGCATCGGCGCGATCGCCGGCGTGGAGATCAGCGAGGTGGATGCGCGCGGGATCGATCACAGATTTGCCACAAGCATTGCCGGCCTGCCGGGCCATCCGGTGCGCGACGTGACGCTGCGCGACGTGCATCTGGCCTATCAGGGTGGCGGCACCGCGCAGGATGCGGCGCGCAGGCCGGAGGAACTGGCCGATGCCTATCCCGAACCCAGCATGTTCGGCGTGCTGCCCAGCTGGGCGCTATGGGCGCGCCATGCCGAGCGGCTGACGATCGAGCGCTTTACCGCCGAGACGGCGACGCCCGACGCGCGGCCACCGGCGCTGTTCGACGATGTCGCGGGGCTGACGATCCGCAACAGCCCGATCCTGGCGCGCTGAACCAGCATCGTCCCACCCATTCTTAGCATTTGACGAACATGTGGGACGATGTTACCCAAATATCGGTTTCGAGTTCCATAATATGGTTCATAGGGGAGAGCCGATGTCCGTCCACGCCTTCAAGATGCAGCTCAAGCCCGGCGTGGTCGCGGAATATCGCAAGCGCCATGACGAGATCTGGCCCGAATTGTCGGCACTGCTGACCGAATCGGGCATCCATGATTATTCGATCTTCCTGGACGAAGAGACGCTGAGCCTGTTCGCGGTGCTGAAGCTGCGCGAGGACAACAGCCGCGACAGCCTGCCCGACCATCCGATCATGAAGCGCTGGTGGGATTATATGGCGCCACTGATGGAGGTGCAGCCGAGCAACCAGCCCAAGGAATGGCCGCTGTCGCTGCTGTTCCACATGGATTGAGTGCAGGGACAGGCTGACATCCATGCGTAGCTTCATCGCCGCCCTCGCCCTTGGCACCATGCTGGCCACGCCTGCGCTCGCGCAGCAGGCCAAGCCGACCGCCAATCTCTCCGCCCCGGTCAAGACCTTCGGCCGCGTCTCCTATGATGCGCGATCGCTGATGATCGACGGCAAGCGGATGGTGATCTGGTCGTCGGAATTCCACCATTTCCGCCTGCCCTCGCCCGATCTGTGGCGCGACATCCTGCAGAAGATGAAGGCGAGCGGCTTCAACAGCGTCGCCGTCTATTTCGACTGGGGATTCCACAGCCCGAAAAAGGGCGTGTACGACTTTAGTGGTATCCGCGACATCGATCGACTGCTGACGATGGCGGAGGAGGAAGGCCTCTACGTCATCACCCGCGCCGGTCCCTATGTGAATGCGGAACTGTCGCGCGGCGGCTTTCCCGGCTGGCTGGTCAACCAGCGCGCCCGCGCCCGCACCGATGACCCCGATTATATGGCGGCGGCCGACGAATGGCTGACAAAGGTCAATGCGATCATCGCCAAGCACCAGATCAACAATGATCCCAGCCGCAAATATGGCGTGATCCTGCACCAGATCGAGAATGAGCTGGCGATGACCACGCCCGCCCAGCGCCGCTACATGGACCATCTCTATGCCAAGGCACGGGCCGACGGCATCACCGTGCCGCTGTTCCACAATGACCAGGGCCGCAACGGTTACTGGGCGCCGGAAAGCAGCAAGGTGGACAAGGTCGTCCACGGCCCCAACGACATGTATGCGTTCGACGGCTATCCCGGCGGCACCTGTACCGTGGACGGCAAGCCGACGCGCGGGTCGGCCGCGCCCGACTGGGGCTATTATGGTCCGGGCGGGGCCAAGGGCGGCGCATCGGCCTCCCCCGACACGCCCGGTTTCCTGGCCGAATTCGGTGGCGGCTGGTTCGACTATTGGGGATCCAACGGCGGCTATGAGTGCAACGCGATCCAGCGTGGCAAGCGGTTCCAGCGCGTCTTCTATGGTACCAACCTGGCCAATGGCATCGGCATCCAGAGCTTCTACATGGGCTATGGCGGCACCAGCTGGGGCTGGCTACCCGCGCCTGTGGTGTTCAGCAGCTATGATTATGGCTCCGCCATTTCCGAGCCGCGCGAGGTGCGCGAAAAGGCGCTGGAGATGAAGCAGCTGGGCGGCCTGATCGCCTCCGTCCCCGACATGGCCGGCATGATCCCGGCCGGCACGCCGGAGATCAGCTCGCCCAATATCCAGGTCTATCACAACAAGAGCCCGGAGACGGACGCGCGCTTCCTGATGGTGACGCACAAGCCGTCCAACGGGCAGACCAGCGATAGCTTCAGCTTCACCGCCGACCTGCCCGATGGCCGCTATAGCGTGCCGATGCAACTTAATGGCTTTGATGCCAAATGGCTGGTCGCGGGCGTGACGCTGGGCGGGCAGCGGCTGGTCTATTCCAGTTCCGAACTCCAGTCGGCGCAGCAGATCGACGGCAACGACCTGATCCTGCTCTATGGCCGCGCCGGCGAGCCGGGCGAGACGGTGCTGCGCTATGCATCCGCACCCAAGGTGACGGTGCTCGAAGGCCAGGCACGCAGCGCGTTCGATGCCGCCAAGGGCGACCTGAAGCTGGATTACAGCCATCAGGGCCGCGCCGTGGTGCGGATCGAGGGGGGCGGACGTCCGCCGCTGACCCTGATCCTGGCCGACGAGGCCGAGGGCGCGCGCTACTGGCGCGAGAAGGATATGCTGGTGCGCGGGCCGGCGCTGGTGCGCAGCGCCGTTGCCAAGGGCGGTTCGCTGGTGTTGACCGGCGATATAGCTTCGGCCAGCCCGCTCGAAATCTGGGCGCCCAAGGCGGTCCGCTCGGTCAGCTGGAACGGCGCGAAGGTGACGACGAAGGCGACAGCCATCGGCAGCATCGCCGCGGTCCAGCCGCTCGCCGGCCCGGCCGATGTCGCGCTGCCGGCGCTCAACGACTGGCGCATGGCACAGGGTTCGCCCGAGGCGCAGCCCGGTTTCGACGACAGCGGCTGGCAGGCGATCGACAACCGGTCCTATGCCAGCACCACCGCCAAGCCGGACGGCCAGCCCAATATGCTGATGGACGCCTATGGCTTCCATGATGGCGATGTCTGGTATCGCGGCCGCTTCACCGGTTCACCCGATGCCAAGGCGCTGTCGCTTTATTATGGCGCGGGCGGTTCGGGCCTGGTGCAGGCCTGGGTCGACGGCAAGTTCCTGGGTGAAGGCGAGACCCCCGGCGGCCTGCCCCGGCCGATCACCACCGGCACGGCGCGCTTTGCGCTGCCGGCGGAGGCGCAGGCAGCGGGCGAGCATGTCCTCTCCGTCATGGTCCGCAACAATGGCCATAATTGGGATCTGGACAGCGACGACTTCCACAAGGAGGCGCGCGGCCTGGTGTCCGCATCGCTGGAGGGCGGCCCGAGCGGGCGCAGCTTCGTCGTGCCGATCAACTGGAAGATCCAGGGCAAGCAGGGCGGCGAGGATCTGCCCGATGTCGCCCGTGGCCCCGCGAACAGTGGCGGCCTTTATGGCGAGCGGATGGGCTGGCACCTGCCCGGCTTCAACGATGCCGGCTGGGCCAAGGCCAGCGTGCCCGCGACCCAGGCGGCGGCCGGGACGAGCTGGTATCGCACCAGCTTTGCCCTGAACGTCCCCAAGGGGCAGGACGCGACCATTGGCCTCAGCTTCGGCGACGCCAGCAAGCCGCGCTCCCCGGTCCGTTACCGTGTGCTGGTGTTCGTCAATGGCTGGAACATGGGGCAGTTCATCGCCCATGTCGGGCCGCAGCGGACCTTCCCCATTCCCGAAGGCATCCTGAATCACAGGGGCCAGAACCATGTCGCGCTGGCCGTCACGTCCGACGGTCAGCCGGGCGATGCGCTCGAATCCGTGCGCCTCGTCACCCTACGCAATGTGAAAGGCGGTCTGCCGGTGCAGATGGTGACCGCGCCAAACGCACCTTCAGACCTCAAGGAGACCAAGTAAGTGGCCGCTCTCACCCATGATGTACCGCGCCAGCAGGTCGTCGAATCCATCGACCGGCTGATGGACAATCTCGTCAATATCAAGGACGAGACAGGCGAATTCCTGCTCCATCTGGAAGATGGCCGCATCATCGACACCAAGGGCTGGGCCGGGTGGGAATGGACCCACGGCGTCGGCCTGTTCGGCATGTGGCGCTATTTCGAGCAGACCGGCGACCAGAAGGCGCTGGGCATCATCAAGCAGTGGTTCGAGGATCGCTTTGCCGAAGGCACGCCGACCAAGAATATCAACACGATGGCCCCGTTCATCACGCTGGCCTATCTGTATGAATATGAGCCCGACCCGCGCTACATCCCCTATCTGGACGTCTGGGCCGAATGGCTGATGGCGGCCGATGGCCTGCCCAAGACCGAAGAAGGCGGGTTCCAGCACATCGTCTATAATGACGAGAATCCTGGCGAGATGTGGGACGACACGCTGATGATGTCGGTGCTGCCGCTGGCCAAGATCGGCCTGCTGCTGGACCGCCCGGCCTATGTCGAGGAAGCCAAGCGCCAGTTCCTGGTCCATATCAAATATCTGTTCGACAAGAAGACCGGCCTGTGGTTCCACGGCTGGGACTTCAACGGTCGCCACAATTTCGCCGAAGCGCTGTGGGCGCGCGGCAATTGCTGGGTGACGATCGCCATCCCAGAGATCATCGAGATCCTCGACCTGAAGGAAGGCGATTTCTTCCGCACCTTCCTGATCGACACGCTGGCCGCCCAGGTGAAGACGTTGGCGCAGACGCAGGACGCCGAAACCGGCCTGTGGCACACGCTGATCGTCGATCCGACCAGCTATCTGGAAGCATCGGCCACCGCCGGCTTTGCCTATGGCATCCTGAAAGCCGTGCGGAAGGGCTATCTGCCCCGCCATTATGAGGAAGTCGGCATCAAGGCGGTGCGCGGCGTGCTGGCGAATATCGACGAGACCGGCGAGCTGCAGCAGGTGAGCTTCGGCACGGCGATGGGCGACACGATGCAATTCTACAAGGACATCGCGCTCACCTCCATGCCCTATGGCCAGAGCCTGGCCATGTGCGCACTCGGCGAGTTCCTGCGCACCTATATCTGAGTCACGGGAAACGGGGATCGAGGGGTAAATGGAAGGACCGTTCGATCGCCGTTTCCTGCTGAAAGGTGCCGCCGGCATATCCATGCTGGCGGCACTGCCCGCTTTTGGCCGCGCCCTACCGCAAGGCATAGTGAATGTCCGCCATTTCGGCGCGGAGGGCGATGGTAGCCATATCGACAGCCCGGCGATCGACCGGGCGATCGCCTTTGCCGCGGAGCGCGGCGGCGGGACCGTCTATGTCCCGCCCGGCCGCTATGCCAGCTATACCATTCACCTGAAGAGCAACGTCACCCTGTGGCTCGACCGGGGCGCCACCCTGCTGGCCGCGTCGGTGCCGCTGACGGGCCTTCCCAATGGCGGTTATGATGCGGCCGAGCCGCAGGATCCGGCAATCGCCCCCTATCAGGATTATGGCCATAATCACTGGCGCAACAGCCTGATCCATGGCGAGGGGCTGCATGACATCGCGATCTGCGGCGACGGGCTGATCTGGGGCAAGGGGCTGAGCCGGGGCCATCCTGACACGGATCGGCCGGCCGCCGAACTGCCCGGCGTCGGCAACAAGGCGATCGCGCTCAAGAACTGCCGCAATGTCGCGCTGCGGGACTTTTCGATTCTGGAGGGCGGGCATTTCGCCCTGCTGGCCACCGGGGTCGACAATCTGCTGATCGACAACCTCACCGTCGATACCAACCGCGACGGGTTCGACATCGACTGCTGCCGCAATGTGCGGGTCAGCAACTGCACGCTCAACACCCCCTATGACGACGCGATCGTGCCCAAGTCCAGCTATGCGCTGGGCTATCCGCGCGCGACCGAGAATGTGACCATCACCAACTGCCATGTCAGCGGATCCTATGTCGTCGGCACGCTGCTGGACGGGACGTTCCAACCATTGGCGCGCAATCGCAACACCTGGCTGCTGGGCCGGATCAAGTGCGGCACCGAAAGCAATGGCGGGTTCAAGAATATCACGATCAGCAATTGCGTGTTCGACCAATGCTGGGGGCTGGCGCTGGAAACGGTGGACGGCGCGGTGATGGAGGATGTGACGATCAGCAACATCGCCATGCGCGGCTGTCACAGCCCGGCCCTGTTCCTTCGGCTCGGCCGGCGGATGCGCGGGCCGGCCGGTGCGGCGGTGGGATCGATGCGGCGGGTGCTGATCGACAATGTGACCTGCCAGAGCGGGTCGATGCTGCCGTCGATCATCGCGGGGGTGGCCGGTCATCCGGTCGAGGACATCCAGATCAGCAATCTCTTCATCGACCAGCCGGGCGGCGGCGACGCGGCGATGGCCGGGATCGATCCACCGGCGAAGGAAGAGGATTATCCCGATCCCGACCGGTTCGGCCCCTTGCCGGCGAGCGGTTTCTTCATCCGGCATGCGCGCAATCTGGACCTGAGCCATGTCGAGGTGCGGACACGGGCGACGGACGCGCGGCCGGCCTTCTGGCTGAAGCATGTCGAGGGGTTTGACGGATCCTATCTGAAAATGCCGGGCGGCGCGGATGCCTTCCGCCTGGAGAATGTGACCGGCTTTCGCAGCAGCGCGATCCGCGATTTGCCGGACCGGCGGATCGACACGACCAACATGGTGCATTTCTGATGCGCTGGTGGCTGGCGCTGCTGCTGCTCGGTGCGACGCCGGTGCAGGCGGCGCACTGGGTGCGGTCGGTGGCGCAGCGGGGGGATTTCCCGCTGGTGGCGCAGGGACAGGCGGCACGGATCGTCACCGATCCGGCCGACGACGCCGTGGTGCGGATCGCCGCCGATGACCTGAAGCAGGATATTGGCCGGGTCACTGGCGCGGCCGAGGGCGGCGCGGCACAGGTCTGGATTGGCACGCTGGGCCACAGTGAAGCGATCGACCGGCTGGTGGCGGACAAGCGGATCGATGTCGCGAAGCTGAAAGGCGCGTGGGAGAGTTTCCTGATCCTGCCGGTCGAGCGGCCGGCACCCGGCGTGGCGCGCGCGCTGCTGATCATTGGCAGCGACCGGCGTGGCACCGCCTATGGCGCCTATGAACTGTCGCGCGCGATCGGCGTGTCGCCCTGGCACTGGTGGGCGGATGTGACGCCGCTGCATCGCGATGCGCTCTATGTGGCGAAGGATGCCCGGCGGTTCGGGCCGCCTTCGGTCAAATATCGCGGCATTTTCCTGAATGACGAGGATTGGGGGCTGGTGCCCTGGGCGGCGGGCACCCACGCGCCCGGCGAGAAACCGTTGGGGCCGAAGACTTATGCACAGGTTTTCGAGCTGCTGCTGCGGCTGAAGGCCAATCTGCTGTGGCCGGCGATGCACAAGGTGACGACACCCTTCAATGCCGACCCGGCCAATGCGGCGCTGGTCGATCGCTATGCCATCATCATGGGGTCGAGCCATGCCGAGCCGATGCTGCGCAACAATGTCGGCGAATGGACCGCCCCGGCCGAGGATTTCGATTATCTCAAAAACCCCGACGGGGTGCGGCGCTATTGGGATGCGCGGGTGCGCAGCAACGCCCGCTATGAGAGCATCTGGACACTGGGGATGCGCGGCATCCATGACAGTGGCATGGTGGGCCCCAGGACGGTCGAAGAGCGGCGCGCCACGCTGGAGCGCATCTTTGCCGACCAGCGGGCGATGCTGGCCAGGGCCGGTGCGGCGGACGCCCCGCAGGTCTTCACGCCCTATAAGGAAGTGCTGGACGTCTATCGCGCGGGCCTCAAGGTGCCCGACGATGTGACGCTGATGTGGCCGGACGATAATTTCGGCTATATCCGCCACTTCCCGGATGCCGCCGAGCGGGCGCGCAAGGGCGGATCGGGCGTCTATTATCACCTCTCCTATCTGGGCGCGCCGCTCTCCTACCTATGGTTATCCACAACTCCGCCGGCGCTGATCCGGGAGGAAATGGGCCGCGCCTGGGATGCCGGCGCGCGGCAGGTCTGGGTGGTGAATGTCGGCGATATCAAGCCGGCGGAGCTGGCCACCGACTATTTCCTGAGCCTTGCCTGGGCTGTGGATAAGGTGCGGGCAAAGCCTGTGGATAAGTTTGTGGAAGACTGGGCGGCGGAGAATGTCGATGCCGCGCAGGTGCCCGCCATTGCGGGGATTTTGCGCGATTATCACCAGCTGAATTTCGCCCGGCGGCCCGAGCATCTGCAGTGGAATCTGCCTGTGGATAAGTATCGGCAAAGCCCGCTGACAATCGGCGAGGCGGATGAACGGCTGGCGGCGTTTGCGGAGATGGAAGCGGCGCTGGCGAAAGTCGAGCCGGATATCCCGGCCGAGCGACGCGACGCCTTCTATGAATTGCTGGCCTATCCGGTGCGGGCATCGGCGGCGGCCAACCGGCGTTTCTTTTCCGCCGAGGCGCATGACCGGCTGCGCGACAGCGACCTTGCCGAGGCGACGCGGCGCGGCAGGATCGCGCATGAAGCGGACAGCGAAATTGACAGGCTGACGGCCTATTATAACCGCACGCTAGCGGGCGGAAAATGGCGCGGAATCATGGCGGTGGAGCCGGCGGACGGGCAATGGCGCAGCTATCGTCAGACCCCGGTGATCCTGCCACCGGTCGATGCGCTGGCGCCGTCAGCCGGACCGGCGAAGGCGCAGCCAGCCGCCCCTGCCCTGCCGCTGTTGACGCCGGACCGATTCGCCGGCTGGGCACGCGTGGAGGGGCTGGGCCGCCATGGCGCGATGCTGGCGCCCGGCACCAAGGCCGAGGCAGGCCGCGCGACGATCGACCTGCCGCCGGGCGAATGGACCGCGCTTGTGGATATCCTGCCGACCTATGCCGACCGGGATGGCGATGCGCTGCATTTGACCATCGGCATCGATGGCGTGACGCAGGCGCTGGAGAGTCGGCGCGAGACCGGCAGTCGCGACTGGGCGATGGGGGTGCTGGACAATCGGACGACCATGACGTTAACGCAACGAATGAGCGGCGGGCGGCATGTCGTGACGCTGGAGCGTGCCGATCCCGGCGTGCTGATCGAGGCAATCCGCTTCGTGCCAGCGACCGCAGAAAAGGCGGATGGCGGCTTGCATTAGTCTCATATCGTGTGATAGCCGTTCACTATGTGGCATATATTTCATATGCCCGCGCGCGTCAGAACAAGAGCCCAAGCGCCGATCATTGCCCTAGGCGGAGGACCTGAATTGCCCGAGACTGCCCCATCCACCGCGCGTCCCGTCCGCCTGCAAAATTACCTCGCCTATGGCTCCAACGACGTGCTGGGCGCGGGATCGATGGCGGTCATTTCCGGCTGGGTGCTGATCTTCTACACGCAATTCTGTGGCCTTAGCGCCGGGCAGGCGGCGACCATCTTTGCCGTCGCGCGCATCCTGGACGCCTTCGCCTCGCCGATGATCGGCTATATTTCCGACCATTTCGGCGGCACCTGGCTGGGCCGCAAGTTCGGCCGCCGCCGCTTCTTCATCCTGGCCGCGATTCCGCTGCTGCCAAGCTTTGCATTGATGTGGCTGCCGGGTCAGGGCTTCTGGTATTATCTGGTCAGCTATGTGCTGTTCGAGCTGGTCTATGCGATGGAGATCATTCCGTTCGAGACGCTGGCCGCGGAAATGTCGACCGACTATCGCACCAAGGCGAAGTTCGCCGGGTCGCGCATATTGTTCGGCCAGGCATCGGCAATCCTGGCCGGCTTCCTGCCGCTGTGGCTGATCAACGCGCTGGGCCGCGACAGCGCCGACACCTTCTTCTACATGGGCATCATCTTTGCCGCCCTGTTCATGGTCACGGCGGGGCTGCTCTACCTGTTCAGCTGGGAACGGCATCTGCCCGGATCGGCCGAGGCGATCGGCCAGAATCCGGTCGGCGCGGGCGGGCCGGGACAGGCGCTGAAGGCGCTCTACCGCAACCTGTTTTCCACCATGCGCATCCGCGCCTTCCGCCTGCATCTGGGCATGTATCTGGGCGGCTATATCAGCCAGGACATCTTCAACGCGGCCTTCACCTTCTTCGTGATCTTCGCGCTGGCCGGATCGACGGCGATCGCATCGGGCCTGCTGGGCACCATGTATATCGTCCAGTTCGTGGCGGTGATCATCGCCATCAACCTGGCGCTGCGGGCGTCGCCGGCCAAGGCCTATCAGGTCGCCGCCGCCGACTTCGCCGTCGGCTGCCTGACGCTGATCGGCCTGTGGTTTGCCGGCGTGCCGGCGACCAGCCCGTGGATCTGGCTACCGATCATCCTGTGCGGCCTGGGCCGCGGCGCGCTCAACTATATTCCCTGGGCGACCTATAATTATATGGCCGATGTCGACGAGATCGTGACCGGCCAGCGCCGCGAAGGCAGCTTCGCCGGGGTCATGACCTTCGTCCGCAAGGCGACGCAGGCGGCGGCCGTCGCCGGCGTGGGCTTCATCATGCAGGCTGGCGGCTTCGTGTCGGGCGCGGCGGAACAGAGCCATGGCGCGATCCTGACCATGGCGCTGCTGCTGGGCGTCGGCACGGTCGGCTGCCTGGGGCTGGGCATCTGGGTGTCGACCAAATTCCGCCTGAGCCCGGCGACGCACGACATATTGATGCGCGAGATCGAGCATCTGCGCAGCGGCGCGCGCACGCCGACATCGCCGGTCGCGGCCGAGGTGGTCGAGGATCTGTCGGGCTGGCGCTATGACCAGCTGTGGGGCCGCAATCCGGTCGCGCAATAAGGGCCGGTCAGACAATAAGGGAGAGGGACATGGGCAAGAGGATGCTGTTGGGTGCGGCGCTGCTGGCGATGGTCGCCGCGACGCCGGCACAGGCCCAATATTGGTCGCGCAGCTGGATGGCGGCGCCCTTGGTCAACCGCGCCCCGCCCGAGAAGCATCCCGATCTCAACGACCGCACCGTCCGCCAGGTCGTGCGCCTGTCGAGCGGCGGGCAGCGCATCCGCATCCGCCTGTCGAACGAGATGTCGGTCAATCCGCTGCTGGTGGGCAGCGTGCATGTCGCGCTAGCCGGCGAGAATGGCGCGATCGTGCCGGGCAGCGACCATGTCGTGACCTTCAACCAGGCGCAGGGTGCGACCATTCCCGCACGCGCGCCATTGCTGAGCGATCCGATCGACCTGGCGGTCAAGCCGCTGACCCGGATCAGCATTTCCATCCATCTGCCGCAGGGCGCGGCGGATGCGACCGTCCACAGCTACTCGGCGGCGACGACCTGGACCGCGCCGGGCGACCAGACCGGTGCGCAGACGCTGACCAGCCCGACCGTCATCGGGCCGCGCGTGGTGATTTCCGCGGTCGAAGTCGACAATGCGAAGCGCGGCACGGCGATCGTGACGCTGGGCGATTCCATCACCGACGGCGTGCGCGCCACCCCCGACAGCAACCGGCGCTGGCCCGATCTGCTGGCCGAGCGGCTGCAGAAGGCGGGCCGCAAGAGCGTCGGCGTTGCCAATGCCGGGATCAGCGCCAACCGGCTGCTGAGCGAGGCGGACGGCTATAATGCGCTGGCGCGGTTCGACAGCGACGTGCTGGCGGTGCCGGGCGTCACCCATGTCGTCATCCTGGAAGGGGTGAATGATCTGGGCGGCGCGGCGCGCGACAAGCGTCCGATGCTGACGCCGCAGACCGTGATCGGCGCCTATCGCCAGATGATCGCGCGGGCGCATGACCGCAATATCAAGGTCATTTTGGCAACCATCCTGCCATACAAGGGCGCGGGCTATTGGAGCGCGGAGGGCGATGCGGTGCGCATCGCCGTCAATGACTGGATCCGCACGACCAAGGAGGCCGACGGCTTTGTCGACCTGGCCAAGGCGGTGGCCGATCCGGCCGATCCGTCGCGCATGGCCAAGCCCTATGATGTCGGCGACGCGCTGCACCCCAATGACGAAGGCTTCCGCGTCATGGCCGATGCGTTCGACCTGAGGCTGTTCAAATGATCGCGTCGCTGCTGTTGATGGCCGCCGCCGCGAGCGGGCCGGTGGCGCCCAAGCCGCTGCTGCGCGATCCGGTGCATGATGGCGCGGCCGATGCGTCGACCGTCTATGATCGCAAGAGCGGCGAATGGGTGATGTTCTACACCAATCGCCGCGCCGACCTGCCCATGGAAGACGCCAAGGATGTCCGCTGGGTCCATGGCACGGCGATCGGCACGGCGCGGTCGAAGGATGGCGCCAGGTGGCGCTATAGCGGCACCGCGACGATCCCGACCCGTTGCACCGGCGAGACGCTATGGGCGCCCGAGGTGCAATGGCTGGAAGGCCAGTGGCATATGTGGCTGACGGTGGTGCCGGGCGTCTATCGCGACTGGAATGCGCCGCGCTTCATCGTCCATCTGACCAGCCCGGACCTCAAGAGCTGGACCTGTGGCGAGCGGCTCGATCTCGGCTCCGACCGGGTGATCGACGCCAGTGTTTTGGCGTTGCCGGGCGGCGGCTATCGGCTGTTCTTCAACGACGAGCGGATGAACAAGGCGATCCGCACCGCCGACAGCAGCGACCTCATCCACTGGAGCGTCAAGGACCGGCTGACCGACACGCCGGGCGAAGGGCCCAAGGCGTTTCGCTGGAAGGGCAAATATTGGCTGATCTCCGACGCGTGGAAGGGGCTGCTGGTGATGCGCTCCGACGACGGGACGCACTGGACGCGCCAGCCGGACTATATATTGGCGACGCCGGGCAAGGCACCGACCGACCGGGCCAAGGGCCAGCACCCCGACATCATCGTGTCGGGCGACCGGGCCTATATCATCTATTTCGTCCATCAGGAGGGCGAGGATGAGGCCAAGGCCAATCCCGACTGGAAACGGCGGTCGGTGCTGCAGATCGCCGAACTGATCGAGAAGGACGGGATCGTCAGCGTCGATCGCGATGCGCCGGCGCATATACGACTAAAGCCCTGATCGCCGCGATTTTCCTTGTCGGGAAAACCGGCTAGGACGTCAGGCGATGCAGAAAGCCGCGAAGAAGAAGCCGCCCACGATCCGCGAGGTCGCCGCCCGCGCCGGCGTGTCGATGATGACCGCATCGCGCGCGATCAACGGCAAGGCGCTGGTCAGCGCCAAGTCGCAACAGGCGGTCGAGCAGGCGGTCAAGGATCTGGGCTATGTGCCCAATGCGTCGGCGCGCGCGCTGGTGGGCAGCGCCGACCGGCGGGTGGCGTTGCTGCACAGCAATTCGACGACGTCGGCCTATCTGGGCGAGCTGCTGCTCGGCGCGCTGGGCGAGGCGCCGCAGCGCCATCTGCATCTGGTGGTCGAGCAATGCGCGCCCGGCGCCTTTGCCAAGGAAATCGTCGACCAGGTGTCGAAGGCGCATGTCGCTGGCGTCATCCTGCCGCCGCCGCTGTGCGACTGGGCCGAACTGGTCGAGGCGTTGCAGGCGCGTGACATCGCCGTGGTCGGCATCGCGCCCGATGGCGATGTGCCCGGCATGCTGGCGGTGGGGACCGACGACCGCCATGCCGCCTATGATCTGACCCGGCACCTCATCGACCTGGGCCATCGGCAGATCGGCTTCATCTCCGGCAATATCCGCCACCGCGCCAGCGCCCGGCGCCTGCAGGGCTTTCGCGACTGCCTGGCCGACCGGGGGATAAGGCTGGACGAGCGCTGGATCGTGCCGGGCGACTTTTCCTATCGATCGGGGCTGGACGCGGCCGAGCAGTTGCTGAGCCTCGACACGCCGCCCAGCGCCATCTTTGCCTGCAATGACGATATGGCAGCGGCCGCGATCACGGTGGCGCATCAGCGGCGGATCAACGTGCCGGGCGACATCACCATCTGCGGTTTCGACGACACCCCGCTGGCGAGCGCGATCTGGCCGGCGCTGACGACGATCCGCCAGCCGATCCGCGACATGGCGCGCGAGGCGATCGGCCTGCTGGGCGCCCATTTCAGCAGCCAGGACGATGGCGCCGGCGAAGAGGCATTAGGCCGGGTGAAGCTGGATTATCAGCTGATCCGGCGCCAGTCGGATGCCGTGCCTTCACGGCATTAAAATTGCCGGAAGGTGACAGCGAAGTTTACAGGAAGCCGACCTGTCTGAGCCAGGCTTCGCACAGGCGCGGCCAGAGCGAGACGGGCTGATCCGGCGTGTCGAGCGCGAAGCCATGGGGGGCGTCGGCGAAGATGTGCAGTTCCGCACTGCCGCCCGCATCCTGCCAGGCGCGGCTGAGGCGATGGGCGTTTTCGACCGGCACTACCGGATCATTTCCGGCATAGACGATGAAGGCCGGCGGCGGGCCGGGCAACAATTGCGCGTCGGGCTGGAGCGCGTCGTAGAGCGCCTGCTTTTCCACCGGCGGCAGCGGCGGCTTGTCGGCGACGATGGTGCGGCCTTTGGCATTGGTGGAAATGGGCGCATAGCCGATCACCATGATATCGGGCCGCTGCGGCGCGACATCGCCCCAGTCCGCCGGATAATGCGCGGCGAGGCAGGCGGCGAGATGGCCGCCCGAGGAGAGGCCGACGACGCCGACGCCATCAGGCGCCAGATCGGACGCGCGGATCATCCGCATCGCGGCGAGCGCATCGTCGAGCGGCGCGGACGGGCCGGTGCCGGCATGGGGCAAGCGGTGGACGAGGACGAAGGCATGATAGCCGAGCGAGGTCAGCCATTGCGCGACCTGCACCCCTTCGCGTCCGGCCATCAGCGCGACATAGCCGCCGCCGCCCAGGATGAGCATGGCGCGGCCATTGGGCTTGTCGGGCGCATAGCCGAGCAGCACCGGGCGATCGACGGCGGTGACGACCGCCTGTTCGGGCGCGGCATTGGCGTCTTCCAGGGCGAAGGCGCCGCTTGGCGCGTCGCGCAGCGGCCAGACCAGATCAGCAGCGAGCATAGGATACTCCCATCGGGCAGCCATGGGTGGGATAGGCTTCGCCATCCAGTTCCACGGCCTCGCGCACGACCTCCAGCCGATCGCCGGCGTCGCGCATTTCGTAGAATTTGGCGATCGCCCGCTTGAACGGGCGGTGGAGGACCAGCATCAGCCGGCCATCAAAGGCATGGAACAGCATGCCATGGCCGCTGTCCTGTTCGATCAGAGGTCCAAGCTGTTCCCACGGGCCGGCGAGCGTGCCGGATGTGGAGCGGGCCTGCGCCTGGACATAGCCGCCCTTCCCCCAGCTCGACCAGAGCATCAGCAGGGTGCCGTTTTTGGTGCGATAGAGTTCGGGGCCGTCGGTGACATAGCCCATGTCCCCTTCGGGCTGTTTCTGGCCGATCACCCAGTCGGCGTCATTGGCGCGAAACAGCAATTGCGGCTTGCCGGCGGGCAAGAGATCGTCCTTGAGCGGCAGCGCCTCCATCGTGCCGACGCCCATCTGCAGCCATTCATGGGCATAGACCATCCAGGGTTTGCCGGCCGGGTCGACATAGAGGCTGCCGTCGAGCGTCATGGCTTCAGGCCCAGTGACCGGCTCGCCCTTGTGGATAAGCTGATAGGGGCCATCGACCCGGTCGGCCACCGCCAGCAAGGTGGCGCGGCGATAATTGGGGCGCTTGCCGCTGGCCGGGATTGTCGCCTTGTCATTGTGGAAGGTGGCGAAGAGATAATAGCGCCCCTTCCAGCGATGCACCTCCGGCGCCCAGCCGCCGTCATCGGCCCAAACGTCCTTCGGCAGGGCGAAGACCAGTTTGGGTGTCTGCCAATGGGCGAGGTCGGTGCTGGCATAGGCCATGATGCCGATGCGCGGATCGCCGGTGACGGCCGGGTCATTCTTCGAGAAGAGCCAGTAGGTCTTGCTTCCCTGCTCCGCCACGACGAAGGGGTCGTGGATGCGCAGATGCGATGTCAGCAGCGGCGCATCGGCCGCCGCCACCGGGGCGGCGAGCGTCAGCAACAGAGCGGCGAGCCAGCGACGCATCAACTGGCCAGCCTGTTGCCATAGCCGATGATGAGGGTGGCGAGGATCAGCAGGCCGACGCCGCTCCACACCATGCGGCGGACCGCCGGCGCAGCATCCTTCCACTCGCGGAAGGCAAAGCCCCAGCAGGTGCCGAAGATGATGATCGAGGCCATGTGCAGCGTCCAGCTGGAGAAGCCGAAGCGGCCCATCTGGCTTTCACCCATGGTGTAGAAGAAGAACTGGAAATACCAGGCCGTACCCGCGACCGCGCAGAGCAGGAAATTGGGCAGCAGCTTGGGGCGCTGGCCGCTGGCGTCGGGCGCGCCGGCCCACTGGCCCGCCGACTTGTTCCTGGCGATCAGCCAGCCGCACCAGAGCGCGTTGGTGATGAGGCCGCCGAACATGACGAGGCAGAGGGTGGGCAGGCCGGTCCAGAGCGGACCGGTGCCGGCGGCGGCCGAGAGCGCCTTGACCGGTTCGCCGGCGGCAAGGCCGAAGGCGAAACAGCTCGACATGATGCCGGAAAAGATGGCGACGGCGATGCCCTTCTTGAAATCGAACTCGGCGACGGCCGCTGCCTTCTGATCGGCCGAAAGCGCCGCATCCTTGCGGGCGCCGGCGCGGGCGACGACGACGATGCCGAGCACGGTGACGGCCAGGCCCAGCAGGACGATCTGGCCATGCAAGGTGCCGGCAATCTCCGTCATGAAAGTGCCGTCGAAGATCGGCGGGATCAGCGTGCCGAAGACGGTGCAGAGGCCCAGCACCACCGCCATGCCGAGCGAGAGGCCGAGATAGCGCATGGTGAGGCCATAGGTGAGGCCGCCAAAGCCCCAGAGAAAGCCGAAGAAGATGCACCAGCCAACCACGGACGAGGGCACCTGTGCCATCACGCCCATCAGGTCGTTGGTCTGGACCGAGGCGAAGAACCAGGGCGCAATCACCCAGGAGAAGATGCCGCCGGTCAGCCAGAAAATCTCCCAGTTCCAGCGCTTCACGCCGCGGAAGGGGACATAGAAGCTGGCCGAGGCGAAGCCGCCGAGCCAGTGGAAGAGGACGCCGAGCAGGGGATTGGGGGTCATAGGGCAAGTCCCAGACGATAGAGGCGATTGGCGTTGCCGGCGAACATGGCGCGGCGATCGGCTTCGGGGAAATCCGACACGATAGCGTGATAGGATTCCATGTAACGGTCGATCGGGCCGAACAGCTTGTCGGTCGGCGTGTCGCTGGCGAAGGCGCAACGATCGACCCCGAACATGTCGATCGCCTCATGCACCAGCGGCGCGATGCCAGCCATGGTCCAGTCGCGGCGGATGAAGCCCATGCCCGACAGCTTGACCGCGACATGGGGCAGCGCGGCGAGCGCCTTCATGCCCCGGCGCCAGTCGTTGAGGCCATCCGGGTCGGTCAGCACCGGCATGCCCATATGGTTGATGATGACCGGTATGTCCGGGTGGCGCTCGATCAGCGGGACGAGGCCGGGCATCTGCCCCGGATAGCATTGCAGGTCGAAGGAGAGGCCATGCTTTGCCAGCAGGCCATAGCCCGCCTGCCATAGCGGATCGACGGTGAGGTCGACCGGGCCATAGGTGCGCTGAGGATCGGCATGCCAGTTGACGATATGGCGGATGCCCCTGACGCGGGGATGGGCGGCCTGCGCGGCCAGCAGCGCATCGACATCCGGGGCGTTGAGGGCGGCGAAGGCGACGAAGCCGGTGGGGAGACCATCGACGGCGGCGAGCGTGTCGAGCCACTGGGTCTCGCGCAGCGCGCTTTCCGCGGCGGCGCCGGCATCGACATGGACGGCGCCGACGACGTTCCAGCGGGCGAGGTCTTCGCGATATTGGGCGACGCCATAGTCATGGGCGATCGGCTCGACGCTGCCATTGGGGCCATCGTCCGAAAAGGGCGGGCTCAGCCAATCGTAGCGGATATGATTGAGATCCCACAGATGGATATGGGCATCGACAAAGGGGATCATGCGTCCTCTCCCATGAACAGTTCAGCAGCCTCTTTTCCGTTCGGGCCGAGCGTGGCGAAGGCTTCGACTTCGCTCAGCCTGCCCTTCGACAGGCTCAGGGCGAACGGGGGAGACTGGCGTAAATCGCGGCGCGCCGGGCTCTTGGATGGCCGGTCGCGCCGCGTAGAGGCTTGGGTCAGAAGGTGGTGCGGCCGCCCGAGGTGTCGAAGGTCGACGCCGTGGTGAAGCTGCATTCCTCGCTGGCCATGAAGCAGACCATGGCGGCCGATTCCTCTACCAGGCCAAGCCGGCCCATCGGGATCTTCGAGCGCATATAGTCGACCTGGCTCTGCGGCAGCTGTTCCAGGATCGGGCTTTCGAAGGTCGCCGGGGTCAGCGCATTGGCGATCACGCCCTTGCCCGCCAGTTCCTTGCCCAGGCTCTTGGTAAAGCCGATGACGCCGGCCTTGCTGGCCGAATAGGCGCTGGCGTTGGGATTGCCTTCCTTGCCTGCGACCGAGGCAAGGTTGACGATCCGGCCATAGCCATTTTCGAGCATGAAGGGCACGATGGCCCGGTTGCAGTAGAAGAGGCCATTCAAGTTGATGTCGATCACCCGCTGCCAGCTGTCGACCGGATAGTCCCACACCGTGGCGGTCGCGCCGGTGATGCCGGCCGAGCAGACCAGCACATCGATGCGAACGCCAAGCGCGTGAAAGCTTTCCTCTGCCGCTTTCTCGACGGCCGCTTGATCGGAAATGTCGAGAGCAATGGTGTGGGTTGCTGCGACTTCAACCTTGGCTTCTGCGAGAGCATCGGCGTTGAGATCCCAAAGGACCACTTCGCCGCCCTCCGCAACGATCCGCTTGGCAACCTGACGTCCAAGCCCGGAAGCGCCGCCGGTGATGACCGCAGTGCGGCCTTCAAATCGTCCCGACCAGACGCTCATCCGAGCACCTCGTCGCCAAGGTGGCGCCATTCCACGACATTCTGCTTCTGGCTGCCGAGCTTGGCGATGCCCAGTTCCATGACGTCGCCGGCCTTGAGGTAGACGGCCTCAGGCTTCTTGCCCTCACCCACGCCCGGAGGGGTGCCGGTGATCATCAGGTCACCGGGGTAGAGGGTGATATATTCGCTGACATAGGAGATGAGCTGGGCGACGTTGAAGATCATCGTCTTCGTATTGCCGGTCTGCATCCGTGTCCCATTGACGTCGAGATACATGTCGAGATCCTGCGGATTGCCGATTTCGTCAGCGGTCACCAGCCAGGGGCCGACCGGGCAGAAGGTGTCATGGCCCTTGCCCTTGCTCCACTGGGTGCCGCGCTGCTTCTGGTTGAAGCGTTCCGACACGTCGTTGACGAGGACATAGCCCGCGACCTTCGACAGCGCATCTTCTTCCGACACGAAGCGGCAGGTTTCGCCGATAACGACGCCCAGTTCGACTTCCCAGTCGCCATGGGTCGCGCCCTTGGGCAGCATCACTTCGTCATTGGGGCCATTGAGCGAAGACAGCGCCTTCATGAACATCATCGGCTCGGTCGGGATCGGCAGGTTGGATTCGATCGCATGGTCCTCATAGTTGAGGCCGATGGCGACGATCTTGCCGATGCCCTTGACCGGCACGCCATAGCGCGGGTCGCCATCGACGACGGGGAGCGAGTCCACGTCGACGCCCTTGGCGGCGGCGAGGCTCTCGATCGTCAGGTCGGCGACGACGCCGGCGAGGTCGCGAATCTTGCCTTCGGCATCGATCACGCCGGGCTTTTCCTGGCCACGCTGGCCGAAACGAACAAATTTCATGGGATCAGTCTTTCTCTGTTCAGGCGATCAGTGGGTATAGGGACGGTGCATCGCGATGTCGGGGTTCAGGTCGACGCCGAAGCCCGGCTTGTCGAGCGCGCTCACCTTCATGCGGCCATTTTCCGGCATCGGTTCGCCCAGCAGCTGCGGCGCGAACATCGGCACCACTTCCGTCGGCCCCGGATGCATCATCAGGAACTCGGCGAAGGGCGAGTTGTGGCGGGTGATGACGAAATGATAGCTGTAGACCGACGAGCCATGCGGCACGACCATCTTGCCATGGGCGTCGGCCAGCGCGCTGATCTTGAGCAGTTCGGTCACGCCACCGCACCAGCCGACATCGGGCTGGATGATGTCGCAGCAATCCATTTCCATCAGCATGCGGAAGCCCCAGCGGGTCGCTTCATGCTCGCCGGTGGTGACCAGCATGCCCTTGGGCACGTTGCGCTTGAGCTGCTGGTAGCCCCAATAATCGTCCGGGCTGATCGCTTCCTCGATCCATTTGAGGCCCAGCTCATGCGCGGCGATGGCGAGGCGGGTGGCATAGTCAACGTCGAGCGCCATCCAGCAGTCCCACATCAGCCAGAAATCATCGCCGACCTTCGAGCGCATGTCGGCCAGTTCGGCGATATTCTTCTTGAGGCCCTCAATGCCTTCGGCCGGGCCATGGTGCAGCGCCATCTTGCCGCCGATGAAGCCGAATTCCTTCGCCTTGTCCGGGCGCGCGCCGGTGGCGTAGAATTGCAGTTCGTCGCGGACCGCGCCGCCCAGCAGATGATAGACCGGTTCCTGGCGCAGCTTGCCGAGCAGATCCCAGAGCGCGAGGTCGACGCCGGAGATGGCGTTGATGACCAGGCCCTTGCGGCCATAATATTGGGTCGAGAAATACATCTGGTCCCAGATCTTCTCATAGTCGGTCGGCGACCGGCCTTCGAGGAAACGGGCGAGGTGCTTTTCGACGATATAGGCGGCAGGCTCGCCACCGGTCGTCACGGCGAAACCGACGGTGCCGTCTTCCGCTTCGATCTCCACGACCAACGTGCCCAGCACATTGATGCCGAAGCTCTGCCGCGACTGGCGATATTCGGGATATTTCGACATCGGCGTCGCGATGTGATCGTCGATCCAGTGGCCTTCGCCCTGGTCATGATAATCGGCACCGCCGCCGCGCACGGTGAAGGCGCGGACATGCTTGATCTTCGGCAACGTCACGATGGGCACGCTGAAACTCCCTTGGGCCAGACCCATCGCAAGGGGATGGGCAATAACACTTCCACCATATGGACAAAATGCGCACAACGTGGGGCAATTGAGGGGAAGAATCGCGTCCAGCCTCTCCTACACCCTTGTTTTTCTCATTTTGTGGGATAGAGTGTTAGTAGATGAGACAAAATACGTCAAACCCGGAATCGGGTCCGCGAGAGGAAAAGTCGAAGACGCAGGGGTCGCAGACCCTTCAGCGCGGGCTGGACCTGCTCGACCAGGTGATCGACGGGCCGGTGAAGCTCGCCGACCTGTCCGAGCGCATGGGCCTGACGCGCTCCACCACCCATCGCCTGGCCAATGCGCTGGTCGAGCGCGGTTTCCTGACCTTCCTGCCGCGCGAGGGCTATCAGCTTGGTCCCAAGCTGCTGCAGCTGGGCTTCCTGGCGCAGAGCCAGGCCGACGTGGTGCAGATTGCCCGCCCCCATCTGGAAGCGCTGGCCGCCGCGAGCGAGGATGTGGTGCATCTGGGCCGGCTGGACGGCGACCAGGCGCTCTATCTGGACAAGATTCCCGGCCGCCGCCGGGTCGAGATTTCGAGCCGCATCGGCGACCGCCATCCGCTGACCTCGACCGGCCTTGGCAAGGCGCTGATGCTGGACGATCCCGAGGCGGGCTGGACCCGGCTGCTGGAAAGCGAGCGGGAGAACGGCACCCATGATGCCGACCCGGCCACATGGCTGGAGCGGATGCGCGGCTATGTCGCGGCCGGGCGCGCGTTCGACCTGGAAGAGAATGAGGACCAGATACGCTGCGTCGCCGCGCCGATCCGCGATGCGTCGGGCGCGATCGTCGCCGCCATCAGCCTGTCGAGCGCCGCCCAATATATGGACGATGAGCGCATGGCATCGCTGAGCGACGAGGTCCGCGCCGCCGCGCAGAAGGTCAGCGCCGACCTGGGCTGGACCCCCGGCGTCAAATCCCCCCGCCGCCCGGTGCGGCGCTAGTTTGTAGCGGTGGCGAGCACGGCAATATTCCTCCCCTGCAAGGGGAGGGGGACCACGAAGTGGTGGAGGGGTGTCGCCCCGTCGAGAGCGGGACACCCCTCCGTCGGACGCTTCGCGCCCGCCACCTCCCCTTCCAGGGGAGGATTGTCATTTGCCTGCGACCCGAAATCTTTGAAGCAAGGAAGACCAATCCCATGAAGCTGCTTGAAGGCAAGACCGTCCTCGTCACCGGCGCATCGACCGGCATCGGCCGGGCGGCCGCCATCGGCGCCGCCCAGCATGGCGCCGACGTCGTCATCAATTACGCCCATAGCGACGGCCCGGCCGCGAGCTGCGTCGCCGAGATCGAGGCGCTGGGCCAGCGCGCGATCGCGGTGAAGGGCGATGTCGCCGATCCGCAGACCGCGCAGGACTTCGTCGCCAAGGCGGTCGAGGCGTTCGGCAAGGTCGACGTGATGGTCAGCAATGCCGGCATCTGCCCGTTCCACGGCTTCCTCGACATGCCGGTCGACGTGGTGGAACGCACCTTCAAGGTCAATCTGCACGGCGCCTATTTCATGGTGCAGGCGGCCGCCCAGCAGATGGTGAAGCAGGGCCATGGCGGGTCGATCGTCGCGGTCTCCTCCATCTCCGCGCTGGTCGGCGGCGAATTTCAGACCCACTACACCCCGACCAAGGCGGGCGTGCATTCGCTGATGCAGTCGACGGCGATTGCGCTCGGCAAATATGGCATCCGCTGCAACAGCGTGCTGCCCGGCACCATCCTGACCGAGATCAACAAGGATGATCTGGCCGATGTCGAGAAGCGCGAATATATGGAAAAGCGCACGCCGCTCGGCCGCCTGGGCGCGCCCGAAGACCTGGCCGGGCCGATCGTCTTCCTGGCGTCGGACATGGCCGCCTATGTCACCGGCGCGGCGCTGCTGGTCGACGGCGGCATGTATGTGAACCTGCAATAAGATATTGAGCGCCGTCATTCCCGCGAAAGCGGGGATGACGGTATTCAGGAAACAGGACATCGCCGATGAGGATCGTCACCAAAGCCGCCGCCGCCCTCGCCCTGCTGGCCACGCCCCTGCCGGCGCTGGCGACGCAGCCGGGCGACACGATCCTGATCGCCAGCGATTCGACCGCGGCCAATTACAAGAAGGGCAATTATCCCCAGACCGGCTGGGGCATGATGCTGGGTTGCGGCCTGTCGCCCGAGGTGCGGGTGTCCAACCATGCGATGGGCGGGCGGTCGACCCGCACCTTCATCGAGGAAGGGCGCTGGACCAAATTGATGAGCGAGCTGATGCCGGGCGACACGGTGCTGATCCAGTTCGGCCATAATGACGCCTATCGCGCCAAGCCGCAGCGCTGGGCGCCGGCGCAGACCGATTATCGCAACAATCTGCTGCGCTTCATCTGGGACGTGCGTGGCGCGGGCGGCACGCCGGTGCTGGTGACGCCGGTGACGCGGCGCAGCTTTGGCGCCGACGGCAAGGCCAAGGCCGACTTCGCCGAATATTCCGCGGTGATGCGCGAACTGGCGGCGAGCGCGCATGTGCCGATCATCGATCTGGAAGCGCTGTCGCGTGCCTGGGTCGACCGGGCCGGGCCGGACAAGGCAAAGACCTATTTCCTCCACTACAAGGCGGAGGACAAGATGCCCGGCTTCCCCAAGGGGATCGACGACGATACCCATTTCAGCGAACTGGGCGCGCGCAATGTCGCCGATCTGGTCGCCGGCGGCCTCAAGGCGCTGAACCTGCCGATTTCGGCCAAGGTGCTGGCGAGCCGGCCGGCACTCAATCGGACCACGCCGCTGGGAAGGACCGAATGCCAATGACCATGCTTGACCGCCGCGGCCTGTTGACCGGCGCTGCCGTTGCTGCCGCGCTTGCGCCGATGGGCGACGCGCTGGCGCAGAGCTTTCCGCTGCCCCAGGGGTTCGTCCGCTTTCCGATCTGGCCGGGCAAGGCGCCGGGCAGCGAGCATGTGACGGTGAAGGAGGTGGAGACGCTGCGCCGGCCCGACAGCGGGCCGGACGATGGCGTGTTCGCCCATATCGTCACCCCGACCCTGACCCTGTTGCGGCCGGCAAAGCCCAATGGCGCGGCGATCATGCTGATCCCCGGCGGCGGATACAGCCGGGTGGCGATCGGCCATGAGGGCTATTCGATCGCGCGCCGCTTTGCCGAGGCGGGCTATGTCTGCTTCGTGCTGCTCTATCGCCTGCCCGCCGATGGCTGGGCCGCCGGGGCCGAAGCGCCGCTGCAGGATGCGCAGCGCGCGCTGCGGCTGGTCCGTAGCCTGGCCGCGAAGGAGAAGTTCGACGCCAACCGGGTCGGCGTGATCGGCTTTTCCGCTGGCGGGCACCTGGCCGCCTGGCTGACCAGCCGGGCGCCGGTGGAAAGCTACAAGCCGGTCGACGCCGCCGATCGCGAGCCGATCAAGGCCGCCGTCGCGGCTTACATGTATCCGGTGATCCAGATGGAGGGACCGTTCGTCCACAAGGGGTCGCGCACGCAATTGCTGGGCGAGAATCCTTCGCCCGAACGAATGCGCACCTATTCGCTGGACCAGGATGTGAGCGCGCAGACGCCGCCGGTGTTCCTGGCCCATGCGATCGACGATCCGGCAGTGCCGGTCGACAACAGCATCGCCATGCTGGCGGCGCTGCGGGCGCAGAAGATCCCGACCGAATGCCATTTGTTCGAAAATGGCGGCCATGGCTTCGGCAATACGGCGCAGGCCCAGTCGGCCGCACCCTGGCCCGACCTGTTCCTGGCCTTTGCCAAAAGGCATGGCGTGTGACCCAGCGCAAGGTTGCCCTGTTCGTCACCTGCCTGGTCGACATGATGCGCCCGCGCATCGGCTTTGCCGCGATCCGCGCGCTGGAGGCGGCGGGCTGCGACGTGGTCGTGCCCGAGGGCCAGACCTGTTGCGGCCAGCCGGCGCTCAACAGCGGCGATACCGATCATGCGATCGCACTGGCGAAACAGACGATCGTCGCGCTGGAACCCTATGAGGCGGTGGTGGTGCCGTCAGGATCGTGCGGCGGCACGATCCGTTGCCATTATCCCGAGCTGTTCGAGCATGACCCGGAATGGCTGCCGCGCGCGCAGGCGGTGGCGGCGAAGACATGGGAGATCATGGCCTATCTGGACGAGATATGCGGGTGGAAGCCCGAGGGCGTGCAGATGGATGCCAAGGCGACCTATCATGACAGCTGCTCGGGGCTGCGCGAGCTGGGCGTCAAGGCGCAGCCGCGCCGGTTGCTGAAACCCATCGCCGGGCTGGAGCTGACGCCGCTGGCGGGCGAGGAAACCTGTTGCGGCTTTGGCGGCACTTTCTGCGTCAAATATCCCGCCATTTCCAACGCGATCGTCGGCGAGAAGGCGGACGCGATCGAGGCGACCGGCGCCGACCTGCTGCTGGCCGGCGACCTGGGCTGCCTGATGAACATGGCCGGCAAGCTCAACCGCCAGGGCAGCAAGGTCCGCGCCTTCCACGCGATCGAGCTGATCGCGGGCATGGGCGATGGCCCGGCGATCGGGGAAGAGGCATGAGCGGCGCACCGGCCGAGGCGACCAGTTTCAAGGATCGCGCCGATGCGGCGCTGGCCGACCGTATCCTGAAGGTTGCGGTCGAGCGGACGGCGGGCACGGCCGAGGCCAAGCGCGCGGTCGCGGTCGACGCCTTTCCCGATTTCCAGGCAGCGCGCACCCGCGCGGCGGCGATCAAGGACCATGTCGTCGCCCATCTGGGCCATTATCTGGAGCAGTTCGAGGCGAATGCCACCGCGGCCGGGGCGAAGGTCCATTGGGCGCGCACCGCCGACGAGGCCTGCGACATCGTCATCGCCCTGTGCAAGGCAGCGAAGGCCAAGAGCGTCGCCCGGTCCAAATCGATGCTGGGCGAGGAAATCGGCCTGCCCCATGCGCTGGCCGAAGCGGGCATCGACCGGGTCGAGACCGACCTTGCCGAACATATCATCCAGCTGGCCGACGAGCGGCCCTCGCACATCATCTGGCCGGCGATGCACAAGACCCGCGAGCAGGTGTCCGCCCTGTTCAAGGCCAAGCATCGCACGCCGCATGAGGAAGAGACGATCGCCGCCATGGCGGAAAGCGCGCGGCGCGAGCTGCGCACCCAGATGCTGGGCGCGGATGTCGGCATTTCCGGCGCCAATTTCCTGATCGCCGACACGGGCGCGATCTGCACCGTCACCAATGAGGGCAATGCCGAGCTGTCGCTCGTCCCGCCGCGCGTCCATATCGTGACCGCCGGGATCGAGAAGATCGTGCCGAGCATGCCCCATGCCGTGCATATGCTGCGGATGCTGGCGCGGTCGGCGACCGGCGCGGCGCTGACCCAATATACGACCTTCTATACCGGCCCCAAGCGCCCCGGCGACCGGGACGGGCCGGAAGAGATGCATATCGTGCTGGTCGACAATGGCCGCACCCGGATGCGCGAGGAGGGGCTGGCCGAGATGCTGCGCTGCATCCGCTGCGGCGCCTGCATGAATCATTGCGTGGTGTTTCGGCAGATTGGCGGCCATGCCTATGGCGGCACCTATCCGGGGCCGATGGGCGCGGTGCTGACCCCGGTGCTGGATGGGCTGAAGCAGAGCCGCGACCTGCCCAATGCCTGCACCATGAACGGCAAGTGCCAGGAAGTGTGCCCGGTGCGCATTCCGCTGCCGACGCTGCTGCGCGGCTGGCGGGAGAAGAGCTGGCGCGAGGGGCTGGAGCCGCAATCGCTGCGTGCCGGGCTGGGCCTATGGGCCTGGGTCGCGACCCGGCCACGCCTCTATCGGATGGGCACCAGCATGGCGGTGCGAGCGATGCGGCTGCTGGGCGGCAAGGGCTGGATCCGTTCACTGCCGCTGGCCGGCGGCTGGACCCGCTATCGCGACATGCCCAAGCCCGCGGCGCAAACCTTCATGGACCAATATCGCAAGGAAAACGGCCGATGAATGCGCGCGAGGCCATCCTTGGTCGGCTGAAAGATGACAGCGAAGTTGACATAGCGGCGGAGGCTGCGGCGCTGCTCGGCACGCCGGAACGGCCGGCGGTCGATGTCGCCCAGGTCGAGGCGGAGTTTCTGGCGCGGCTGGCGCTGCCCAGCGTCAGCGCCAGTCATGACGTTATCGAAACGATATCCGACCTGCCCGCGGCGGTCGCGCGCTATCTGGACGCGCAGGGCGAGGCGCGCGCGCTGTGCCTGCCGCCCGCCCCGCGCCTGTCGGGCTGCGACTGGAGCGGTTTCGCGCTGCATCAGGATGCCGCACCCGATGAGGCGGCGACGCTGGCGATTGCGCGCAAGGGGATTGCCGAGACCGGGTCGCTGGTGTTCGAGACGAGCCCGCAGGCGCCGATGCTGCCCAATTTCCTGACGCTGCACCATCTGGTGCTGCTGCGCGTGGCCGACATCGCCCCCTGGCTGGAGGAAGCGCCGCTGGCCGGGCCGCAGCCGCGTGCCCATTACTGGATCACCGGCGTGTCGGGCACGACCGATATCGAGGGCACCTATGTGCGCGGCGCCCATGGCCCCCGCTTCCTGCATGTCATCCTGCTGCGCGGCGATTTTCCTCATATTTCGGAACAATAGTCCACATTCCGGGAAAACAGGCTTACATTCGCCGCCTGCGCCGTTATAAGCTTCGCCAAAGTTTAGATGGAGATTCCCGATGTTCGACAAGACCTATTATGCGACCCACCCCGACATGATGGAGTGCGTGTCGAACGAGGAGCTGCGGGATCGCTATCTGATCGGCGGGCTGTTCCGTGACGGCGAATGCGTGCTCAACTATACCCATGCCGAACGCTTCGTGATCGGCGGCGTGGCGGTGGCCGATGCCCCGGTGAAGCTGCCGGCGCAGACCGAGCCGGCCTCGGCGGCGGGCCATCCCTTTCTGGAGCGGCGCGAGCTGGCGATCGTCAATGTCTCGGGCGTGGAAGGCACCGTGACCGTCGACGGCGAAGTCTTCACGCTGGGCAACAAGGATTGCCTCTATGTGACGATGGGCGCGAAGGACGTGGAGTTCGCCGGCGCCGGCGCGCGTTTCTATCTCGCCTCCTGCCCGGCCCACAAGGCGTTCACCACCCGCAAGCTCGGCATCGCCGACGCCAATGCGCTGGAACGTGGCAGCCTTGAGGAATCCAACGAGCGCACCATCTTCCAGCTCGTCATCCCCGGCATCTGCGACAGCGCACAGCTGGTGATGGGCCTCACGGTCCTGAAGCCCGGTTCGGTGTGGAACACCATGCCGCCGCACATCCATGAGCGCCGCAGCGAGATTTATTTCTATTTCGAGCTGGATGGCGATGCCGACCGCGTCTTCCACTATATGGGCGAGGGCGATGCGATGCGTCACATCGTCATGGCGAACGAGGAAGCCGTGATCTCGCCGCCCTGGTCGGTCCATATGGGATCGGGCACCAAAGCCTATGCCTTCATCTGGGCGATGGCCGGCGAGAACCAGGACTATACCGACATGAACGTGCTGGATATCTGCCAGCTGGCCTAAGCCAGAAGGGGGAGAGGCTGTCACGCCCTCTTCCCTCACATGCCCTCCCCTAACCCCTCCCTGAAGGGAGGGGGATTTGGAGCTTATATGAGCACTATCTTCGATCTGACCGGCAAGGTCGCCATCGTCACCGGCGCCAATACCGGCATCGGCCAGGCGATCGCGCTGTCGCTCGCGGCGGCCGGCGCCGACATCGCGGCGGTGGGCCGCACCCCGGCGGAGGAAACCGTCGAGAAGGTTCGCGCGCTCGGCCGCAAGGCGGAGATCGTCTCGGCCGATCTTTCCAGCATCGAGCCGGTGCAGCGTGTCGTCGACGAGACGATCGCGAAACTGGGCGGCCTCGACATCCTGATCAACAATGCCGGCATCATCCGCCGCGCCGACAGCGTCGACTTCACCGAGGAAGACTGGGACACGGTGATCGATACCAATTTGAAGTCCACCTTCTTCCTGGCCCAGGCGGCCGGGCGGCATATGCTGGCACAAGGCTCGGGCAAGATCGTCAACATCGCCTCGCTGCTGTCGTTCCAGGGCGGCATCCGGGTGCCGAGCTATACTGCGTCCAAGAGCGGCGTCGCTGGCCTCACCAAGCTGCTGGCGAACGAATGGGCGGCCAAAGGCGTTAACGTCAACGCGATCGCGCCGGGCTATATCGCCACCAACAACACCGCCGCGCTGCAGGCCGACGAGACCCGCAACCGCCAGATCCAGGAGCGTATCCCGGCCGGCCGCTGGGGCGACCCCAGCGACATTGGCGGCGCGGCCGTGTTCCTGGCCTCGCCGGCGGCCAATTATATCCATGGCCATGTCCTCGCCGTCGATGGCGGCTGGCTGGCCCGCTGAACTGACTGACCTCCGTTCGCGATTCCGACGCGAACGGAGGGCAAGCTAGAGGAGGCTCAGCCTCCCGTTTCATCACAGGAGGACGGATGCCCGATATCGACCGGCGCACGGCGCTCACTGCCACGGGCCTTGCCGGCCTGGGCCTCGCCCTTCCCGCTGACGCCCTGGGCCAGACGGCCAACAGCCTGGACGCACGCAAGCCGGGCCTGCCGCTCAAGTCCGGGCATCTCCACATGGGCACCGGCGCCGGGCCGCAGGGGCGGATCGGCATCACCAATCTCTACCTGACCCGCGACGACCGGCCCTGGCTGCCGGTGATGGGCGAATTTCACTTCACCCGCTTCCCGAGCGAATATTGGGAAGAGGAATTGCTGAAGATGAAGGCGGCCGGCGTCGGCATCGTCGCATCCTATGTGCTGTGGAACCATGTCGAACTGGCGCCCGGCAGGATCGACTGGACCGGGGATCACGATATCGGGCGTTTCGTGCGGCTCTGCCAGAAACATGGCCTGCTCTTCTTCCTGCGGCCCGGCCCCTGGGGCCATGCCGAGGCGCGCTTTGGCGGCATTCCCGACTGGATCGCCGGCAGCACCCGCACGCGCAGCAACGACCCCGCCTATATGGCGCAGGTCGAGCGTTTCTGGCGCGGGCTGCACGATCAGCTCACCGGGCTGATGTGGAAGGATGGCGGGCCGATCGTCGGTATGCAGGTCGAGAATGAATATAATCTGGGTGGCCCCGGACAGGGCCGGGAACATATCGCGGCGCTGAAGGCGCTGGCGCTGCGGATCGGCTTCGACGTGCCGCTCTATACCGTGACCGGATGGGACCAGACCGTCTATCCCAAGGGCGAAGTGGTGCCGGTGCATGGCGGCTATCCCGACGAGCCCTGGTCGGCGAAGACGGTCAAGCTGCCGCCCAAGGAAAATTACCTGTTCCGCTTCGACAGCCGGGTGAGCGGCGACCTGGGCGCGCAGACGCGCGGCGGGCGGCGCGGCGACGCCGATAGCGACATGGCAGATACGCCCTTCCTGGGCGCGGAATATGGCGGCGGCGTGCCGGTCATGTATCGGCGGCGGCCGCTGTTGCAGCCGGCCGACGTGGCGGCGGCGGTGACGACGCAGGTGGGATCGGGCGTCAATCTGCTGGGCTATTATATGTTCCATGGCGGCGCCAACCCGATGGCGAACGGGCGCATGCTGGAGGAGACGCAGCGGTCGGGCGGCTATAATGACTGCCCGGCGATCGCCTATGATTTCCAGGCGCCGATCGGCCAATATGGCGAGGTCAATCCGGTCAGCGCGGCGCTGCGCCCGCTCCATTATTTCCTGGCCGAATATGGCGAGACGCTGGCGCCGATGACGGTCCATGCGCCGGCCGTGCTGCCGGCCGACAAGGATGACCTGAAGACGCTGCGCTGGGCGGTGCGGGCGAAGGGGGACAGCGGCTTCCTGTTCGTCAACAACCATGTCCGCCAATATGGCACGGCGGCGCATCCCGGCACGCAGTTCAATGTGACATTGGCCGGCGGCACGGTTCGCCTGCCGAGCCGGCCGGTGACGATCGCGCCGGGCGACAATTTCTTCTGGCCGATCGGCATGGACCTGGACGGGGTGCGGCTCGACTGGGCGACGGCGCAGCCGGTGACGCGCATCGCCGACAGCGACGGGCCGATCCATGTGATGGCGGCCTGCCTGCCCGGCCCGGTGGAGCTGGCTTTCCCGGCGGGCACGAAGGTCGATGCGCCAGCGCGCAGCGAAAGCGGACGGGTGATCGTGCAGGTGCCGCCATCCGCGACGCGCCCGGTGCGGGTGACCGGCGCAGACGGGCGATCGGTGCGGCTGCTGCTGATCGAGCGGGAGGCGGCAAAGCGCATCTGGGTCGGCGAGATCGGTGGCGAGCGGCGCGTGGTGCTGAGCGCGGCGGATGCGCTGTTCGGGCCGGACGGGCTGGAACTGCGCCAGCGTGGCGAGGCGCGTTTCGCCTGGCAGATATTGCCCGGCAAGGCAGCGATGATGACGGCGAAAGCGACAGGCATCACGCCCCTGCCCTTCACCCAGACGCGCGAGGCCGGCACGGCGCCGCCGATCGAGATTGGCGGGCCGGCCAAGGCGGCGATGCAGCCGCTGCCCGAGGCGCACAAGGCGGCGGCGGCCTTTAGCTTCACCATTCCGAAGGATGTGTTGGCGAAGGGCGGCGACGCCTTTCTGGAGATCGACTGGCGCGGCGATATCGGCCGGCTGTTCGATGGCCCCGACATGCTGGACGATGCCTATTGGGACGGGCGGGTCTGGCGGATCGGCCTCAAGCGCTTTGCCGCGCGGCTGGGCCGGCCCTGGACGCTGACGGTGATGCCGCTGCGCGCCGATGCACCCATCTATCTGGATGATGCAGCGCGGGCGAAGCTGCCGGCGGGGGAACAGGTCGCGACGCTGGAGGTGCTGCGCATCGTTCCGGAATATCGCATGGAGGTGAAGGCATGACCCGGTTCACGCGTCGCGGCACATTCGGCCTTGCCACCCTGCCCCTGCTGGCCCGGCCGGCGCTGGCCAAGGTGAGCAAAAATGGCGCGCGGCCCGGCCCCTATCTGATCGGCGCCGATATCAGCTGGGTGCCCGAAGATGAAGCGGCCGGTGCGCGCTATTTCGTCGGGGGCGAGCAGAAAGACCCGATCCTGATCCTGCGCGATGCCGGGTTCAACGCGATCCGGCTGCGCATCTTCGTCGATCCGGCCAAGGGCTATTCCAGGCGGGAGCCGGACAAGGGCTGGGCCGGCCTGACCCAGACGGTGAAGCTGGGCAAGCGGGTGCGCGATGCCGGCATGGGGCTGGTGCTGAGTTTTCATTATAGCGACACCTGGGCCGACCCGGAGCATCAGGGCGTGCCGGCGGCCTGGGCCGGTTATGACCTGCCGGCGCTGGCCAAGGCGGTCGAGGCGCATACCCATGACACGCTGGTGGCGATGCGCGCGGGCGGCGCGCCGGTCGATATGGCGGTGATCGGCAATGAAACGACCTTCGGCATGTTGTGGCCCCATGGCCGGGTGAAGCTGTCGACGTCGACCGGCAATCCGGTGACCGACGCCAATCATGCCAGGGTCGGCGAGGTTGGCGGGTTCGGCGGCTTTGCCGCGCTGCTGCGCGCGGGGATTGCCGGTGCGCGCCGGGCCGAGCCGGGGGTCGCGATCCAGGTGCATAATCATCTGGGCCGGCACTGGCCGATCGTGCGTGAATGGACCGATGCGCTGATCGCACGGCAGGTGGATTTCGATGTGGTCGGCTTTTCCTGCTACCAGCAGCGGGCGCAGGGCGACTGGGCCACGACCTTCAGCGAATATGTGAAGCGCTATCCCGACAAGGGGCTGCTGGTCGCCGAATATTCGAGCCGCAAGCGCTATATCAACGATCTGGTCCATGCCCTGCCCGGCAAGCATGGCTGGGGCACGTTCATCTGGGAGCCGATCCGGCATCAGGAGGCGATTTTCGACCAGGACGGGCATAATGCCGGCGAAGGCGCCAAGCCCGACCTGATCAGCCAGGGGCTGAACGGGGCGGAGGCGCCGGGCGGGCTGGCATCGCAGCAGCCGGCCGTGCCGAAACCCGAACCGACCGGGCCGATGGGCCATGGCGGCGACTATGTCGCCAACAAGCTGCTCGACCTCTACCCGCAAATGGCCAAGGATTATCGTTGATGAGACGGCGCGACTTCACATTGGGACTGGGCGCATTGGCGTTGGCAGGGTGCGCCACCCGATCGGCGGCGCGCGCCGATGACCTGCTGGTCTTCGCCTATTTCACCACCGGCAAGGGCGAGGCCGACGGCCTCAAACTGGCGGTGAGCGAGGATGGCTTTGCCTTTCGCACGCTGGCGGGCGGACGCAGCCTGCTGGTGCCGCAGGTGGGCGAGAAGAAGCTGATGCGCGACCCCTATCTGCTCGCGGACAAGGGCGTCTATCATCTGCTGTGGACCACCGCCTGGGAAGGGGTGACGATCGGCCATGCGACCAGCCGCGATCTGGTCCATTGGTCGCCGCAGCGCGCCATCCCGGTCATGCAGGACGTGCCGGGCACCCGCAATTGCTGGGCGCCCGAGGCGGTGCGCGATCCGGCGACCGGGCGCCATATCCTGTTCTGGTCGAGCACGGTGGATGGCCGCTTCACCGAGACGGCGGGGACATCGGAATCGGGCTACAACCACCGTCTCTGGTCGGTCAGTACGAGTGATTTCGAGACGTTCAGCGCCCCCGCGCCGCTTTATGATCCCGGCTTCAGCGTGATCGACGGGACATTCGCGCAGGCTCCGGGCGGCGGCCTCTATCTGATCGTCAAGGATGAGACGGTGCAGCCGCCGCACAAATGGCTGCAGGTGGCGAAGGCGGACAGCCCGACCGGACCGTTCGGCCCCCTGTCGCCGCCCTTCTCCCCCGGCTGGGTCGAAGGGCCGATGAGCGCGCAGGTCGGTGATGCGCTGCTCTGCTATTATGACGTCTACAAGGAGGGGCGCTGGGGCGCGGCGATGACGCGCGACATGATCAACTGGACCGACGTCAGCGCGCGCCTGACCATGCCGGCCGGCGCGCGCCACGGATCATTGCTGCGCGTTCCCCGCGCCCTGGTCGCCGCTATCGTCTGAGGTCCAGCCGCCGCCCAGCGCCAGGAAGATGGCGATCTGGTCCTGCACCAGCTGGACGCGGGCGGCCGCGGCCGAGGATTCGGCGCTGGCGAGGCTGCGCTGGGTATCGAGCAGGTCGAGGAAATCGCTGCGGCCGAAGCGGAACAGCTTGTTCGCCTGCCCCGCCGAGACATTGGCGCTGTCGCGGGCGCGATCGAGCGCGGCGGCCTTTTCGGCGTCGCGGCGATAGGTTTCTAGCGCGGTTTCGGTCTGGCGCAGCGCTTCCAGCACGCTGCCGTCGAAGCTGGCGAGATCGGCCTGCACCTGGGCATCAGCCTGGGCGATCCGGGCGCGGACCACCGGGCGGTTGGGGAAAGTCCAGCTGATGAGCGGGCCGAGGCTGAAGCCGAAGGCGGAGCCGGAGCCGAAATCCTTGAGCGGGCCGGACAGGCCGACCGAGCCACCGATGCTGACCTGCGGATAGAGATCGGCCATGGCGACGCCCAAAGTCGCGGTGTCGGAGGCGATCATGCGTTCGGCCTGGCGGATGTCGGGGCGGCGACGGATCAGCGCCGTGCCATCGCCCACCGGCAGCGGCGCGCCAAGCGACGGCAGAGTGGCGCAGCTTTCCACATCCATGGGATAATCGGCCGGCGGACGGCCGAGCAGGGTGGCGAGCAGATAGAGGCCGCTCTGGCGCTGTGCTTCATAGACCGGCAGTGTCGCCTCGCTCTGGTCCACTGCCGCCTGGGCGCGGCTGACGTCGAAGGCGGTGCCGCGACCGCCCTTGAACAGGCGCTGGGTGGCGTTCAGCGTATCGCGCTGGAGCGAGACGACCCGGCGATTGACGCCGAGCGCATAATTGGCGGCGCAGACCTGGGCATAGGCCTTGGCCGTGGCGGCGGCGACGCTGACGCGGACATAGTCGCGCGCGGCGGTCACCGCCTCGACATTGGCGCCGCTCGATTCGATCGCGCGGCGGATGCGACCGTTGAGGTCGAGCGGATAGGAGGCGCTGAGGCCGAAATCATAGCTGACCGAGCCGGGCAGATGCTGGGTCACGCCCGAGGGACGCGCCAGCGTTTCGCCACCGCTGATCGTGGTGCTGATCTGGCGCCCCGCTTCCGTCTCGCGCAGCACGGCCTGCGCCGCGGTCAGATTGGCATCGGCGACGCGCAGGTCGGTATTGGCGGTCAGCGCCTCGGCAATCAGCGCGTCGAGCCGGGGATCATTATAGAGTTTCCACCAATGGTCGGGCAGGTCGGCATTGCTGAAGCCCGCACCCTGCGCCGACTGGAAATTACCCTGCGCGCCCGGCGCGGTCGCGGCCGAATGCTCGGGCGGATGATAGTCCGGCCCGGCGGTGGCGCAGGCGCTGAGCGCCAGGGCCATCAAGGATGCAGCAAAGCCCTTACGCATGGCGGCAGCTTCCCGGCTTGGCATCCTTCTTCGCCGGTTCGACCGTCACCGTGGCGGTGCGGCCCGAGATCAGCGTGATATTGGCCGGTACATTGGTGAGCTTCACCCGGACCGGGATGCGCTGGGCGAGGCGGACCCAGGAGAAGGTCGGCTCGACCGTGGGCAGGAGATTGCCGGAGTCGCTGCGGGTCGAGTCATTGATGCCATAGGCGATGCTTTCGACCTTGCCGTGCAGATCCTGCTTCTCGCCCATCAGGCGGACGGTGACCGGCGCGCCGATGCAGACCAGGGGCAACTTGGTTTCCTCGAAATAGCCCTCCACCCGCAGGCTGTCGCTGTCGATCAACGCCATCGCTTGGGTGCCGGCGCCCAGATAGTCGCCGGGGTGAAGATCGAGATTGGTGACGACGCCATTGACCGAGGCGCGGACCTGGGTGCGCTTGAGGTTCAAGGCGGCGGCGTCGCGCGAACTGCGCGCCTCGGCCAGCGCGGCCTGCGCGGTGGCGACGCGGGCGACATTCTGTTCATGGCTTTCCTTGGCGACGAGATCGCCCAGCGCCAGATCGCGGGTCGCCTCTCGCCGGGCCTGGCCGAGCGTCGCCTGGGCGCTGGCGATCTGCGCCTCCGCCTGTTCCAGCGCCAGCGCATAGCGCGGCGTGTCGATGACGAAGAGCAGGTCGCCCGCCTTCACCTGCTGATTGTCGCGCACCGCGACCGAGGTGACGAGGCCGCCAATATCGGGGGTCACGCGCACCACGTCGGCGCGGACGCGGCCGTCGCGGGTCCAGGGGCTGCGCTCATAATGGTTCCACATCCACACCGCGACGATGACGGCGAGAATGACGATGATGATGGTGGCGGCGCTGCGGATCAGCGTCCCGGTCAGGCGGTTCATAGGCGGATTCCCAGCATCGGAACGAGAATGGACAGGCCCCCGAGCGTCAGCACGAACAGGCTGAGGTCGACGAGGGCCCGATAGGCAAGAAAGCGGTAGAGGCCGAACGCCGCAATCAGGCGGGTGAGGCCATAGGTGAGGATGAGCGCGGCCAGCGCCAGCGCCAGCAGCGTGGGGAAGAAGACCCCGTCGATGGACAATTCGCCGGTCATGCGGGAACTCCGGTCAGGGGGGGCTTTGGGGTCAGGGGGGGCATGCGATAGCCGGCGCTGTCGGCAAAGAGATTACGGCGCAGGCTGACCAGCGCCAGGATCGCATCGCGGCGGACCGAGGGCGCCGGATTGGCGGCAAGGTCGCCGATGGCGCTGTCGATGTCATCGAGCAGGGCGGGATCGGCCGATGCCGGCGCATCGGGATCGAGCCGGCGATAATGGTCGGCCACGCCGCCCAGCACCCGGCCGAGCGGGGCGCCTTCGTCAAAGGGAAGATCGACGCGGAGCTGGCGCAATTCGCCGATGGCGACGCCGGTGCGCAGGTCGCGCAGTGCGTCATAGAGCGGCTTGCCGCTGTCGGTGCGGATGGCGGCGAGGCGTGGGGCAAGCAGCGCGATGCGATCGAGCATGCGGTTGATCCAGCCGCGCACATCGGGCTGGGTCATGAGGTTGGCGCGAGTGGCGATATCCGCCCAGCCGGCGCGCACGGTGCGGCGCACGGCGCGCTCCACCCCGGCCGATTGCAGCAGGCCGGCCATGATGATCGCGAACCAGATGCCGACAAGCTGTGCCACCGAGCCGTTCACATAGGAGGCGAAGGCGCTGACATAGGCACTGGAGAGCAGCACCGGACTGCCCAGGCCGAGCAGCGTCGGCAGCGCAATGCCCATCCAGCGCGGCGAGGCCATCATTGCGCCCAGCACCAGCAGCGGCGGCGCATAGGCCAAGGCGAGCATGGCGAAACCGTCGAGCCTGGGCATGATGGCATAGCCGTAGAGGGCGCCGAGGAATGTGGCGATGATCGTGCCGATCATGAAGCCCTTGAGCGGGGCGAGCGGATTGTCCGACGCCGAGAAGAGCGCAAGGAAGACGCCGGCCAGCATCACCGCGCTGCCGCCGTCATGCCAGCCGCTGCCGATCCACAAGGCACAGCCGATCGTCACCGTCATGAAGGCGGCAAAGGCGCCGCGCGCGGCGCCGGCATAATCGCGATGCAGTTCGCGGTTGCGACGCCCCTCCAGCAGTTCGGCCACGCGCGGCGTCACCGGGCTGCGGCTGTGGGTCAGCATCTGGTCGAACAGGTCGCGGCAGTCGCGATGAACCGCGATCAGCGTGCCGAGGCGGGAATAGAGGCTGAGCCGCATCATGCCGGCCCAGTCCATATCGCTGTCGGCCGCCGGTTCCAGCGCGGCGCAGCGGTCGATCAGCGCCTGGGCGCCGGCGGCGCGGGTCGCACTGTCGGTGCCGGGATGATCGAGCCAGTCGCGCGCATCGGCGATCAGCTGTTCGACCTGGGCCGGGACGATGCCGCCATTGGCCTGTTTCAGCATCGCCAGCCGATCCTCGACCGCGGCGCCGAGCGGCAGCAGCAGCGAGAGCTGGTCCTGCATCGCGCGCACTGTGCGGACGCGGGGCGCAAGGCGGCTGATGTCGAAGGGCAGATGGATCGACATCTGGTGCAGTTCGGTGACGTCCTGCGCCAGGCGGCGGCGTTCGGCATCGAGGCCAGGCACCGGATCAGTCGCGATCGCGTCGCGCGACCAGCGTTCGGCATCGCGCAGCATGGCTTCGACGCGGGCGAAGAGGTTGCCGGTGATCGAGCCGGGCAGAACGACGCCATGGACGATGCTGCCGCAGGCGATGCCGATCCAGATTTCCTGCACGCGCAGGGTGGCGACGGTGAAGATGGTCTGGGGCGAGTCGACGTCGGGGAAGACGATCAGGCAGGCGCTGTAGCCGGCCAGCACGAACATGTAGGAGCGCGGCGTGCGATCGAGCAGCGAGACGAAGACGCAGAGCGCCAGCCAGGCGGCCATGGCAAGGGTCAGGAGTTCGGGCGAATTCACCAGCGGCGGGACGATCGCGACCGAGAAGGCGGCGCCGACGATGGTGCCGATGGCGCGGAAGATCGCCTTGGAAATTACCGCGCCGGCGAGCGGCTGGGCCACGATATAGGAGGTGAGGAAGGCCCAATAGGGGCGTTCCAGGCCAATGCTGAGCGCCACATAAAGGGCCAGCATCGCCGCCAGGAAACATTTGACGGAGAATAGCGCGGCGGGAACGCCGAGGCGCTCGCTCCAGGCTGACAAAGCGGCCTTTTTCATGACTGGCCCCGGCGCTCCCCGATACGGCGTCGCAGCAGTTCTAACAGATTGACCGCCGTCTCGATATCCGCCTCTGGCACACCATCGAGCAGGTCGTTGCGCATGTTGCTGAGCCGCGTTTCGATGCGGCCGACAAGGTCGCGACCGGAGGTGGTGAGCGACAGGCAGTTGGACCGGCGATCCTCCGGATTGGGGGTGCGCTCGATCAGGGCAGCGGCCTGTAGATGGTCGAGGGTGCGGACCAGCGAAGGCTGGGTGATGCCCAGCACATCGGCCAGTTCGATCTGGCGCACGTCGGCGCCCAGCCGGTCGAGATAGAGAAGGCACCAGCCGGCGGAATTGGAGACGCCGAATTCGGCCAGGGTGGAATCGGCAAGCTGGCGCCAGAGGCGCGCAATCTGCGGCATATTATGCGCCAGCGCGCGCTGAAGTTCGGTCCGATTCACGAACGCTTAGATAGCTAACTAATTTTATAGTGCAACGGGTCGGCCATGAATTTTTGGTAATGTCGGCTGCGGCCCGGCATGAACCGGGCCGCAGCCGATCGGGATTATGCGCGACGCGTGCCGGTGAAGGGCGCGGCACCGAAGGCGCCGAGCTGCATCGTGCCGGTCAGGCTTTCGCCGGTGATTTCGGCTTCGCATTCCAGCGTCATCGGCATGGGGATGGTCATTTCCATCTTCCAGCTCAGCTTGTTGCCAGCGACCACGCCATCCTTGACGTCGAGCGAGCCCATCATGCCGGCAAAGGTGCCGTTGAAGCGATCGCCCGTGCTGATCACGGTGAACACGCCGGTCTGTTCGCCCAGCGGGGTCTTAGCCACGCAATCATAGGCACCATCCACTGCAGCCATCTCACTTCTCCTTTACGTTAGCGTCAATCAGCCAATGTGCCCATTTCCACCGGCAGGCCGACCGCGTCAAGCTGGGGCTTCACCAATTTCGCATCGCCGACCACGACCCAGATCAGCCGATCAGGGTTGATCGCCTCGCGCGCGGCCTGGTCCATCTGCGCCGCGGTGATGGCGCGATAGGTCGCCGGCAGGGTGGCGTAATAGTCGTCAGGCCGGCCGAGCAGATTGTTGCGCATCATCGCCGAGAGCAGGTCGGACGAGGTTTCGAAGCTGCCGGGCAGCGACAGGATCTGGCCGTTGATCGTCTGGTCGCGCTCCGCCTGGGTCGTGCCCTTGCTGGTCAGGAAATCCTTGATGTCCTGGCGCGCGGCGATGATCGATTCGCCGGTCTTGTCGGTCTGGACCGGGGCATAGACCAGCAGCGGGATGGTTTCCTTGACGCCGGGCATGCCGGTGCCCGCGCCATAGGCCCAGCCCTTCGCCTCACGCAGGTCCATGGTCAGGCGCGAGGTGGTGCTGCCGCCCAGCACCTCGTTCGCGGTGATGAGCGTGACCGGATTGTCAGTGCCCGACTTGTTGGTGAGCTGGCCAGCGAGGATCATCGACTGCGGGCTTTGCGGCTTGTCGATGAGGACGATGCGCGACGGACGCATCATGCGGTCCATGCGGAACAGCTTGGCGCCCTTGGCAAGGGCCGGCGCCTTCCAGTCGCCGAAGCGCTTTTCGAGCAGCGGCAGCAATTCAGCCAGCGTCGTGTCGCCGGTGGCGAAGATGGTCGCATTGTCCGGGCGCATCCATGTGTCATGGAAGGCGACCAGATCGGCGCGCGTCACCGCCTTGACGCCGCTTTCGGTGCCCGAACCAGTGAAGGGAATGCCATAGGGATGGGCCTGGCCATAGAGCATCGGCGGCAGCATGCGCTGGGCGATGGCCATGGGCTGGGTCTTTTCCGCGGCGATGCGGGTCAGCATCTGGCTGCGCAACCGCTCCACTTCCTTGGGATCGAAGGCGGGGTTGCGGATGATGTCGGCGAGCAGGCCGAGCGAGGCGTCGAGATTGGGCTTGAGCGCATAGAGGCCGACATTGGTGGCATCCATGCTGTTGGCCGCGCTGATGCCGGCGCCCAGACGTTCCTGCTCCTCGGAAATCTGCACCGAGTTGCGGCTGGTGGTGCCTTCGTCGAGCAGGGCGGTGGTGAGCGCGGCGGTGCCGAGTTTCTGCCGGTTGTCGGCGGCATTGCCCGCATCGAAGGCGACCGAAACCTTCACCACCGGCACGGTGGCGCGGCGCGAGAAGACGACCGACATGCCGTTAGAAAGCTTCGCGCGTTCGACCGGCGGGAAGACCAGATCCTTGACCGGCTCGATCGGCGGCTCGGCCACCTTGGTCGGCGGCGGCGGCGTGCCGGCCTTGGGCGCGGGGCCATTGGGATCGCGGAAATGGGCGGGATGCATGGTGGCGCTGCCCGTCGGCGCATTGCCGGCGAGCGCATTATCCTCGGCCGAGCGTTCGCCCGGCGACACGGTCAGGCGGAAGACCGGACGGCCCAGCCATTTGCGCGCGGCGGCCGAGACGCTGGCCGGCGTCGCGGCGGCATAGATGGCGAGATCCTTCTTATATTTGCCGGGATCATTGGAATAGACGGCGCCCTCCGCCAGGGTCACCGCCTTGCCGGAGAAGCCGCCGACCTTTTCGAGGCCGCCGATCGTGCCGGAGAGCTGCTGGGTCGCGGCGCGCAGCACCTCGTCCGCACTCGGCCCCTTGGCGAGATAGTCGGCGAGCAGCGCATCGAGCCGCTTGCCCACGGCGACCGGATCCTGGCCCGGCTTCACGTCGACGGTGATCTCGACCATCGACAGCTTCTCGAACGGCTGGATGCTGGCCTTGACCGCGACCGCCACCTTCTCGTCGCGCACCAGAATATTGTCGAGGCGCGAGGAGCCGAGGCCACCGAACACCGAGAGGGCGAGGTCAAGCTGCTGCAGGTCGGGCGAATTGACGCCGGGGACGATCCAGTTGCGGTAGAGGCGGGTGGCAGCGACATTGTCGTGCATCACCTTTTCCACATCCTTGTCGAGCGTCGGCACGGTCGCGTCGACATCCTGCGGCGCCGGGCCGGAGGCGATGTTGCCGAACCATTTTTCGACCTTCGCCTTGGCGGTCGGCACGTCGATGTCGCCGGCCAGCACCAGCGTGGCGTTGTTCGGGCCGTAGTGCGTCTTGAACCAGCTCTGGACGTCGGCCAGGCTGGCCGCGTTCAGATCCGCCATCGAGCCGATGGTGGAGTGGCGATAGGGATGGCCTTCGGGCAGCATCCCGGCAAGCTGGGCATATTCGACCAGGCCATAGGGCTCATTCTCGCCCATGCGCTTTTCATTCTGGACGACGCCGCGCTGGGCATCGAGCTTGGTCTGGGTCACGGCGCCAAGCAGATGGCCCATGCGGTCGGATTCCAGGAACAGCGCGCGATCAAGCGCGCCAGTCGGCACCGTTTCGAAATAATTGGTGCGGTCGAACCAGGTCGTGCCGTTCCAGTCGGTGGCGCCGATATCTTCCAGACGGCCGAAGAAGGGACCGTCGGCATTTTCCGAGCCATAGAACATCAGATGTTCGAACAGATGGGCAAAGCCGGTCTTGCCAGCGGGCTCGAAGCGCGAGCCGACATGATACCAGACCGACACGGCGACGATCGGCGCCTTGCGATCGGTATGGACGATGACCCGCAGACCGTTCGCCAGGCGAAATTCCTGATAGGGGATGTCCACCGCCGAAACGAGGCTGGAGAGCGGCGCGGGCGCGGCGGCGGCAGCGGCCGGGGCGGCCTGCGCGGCGGAGCCAAGCGGCGCGAACGCAAGCGCGGACAGGCCGAGCATCAGGGGAAGCCGGCGGGACATGCGGGTAAGGATCATGAAGACCTCTAGGACAGGAGGGCAGTCGATACGGCCGGGACGGACCCCGCCGCGATGGCGCGCAGCATAGCGGGGCGTGATAGCGGCGCAATACGCATGATATCGACAAGCGGAGGCTGGACAGCGACAGGGCGCAGCGGCAAGTCTGCACGCCATCATCCATAGAGACGGAAAGTCCCCGATCCCATGAAACGCCTGGCCCTGCTGGCCGCCACCGCCGCCCTTGTGCTGCCCGCCACCCTGCCCGCTCAAACAGCAACGCCGACCGCAGCCGATGCGCCGACCTTTTCGGCCGCAGCGGTGCGCGCCCATGTCGAATTTCTGGCCGACGACCTGCTGAAAGGGCGCGACACCGGCAGCGAAGGCCATGAAATCGCCGCCCGCTATGTCGCCAGCCAGTTCGATGGCCTCGGCCTGAAGCCCGCCGGCGACAATGGAAGCTGGCTGCAGCGCATCGGCTTCCAGAAGACCGAGCGCGCCAGGACGCCGGGCACGCTGACCGTCACCGGTCCGGCCGGCGCCAAAAGCTTCACCCATGCTGGCGACGTGCTGATCGGCATGAACGCGGCCGAGCCCAAGCTGGACGTGTCGGCGCCGCTGGTGTTCGTGGGCTATGGCCTGGAAAATGCGCGGCTCGGCCTCAACGACTATGCCGGGCTGGACGTGAAGGGGAAGATTGTCGTCACCCTGCGCGGCTATCCCAAGGGGCTGCCGAGCGAGGAAGGCGCGCACCTGTCCGCCACCAAGGGCAAGATCGCCGAGGCGCATGGCGCGATCGGCATGCTCTCGATCGGCACCCTCCAGTCGATGAAGGCCCGCCCCTGGAACCGCATGGTCCAGTTCGCCGATGAGCCCGACTTCACCTGGGTCTCGCCCGAGGGCGTGCCGTTCGACGCCGCCCCCGGCATCCGGGTCGGCGCCAGCCTGGACGATGCCGCGGCGCAGGCGGTGTTCGCCGGCGCACCGACCAGCATCGCCGCGATCCGCAAGCAAGCCGACAAGGCCGGCGGCAAGCCCAAGGGCTTTGCGCTCAAGTCGACTGCCCAGATCCAGGTCGAAAGCGTGAGCGAGCGGGTGACCAGCCCCAATGTCGTCGCCATCCTGCCTGGCAGCGACCCCAAGCTGAAAGACGAATATATCGTCCTGTCGGCGCATCTCGACCATATCGGCATCAGCCCGGCAAAGCCCGGCGACAAGCCGGATACCGACCGCATCAACAATGGCGCGCTGGACAATGGCGCCGGCATCGCGACCATGCTGGAAGTGGCGCGTGCCATGGCCCAGTCGCCCAACAAGCCGCGTCGCTCGATCGTCTTCCTGGCCTCCACCGGCGAGGAGAAGGGCCTGCTGGGCGCGGACTATTATGCCCGCCACCCCACCGTTCCGGGCAAGCAGATCGTCGGCAATGTCGACCTCGACATGCCGCTGCTGCTCTACCCCTTCACCGACGTGATCGCGTTCGGCGCCGACCATTCGACGCTGGGGCCGATCGTCGCCAAGGCGGTTGCGCCGATGGGGATCAAGCTGGCCGCCGACCCGATGCCGCAGGAAACCATCTTCGTGCGGTCGGACCATTATATGTTCGTGAAGCAGGGCGTGCCCGCGGTCTTCCTAGCGACCGGCTATGCCAATGGCGGCGAGAAGGCCTGGGGCGAATTTCTGAGCGGCGCCTATCACCATCCCGGCGACGACATGACGCAGAAGATCGACTGGGATGCGGGCGCCCGCTTTGCCGAGGCCAATTATCGCATTGCGCGGGTTATGACCGATAGCGACACCCCGCCGCAATGGTACAAGGCGGACTTCTTCGGCGACCTGTTCGCACCGGAGGCGGCCAAGGCGCCCAAGCAGTAAGTAAAATATGAGTGGCGCGCGGATTTTTTGCCCGCGCCCCTTGTGTGTCATTTTTGCAACATTACATCGCCAGCAATGCCTTGAAGGGGATGCTAATGAACCTCGAAAAATTCACCGACCGCGCCAAGGGTTTCCTCCAGTCGGCGCAGACCGTTGCGATCCGCATGAACCATCAGCGGATCAGCCCCGAACATCTGTTGAAGGCGCTGCTGGAAGATGAGCAGGGCATGGCGTCCGGCCTGATCAAGGCAGCGGGCGGCGATGCCGCGACTGCGCTGCGCGAGACCGATGCCGCGCTGGCCAGGGTGCCGGCCGTATCGGGCAGCGGCGCGCAGCAGACGCCGGGCCTGGACAATGATGCGGTGCGCGTGCTCGATAGCGCCGAGCAGGTGGCGCAGAAGGCAGGCGACAGCTTCGTCACCGTCGAACGGCTGCTGCTGGCGCTGACGCTGGCGACGACCACGGCGGCGGGCAAGGCGCTGGCGACCGCCGGCGTGCGCGCCGAGGCGCTGAACGGCGCGATCAACCAGCTGCGCGGCGGCCGGACCGCCGACACCGCGGGCGCGGAAGACCGTTATGATGCGCTGAAGAAATTCGCGCGCGACCTGACCGAGGCGGCCAAGGCCGGCAAGCTGGACCCGGTGATCGGCCGCGACGAGGAAATTCGCCGCACCATCCAGATTCTGGCGCGCCGGACCAAGAACAACCCGGTGCTGATCGGCGAGCCGGGCGTCGGCAAGACCGCGATCGCGGAAGGGCTGGCGCTGCGCATCGCCCATGGCGACGTGCCCGATACGCTGAAGGACCGCACGCTGATGGCGCTCGACATGGGCAGCCTGATCGCCGGCGCCAAATATCGTGGCGAGTTCGAAGAGCGGCTGAAGGGCGTGCTCGACGAGGTGAAGGGCGCGGACGGGCAGATCATCCTGTTCATCGACGAGATGCACACGCTGATCGGCGCGGGCAAATCCGAAGGCGCGATGGATGCCGGCAATCTGCTCAAGCCGGCGCTGGCGCGCGGCGAGCTGCACTGCATCGGCGCGACCACGCTCGACGAATATCGCAAATATGTCGAGAAGGATCCGGCGCTCCAGCGGCGGTTCCAGCCGGTGTTCGTCGGCGAGCCGACGGTCGAGGACACGATCTCGATCCTGCGCGGCATCAAGGACAAATATGAGGCGCATCATGGCGTGCGCATCGCCGACGGCGCGATCGTGGCGGCGGCGACCCTGTCCAACCGCTATATCACCGACCGTTTCCTGCCCGACAAGGCGATCGACCTGATGGACGAGGCCGCCTCGCGCATCCGCATGGAGGTGGAGAGCAAGCCCGAGGAAATCGAGAATCTCGACCGCCGGATCATGCAGCTGCAGATCGAGCGCGAGGCGCTGAAGAAGGAAAGCGACCAGGCGTCGAAGGACCGGCTGGCCAATCTGGAAACCGACCTCGCCAATCTGGAGCAGCAGTCGGCGGAGCTGACGACGCGCTGGCAGGCGGAGAAGGACAAGATCGCCAGCGAAGCCAAGCTGAAGGAGCAGCTCGACGCGGCGCGCCTCCAGCTGGAGCAGGCGCAGCGCGGCGGCGACTATGGCAAGGCCGGCGAGCTGCAATATGGCACCATCCCGCAGCTGGAAAAGCAGCTGGCCGAGGCCCAGGGCGCGTCCAAGGGCGCGATGCTGCGCGAGGAAGTGACGGCCGAGGATATTGCCAGCGTCGTGTCGCGCTGGACCGGCATTCCGGTCGACCGGATGATGGAAGGCGAGCGCGAGAAGCTGCTGGCGATGGAAGCGGAACTGGGCAAGCGGGTGATCGGCCAGGCCGACGCCGTGCGCGCGGTGGCGACCGCCGTGCGCCGCAGCCGGGCGGGCCTGCAGGATCCGAACCGGCCGCTGGGCAGCTTCCTGTTCCTGGGCCCCACGGGCGTCGGCAAGACCGAGCTGACCAAGGCGCTGGCCGGTTTCCTGTTCGACGACGAAAGCGCGATGGTGCGCATCGACATGAGCGAGTTCATGGAGAAGCACAGCGTCGCCCGGCTGATCGGCGCGCCTCCGGGCTATGTCGGCTATGAGGAAGGCGGCGTGCTGACCGAGGCGGTGCGGCGCCGGCCCTATCAGGTCGTGCTGTTCGACGAGGTCGAGAAGGCGCATGGCGACGTGTTCAACATACTGCTGCAGGTGCTGGACGATGGCCGCCTGACCGATGGCCAGGGCCGCACGGTCGACTTCACCAACACGATCATCGTGCTGACGTCGAACCTGGGCAGCCAATATATCGCCGCCCAGCCCGACGACGAGCCGGTCGAGAAGGTCGAGGACCAGGTGATGGAAATGGTGCGCAGCCATTTCCGCCCCGAATTCCTCAACCGGCTGGACGAGATCATCCTGTTCCACCGTTTGGGGGCCGGCCATATGGCGCCGATCGTCGATATCCAGGTGGCGCGGGTGCAGAAGCTGCTGAAGGACCGCAAGGTGGTGCTGAACCTGACCGACGGCGCGCGCGCCTGGCTGGGCCGGGTCGGCTATGATCCGGTCTATGGCGCAAGGCCATTAAAGCGGGCGGTGCAGCGTTACCTGCAGGATCCGCTGGCCGACCTGATCCTGCGCGGCGAGGTGCCGGACGGATCGACCGTGACGGTGGAAGATGGCGACGGCGCACTGAAGCTCAGCGTCGGCTAATACAAGGCAGGCCGATGGCGATGCCATCGGCCTGCGCATGCGTAGACATCGGGCCGGTCATGCGAACGCAGGCAGAATAGCATGCCCGCAGGCCGGCTCAGCCGTTCGGGTTCATGCCCGCCCGGCTACGGGTGATCATGTCATCGGCATCACGATTTTGCTGCTCGCTGATCGCCCGCCATTCGGCATTGGTCTTGCAGACACGCTCCTTGCGCACGAGCGAACCCGTGACCTCCAGACGGCGGCAACGCACGGCATTGGGATCATTCCGATCCAGCTTCGCGTCCGCCGCAGGGGCCTGCGCATCCACGACGACGCTGCTGCCGAGCAGCGTCAGCCCCAGGGTCAGTTGAACCAAAAACACCTTCATGATGAAACTCCAGCCATCGGTTCGGTCGAACCGAAATCCATGCAATAATCCTGATATAAATGCCGCATCACAGCAAGTCACAACTGCGTTGCGCGTCCTTATTCTGGCGGCCGATGCGAACTCTGATCTGCAGCCGCATAATAGCGAGCCAACAATTGCTGCTCCAGCGGCGTAAGATGCGGATTCCAAACGTCAAATATCAGGACAGCCCGCAAGGCGTCACTGTCATTCCACGCTTCATGCTCGATCGTATCGTCAAAGGCGAAAGCTTCGCCCTCGACCCAGGCGCGGGTTTCACCACCGACACGGAAGCGGCAACCGGGCGGCACGATCAGCGGCAGATGGATGATCGTGCGGATATTGGTGACGCCGGTATGCGCCGGAATATGAGCATGCGGCCGCAGCAGCGAGAAAAAGGCCGAAGGGGCACGTCCATCGATGTCGCTGCGCGGCAGCGACTCCAGGATGGCGGCCGTTTCCGGGCATAGATCGCAGACCGCATCATTGCGACGACCATATTCCCACAGGAAACAGGCACCCCAGTCAAGCGACTGGTCCAGTGCCGTCCATTTGTTCGTCGGTGTCCCGTCCTCCAGCCGGACATAAGGGCGAAGCAGGTCATCGCCATTTTCAAGCAGGTTGAGCAGTTCGGCGCGGATCGCATCGGTTTTCGCCTCAAGCTGCGCCATCCATGGGAAGTGAGAGCGGTCGAAAAATTCATCGGCTGGCAGAAACGGAAAATGAAGACCCGAACATTCATTATGGTAGATGCGCCGCCGCCCCAGCAGCCGGTCCATGCCGGCCTGGAACCGCCGCGTCTCGCCAGGATCAAGCCCCTCCATCGCCGGCTGAAGCGCGGCATCCATTTCCTGCGCGAAGCCCGACATGCGCTGGGCAACGAAGGCCCGCGCCTCGGCCAGCCGATCAGTGAGCGCGGGTGGAAGATCCTCATATCCCGACGCCAGTGCCAGGACGTTGCCCCAGCGCTGGGTCGCAGCGGCCAATTCTCCTGCCCGCTCCTCCCATTCCGCGAGCCTCAGCTGGGCCATGAAGTGAGTCTGGTCGAGCGTGACCACCTGTTCCAGCGCCCGGCGTTCGCCATCGCTGTTCCCCGCACCGCGGGCCGCCGTCGCAAGATTCATCCACAGCGCCGGCTCCTTCGGATCAAGGTGCGCCGCCTGCTCGAAAAAGCCAAAGGCTTCTTTCGCCTGCCCCATCGTCAGCGCCAGCATGCCGCGCCGGTTGAGCAGTTGCGGCGAATTGTCCGCCTGCCGCAATGCGGCGTCCAACTGGCGCGCTTCCTCGGCGCGATCCCCCCGGCTGCGCGCACCATCTGCCGCGCGCAAATAATCTTCCACCATTATCGTCATCATCATTCCCCCTGCACCGAAACTGCCCAAGGGCCGGCCATCCGGCAACCCGAAATCGGCGGGCCGACGCTTGTCGTTCCAAGGGGAGCATGCGATGGCTCCGGCAATGAACGACAAGGTCACCGACATGGGCGCGATCGCCCGCAATCCGGCCTGGCTGGCGCATCGTTATGATGAACGACAGGACCAGATTCACCTGATCCATGTGGACCGCGAACAGCGCGCGTCGGCGACGTTCCTGACCGACGAATATCTGAAGCCCGATCCGCCATTGGTGGTCAGCCGCAGCGCGATGCTGGCCGAGGCGCCCGCGCCGGCGCCCATCCACTTCATCTTTCATTCGGCCTATTGCTGCTCGACGCTGCTGGCGCGCGCGCTGGATCGGCCGGGCATGGCTTCAACGCTGAAGGAACCGGTGCTGCTGAACGACATGGTCGGCTGGCGCCATCGGGGCGGCACAGGGCGGCAAATCGCGATGGTGATGGACCAGGGACTGGGCCTGCTTGCCCGTCCGTTCGCGGTGGGCGAAGCCATGATCATCAAGCCGTCCAATATCGTCAACGGACTGATCCCGGCGATGATGGCGATGAAGCCGGATGCGAAGGCGCTGTTGCTTTACGCGCCGCTGGAACAATATCTCTCCTCCATCGCCCGCAAGGGATTGTGGAGCCGTCGCTGGGCGCGGGAATTGCTGATCAAGCAGATACGCGACGGCGCCATTCCCTTCGGCTTTGACCAGAGCGACTATCTGGAACTGACCGACCTGCAGGCGGCAGCAGTGGGATGGCTGGCCCAGAAGGCGCAATTTGCCGCGCTGCTGCAATCGCTGGGCCCCGATCGCGTGCGATCCCTGGACAGCGACCGGCTGATGGCTGACCCGGCCGGCAGCATGGCGGAACTGATCCGCCATTTCCGCCTGTCGATCGACGATGGCGGGATCGATGCGATATTGGCCGGCCCCGCCTTCACCACCGACAGCAAGACCGGCAACGCCTTTGGCGCCGAGCGGCGCAACGATGACAAGAGGCAGGCGATCGCCGCCCATGGCGAGGAGATCGCGATGGTGCTGCACTGGGCCGAGGAACTGGCGAAGCGTTTCGACGTGCCCATGCAACTGGACCATGGCCTGGCCGGATAAGACGGCCCCATAGGCCCAGCGCCGACGCAATATCGACTGGACAATAAAAAAGAGGCGGATCCTGCGATCCGCCTCTCTTTTTGTTCAGATGGTTCCGATCAGGATCAGAACTTCATCTTCGCGCTGACGGCGAAGCGACGGCCCAGAGCGTCATAGGTCGACGGATAGGTGTTACCGCTGTTGTAGGCGGTCGAACCAACCGAACCACCGACGATCGGGGGCTTCTTGTCGAACATGTTCATGACGGTGAAGGTCAGGGTCACGTTATCCGACACGGCGGCGCGGGCCGTCAGGTCGAAATAGTCGTAAGCCTTGATCTTGCGGAACTGCTCGTCAACGACGCAGCCATCCGGATCCGCACCGGCCGGGTCTTCGCAACCCGACGCGAGACCGGAAGCAATATCGGCTGCCAACTGCGACGGCTCGAACTTCACGCTGTCGATGTGGCGCCACAGGAGCGACAGGTCGACATCACCGAAGGTGAAGGTGGTGCGCTGCGACCAGGAGAACTTCGGCTGGATCGAGGCGCAGTTGACCGAATAATAGCCAACGCAGTCACGGGCGTCCGAGGACGGGCTTGCCTGGAAGGTCTGGCTGTTGGTCCAGTTACCGTTGAACGACAGGTTCAGCGTCGCGAAGTTGAACTCATGCTTATAGTTCAGCGACAGGTCGATACCGTCGGTCTTAAGGCGGCCCAGGTTCGACAGCGGCATGTACAGACCGGTTGCTTCCAGGCCGTTCATGCTGCCATCTTCACCACGACCGATCGCCAAGCAGGCGTCGCTGGTGGCGCTGGAGGCGGTGATGTTGTCGAAGCAGGCACCCATCACGTCATCCGGCGTGGGGGTGGTGATCGCGTTCTTCACCTTGATGTTATAATAGTCGATGCTGGCATTGAAGCCCGGCAGGAAGGTCGGCGTGAAGGTCGCGCCGACGCCCCAGCTGTCAGAGGTTTCGGGCTTGATGTTCAGGTTACCACCACTGAGGTTATTAACCTGCGAAGCCGAAGGGGCCTCAATCAGACCAATGGTGGCGGCCGGCGCGCCCTGAGCGATACAAACGGCCGTCAGGTTGGCATCACCAACCGGATTGTCGCCTGCGCAGGGGTCGAAGGCCAGGTTGGTCAGGCCGATGGTCTGCGGGGTGAACAGTTCCGACACGTTCGGCGCACGGACGGCGCGCGAATAGTTGCCACGGAACTTCAGGTCAGCGACCGGAGCCCAGCTGCCTTCGAACTTGTAGGTCCAGGTGTCGTAGCTCGGGCTATTCGCCGCATCGACCGAATAGCTGGAATAACGAACGCCAGCGCCGACCGACAGCAGCTTCGCGAAGGGACGGTCCTCGATCAGCGGGGCGATCAGTTCGCCATAGGCTTCATAGACGTCGAAGCCACCGTCGACGTTGGGCTGGGCACCGCCGGCACCGCCCAGATCGTTCGCCTGCGACAGCAGGTCGGATTCGATCGATGCGGTGTACTTGCGATATTCGCCACCGACGGCGAAGCCGATCGGGTTCGACGCCAGCGGCGAGGTCACGCCGAAGTCGCCGCTCAGGGTGGCGTGCGCCTGGGCCAGGGTGGTCTTGGTGGTGATCTGGCTGTTGGCGCTCAGATAGTCGACCATGTCCTGGGTGATCGAGCCGGTCGGGCCGAAGATATTCAGCGGGACGCAGTCTTCCGAGCCATCAAGGCAGGTCGTGGTGTTGGTCGCCAGCAGCGCGTTACGAACGCGCGAGTTGAGCGTGTAGCCCTTCTGCGTCTGAACCTGCTCCGATTCGCCATAGGAACCGCCAACATCCCAGCTCAGGTGCGAGCCGATGTCGCCCTGGAAGCCCAGTGCATAGTCAAAGAAGGTGGTCTTGAATTCCGAGATACGCGGACCGGCTTCGACCGCACGACGCGACAGCGTGGTGCTGAAGGTCTGATAGTTCGGATCGTTCGGATCCGTGGCAGCGGCAGCAGCCGAGCACTGCGCGGCGGTCAGACCATTGCCGTTACAGAACTGGTTGCGGATGCCATCGGTCAGATAGGGGTTGCTGTAGGGAACCTCAACGGTCAGGCCGAAGGCACCCGACGGTGCAATGATGGTGTTGACCGTGTTCTTCGAGAAGATGCCACGGGTATAGGCCTTGACCGAGTCGCTGATCTCGTAATTGGCCTGTCCGAACATGTTGAAACGCTTAAACGGCGTCTGGAAGATGTTGTACGGGTTGAAGTTGTAGCGCGAGTAGGTCGGAACCAGCGAGCTACCGTCCGGCGAGACCTGCAGCGTGCCGGCGCCCGGCACGGTCATGCGCGAAGGCGTGGCAGTGCCCGAACCCTGGCACGAGATACATTCGGCCAGATAGGATTCCAGATAGGTGCTCGAGAAGGAACGGTCGCCCTGATAGACGGGGTCGACTTCCTGATAACCGATGCTGAACACGGCGTTACCGCGGCCGTCATCGAAGTTCGCGCCCATGGTGACGTCGGCGCGGAAGGTGTTGCCGTCGCCCTGTTCGGTCAGCTGTTCCGAAACGGTCCCTTCGAAGCCCGAGAAGTCCTTCTTCAGGATGAAGTTGGCCACACCGGCGATGGCGTCGGCGCCATAGGTGGTCGATGCACCACCGGTCAGCACGTCGACGCGCTCGACCAGAGCCAGCGGAATGTTGTTAAGATCGAAAACGCCGCCCAGGCCATAAGGCACCATGCGACGGCCATCGACCAGAACCAGGTTGCGGTTCGAACCCAGACCACGAAGATCGAGGGTCGATGCACCGCCGTTGCCGTTGTTCACGGCCGAACCGATGCTGGGAACGACGCCCGGAATTTCACGGAGCAGCTGTTCCGCGTTGTTGCTCTGGCGCAGGTCGATTTCGTCCGACGTGGTGGCCAGGACCGGGGTCGACTGGGCCAGGTTCGGATTCTTGATCAGCGAGCCGGTGACGATGATGGTGTCGGCGGCTTCCGCATCGGCAGCCTGCGGCGCATCCTGCGCGAACGCGGCCGTCGCGATCAGCGACGCACCGAGGATCGCCGGAGCGGCGCTGGCACGCAGCAGTGCCCTCTTCGAAAATGTCTTCACGTTTCCAGTCCCTTGCTCTGGAGTTGGGCAGTCACCTGCCTTCATGTGTACCTACAAGGGGATAAGGTGCCCGACAGCGATCCCCCCGTACGGATTGGCGGAACCTGCGCGGTGGGAAAGCTGCTGTAAAGCGCGGGAAATCGTAGTTTGCCGCTTTTGGACAGGGCTGTATCAAAAATGCAACAAGGCGTAACAACCGTAATTTTACACCTGCTAAGCAAGATAATTTCACGGCGATTGAAATGATTGCAGCAATGCTGCATTTGCGAGCAAATCAGCGATCATAATATGACCTTGCACCCATCTGCGCTGCGCCAGCCCGGCCGCCCTTGACCTTCTTTCAGGCCGGTGCATGCTGCGGCCCTCATCCGGCGAGCGAGAAAGAATCATGCGCATCAAGGCCATTTCAAGCCTATTTCTGACCCTTTCCCTTTGCCTGGCGACAACCCAAAGCATCGCGGCATCCCGCCAGCAGCCCAAGCCCGAAATTTTCACGGACCTTTTGCAATGTCGTGAAATCCCGGACGACAAGGTCCGCCTGGCCTGTTTCGATCGACAGGTTGCCGCCATGGATGGCGCGGCGCAGCGTGACGAAGTGGTCGTGCTCGACAAGAGCGAGCTCACCAAGACCCGGCGGACCCTGTTCGGCTTCTCCTTCCCCAAATTGCCGTTCCTGGGCGACGATGATGACAAGGCGGACACGCCCGAAGCCGAAGGTCTGTCGCAGATCGAAGCGAAGATTTCAGCGGTGAAGAGCATGGGCTATGGCAAGTGGCTGATCACCCTGGAGGATGGCGCGCAGTGGATGACCACCGAAGCCGTTACCGGCCGTGATCCAAAACCGGGCAACATGATCGAGATCAAGCGCGGCGCCATCGGCAGCTTCCTGGGCAAGGTCGAGGGCGGACGCGCCGTGCGGGTGAAGCGCGTCGGCTGATCCCTATCGCGCCTGCGGCATCGGCCCGGCGAGCAGCAGCGGGTCGATGCGCGCGTCGTTCCATTTCATGCCCCAGTGAAGATGGGGGCCGGTGGCGCGGCCTGTGGCGCCGATCGCGCCGATGCGTTGCCCCTGTGCCACATGGTCGCCGGGCTTCACGTCGATCCGCGACAGATGCAGGAAGGCGCTGTTGAGGCCATGGCCATGGTCGATCATCAGCAGATTGCCCTCCAGCGTGAAGGGGTGATCGGCGGCCAGGATCACCACCCCGTCCGCCGGCGCCACCACCGGCTCACCGGTCGCGCCAGCAACATCGACGCCGCCATGATAGGCGCCGGGCTGGCCCTGATAGATTCGCTGCGACCCGAACAGGCCGGAAATCCGGCCGAGGCGCGGCCAGATGAAAGTCTGACGCCAGCCCTGCGCGTCCGTCACCTTGTCACGGGCGGCAGCGATCTGCTCCAGTTCGGGCTTGCGCAGGGCGAGGAAGGCCTCGCTGCTTTTCGTCGGGCGCAGCGGCGCATTGATCCGTTCCAGCCGCCATTCGCGCGGTGCGACGGTAAGGGTTCGGTCGATAACCCGGTCATCCGACAGGCGCGCGCTGAGCTTCGCCGGCGGCGGCGCGTCGCGATCGAAGGCGATCAGAAAGCGGCCATCGGCATCGACCGGAACCAGTTGGTCGCCGAAATGCAGCGCGACCGTGCCGGCCGGCGCGGTGCCGAGCAAAGTGCCGCCCTGGATCGCCGGGCCGGACAGGATGAAATCGGGTCCAGCCACCACAGCCGGCGCCGCGCGCAGCATCGCCGGAGCAAGCGGCAGCGCGGCAAGGGCCAGCAAAGCGGCGAACCGGCGGATCATCCGGCGGCGCGCGCCTTCAGTTCCGCCTCGACCGACAAAGCGGCGCTGGCATAGGGTTCCTGCCGGGCGATCGACCAGTAGCGCAGATCCTCCAGCGGGATGCGCTGGCCGGACACGGCGCACAGCACATGGTCGCCGGCCTGCAGCACGCGAAAGCTGTAAGGCATATAATGCAGCCGGGCCGGGCGGTCGCGGTTGGACATCAACATGAATCAGGCCTTTCTGCGGCGCATCAGGAGAAGAGATCCTGCTGGCCGCCTTCGACGGTGTCGCGCGGCTTGCGCGCGGGACGGGATGGGGCGGATATAGCGGGCGCGGGCGCGGCCTCAAGGGGCGCGGCGGTGTCGACCGCGGCGGCCACGGCGCCATCGGCGAAGTGCAGGCTGACCTGGCCTGCGGCCTGTGCATCGGTGACCGAGCGGACCAGCCGATCGCCCACCATCACCCGAGCAAAGCCGCGCTGCAACGGCAGATCGGGATTGACCGAGGTGAAGAGGCGCGAGAGGCGATCGAAGGCGGTCGCGCGGTCGCGATAGACGCGGGTCAGATAGTCGGGGCGCAACCGCAACCGGTCGACCCGCTCCGCCGCGCGGCTGACATATTGGCGCAGCAAGGCCGGGCGCAGCGCGCCACTGACCTGGCCCAGATGGGCACGGGCGTCGGCCAGCCGGTGGCGCAGGCCGCTGTTGAGCCCGTCGGACAGCAGATCGAGCCGCTGCCGCTGCGGCGCGAGCAGGGTGTCGGGCGTCGGCATCAGCCGCGCCTGCATCTCCAGCCGTTCGCGCGCCTGCGTCGCCCCGCGTCGCACTGCCCGGCCCGAGCGCAGGCCCATTTCACCCAGCATCGCCAGCAGTTCGGCGCGGACCGGCACCGCCATTTCGGCGGCGGCCGTGGGCGTCGGCGCACGCATGTCGGCGGCATAGTCGCACAAGGTCGTATCGGTTTCATGCCCGACCGCCGAAATGGTCGGGATCGAGCATTCGGCGACCGCTCGTACGACGATTTCCTCGTTGAAGCTCCATAGATCCTCGATCGAGCCACCACCGCGCGCGACGATGACGAGATCGGGCCGGGGCAGCGGGCCGCTGCCGTCCATGGCGGAAAAGCCGCGCACGGCGCGGGCAATCTGTTCGGCCGCACCCTGCCCCTGGACCAGCACCGGCCAGAGCAGCACCTGGGTCGGGCAGCGATCGGCCAGGCGGTGGAGAATGTCGCGGATCACCGCGCCGGTGGGCGAGGTGACGACGCCGATGGTGCGCGGCAGGAAGGGCAGGCGGCGCTTGCGATCGCGGTTGAACAGCCCTTCGGCCGCGAGCTTGGCCTTGAGCTTTTCGAGCAGCGCCATCAGCGCGCCCTCGCCCGCCAGCTCCATCCGGTCGATCACGATCTGATATTTGGACCGGCCGGGATAGGTGGTGAGCTTGCCGGTGGCGATCACCTCCACCCCGTCCTGCGGTTGGAAGGCGAGCCGCTGCGCCCCGCCCTTCCACATCACCCCGTCGAGCACGGCATTGTCGTCCTTGAGCGCCAGATAGAGATGGCCCGAGGCCGCGCGCTTGAAGCCGGAAATCTCGCCGCGCAGGCGGACATGGCCGAAGCGATCCTCGACCGTGCGCTTGAGCAGGCCCGACAATTCGCTGACACTGAGCGGCGGCGCGTTGTCCCCCGCCCTTTCCTCGGCTAACAGGCGGCCCGAACTGTCATAGGCATCAAATTCCGGGGACATGGCCGAGATGAACATCCTTCTGCTTGGCGGCGGCGGCCGCGAACATGCGCTGGCGTGGAAGCTGGCACAATCGCCACGCCTCTCGACGCTCTATGCGGCGCCTGGCAACCCCGGCATAGCCCAGCATGCCACGCTGGTCGACCTCGACGCGACGGATCATCGCGCGGTGCTGGATTTCTGCACCCGTCATTCGATCGCGCTGGTGGTGATCGGGCCGGAAGCGCCGCTGGTCGATGGCCTGGCCGACAATCTGCGCACCATGGGCGTCGCCGTGTTCGGCCCCGACAAGAAGCCGGCGCAGTTGGAAGGCTCCAAGGGCTTCACCAAGGATCTGTGCCAGCGCGCCAACATCCCGACCGCCGGCTACATCCGTGTCACCAGCAAGGATGGCGCGATCGCCGCGCTCGACGATTTCACCCTGCCGGTGGTGATCAAGGCCGATGGCCTGGCCGCGGGCAAGGGCGTGATCATCGCCGAAACGCGGCAGGAATCGCTCGACGCGCTCGACACCATGTTCTCCGGCGCGTTCGGCAAGGCTGGCGAGGAAGTGGTGCTGGAAGAGTTCATGACAGGCGAGGAAGCCAGCTTCTTTGCCCTGACCGACGGCAGTGCAATCCTGCCCTTCGGTTCGGCCCAGGATCACAAGCGCGTCGGCGACGGCGACACCGGCCCAAACACCGGCGGCATGGGTGCCTACAGCCCGGCCCGCGTGCTGACTCCCGAACTGGAAGCGCAGGTGATCGAGCGGATCATCAAGCCGACGGTCGAGACGCTGGCGGCCGAGGGCATGCCCTATTCGGGCGTGCTCTATGCCGGGCTGATGCTGACCGAGGAAGGCCCCAAGCTGATCGAATATAATGCCCGGTTCGGCGACCCCGAATGCCAGGTGCTGATGATGCGCTTCGACGGCGATCTGGTCGAGCTGCTGCTGGCGGTGGCCGAAGGCAAGCTGGCCGAGCAAGGGCCGGTAACGCTGGCCGACCGCACCGCGCTGACCATCGTGATGGCCGCCAATGGCTATCCCGGCACGCCGGAAAAGGGCGGCGCGATCAAGGGGATCGACGCAGCCGAAGCACAGGGTGCCCGCGTCTTCCATGCCGGCACGGCGGAGAAGGATGGCATGATCGTCGCCAATGGCGGCCGCGTGCTGAACGTCACCGCGACCGGCGATACCGTGGGCGCGGCGCAGGCCGCCGCCTATGCCGCGGTCGACGCGATCGACTTCCGGACCGGCTTCTGCCGCCGCGACATTGGCTGGCGCGAGGTCGCCCGCGAGGCGCAATAAGGGCCAAACCGGCGCGGGATCGGGACATGTCCCCCTTGTCCCGCGCCGCCAAGCGTCCTTAAATAGGGCGACATATCCATTCCGGGAGGCAAAGGGCGATGCAGGAATTCTTCATGGACTATGGCCTGTGGCTGCTGATCGCGCTGCTGGTCGTGATCGGCCTGGTGTTCCTGCTGTCGGGCAAGGGCAAGTCGGCCGTGGCGGAAGACCCCGCGCCGGTGGCACCGCCCGTGGCCGCCGAGCCGATTGTCGAGCCGGTCGTCGCGCCGCTGGTGGCGACGCCCGATCCGGTGCCGGTTGCCGAACCCGTGATCGCCGAGCCGGTCGTGGTCGAGCCGGTGATCGAGGAAGCGCCTGCGCCCGCGCCTGTCGTCGAACCGACGCCTGCGCCGATCCCGGCATCGCCTGCCGTCGCGGCACCGAGCGATGGCGCCGACGACCTGCTGAAGCTGAAGGGCGTTGGTCCCAAGCTGGGCGCGCTGCTGACCGAGCTGGGCGTGACGCGTTATGCCCAGATCGCCGGCTGGAGCGACAGCGACATCGCCGCGATCGACGCGAAGCTGGGCAATTTCAAGGGGCGGCCGGTCCGCGACCAGTGGATCGACCAGGCCAAATATCTCGCCGCCGGCGACATTGCCGGTTTCGAAGCGAAATATGGCAAGATTTAAACCGTGACCGGTTCCGGTTGCATGGCAACCGGGGCCGGCCTGCGTTGCGGCACCGCGCCCAACAATAGGGGCGGCAATCGCCCCTGCCCCGCAAGTGCGCTGGCGATGTAGAGCAGCAGCACTGCACCAGCGAGGATGACGGCACCATGCGGGTCAAGCATCGCCACCAGCCCCATTACCAGCGGATGCCAGAGATAGAAGAACAGGCTTTCGCGCCCGATCCGGTTGATCGGGCCGAAATGGAGGCGCACCGCCGACATACTGGGTAGCAGCGCGATCAGCGCCAGACACATCAGCAGGCGGGCGGGCACGAAGGCGAGCGCATTGCCGGTGCCATAGAGATCCGACCACCAGAACAGACCCAGCGCCCCGACCATCAGCACGGGCCACAAATAGCGTTTGGGCATGCCGCGTTCGGCCATCAGCATGCCGAAGAAGAAATAGACCGGATAGCGCAGGAAGCGGCTGTCGGGCGACAACAGGCTGCCGCCGACCGCGCCATGGTCGAGGCCGAAACTATACATGGTGGCCAGGCTGACGGGCGCGCCGATCGCCAGCAGCAAGAGCGGCGAAAGCGGCAGCAACCGGGTCACCAGGATCAACAGGAACAGCGCCGGCACATACCAGAGATGGAAGGGCGGACGCAGCAGCAGGTCGAGCGGCGTCTGCCAGGAAAGCAGGCCGCCGCTGGCCAGCCAATAGACGAGCATCGCCACCGCCCAGGGTAGCAGCATGCGTCGGCCATAGCGGCTGAACATCTCACCGGTCGGCATGGAGCGGGTGCGTGTGACGTTGAGCAGATAACCGGAAATGCCGATCATCAGCGGCATGCGGAAACCCGAGCCGATCCACAGCAGGACATGCTGCTGATGCGTCAATTCCATCGCGTGCCCGCCCATGACGAGCAGGATCAGCAAGCCTTTCAGCAGGTCGATCGACGGGTTCTTGGTCACGATATGCTCGCAAATTTTGCCATCGAAACGATAGCGTCACAATATTGCCAAGCTCTTAAAATCCGCAATGGCATCATTCCGTCGCAGCCATCTTTTCTTAAGGAAAATATCGTTTAGACTTGGGCTATTAGCAGGAGGGTCGCCATCATCTTGCAGAGACTGGATTCCCCATTGGGCAAGCGGTTGCTGGCCCTGTCGATTTTTTGCGTGATAATCGGGGGCTGGTTCGCCTTCACCCATTATCGCGACGCCAGCCAGACCCTGCCGGACGGGCAGGGACGCGAGGGGCCGTGCGCCCTGTGGTTCGTGGGCAGTTCATCGATCAAGCGCTGGACCAGCCTGGAGCAGGATATGGCGCCCTGGGTCGCGCATAATCGCGGCATCAACAGCGCCACATTCAACGAGATATTGCCGCGTTTCGCCAATATCGAGCAGGGCACGCCAAAACCGGCGGCGATCATCCTCTATGCCGGCGAGAATGACCTGGCGGGCGGGCGACAGCTGCGGCCGATCTTCCACGATATGGCACGCTTCCTGGAGATGCGGACGCAGTTGCTGGGCGACGTGCCGGTCATCATATTATCGATGAAGCCCAGTCCGGGGCGCTGGGCGATCTTTCCGCAGCAGCAAATCTATAATGATGCGACCCGGCGGCTGATCCCGCACATGCAGAATGTCCATTATGCCGACATCACCACGCCTCTGTTGAAGGACGGCAAGCTGGGCGACAATTATCAGCCCGACAAGGTGCATATGAACGCCGCGGGCTATCGCATCTGGGCCGATGTGGTGCGAGCTAGACTGAAAGAGGTGCTGCCCGCCCAGACGGTGAAAGCCTGCGCCGGCTGATCAGGCCTTGCCCAATATCTCCTTCGCACGCGGCGCGAGGCGGGCGGCGGCGGCGGCATGGATGCCCGGCGCCGCACAGAGCAGGCCGAAGGCGACCGGCTGGGGCCGGTTGAAGGCGAGCGGATCGCCCAGCGCATCGGTGACGATGGCGCCGGCCTCCTGCGCGATCAGGGCGGAGGCGGCGACGTCCCATTCATTGCCCCAGCGCACGGTGGCGACCAGATCGGCCTCATCGGCGGCGACCATCGCCATGCGCAGCGCGATGCTGTTGGGCTTGTCCACGGTGACGAGATCGCGGTCGGCGCGCGGCAGTTGGTCGGCGGGGACGCGGGCGCCGGGCAGCATGGTGCGATTGCCGGCATGGAGCGGCACGCCATTGCGGGTCGCGCCCTGCCCGGCCTGCGCAATCCATAATTCCTTGCGCGCGGGTGCCGCCAGAATGCCGAGCCTGACCGCGCCATCCTCGACCAGGGCGACCGAGACCGCCCAGCCGGGCCGGCCGCGCAGATAGTCGCGGGTGCCATCGATCGGATCGACCACCCAGACGCGCGATACGCCCAGGCGATGCACGGTATCGGCCGTCTCCTCCGACAGCCAGCCGGCCTGCGGATCGATCGCCGCCAGCCGTTCGCGCAGCATGACGTCGATTTCCAGGTCCGCCTCGCAGACCGGATGGCCGGGCACCTTTTCCCACTGGCGCACGCGCGTTTCGCCATCGGCCCATAGCGCCAGCGCGCGATCGGCCGCATCGGTGACCGCCGCGACGACGGCCGGCAACAGAGGCTCAGCCGCCGGCAACGGTCATCCCGTCGACGCGCAGGGTCGGCACGTTCATGGCATAGCGGAACATCAGGTCATTGGCCGGCACCAGGGTGCGGAACATGTCCTTCAAATTGCCGGCGATAGTGATTTCCGACACGGCCGGGCCGACCGCGCCATTTTCGATCAGAAAGCCGGCGGCGCCGCGGCTATAGTCGCCGGTGACGCCATTGACGCCCATGCCGATCAGTTCGGTGACATAGATGCCGCGCTTCACATCGGCCATCAGTTCGCCGACCGACAGGCTGCCCGCTTCCATATGGACATTGGTGATGCCCGCGCCCGGCGCACCAGCGCCGCCGCGGCTGGCATGGCCGGTGGGTTCCAGGCCAAGCTGGCGGGCCGAGGCGCTGTCCATCAGCCAGCCGGTCAACACGCCATCCTCGATCAGTGCGCGGCGCTCGACCGGCAGCCCTTCGCCGTCGAACGGGCGCGAGCGCAGGCCGCGCAGCAGCAGCGGATCGTCGATGATCGTGATCTTGCTGTCGAACAACAGGGCACCCAGCGAGTCCAGCAGGAAGCTGGAGCGGCGTGCGATCGCCGGGCCGACCATGCCGCCGATCAGATGACCGACCAGGCTGGAGCCGATGCGCGGATCGAAGATGACCGGCATGACGCCGCTGTCGACCTTGCCCGGATTGAGCCGCGCCACGGCGCGCTGGCCGGCGCGTATGCCGACCGCTTCGGCATCGTCCAGATCCTTGAGATGGCGGCTGGCATGGCTGGCATGGTCGCGCTGCATGTCGGCGCCGCTGCCCGCGAGCACGCTGGCCCAGGTCGAATGATTGGTCGCGGCATAGGCGCCCGCAAAGCCATGGCTGGTGGCAAGCGCGACCTGGCTGCGGCCGCTGGCAGCGCCGCCGCCTTCGCTGTTGGTGATGCCGGGAATGCTGCGCGCCGCTTCTTCCGCGATCAGCGCGCGTTCGCGCAGCGCGGCGGGTTCGGGCTCCTCCTCGTCCACCAGGTCGAGCGAGGGCGCGCGCTTCCTGAGCAGCCGATCCTCCGGCGCCAGGCCGGCATAGGGGTCTTCCGGTGCCTCGCGCGCCATGGCGATGCTGCGGTCGATCAGGGTCGCGAGCGTCGCGGGGTTCATGTCCGACGCGGAAATGCTGGCCGAGCGCTGGCCGATGAAGACGCGCAGGCCGATCTCCTCCCCCTCGGACCGCTCGACATCCTCCAGCGCGCCAAGCCGCACCGCCACCGTGGTCGAGGCGTTGCAGGCATAGATGGCGTCGGCCGCGTCCGCCCCCGCCTTGCGCGCCGCCGTGACCAGATCCTGCGCGCGCGACTGGGCTTCTTCGAGGCTGAGCATAAAGGAAGGTCGATCCTGTAGTGAAGACGAAGCCGGGCCTTACGCCCTTGCGTCGGACGGGGCAACCGCGCCGCGCAGCCAATGGTCGAGCAGGTGCCAGGCGACCGCCATGCGCGGCGGCGCGAGGAAGGGCGCGTCGGGATCGCCCGCCAGCGCGGCGGCGACGCCATCGGCATCGCACCAGAAGGCATGTTCGATCTCGGTCTCGTCCAGGGTCAGCGCGGGATCGTCGCACTGGGCGACGCAGGCGATCATCAGCGAGGAGGGGAAGGGCCAGGGCTGGCTCATCACATAGCGGACCGAATGGACGATAATGCCGGCTTCCTCCTTCAGTTCGCGCGCGACCGCTTCCTCGACCGTCTCGCCCGGTTCGATGAAGCCGGCGAGCGCGGAATAGCGGCCGGGCGGCCAGCTATGCTGGCGACCGAGCAGGACACGGCCCTCATGCTCGGCGAGCATGATCGAGACCGGATCGACGCGCGGGAAATGTTCGGAGCCGCAGGTTCCGCAGCGGCGCGCCCAGCCAGCCTTGTGCGCATGGGTCGGCCCACCGCAGACCGAGCAGAAGCGATGCCGGGCATGCCAGAAGACGAGGCTGCGCGCGGTGCCGTAGAGCGCAACGTCGGACGCGGAGACGAGATCGGCGAGGCCACGCGATCGCGGCGTCGCATTGGGCCCCTGTTCCAGCGTCTCGACCAGGTGGGCGAAGATCGGGCGATCCTGCAGATCGACACCGAGCAGCACATGTTCCTCGATCCGCGCGTCGGGGCCAAGCGGGGCGAGGGCCAGGCCATGATCGTCGGTCACCGGCTCCAGCCCTTCGAGGATCAGCAGCCGGGCGTCAGGCGAGGCAAAGGCCTGCGCATGGAGCGCGGGATTGCTGCGGATATGATCGACCCGATCGAGCGTGCCGCCGACGAAACCGGGCAGGCCGTGCGCTTGGGGGTCAGTTCCGTGCATCGTCCGTCATCTCCTTCATCGCCGCATCGGCCGCCCGCGCGAACAGGGTGGGCAGCCCTGCCTCGCCGATCCGGTCGTGCGGCCACCATTCCCCTGCACCGTCAGGCACATGGCCCATCCCCACATGGGTAGTGTGGACGCTGAGCGCCAGCGAGAAATGGGTGAAGACATGGGCGACCGGCGGATCGATCGTCTGCCACTGCGCGGCGAAGGGCGGCGTGGCGTCGGGCGCCGCATTCCAGTCGGAACTGGGGAGCGCGCGCATGCCGCCCAGCAATCCCTTGTCCGGACGACGCACCAGCCAGACCTGGCCATCGCTGCGTTCAATCCACCAGGCATGGCCGAGACGATGGGGCTTGGCCTTTTTCGGCGCCTTGACCGGGAAGGCGGCGGGATCGGCGGTGCGCACCGCCGCGCAATCCTGACGCAGCGGACAGATGCCGCAGGCGGGGTTGCGCGCCGTGCAGATGGTGGCGCCCAGGTCCATCATCGCCTGGGCAAAATCGCCGGCGCGCAGATCCGGCGTGATGCTGTCGGCCGCCGCGCGGATGTCCGGCCGAGCGGCGGGCAGCGGCGTCGCTATGGCGAACAGGCGGGCGACCACCCGTTCGACATTGGCGTCCACCACCACGGCACGGCGACCGAAGGCGATGGCGGCGACAGCGGCAGCGGTATAGGCGCCCAGGCCCGGCAGGGCACGCAATGCGTCTTCGGTGTCGGGGAAGCGGCCGCCATGATCGGCCACCACGGCGCGGGCGCAGGCGAGCAGATTGCGGGCGCGGGCATAATAGCCCAGCCCCGCCCAGGCGGCCATCAGGTCGGCGTCGGCACTGGCAGCCAGATCCTCCACCGTCGGCCAGCGGACCGTGAATTTCTCGAAATAGGGGCCGACCGCCGCGACCGTGGTTTGTTGCAGCATCACTTCGGACAGCCAGACATGATAGGGATCGGCCGCATTGGCGCCCGGTGGCGCGCGCCAGGGCAGGCGCCGGGCATGGACGTCATAATGGGCCAGCAGATCCCATGCGATTTTTGAACCCGACATCTCGACGCGCATGGCGGCCCTATGCCATGTAGCGCGCCATGACGGAACGCCCCCCGACCGCGAAAAAGACGAGCCGCGTCGCGCCGCCGGCCGAGCGCCCCCGCGTGGGTGCGCCGCGCGCGATCGCCGACCTGATGCCGGAGATCGGCCGTACCGCATTCCGCAAGTTCGGTTTCGTCCAGTCGAGCATCGTCACCCGCTGGAACGATATCGTCGGCGCAGACTATGCCGCGATCACCGCGCCCGAATCGATCCGCTTCCCGGTTGGCCAGAAATCGGGCGGCACGCTGCAACTGACGGTGATGAGCGGCCATGCGCCGATGATCCAGCATGCGCTGCCCGACATCATCGAGCGGGTGAACCGTTTCTTCGGCTATGCCGCCGTCGCCAAGGTGGCGATGAAGCAGGGCATGGTCGGCCCAGCGCCGGTCGAGCGGCGCCCGCCGCCCCGCAACCTCAAACCCATTCCGGTCGAGCTGGGGGATTCCCTGCGCGACATCGGTGATCCGGAATTGCGCAAAGTCCTCGAATCGCTGGCACAGGGGCTTGCGAATTCGAATGGCCTGCCCAAGATCGGTTGATGCAACCCGCCCCGTCCGGGGCGATGCCTTAGGACTGCCCCATGACCAAGTTCCGCCTTTCCCTGCTTGCCCTGATCGCCGTTCCCGCCATCGCCGTCGCCGCCGCGCCCAACTGGGTCGCGCAGGTGGTGCGTTCGCCGATCGGCGGCCATGTCATGGGCAACCCCGCCGCGCCGACCAAGCTGGTCGAATATGTGAGCTATACCTGCAGCCACTGCGCCCATTTCGTGAATGACGCGAGTGCATCGCTGAAAGCCGATTATGTGAAGGGTGGCAAGGTCAGCGCCGAAGTGCGCAACGCCGTGCGCGACAAATATGACCTGACCGCCGCGCTGCTCGCCCGTTGCGGCGGCGCCAAGCGCTTCATGGGCAATCATGAGGCGCTGTTCGCCAACCAGGATGCCTGGATGGAGCAGATCATGGCCTATGACAAGGGTGCGGCCAAGCCGACCGAGCAGAAGGCAGCGCTGCGCGACATCGGCCAGAAGACCGGCCTTTATACGCTGATGAACAAGCGCGGCTTCAGCAATGCGCAGCTCGACGCCTGCATCGCCGACCCGGCATCGGAAAAGGCGATCCTGGCGATGACCGACGAGGCGTGGAACAAGGTCAAGATCACCGGCACACCCGGCTTTGTCGTCAACGGCACGCTGGTCCAGGGATCGACCTGGGAGTTGCTCAAGGCCGCATTGCCCGCAGCCGCCCGCTGATCTAAACCGTCCCCAACTATCCATAATTCGGAGCGTCGCCCGTCGTGAAAGTCCTGTCCGGCCTTGCCCTTATCGCCCTGTCCCTGACGCTTGCCGGTTGCGGCAAGAAGGATGAGGGCAATGCAACCTCCGCCGCGCCGATCGCCGCCGTGGCCGCGCCCGCCGGCACCAGCTGGTCGGAAACCGTCGCCGAAACGCCCGAGGGCAATTTCGTGATGGGCAATCCCGCCGCCAAGCTGAAGCTGGTCGAATATGGCTCCTTCACCTGCAGCCACTGCCGCGACTTCGCCCATGAATCGTCGGAAGAACTGAAGGCGATGGTCGATAGCGGTAAGATCAGCTACGAATTCCGCGTCTATGTCCGCGACCCGATCGACATCACGACGGCGCTGCTGGCCCGTTGCGGCGGCAAGGACATCTATTATCCGCTGTCGGAACAGTTCTTCGCCAACCAGAGCGCGATGTTCGAAAAGGCGCAGGGCCTGGGCGACGCCCCCTATCAGGCGATGGTGTCGGCGCCGCCGGCGCAGCGTTTCGGCCAGTTGGCCAACGCGCTGGGCCTCATTGACTATGCCAAGCAGCGCGGCATCGCCGAGGATCAGGCCAAGCAGTGCCTGGCCGACACGGCAACTGCCGAGAAGCTGGCCAAGGGCGTCGAGGCGGCCAATGCCCAATACAACATCTCCGGCACGCCGACCTTCCTGATGAACGGCGTGGTGGTCGAGAATGCCTCGTCCTGGCCGGTGCTGAAGAACAAGCTCAAGGAAGCGGGTATCTGATTGGCGCAAGGGGGGGCGACATCTGAAGGCCTGAGGCCCAAGGAGACCGGGGCGGCACCCTGCCCCGGCGTTTCCCCATGCAGATAAAGCGGCTCAAGCTTTCGGGCTTCAAGAGCTTCGTCGATGCGACCGAATTGCGCATCGAGCCGGGTCTGACCGGCATTGTCGGCCCCAATGGCTGCGGCAAATCCAACCTCTTGGAAGCGATCCGCTGGGTGATGGGCGAATCCAGCGCCAAGTCCATGCGCGGCGGCGGCATGGAGGATGTGATCTTTGCCGGCACCACCAGCCGGCCGCAGCGCGACTTTGCCGAAGTGTCGCTGCTGACCATCCAGGAACAGGGCGAACTGTTCAACGCGGTCGATGTCGGCGCGGATGGCGAACTGGAAGTCACGCGTCGGATCGAACGCGGCGCGGGCAGCGCCTATCGTGCCAATGGCAAGGATGTGCGCGCCAAAGATGTGGCGCTGATCTTCGCCGATGCCGCCACCGGCGCGCACAGCCCGGCACTGGTCAGCCAGGGGCGGATCGCCGCCGTCATCGCCGCCCGGCCACAGGAACGGCGCGCCATGCTGGAAGAGGCCGCAGGGATCGCCGGCCTGCATGTCCGGCGCAAGGATGCCGAGCAGAAATTGCGCGCCGCCGAGGGCAATCTGGCCCGGCTGGACGAGATATTGGCCGACATGGACAGTCGCGCCGGCAATTTGCGGCGTCAGGCGCGCGCGGCGGAGCGCTATATCCGCCTGTCCGAACAGATCCGCATAGCCGAGGGCCGGGTGATCTTCGCCCGCTGGCGCGAAGCCAATGCCAGTGCCGAGGCGGCGCGGGCCGAGGCGAAGCTGGCCGAGGCGACGGTGGGCGCGGCGCAAGAGGCGCTGACGGCGGCCAATGTCCATAGCGGCGCGGCCGTAACCGCGCTGGCCGAGCGGCGGGCGGAGGCATTGGCGACGCGCGATGCCGCCAGCGAATCCGGCCACCAGCTCAACACGCTGAAGGCAGAGCGCGACGGGGTGGTGCGCCGGCTGCATGACCTGGCGCAGCAGGCGGCGCGGCTGGACGAGGATCGCGAGCGCGAGGGCACGCTGGCCAATGACGCCGCCGAGGCGATTGCGCGGCTGACGGCCGAGGTCGCGAGCCTGAAGGGCCGGATTGCCGAGACCGAGGCGATGCGCCCCGATTTCGCCGCGCGTATCGCCCGCGCCGAGGATGGCGCGCGCGATGCCGAGCTGGACCTCGCCAAGGCGATGGCCAAGCAGGCGGGCGAGCAGGCCGAGTTGCGCGTCGCGGAGGCGGCACTGGCGGCGGCGCGCGACCGGCTGGGCCGGGCGGAGCAGGCAATGCGGCGGCTGGAGGGGGAGGCGGCGGCCTTGCCCGATGCCGCGCCGCTGGAAGCGAAGCGCGACGAGGCAGCGACGGCGCAGGTCCGCGCCAATGCCGATCGCGAGGCGGCGGAGGCGGCGATCGCAGCGGCCGAGACGGAGCGGCAGGTGGCGAGCGAGGCGCGGTCGGCAGCGGAGGCGGCGCTGGCATCGGCGCGGGCCGCGCTGGCGGCGCTGGACAGCGAGGCGACGGCACTGCGCAAGGCGATCGATGCCGGCGGCAGCGGCCGGGCGCGGGCGCTCGACCAGTTGAAGGCGGCGCCGGGCTATGAGCGGGCGCTGGCGGCAGCGCTGGGCGATGATCTGGAAGCACCGATCGGGGCGGAAGGGCCGCGTCGTTGGGCGGGCGCTGACGCGTTGAAGGATGATCCCCGCTTGCCCGACGGCGCCAGCCCGCTGGCCGCGCATGTGACCGCGCCCGCAGCGCTGGCGCGGCGGCTGGCGCAGGTAGCGGTAGTGGAGCGCGACATCGGCCAGGCGCTGCAGGTCGGCCAGCGGCTGGTGACGCTGGATGGGCAATTGCGGCGCTGGGACGGCTATGTCGCGGTCGAGGGCGGCGCGGCGGCCGCCGAACGGCTGATCCGCATCAACCGGCTGGAGGCGATCGATGCTGCGCGTCCGGCAGCGGCGCAGGCGGTCGAGACGGCACAGGCGGAGCAGGCCGAGGCTGGTGCGCGCGAGAAGGCGGCGGTGGATGCGCTCGCGGCCGGGCGCACCAAGCTGGGCGATGCCGACCAGCGGCTGCGCACTGCGCTGCGCGCGGCGGACGAGGCGGCGGGCGCGCTGGAGCGGCTGAGCGGCAAGCGCGAGGCGATCGAGGAACGGCTGGCCGAGGCGCGGCGCGACCAGGCGGCGGCGCAGGCCGAACATGACAAGGCGTCGGCCGCGCGGGCCGCCCTGCCCGATGGCGCCGAAACGCGGGCGCAGGTGGCGGCGCTGTCGCAGGCGAGCGAGAAGGCGCGCATGGCCGTCAGCCAATTGCAGGCCGACCAAGCGCTGGCCGACCGGGCACTGTCCAGCGACCGCGAGCGCATGGCGGCGGCCGATGCCGAGGCCAAGGGATGGAACACCCGCGCCGGCGAGGCCGCCAAGCGCATCGCCGCCATGGCGACGCGCGGCGAGACGGTGGTGCAGGAGCGCGCCGCGATCGAGGGCCAGCCCGAGGCACTGGGCGCCACGATCGCCACGCTGACCGAGGAGCGCGAGGCGCAGGTCGAACGCGCCGAACAGGCCCGCCGCGCCGAGATCGAGGCCGAGGCGACGCTGAAGGCGGCCGAGAAGCGTGCCGCCGATGCCGGCGAGGCGCTGGCCGGCGCGCGTGAGGCGCGGGCGACGGCGGTGGCGCGGGCAGAGGCGGCGGACGAGCGGCGCATCGAGACCAATCGCCTCTCGGGCGAGCGGTTCGAATGCCCGCCGCCGGTGCTGCCGGAGAAACTGGGCTTTCCCAGCGCCGACATCCGCATCGCCCAGAGCGAGCAGGCCGAGCATGACCGACTGTCGGCCGAACGCGAGCGCATCGGTCCGGTCAATCTGGTCGCGGCGCAGGAGCTGGAGGAACTGGAGACGATCCAGGCGACCAGCCGGGCCGAAAGCGCGGAACTGACCCAGGCGATCAACCAGTTGCGCGGATCGATCGGCAGCCTCAACCGCGAGGGGCGGCAGCGGCTGCTGGCCGCGTTCGAGGCAGTGGACGGGCATTTCCGCCGGCTCTTCACGACGCTGTTCAATGGCGGTCAGGCGCATCTGGAACTGATCGACAGCGACGATCCGCTGGAGGCGGGGCTGGAGATCATGGCCCAGCCGCCGGGCAAGAAGCTGGCGGCGCTGACCCTGTTGTCGGGCGGCGAGCAGGCGCTGACTGCGGTGGCGCTGATCTTCGGCCTATTCCTCACCAATCCGGCGCCGATCTGCGTGCTGGACGAAGTCGACGCGCCGCTGGACGATGCCAATGTCGAGCGTTTCTGCGACCTGCTCGACGCGATGGTCGCCCAGACCCGCACCCGCTATCTGATCGTCACCCATAATGCGGTGTCGATGGCGCGCATGCACCGACTGTTCGGCGTCACCATGGTGGAGCGCGGCGTCAGCCGGCTGGTGTCGGTCAACCTGCACGGCGCCGAGGCGCTGCTGGCGGCGCAATAGGGCCAGCGCCGCGCAACCGGTCCTTGCCGCCACGCGGCGACTGGCGAAGCTGGCGGCCTGATCACGGAGTTGTGCCATGGACCTGCCGCCCTTTGCCCTCGACCATTGGCTGTCGGCCTATGATTTCGCGACGCCGCCGATCGCCTATAATCTGGCGTCGAGCACCGGGCCGCGCTGGAGCGTGGCGGAAATCTGCGCGCTGGGCGACGCGCCGCTGGCGATCGACGACACCGTGCTGAGCTATGCCCCGCCCGAGGGAAGCGCGGCCTTGCGCGCGGCGATCGCCGCCTTTCATGACAGCGAAGCTGACAGGGTGGTGGCGACCACCGGATCGTCGGAGGCGCTGTCGATCTTCTTCTGCCTCGCGGCGCGACCGGGCGCGCATATGCTGATGCCGAATCCCGGCTATCCGGCCTATGCGGCGGTGGCGCAGGCCTGGGGACTGGGGACGCGGCACTATGCGCTGACGCGAGAGACCGGCTTTGCGCAGGATGTGGATGCGATCCTGGCGCTGGTCGATGGCGACACCGCCGGGGTCGTGGTCAACACGCCGCACAATCCCAGCGGATCGGTGATGCCGCGCGCGGAGATCGCACGGCTGGCGGCGGCGCTGGCCGAGCGCGGCGTGCCGCTGCTGGTCGATGAGGTCTATCATCCGCTCTATTTCGGTGCGCCGCAGCAATCGGCCGCCGGCATCCCCAACGCCTATGTCACCAGCGACATGTCCAAGGCGCTGTCGCTGCCGGGATTGCGGATGGGCTGGATCATCGCGCCCGACGACGCGCAGCGCGCCCGGATCATCGACGCGCGCAGTTATTTCACGATCAGCAGTTCGCCGCTGCTGGAGCGGCTGGCGACCCATGCGCTACGGCACAGCCCAGCCATTACCGATCGGTTGAAGGCCGTTGCGACTGTCAACATCGCTGTCCTCGACCAACTGATCGCCGGGGCCGAGGGCAAGCTGCAATGGGTGCGGCCGCAGGGCGGCACCACCGCCTTTCCCTGGCTGGGCGACGGGCGCGACAGCCGGCCGCTGTGCGAGGCGCTGGCGGCGCAGGGCGTGCTGCTGGCGCCGGGCGATTGTTTCGGTCAGCCGGATCATATGCGGCTGGGCTTCGCGCAGCAGGCCGAAGGCTTTGCGATCGCGGCGGAGCGGATCGCGACTGCCCTCACCATAGTTTAGCTCCGGCCGAACCAGCCCTTCATCCGGCGGAACAGGCCGCGCTCGCTGACCGCTTCGAACATCTCGTCCGGGCCTTCGGGATCGAGCACCTCATTGTCGGCGAGCCAGGCCTGGACATCGGCGAGGTCCGGCACCTCATAGGGGCGCAGGGTGCGACCCGGCTTGGTGCGCAATTCCTCGATCGCGGCGATCAGGCCACGCTGGGCGATTACCGCCGACACACGCTCGCGCGGCAAATCGAGATGCTCGGCGATCAGGTCGTCGCGAATGGCGAGAATGGTTTCCTGCCGGCCGTCATTGCCGGGCAGCGCGGTGTCGATCACCACGTCGCATTCGGTATCGAGCCGCATCGAGCGGTTGTTCATGTTGGACGAGCCGACGCGGATCAACCGATCGTCGACGATCAATATCTTGGCATGGACATAGATGGGGGCGCCGCGCGTGGTGAAGGGGTGATAGATGCGCAGCTTGCCATGCGGGTCGCGCTCCTTGAGCGCCTCGAACAGGCGGGCGCGGGCGGTATCCATCGCCTGCTGTTCCAGCCAGCCATCGGCCTGGAGCGGGTTGATGATGACGATGTCCGGCCCGTCGGGATCGCCGAGCCGCTTGGCGATCGCCTCGGCAATGCGGCGCGAGGCGAAATATTGGCTTTCGGCATAGATGCAGTGCCGGGCGGCCGCGATCTGGTGGAGATAGAGCTTCTCGATCTCGATCAGTTCGTCCTGATCGTCCATCTTCGGCGCGGAGCGGGCGATGGCGACGTCGACATGCTCGAAATGGACCGGCAGGGCATCGGGCCAGCAATCATATTCGCCCTCAACCGGGGCCAGTTCATCACCGCCGGCGCCGACCCAGCGAGCGCGGGCATGGTCGCCCAGCGCCATCGCCACCGGTCCCTGCAAGGCGGTCGTCGCATCATGCCAGGGGCCATAGGGCGAGCCGTCGGGATGGCGGCGCCCCAGTTCCTCATCGCGATGATGGCGCGTGTCCCAGCGGTCGCCGGTCATGTCGATGCCGCCGCAAAAGGCGAAGCAATCGTCGATCACGACGATCTTCTGATGATGCGAGGCGGCGGGAGGATGATGGCCGTCCAGCTTCACCGTGACGCGCGGATGGGCCATCCATTTGAGCGTGGTGAAGAGGTTGGTCGGCCGGACCATCGACTTCATCGCGCCCATGTCCCAGCGCAGCAGATAGATTTCCAGGTCCGGCGTGCGTTCCACCAGCCAGCTGATGAAGTCGCCGATCACCACCGGCGCGCCATCATCGGCCTGGTCCTCGCGGATCAGGCTGATCGCGGCGTCGAAATCCCAGCCGATCAGCATGATCCGCTTCTTCGCCTTCAGCATCGCGGCGCGGGCATGGCGGAAATAGGCGTCGGCATCGACGATCACGCTGGCGCGCACCGCCTGTTCGATGCGCCAGCAATCCTCGCCGGGGGTGGGCAGACCGGTCATGCTCATACGCCGGCACTCCCGACGACCAGACAGGCAAGGAACATCAGCAATCCTGCAAAACGGTTGGATCGGAATTTGACGAGCGGATCGGTGCCGTCTTCCTTCAGCGTGCCGACCTGCCAGAACAGATGGGCGGCCATCGGCGCCAGCGCGACCAGCGCCAGAAGCTGCGGCCGGACCTGCCAGATGGCGCTGGCCCACAGCGCAAGCGCGACGAGATAGCAGAGCGTCACCCCGCCCCGGACATGACGGCCCATCGACAGGGCGCTGGAGCCGATGCCGATCAGCGCGTCATCCTCCCGGTCCTGCAGCGCATAGATGGTGTCATAGCCCAGCACCCAGAAGATGCAGCCGGCATAGAGGCACAGTCCCGGCAGGGTCAGCGCGCCGGCAATCTCGCTCCAGCCGACCAGCGCCGCCCAGGAAAAGACGATGCCGAGCCAGACCTGCGGCCAGCCGGTGATCCGCTTCATGAAGGGATAGGCGGCGACCAGCGCCAGCGAGCCGAGCGCCACGATCTGGGCATGGAGGCTGAGCTGCAACAGGACGATGAGGCCGATCAGGCAGAGCGCGAGCAGCCAGGCCCAGGCGGTCTTGACCGACATCGCGCCGCTGGCGAGCGGGCGGGCGGCGGTGCGCGCGACCCGCGCATCGAGATCGCGATCGACGATGTCGTTGAAGACGCAGCCTGCGCCGCGCATCGCGATGCTGCCGAGCAGCAGCCAGAGGATCAGCGGCCAGCGGACAAAGGCACCGCCCGCCAGCGCCACCGCCCAGGCGCCGGGCCAGAACAGCAGCCACCAGCCGATCGGCCGGTCGAGTCGGGCCAGCGAGGCCAGGATCCGCGGGGTTTCCGGCAGGCGCGCAAGCAGGCCGCGCGCTTCGCTGTCGGGGACGATCGACTGATTCACTGCAACTCCGTTCGTCCCGCGCTTGTCGGGAACGCGCTTTCCTCTTTAGGGAAGATCGGGCCGACGACAAGCGCGGCCGGAATGGACGAGACAAAATGACCGCTACCCCCGCCTGGCCGCCGCAGAGCGCCCCGCGCCTGCATGTCGAAACGCTGCTGGGCGAAGGGGTCGCCGTGCCGGTCGACGGCAACGGCGCCCATTACCTCATCAGCGTGATGCGGGTGAAGCCGGACGATATCGTGCTGCTGTTCGACGGCAAGTCGGGCGAATGGGCGGCGCGGGCGCGGGATATCCGCAAGCGCGACCTGGTGCTGGAATGCGTGCAGCAAACCAAGCCGCCGGAGGTGGTTCCCGATTTCTGGCTGTGCTGCGCGCCGATCAAGAAGGGGCGGATCGACCTGATCGCGGAAAAGGCGTGCGAGCTGGGCGTCGCGCGATTGCAGCCGGTGCTGACCCGGCGGGCGGTGGTCGACAAGCTCAATCTCGACCGGCTGCACGCCCATCTGGTCGAGGCGGCCGAACAGTGCGGGCGCACCGCCCTGCCGGAGCTGACCGAAATGGTGAAGCTCGACGCGCTGCTGAAGGGCTGGTCGGCGGAGCGGCATCTGTTCTTCGCCGACGAGACCGGTGGGGCATCGCTGGACGAGACATTGCGCGCCCATCCCGGCCCGGCGGCCTTCCTGGTCGGGCCGGAGGGCGGATTCGACCCCGCCGAGCGCGAGGCGATCCGGGAGACGCCGGGGGCGGTGCCGGTGTCGCTTGGCCCGCGAATCCTGCGCGCGGAGACGGCCGCGATCGCCGCGACGGCGGCCTGGATGACGGTGAATGGCGACTGGGGCTAATGGTTTTCTTCCGCAACCAATTGAAGCGGACATAGGCCTGCCTTATCTGTCGCATTCGCGCCTCGATTTGACGCGCAAAGGGGAAAGACTAAGGGCGGGGCATGAGCACCAGAACAGACTCGGGCGGACATGATCCCGTCATCGAAAGCCGCGACCAGCTGATCGCGGCCTTTGCCAAGGGCGCCAAGCCCAAGGATCGCTGGCGGATCGGCACCGAACACGAGAAATTCGTCTATTCGACGAAGGACCATCACGCCCCGGCCTATGAGGAAAAGGGCGGCATCCACACGCTGCTGATCGGCCTGACCCGCTATGGCTGGAGCCCGGTGTTCGAGGGCGAGAATATCATCGCCCTGTCCGGCGCCGACGGCACGATCAGCCTGGAACCGGCGGGCCAGCTGGAACTGAGCGGTGCGCCGCTCGACAATCTGCACCAGACCTGCGCCGAAACCGGCCGCCATCTGGAACAGGTCAAATATGTCGGCGACATGCTGGGGCTGGGCTTCCTGGGCCTTGGCATGTGGCCGGACAAGACCCGCGCCGAGCTGCCGATCATGCCCAAGGGCCGCTACGACATCATGCTGCGGCATATGCCGCGCGTGGGATCGATGGGCCTGGACATGATGCTGCGCACCTGCACCATCCAGACCAACCTCGACTATGGCAGCGAGGCGGACATGGTGCAGAAGTTCCGCGTCTCGCTGGCGCTGCAGCCGCTCGGCACCGCGCTGTTCGCCAATTCGCCCTTCACCGAGGGCAAGCCCAACGGCTTCCTGTCCTATCGCAGCCATATCTGGTCGGACACCGACCCGCAGCGCACCGGCATGCTGCCCTTCGTGTTCGAGGATGGCTTCGGTTACGAGCGCTATGCCGACTATGCGCTCGATGTGCCGATGTATTTCGTCTACCGCGACGGCAAATATATCGATGCGGCGGGGCTTTCGTTCCGCGACTTCCTGGACGGCAAGCTGTCGGTGCTGCCGGGCGAGAAGCCGACCGAGAAGGATTGGGAGGATCATCTCTCCACCGCCTTCCCCGAAGTGCGCCTCAAGAGCTTCCTGGAAATGCGCGGGTCCGACGGCGGGCCGTGGAATCGCATCTGCGCGCTGCCGGCTTTGTGGGTCGGCCTGCTCTATGACCAGGGTGCGCTCGACGCGGCCTGGGATCTGGTCAAGGACTGGAGCATGGAGGAGCGGCAGATACTGCGCGATTCCGTGCCGAAGCTCGGCCTAGACGCGCCGGTGTCGGGCGGGCGTACGCTGCGTGAGATCGCGCCGCGGGTGCTGGATATCGCCCGCTCAGGCCTGGCCGCGCGCCAGCGGTTCAACGCCGCGGGCGACAATGAGACCGGCTATCTGTCGGCGCTCGATGAGGTGATCGCCACCGGCAAGACCCCGGCCGAGCGGCTGCTCGACCGCTATCATGGCGAATGGGGCGGCGATGTCAGCCGCGTCTATGCCGAGGAAAGCTTCTGATCTTATACAGCCCGCCGGTCATTCGGCGGGCTGGGTTTCCCGCGGTGCATCCGACTTGCGGCCGACGACCCAGGCGAAGAAGCGCGGCACCGGCGCATTGCGCGCCATCCAGTCGCTATAGGCCTGATAGGCGGGATCGGCGGACAGATGCTGTTCCTCCGTCTTGGCCCGCCAATAATAGACAGCGTTGGTGACCCCCAGCAGCGCGCAATTGCGCACCATGTCGGTCAGGCTGCCCGTGGTGGTGAGGAAGGGCAGCGACGAGAACCACCAGAAGAGATTCTTGGTCAGATAGGCCGGGTGGCGGGTCCAGCGATAAGGCCCATGGGTCAATATGCCGCGATGGGTGAGGTTGGAGAAACGGATGCCGAACGCAACCGTCGCCCAGGCATAGATGGCGGTCAGCAGCACCAGCAAGGCGCCCAGCCCCCATTGCAGCGCCGGCATGCCCCGCGTCCAGACATCCCATTCGGCGCCGCCGCCATGATAGTCGAACGGGCCGCCCGCCCCCATCATGACGAAGGGCGGATAGCAGAGCAAAGCCGCAAGCCAGCCGCCCAGATAGGGATTGGCGGTGCGGATATGGGAATCCAGCGGCTTCATCGTCAGCAGATAGCCGACCGTCGCCATGCAGACGTCGATCATGAACATGATGCCGATCAGGAAACCGGTCAGCGCGACCGGCTTGTGCAGCAGGTCGTCGAGCCGCCAGTCAATGACACTGGCGAAATTGCCCGGCACGATGCTGATCATGAAGGCGGTGAAAAAGCCCTTCACCGCCCAGGCGCGGGCATGGTTGGCGACCTGCGCCATGTCCGCCTTGCCGGCCGCGCCGCCAATGACCCATTGGCCGAAGGCGAAACAGGCATCGCGCGGTTCGACCAGCCGGCGGTCGAGCCAGATGACATAGGGGATGGACAGCAAGAGCAGCCAGGGCGCCGCCGCCATCAGCAGGTCCATGGCGAAGCGATAGCTGCCGGTCCAATACCAGCGACCGATGCAGTAGCAGACGGCGATGGCCAGCCATGTCGCCCACAGGCCCGCAATCTTCACCAGGCTGGTGTCGAGCATGCTGCGAACCGAACGGGCCGGTGCGTTCCAGTCGATGCCGGTGCTGGGGTTGCGATGCACCTTGTCCACCAGCAGCGACCAGAGCACCATCGGTATGCCACAGGCGACCACCGCGGCCAGACCCGCATTGGGACCGTTCATGCCATAATGGCGCGCCACCAGGGTCCACAGGCCGAGGCCGACGAGGCCGGCAATGCCGACACCATGGCTGACGGCGGATTTGGGGCAGGGATCGGCGCTCTTGCTCATGGGACCGGGCTTATAGCCGATATTGGTAAGCAAGCCATGAAGCCCATGGCTCAACCGCCCAGTACGTTGATGGTGAAGGCAAGGATGCCGAGGTTGAAGACGAAGGCGGCGAGGCAGTGGAGCGTCACCGTGCGGCGCATGCCGGTCGAGGTGATCGACACGTCGGAGGTCTGGAAGGTCATGCCCAGCGTGAAGCCGAAATAGAGGAAGTCCCAATAGACCGGCTCGTCCGTGTCCGGGAAATCCAGGCCGCCCGCATCCCTGCCCTTGTCGTCGGCGAGGTAGAAAGCATGGGCATAGTGCATCGCATAGACGAGGTTGGAAAAGAGCCAGGCGATGACGAGCGTCGCCAGCAGCAATATGATGCTTTCCGCATCGGGATGGCCCGGCGCGCTGGCGGCGACGCCGACCGCGACCAGGATGACGATGCACACCACCCCGGTCAGCAGCAGCATCAGTTGCCGGTTCGCGTCATTGAGCACGGCCTTGCGCCGCATCTGGGCCGGGTCGGAATCGATGAGCGGCACGGCGGCAAGGCAGAAGGCGATGGCGGCAAGGTCGAACCCGCCCATCACCGCCTCATGCCAGGGCAGCCACAGCATCAATGGCGCGATCGACAACAGCAGCATGAGGAACATGCCATAGCGCCAGGGAAAGAGGGTGGATCGCTTCTGCGTCTTGGCCATGGCGCATCAAAGGCCCGAAAATGCCGCCGTGCAAGCGTTTAGAGTACGGTCGCCACCAGGCCGAGCGCGGCGGCCTCATTGGCTTCCAGATACCAGTTTTCCGGCGCGCGCTGCAGCACCTCCTCCATCGTCACCTGCGACCCCAGGATGAGATTGGCAAAGCCCTCATTCTGGATCGCGATCGATGCCTCGATCTCGTGGAGCGAGGCCTTCAATGTCGCGATGCAGGTGGAGAGCGGCCCTTCGAGATGGATATTCTTGGTGATGAGCCGCTCATGGATCATCAGCCGGGTGCCGCGCGTCAGATAGCGGTTTTCGGTGGCGAAGAAGCTCATGAAGGTGGCGCCGGCGGAATAGACGGCGGTCTTGCCAAGGAAGACCAGCCGCCGTTCGGGATAGAGATCCGAATGGAAGCGGATATCCTCCCCCATCATCCGCGCGATCTCCGGATCGCCGCCCAAAGTGGAGATTTCCACCACCACCAGACCCTGCTGCGGCGCGGTGGACAGGCAATTCTTGAAATGCAGATACATACCATGGTCGACCACGCCCGACAGCATGATCGCGGGAAATTCGAAATCCTTCGGGGTCAGCATCGGCGCGGTCATCAGCATCGTCTCTTGGTCCTCTGGCGGATGGCAATCGACCGGCATTACGCACGGGCCGCCATTTGGTGCCCGAGCGGCCATGCGCTTTTGTCTGGCGCGGGGCGCAAGAGGCTGTAAAGAACAGATCATGACCATGGGGCAATGGCAATGATCGCGAAACTCAAAGGACGGCTGGACAGCACGGGCATCGACCATGCCATCATCGATGTCGGCGGGGTCGGCTATCTGGTCGGCGCGTCGTCGCGGACGCTGGCGGCGCTCGGCCCGGTGGGCGAGGCGGTGACCATCCATACCGAGATGCTGGTGGCCGAGGATTCGATCCGGCTGGTCGGCTTTGCCCGCGCCGAGGAGCGCGACTGGTACCGGCTGCTGACCCATGTGCAGGGCGTGGGATCGCGGGTGGCGCTCGCGATATTGTCGGCGCTGGAGCCGCTGGAGCTGCATCGTGCGATCATGATGGGCGACAAGGCGATGATCGCGCGCGCCAATGGCGTCGGCCCCAAGCTGGCCCAGCGCATCGTCAATGAGCTGAAGGACAAGATCGACGCCGCCCCGGCCGGGGCGCCCGGCATGCCAGGCGTGGTCGCGCTGCCGACCGGCAGCTTTGCCGCCGATGCGCTGTCGGCGCTGCAGAATCTGGGCTTCAAGCCGGCCGAGGCGAGCGGCGCTGTGGCCGCCGCCGAAGAGGAACTGGGCGACGGTGCCAGCCTTGACGCGCTGGTCCGCCTGGCGCTGCGGAAGGCGGCGAAGTGAGCGAAGACGATCGCCTGATCACCCCCGCCCGCCGGGCCGAGGATGTCGATGCGGCGCTGCGGCCCAAGTCGCTCGACGAATTTGTCGGGCAGCAGGCGGCGCGCGAGAATCTGCGTATCTTCATCCAGGCGGCGCGCACCCGTGGCGAGGCGCTGGACCATGTGCTGTTCTTCGGCCCGCCGGGCCTTGGCAAGACGACGCTGGCGCAGATCGTCGCCAAGGAAATGGGCGTGGGTTTCCGCGCCACGTCCGGCCCGGTGATCGCCAAGTCCGGTGATCTGGCCGCCCTGCTCACCAATCTGGACGAAGGCGATGTCCTGTTCGTCGACGAGATTCACCGGCTCAATCCGGCGGTCGAGGAAGTGCTCTATCCCGCGATGGAGGACCGGGCGCTCGACCTGATGATCGGCGAAGGGCCGTCGGCCCGGTCGGTGCGGATCGACCTGCCGCGCTTCACCCTGGTCGGCGCGACCACGCGCCAGGGGCTGCTGACGACGCCGCTGCGCGATCGGTTCGGCATTCCGGTGCGGCTGCAATTCTATACCGTTGACGAGCTGGAACTGGTGGTCCGGCGCGCGGCGCGGCTGCTGGACTTGGCGATCACGTCGGATGGCGCGATCGAGATCGCCCGCCGGTCGCGCGGGACGCCGCGCATCGCCGGGCGGCTGCTGCGCCGGGTGCGCGACTTTGCAAATGTCGCCGGCGCCCCGACCGTCGATGCCAAGGTGGCGGACGCGGCGCTGCAACGGCTGGAGGTCGATCATCTCGGCCTCGACCTGATGGACCGGCGCTATCTGCACATGATCGCCGACATCTATCGTGGCGGGCCGGTGGGGGTCGAGACGCTGGCGGCCGGTCTGTCCGAAGCGCGGGACACGATCGAGGAAGTGGTCGAACCCTATCTGATCCAATTGGGGCTGATCGCCCGCACCGCGCGGGGCCGTTGTCTCAACGGGCCGGGCTGGAAGCATCTGGGCCTCAATCCCCCGGCCGGGTCGCAGGACGGGCTGTTCGACTGATCCCATTGGCGCTTGCGCCATCCGGCCAGCCTTTCTAGAGCGCGCGCTTTCCCGATTCGACGCAGCGATATGCGCCGAAACCCGTTATTGTGCATGGCCGTTACGGCAAGGCCGGGCTATAGCCAGCTGGCGCTGCAGGCGCGCGGCAGACGCGCCGATGTAAGAGGAGTTGAGCCTGTGAGGGCGATCGAACGTTTCCCCAATCTGGTCACCATGTTCTTTGCCCGCGCCAAGGAAAAGGGCGACGCGCCCTTCCTGTGGCGCAAGACGCAGGGGACATGGCAGTCGCTGAGCTGGGCCGAAGTCGCGCGCCAGGTGGCGGCGATGGCGGCCGGGCTGAAGGCGGAAGGGCTGAAGCCCGGCGACCCGGTGATGCTGGTCAGCGAAAATCGCCCGGAATTCTGCATCGCCGATCTGGCGATCATGGCCGCCGGCTGCATCACGGTGCCGACCTACACCACCAATACGACGCGCGACCATCAGCATATCCTGACCGACAGCGGCGCGCGTGCGGTGATCGTGTCGACCGCCAAGCTGGCGACGACGCTGATGCCGGCGGTGCTGCGATCGCAGGTCAGCCTGGTCATTCCGATGGAGCCGATCCGCGGTGCGCAGGGCAATTATACCTGCCGCCTGTGGTCCGACCTGATCGCCGCCCATCCAGCCGATGTCGATGCCTGTGCGCTGGCCCAGACCGCCGCGCGCAGCGACCAGGCGTGCATCATCTATACCAGCGGCACCGGCGGCGCCCCGCGCGGCGTGATGCAGCATCATGGCGCGATCCTGGCCAATGTCGAAGGCGCGGGACAGGTGGTGCTGGAGGATTTCGGCTGGGGCGACGAGGTTTTCCTGTCCTTCCTGCCCCTGAGCCATGCCTATGAGCATAGCGGCGGCCAGTTCCTGCCGATGCTGCTGGGCGGACAGATCTATTATGCCGAAGGGCTGGAGAAGCTGGCCAGCAATATCGAGGAAGCCCGGCCGACCATCATGGTCGTGGTGCCGCGCCTGTTCGAGGTGCTGCGCACCCGCATCATCAAGTCGATCGAGAAGCAGGGCAAATTCCCCACCTATCTGCTCAACCAGGCGCTGCGCATCGCCGCCAAGGAACAGCAGGGCAAGTCGTCGATCGTCGACCTGCCGATGAAGGCGCTGCTGTCGCGCACCCTGATCCCCAAGATTCGCGCCCGTTTCGGCGGGCGGATGAAGGCGCTGGTGTCGGGCGGGGCGCCGCTGAACCCGGATGTCGGCCTGTTCTTCGAGGCAATGGGGCTGATGCTGCTGCAGGGCTATGGCCAGACCGAGGCCGGGCCGGTTATCAGCTGCAACCGCCCCGCCGCCGGCATCGCGATGGACACGGTCGGCCCGCCGCTGGACGGGGTTGAGGTCAAGATCGCCGAGGATGGCGAGATATTGGTGCGCGGCGAGCTGGTGATGCACGGCTATTGGCGCAACCCGGCCGAGACCGAGAAGGTGCTCAAGGATGGCTGGCTGCATACCGGTGACATTGGCGAGATCGACGATCGCGGCCGCATCCGCATCACCGACCGCAAGAAGGATCTGATCGTCAACGACAAGGGCGACAATGTGTCGCCGCAGAAAGTCGAGGGCATGCTGACGCTGCAACCGGAGATCGGCCAGGCGATGGTCTATGGCGATCGTCGCCCGCATCTGGTCGGCCTGCTGGTGCCGGATTCGGAATGGACGATGGAATGGGCGGCCGCCAATGGCCGGCCGATCAAGGGCATCACCGATGATCCGACCTATCTGGCGGCGCTGCGCGCGGCCGTCGATCGGGTCAATGACGATCTGTCGGTGATCGAGCGGGTGCGCCGCTTCATCCTGGCGGATGAGCCGTTCGCGATCGAAAATGAGGAGCTGACGCCGTCGATGAAGATCCGGCGCCATGTCATCCGCAAACGCTATCAGGACCGGCTGGACGCGCTCTACAAGGGGTAAGCGCGTCCAAACGGGCTTACGGGGCCGGCGGACGATAGGGAATGAAATCGCCCAGCGCGCAATTGCCGGTCGGAATGCCGATCGTCAGATCCGCGCTGCTCGTGATGTCGCCCCGGCAATATTGCGAGCCGAAGGTGCGCACGATCATCGTGTCGCCGCGCGCCAGGCCATTGCAGCTGCCGATCAGTTCATTCTTGTAGATGAGCTTGCGGCTGACCTTGTACAGCAGCGTATTGCCGCTGATGACGGTGAAATTGGTCTGCGGCTCTCGGTTGACGCAGGTCACCTTGTCGCCCGGCACCAGTCCGGCCAGCGCCTTGTCCATCTTGGCTGCCTGCTTCTCGGTCAGCGGCGTGGGCTCATAAGTGCCGCTGCAGGCCGCCAGCGCCAGCGGGGCCAGACATATCCATGCGCGCATCGCCTCTCTCCATCCATGTCCTTGCAAACAGGACGTCATGATAGCGCGGAATCCGTCGAGAACCGCGCCTAAAATGCGTCCTTGCCGGCGCGCCGCTCCGCCAGTTGGGCGACGTCCTGCGCGCGCATGAAGATGTTGGTGTCGCGTTCCAGCGCGATCGTCGTGGGCACCGTCGGCTTGCCATGCGCACGGGCAGCAACGACATCCGCCATGCGGGCCTGAAGCGCGGCATTGTCCGGCTCCACCGTCAACGCGAAGCGGCCATTGCTCTCCGTATATTCATGGGCGCAATAGACGATGGTATCGCCCGGCAGCGCCTTGAACCGCTGCATATTGGCGAACATCTGCGCCGCCGTCCCTTCGAACAGGCGGCCGCAGCCCATGGCGAAGAGCGTGTCGCCGACGAAGAGGATCGCGTCATCGGCCAGATGATAGGCGATATGGCCGGCGGTATGGGCGGGCACCGCCATCACCATGGCGACATGATCGCCGATGCGGACGCTGTCCCCCTCCCCCACCTGCCGGTCGAGCGTGTCGATCTTCGCCGCTTCGGCCGCCGGGCCGGTGATGATGCAGCCGGTCGCGGCCTTGATGCCGGCATTGCCGCCGACATGATCGGGGTGCCAATGGGTGTTCCAGATCTGGTCGATGGTCCATCCGCGTTCCGCAGCCGCCGCCAGCACGGGGTCGGCGACCGACGGGTCGACCGCGACCGTCTGGCCGCTGGCATCATCATGCAGCAGCCAGACATAATTGTCCGAGAGGACGGGGACCCGGACGACCTGCAGCATCGGCTTACCAGGCCCCGATATTGGGCATCGACACCCAGGGTTCGGCCGGGTCGAGCCGGCCGTCCTGCAGCAGTTCGACCGAGATATTGTCGGGGGTGCGGATGAACGCCATATGGCCGTCGCGCGGCGGCCGGTTGATGGTGATGCCGGCGTCCATCAGCCGCTGGCAGGTCTCGTAGATATTGTCGACCTGATAGGCGAGATGGCCGAAATTGCGGCCGCCGTCATAGACTTCCGCCGGGCTGCCATCCTGCGGCGGCCAGTTGTAGGTCAGTTCCACCTGCGCGTCCTCGTCGCCCGGCGCAGCGAGATAGACGAGGGTGAAGCGGCCCGCCTCGCTGTCGAACCGCTTGACCTCCTTGAGGCCGAGCAGCTCGAAAAAGCCGATAGTCTTGTCGAGATCCGTGACGCGGATCATCGTGTGCAGATATTTGAGCAAGGCTTTCTCCGTTCGTCGCCATAAAGCAACGGTTCATCGGTAGATTGGCAGATAGCTCCCTAGATAGGACCAGGACCGGCCCGGCGGAAGAGGAAAGCGATCATGGCTCTGGAAATGCGGGACAAGGTGCTGCTGGGTTCGGCGGCGGTATTGGCGGTCGGCGTGATCGCGGGCGGCTACCTGCTGGGTGACGGCCTCAAGCGCGCGAGGGCGGCGGACCGATCGGTCACGGTGCGAGGCCTGGCCGAAAAGGACGTGACCGCCGACCTTGCCACCTGGTCGATCAGCTATTCGGCGACCGGCACCGACCTGCCGACGGTACGGGCGGAAATCGACGCCAATACCCAGGAACTGAAGGCCTATTTCGCCAGCCTGGGGTTCAAGCCCGATGCGCTGACCCCGGTCGGCGCGGGCGTGAACCAATATCTCAACAATGGCATCAACAATATCACCATCACCCAGCGGATGCTGCTGCGCACGACCGATATTGCCCGCGCCCAGCGTGCCGTCGCCCAGCAGTTCGACCTGGTCCGGCGCGGCGTGACGCTGCAGGAAGGATCGGGGATGCGCTACAGCTTCACCAGGCTCAACGACCTCAAACCACCGATGGTGGCGGCGGCGACGCGGGATGCGCGCGCGGCGGCCGAGCAGTTCGCCAAGGATTCAGGGTCCGGCGTGGGCGGCATCAAGAGCGCGACCCAGGGCTATTTCTCGATCGATCCGCGCGATGGCGAGGGCGGCGACGGATCGAGCGACACGCCCTACAAGAAGGTGCGCGTCGTCACGACCGTGGATTTCTACCTGAAATAGGGTCAGCAGCGGCCCCGGCGGCGGTCCTTCTTCGAACAGTCGCTCTTGTCGCCGATGATCGCACCCGCAGTGCCACCGATGACAGCGCCTTCGGTGGTGCCAAGACCGGTCGCGCTGCCGATCACCGCGCCGCCTGCGCCACCGATCAGGCCACCGCGGGTTGCACCGCGCGAGCAGGCCGTGAGCGAAGTCGCGCCAGCCAGCAACAAGCCGAGCGCCATCATGCGGGAGAATTTGCCAGTCATATCATCACCATCCGTTCCGTTATCCCGCTCGGTCGGCGAACGGGCGGGATCGGACAGGGGTTCCGTGACAAAGTCTTGCTGATCAATCAGCCCGCCGGCTTGGGCGCCGTTGCCTCCGGTTCCAGACGTCCCAGATTTTCCGCCGCCGCCTTGCCCGCAGGCGAGTCCGGCGCCAGCTTCACCGCCCGCTGCCAAGCCGAGCGGGCGATGTCCGCATGATCTGTGAGGACGGCGATATTACCCTCCTCCAGCGCGACCGAGGCATCATCGGGCGACAATTGCACCGCGCGGGCGATATGCGCCTGGGCCAGTGACAATTCGCCGGTGCGGCGCGCCAGCGTAGCCGACAGCAGCCAGGCGAGCGGATCCTTGGGCGCCTGGGTCAGCGCGGTGTCGAGCGAACCGCGCGCGCCATCCGTATCGCCCAGCGCCACCAGCGCGCGGGCGCGATCGAGATGCAGTTCGCCCTTTTCCATGCCATCGGGCAGGCCGCGCGCCAGCGCCGCGTCGAAATCCTCCCGCGCCTTCTTGGCGTCGCCGCTGGCAAGGGCGGCATTGCCGGCCTGCCCCCAAAGGCGCGCGCTCTGCACGATCTCGCCGCCGCGCTCGGCCTCCTCCGCCGCTTGTTCGAAGGCGACGATCGCCGGCCCCCAGCGCTCCGCCCGCGACAGGGCAAAGCCCATGCAGTGGCGGGCGTAGAAGCTGCCGCCGTCGATCCGCCAATTCTGGGCGAAAGTGATTGCCTTGTCCGGCGATTCCAGCGCCTGGTCGAGACAGGCCTGGAACGGCCCGGCAAATTTGGCCGGGACCGGGATGCGCCCGTCGGCGTCGGGCGCCGAACGGGCGGCCGCGGCCTGCTGTACTGACGCTGCGGAGGCGGCCGCCGCTGCGGCATCCTCCTTCTTCCTGCGGCTGTTGCGCATCACCGCCTCGATCTCGGGATCATAGGCCTGCATGAACATCAGGAGGGGGAGGATGACGAGCATCAGCGATTGTCCAGAAGAGCGGCGACGGTGCGGATCAGCAGGGCGATGTCGCCGTCGCGGGAAAGGCGATGGTCGCCATCCTTAATGAGCAGCGTCTGCACATCGGATGAACGCAGCCGATCGGCGGCGCGCAACGCGATCTCCCAGGGGACATCCGTATCGCACTGGCCCTGGAGTAGCCGGACCGGGCAGTCGATCGCGATTGCATCGTCCAGCAGGCGATGCGCCTGACCGGACTGCCAGAAATCCAGCGTCGTCACATAGGGATGGTCGCCATAGGGCGTGGGTTCCTCGATCCGCCCCTCGGTCGCCAGCAGCGCCTTGTCGGCGTCGGTAAAACCCCACTCCGTGAAGTCGGGCGCGGCGGCGATGCCGACCAGTCCCATGATGCGTTCCGGGCGCGCCAGCGCGATCAGCAGCGCCAGCCAGCCGCCCATCGACGATCCGACCAGCAGCAGCGGCCCCTGCGTCAGCCCGTCGATCAGGGCCAGCGCATCGTCACGCCAACTGGCGAGCGTACCATCCTCGAACCGGCCCTCGCTGGCGCCGCAACCGGCATAGTCGAGCCGCAGCATCGCCCTGCCCTGTTCGCCCGCCCAGGCGTCGAGCGCGAGCGCCTTGCTCCCTTCCATGTCGGACATGTAGCCCGGCAGGAAGATGAGGGTCGCCCCCTGCCCCGGACGATGGCGATAGGCGAGGCGCAGCCCGTCGGCACGCGCAAGAAATTGGGGGGAAGATTCGGGCGCGTTCAAGTTTCAAAGGCTCCATCGCTGCGGACCAGGGCACGGCATGGCCCCGGATTGCCATGTTTTGACGGCAAAAATAGCCCTTTCCCGTGAAAGTTCAAAAAAAACGCATTGCCGCGTTGACAGGTCTGGAGGCCACCGTTAGAGGCGCACTCCTACCCCGTGCCCAGATGGCGGAATTGGTAGACGCACCAGCTTCAGGTGCTGGCGATCGCAAGGTCGTGGAGGTTCGAGTCCTCTTCTGGGCACCACTGACGCCTCTGGATTCGTCCAGAGGCGTCCGGTAAGCGACTGGTTTCACAGCATTTCTAGACCGAAAATCGCCAGACACCGTCCGGCGACATCCGGCTAGGGGCATGTGCAGCGGCAACAATTGTTGCTCTTTTTGTTGCCCTCGGATCGACCCGGCCTTGCTGGGAAAACGACCATGCTGACCTACATCCAGATCAATGCCGCCAAGCCCAGGGAAAAGGCTTGGACCCTGAGTGATTCTCAAAGCCTCTACCTCGTCATCCAGCCCAACGGCTCGAAGCTCTGGCGCTTCAACTACCGCTTCCTCGACAAGCAGAAGAAGCTCCATCTCGGAGGATGGCCGACCATCAGTCTCGCGGAAGCACGCGCCCGGCGCGACGAGGCCAAGAAGAAGATTGCCGAGGGGATTGATCCAGCGCTTGAAAAAAAGCGCGCGAGGATCGCCGCCAAATACGCTGCAGCCAACACTTTCGAGGCGGTCGCGGAGGAATGGCTCATCAAATGCGAGCGCGACGGCCTCGCCCCGGTGACCGTCGACAAAATCCGCTGGCTTCTCGCCAAGGCCTACCCCGTGATCGGCACCATACCGATCGCGCAGATCACGCCCCACGAAGCCCTTGCAGTCCTCCGGAAGGTAGAGGCCACCGGGGCCTATGAGAGCGCGCGGCGCATGCGAAGCGTGCTGAGCCGCGTCTTTCGCTATGGTGTCGCGACCGTGCGGTGCGACAAGGATGTCGCCGCCGACCTGCGCGGCGCAATCGCCGCGCCGAAGGTCAAGCATTTCGCAGCCATCACCAAGCCATCGGAAGTCGGCGCGCTGCTTCGGGCCATCGACGGATATACGGGGCACAAGGTCACGGTCATGGCCATGCGGCTGTCACCGCATGTCCTGCTCCGTCCTGGGGAACTGCGGCAGGCCGAATGGACCGACATAGATTTCGATGAGGCCATCTGGTTCATCCCTGCCGAACGGATGAAGATGCGCCGCCCGCACCGGGTACCTCTGTCCCGTCAGGTCATTGCGATGTTGAAAGAACTGCATGAGCACACCCATTGGTGGCGATATCTCTTCCCAGCCCTCGGCCGACCGCGCAAGGCGATGTCGGAAAATGCGGTGAATCAAGGCCTGCGCCGTCTTGGCTACACCACGAACGAGATGACCGCGCATGGTTTCCGGGCGATGGCCGCTACGCTCCTCAACGAGATGGGCGAATGGAACCCGGACGCAATCGAACGACAACTCGCGCATGTCGACACCAACCAAGTGCGGCGGGCTTATGCCCGAGGTGAATATTGGGACGAGCGCGTGCAGATGATGCAGCGGTGGTCGGACTATCTCGATGACCTTCGAGACGGGGGCAAGGTTCTGCGCCCGGAATTCGGAGCGAAGCGATTGAGGGGGTAACTCTAATACCTGCAGGGGATAAGCTTTATTTATCCCCTCAAGGCCCTCCGCAGCGGGGCCAAGCAAACGACAATGACGGCGTACCGGAACGACGCGATCCGGGCGAAACTGGGCGTTCCGACCTATGTGCGGGAATGGCTTGCCGTGCTCGTTCAGCTCATCCTTCACCGATGTTTTCCTTGGCTTTGGCGGTCAGCGGCTTCGTTCCCGCCACCTAAAGATCGGGATTTGGGCAGTTGGCCGTTAGAGCCTTGAGACTAGCATACTGTACCAACGTCGCCCGTCCGACTTTCACCGTGTCGAGATCGCCAGACTGAATGAGTTCGTATATGCGCGAGCGGCTGAGCCCGGTGATACGGACCGCAGTCGAGATACGCACGGTGAGAGGTTCGATCTTCCTTTCCCAGGCACGCTCGATCATGGCCGCCCCTTTCGCACATCCTCGCGCGCCCGTGCGAAGCTGCGGTCGCTTTCAAGAAACGCGGTCAGCATCGCCGGTATCAATTCGGTCACCGGTTCCTCGCGCCCGTAGGCCTGGGCGTATATCGCAGCATAGTCGTTTAGAACGCTCTGCAAATCCGGGGTGATGGTAATGGCGAGCTTGACCGGCGTACGATCGGGCAATCTAGCAAGTTTGATATCGACCATGTGTCAGCTCCCTGCATTTTTGCGCCATGGCGCCAATATGATATCGCGGGTCACCAGCACGCGGACGGGCGCGCCGGGCCGGATCGTGATCGTCGGCTGGATGTCGAGGTTGCGCTGTGTGATCTGGTCGCCTGCCCTCGTGGTACTAGACTGTGCAGACTCCCGCATCGCCCGCACGAGATCGCTTTCGCCGGAGATCGACAACTCCGATCCGACTCCAACCATCGTGGCGATGGCGACGCCCTTGAGCAGTGCCCATGTGTGGAAATCCACCTTGTCGACAAGCCCGGCATAACCCGCCGCGTCAGTCGCCGGCATGTTGTCGAGCCGCACCGAACTGCCGTCCGGCAAGATCAGGCGTTGCCAGATGACCAGCGCCCGGCGCTGTCCAAAGGCGACGACCGAGTCATATTTGCCTATCAAACGCGCACCCTGCGGCACGAGCAGGATGTTGCCCGTGACCGTATCGAATACGTTCTGCGTGACCTGCGCGGTGACCATGCCAGGCAAGTCGGAGTTGAGCCCGGTGATGAGGCTCGCTGCGATCACGCTGCCGGCAAGCAGGCTATTGGGGGACATCGGCGCCAGCACCACTCCCGAATTGACATCCCCACTGGCGTCACGTGTCGACGCGAACTGTTCCTTGCGGGTTCCGGTGGCGGTCGGATTGGCCGGTTGGGTATCGAGCGTCGCAGCGCTTGCGCCTGCCGGGCCCGCCGCGCCGCGGCTGCTGGTGGTCTGCGCCATGAGCCCGGATTCTCTTGCAGCCTTGAGATCCGCTAGTCGCTGCTGGCGCGCCGCCGCGGCGGTATCGACCGGTGTGGGCGCGGCCGCGGCTTCCGCCCGTTCCCGCGCACGAAGGATCGGTCGACCCAGGTCGCCAGGCAATGGCGGACCGAGTTTAGGCGTATCGCCATAACTGGTTGGCACTCCGGACAGCGCGTCCGAGGCCGACTTCGCCATTGGCTGCGACAGTTCACTGTCCTGGACGGCGTGCCGGAATACCTGCGGCTTCAACGCCATCCATGCGACGCCTATGAGGCTCGCCGAGCCGAGCGCGGCTGCGCCGATGATTGCGCCTCGGCGAAAGCGGATCGCCTGGGGCGGTCGCGAGCGAATGCTCAGCGTTTCGGGATCGAGCTTGGCCGTCGGCATGGTCGGCTGCTCGGTGGTGAGCGCGTCAGTCATGCGCCCCTCCGCTTGGCAGGATGCGATACGCGGTCGATGCGCACGACCTGGCTCTTCTTGAGGCCGAGGCGAAGCTCGGCGGCATCGAAGATCCGATCGACGACGTAAAAGCGGTCGCGCTGCCGATAGTTAACCAACTCTGCTTTTCCATCGGCACCAAGGACGAACAACGGCGGTGCCTCGCCGACGCCGAGCGACGCGGGGAACTCGACGTAGGTCTTCACTCCATCGTCGAATACGCGGAGCGGACGCCATCCAGGACGGTCGCCGCTGATCGCATAGTTGAAGTTCAACTGATCGATGGCGACGCCGGCGGCCACCGGCGCTGCGACCTGGGCGGCCTCCGCCTTGCGTTCGACCGCCAGCAACTCATCCTGGGGATAAGTCCACCGCATTGATGACAGGGCGGTCGCCGAGGTGCTTACCAGGCGGACATGGTACGCGCGGCGATCGGTGGTGATGACAAGGTTCGTCAGCAGGCCCGCCGAGAATGGTTTCACAAGGACATGCGTCTGCTTGCCTTTCCCCGAGCCGCTGCCGCTCCCTCCGGAAGTAGTGTCGCCGATTACCCAGCGGGCGGTGTCGCCGCTGGCGACCGCAACGAGATTTTCCCCGGGCTGCAGGATGATGTCAGTCACCAGCCCCGGCGCTGCATAGCCCGTGAAGATCGTGCCCTCGCTGAAAGGATAAATCTGAGCCCCGGCGATGAAGCCAAGGGCGACCGGTTCCACGGTGGCGTTGCGCGTTGCCGACCGGACCGTCTTGAGTGGTGATGTGGCGTGCTCTTGCGCGAGCGCTGGGCATGCGAGGACCATGCCGGCGATCGCCGGCAGAAGGATGAGCTTCATGGATTCTTCTCCTGGGGATTGGGGGAGGCCGGTATCGCGGTCTGCGCCCCGAGATCGGGATCGAGCGGCGATCCCATCGGCAAGGTCGTGGCAGGTTGCGGTGCGGGTCGCGCCGTGGGCGAGGAAGCGGGTGTCGTGTCGAGTTCGCGGCTCCAGTCGATCGCATCGATATAGATGCCCAGGGGGTTCGTGCGCAGGACGTCGGCCGATGCTGGCGGCCGCGTGACAGTTGTGAGGATGGCTGTCCAGCGGCTCGCGCCCGCTTGCGATCCGCGCTCGAACACAGTCTCCGTCCACTTGACCTGGAACGACTTGTCCGACGCGCGGACGACGCTGGTCACCTGCACCGAAACCGTACGTGTCCCCACATTGGCGAACGGCGACGCTGAGCGGGCATATTCACCAAGGAACTGCGCACCCCGCTTGGTCGCGAAGTCATAGGCCTCGAGCCAGTCGCGGCGCATCAGCACCGGGTCGAGCGACACAGACCGGACGTTGGTGATGAAGTGCGAGAGGTGCCACGCGACCTGCGCGTCGGTCGGCCGATACTCGGCATCGGCTGCCTGCACGGCGCGCGCCTCGCCCAGCCGATCCACCTCGACGACATAGGGTGTCACCCGGCTCTGCAAGGATTGCCAGACGAGACCCGCCGATGTGCCGCCGGTCAGCGCGAGGCAACCAAAAGCCATCAGTCGCCAGTTACGCGCCTGCACCCGTGCCGAGCCAATCCGCTCGTCCCACAATTGTCCTGCGCGCTGATATGGCGTCTCGGGAGGTGGCGTGCGCCCGTAGCGCTGCGCACTTCGCTTGAAGAACATGGTCAGTCGTTCCTTTCCTTGATGTCGGGGGTGGCGGATGCGCCGCCGCGATCACCCTGCTGGAGCGCATGGATCGCCTGGCTCTGACGATGGCGGTTGGTCTGCTGCTGGCGCATCGCGCGCGCCCAGGCGGGCGTCCTGCCGGCCGATTCAATCGGATTGGATGGCGGTGAGCTTTGGTTGAGCGCATCCAAGGCAGCCTGACGGCCGCCGGCCGCAGCCTCGCCAAGACCGAGGGTACCGCCCACGCGGGACCGCGCGGCATTCCCGGCCGCCTGCGCAACACCGCCCAGGCCCGCGCCGACCGAGGGGCTCGCGGCCGTCTCGCGACCAAGCCGGTAGGCAGTCGATGCAGCGGATCCCATTGCCGTGCCCGAGCGGACCGCGCCCAGGGCCGCACCGGCCGCCACGCGCGCTCCGCCCACGGCGGCGCCGCCAGCCAGCATCGTCACGCCGGCAGCGCCAACGGCAGTGCCGAGGGCTGCACCGGCACCAAGCTGGGGTGCGCCCGACACTAGGCCCGAGGCGATCGCCGGACCGAATATGCCGAGGCCAAACAGGGAAAGGCTCGCGAGCACGAGGCTCATAGCCTGGCCGATGTCCGGTTCCTGGCCTTGCAGCGCGTCAGTGAACTCGGTGAAGAAATTGGAACCGATGCCGACGATGACGGCGAGCACCATCACCTTGATGCCGGATGAGACAACGTTGCCCAGCACGCGTTCGGCAAGGAAACTCGTTCGGTTCCAGAGCGCGAAAGGCACGAGGATGAAGCCGGCCAGCGTGGTCAGCTTGAACTCGAGGATGCAGACGAACATCTGCACCGCAAGGATGAAGAAGGCGACGATCACCAGCGCCCAGGCGAACAGCAGGACCATGATCGTCAGGAAATTGTCGAAGAAGGTCGTGAACCCGACCATCTCGCTGGCCTGTTCGAGCAGTGGCCATGCGGCCGAGAAGCCCGTCCCCGCAAGCCGCCCGGGCTTGAGCAGGTCATCGGGCGAGAGCGTCCCGCCACCGGCCGTAAGGCCAGCCTGCGTGAACGAGCGGAAGATGATGTCGGCAAGGCGGGAGAAGCTGTTCAGGATGAAGGCGAACGCACCGACGTACAGGATCTTGCGCAGGAACCGGCCGATGACATTGTCCTCGCCGCCCATCGCCCAGAACAGTCCGGCAAGCGTGATGTCGATGCCGATCAGCGTCGCGGTCAGGAACCCGACATCAGGCCCAAGCACTCCGAGCCCACTGTCGATGTAGGTGATGAACGCCTGAAGGAAGCGATCGATGACATTGAGGTCGTTCAATTGACTGCCTTCATGATGGAGCGAAGAGGTGTCGCGGGGCGCGGCTGGGGAGCTGGACCGCGCCCCGCAACGGCGATCGAGGGCATGAGAGGGGCGCCGCCGACCGCGGACCGGATCAGCCTGGAGCCCGAGGGGCCTATTCAGGCGTGTAGGCCGATCCGGAACCGAGGAACTTCTTCGTCGCTGCACGGGCTTCCGTCGCCTGCGTTGCCCGGCGCGCCTGCTCGATGGCCTCGCTGCGGAACTGCGCGGCCATCATGTGCTGGAGCTGGAACTGCTGCTTGGCCGTGAGCGCGAGAAGCTGGTTCGTCGCTTGGCTGACCTGGAGCGATCCCTCGGCACCCTGGCTGCGCGCCACGATGTCAGCCAGCGCCTCGGTGTCCGACTGGATGTTCTCGACCACCTGGGCCTGCATGGTCATCGTCTGGCGGAACGCGCCCATGCTGGCGTCGAGGCGCCCCCTCGCGTCGCGCACGCGGTCATCGGTGCGCAGTGCCGAGCTAAAGTCCTGGGGAAACAGCGACTGGAACTTGTCGTCGAGCTGGTCGACCCGAAAGTCGATGGCCTGCGCGCGGCCCATCAGCCGGTCGATTTCGGTGAGCTTGCGCTTAAGGGCGTCGAGCTGCGGAAAGTCGATGCGCGTCAGGTTCTTGCCCATGTTGACCAGCATCTGCGCTTCGTTCTGGAGTTGCTGGATCTGCTGGTTGACGGTCTGCAGCGTGCGTGCAGCGGTCAGGATGTTCTGCGCGTAGTTGCTCGGATCGAACACGACGCCGCCGAACTGGGCGTGTGCCGGGCTCGCCGTCATCGTCATCGCGCCCATGCCAAGCGCGCCGCACGCGCCGAGGCCGAGCAAGGCAGCAATCATGTGCTTTCGATGGGGACTATGCATCACGTCTCTCCTTCGTGGGGGGGGTGAATGTCGGGAGGGGGGAAATCGGCAGCGAGGTCGGCCGCCCAGTCGAGGCCGGCATCGCGCAGGAAGGCTTCGGCGAAACGGCCGCACCCATGCTCGGCGAGGATTGCATCGATCCGCGCCTGCGCTGCAGGATCCGACGAGCCGCACAAAGCCAGCGCGATCGGGCCCAAGCCCAGTTCGAACAGCCGGTTGCCGCTTGCGGACTGGAGATAATAGTGGCGCTTGGGGGTAGCCCGCGCGATCAACTCGATCTGCCGGTCGTTCAGGCCGAAGCGCGCGTAGATATCATGGCCCTGTGGCTCGATCGCCCGATCGTTGGGCAGCAGGATCCGCTGCGGGCAGCTTTCGATGATGGCCGGCGCGATCGCGGAGCCCGCAATGTCTGCAAGGCTTTGCGTCGCGAACAGCACAGCTACATTCTTCTTGCGCAGCACCTTCAGCCACTCCCGGATGCGGGCTGCGAAAAGCGGATGGTCGAGGAAGATCCAGGCCTCGTCGAGGATCAGCAAGGTCGGGCGGCCATCGAACCGCTCTTCCAGCCTGTGAAACAGATAGGTCAATACGGGCGCGACCGCGCCTGCCTGGCCCATCAGCGCCTCGGTCTCGAAGCACTGGACGTCGGCCAAGCCAAGATGCTGTTCGGCGGCATCGAGCAGCCGGCCATGCGGGCCTTCGAGCGTATAGGGCTGGAGCGCAAGGCGCAGCGCGTTCGACTGCAGCAGCAGCGCGAGTCCGGTCAGGGTTCGCTCCTCGCGCGGCGCGGAAGCAAGGCTGCCGAGAGCGGTCCAGATCGCGTCCTTCACTTCCGGCGTTACGATCAAGCCCTCGTGCGCGAGCAGCGCCGCGATCCAATCTGCTGCCCAGCTTCGTTCGCCCGCATCCTCAATGTTCGCAAGCGGCTGGAATGCGAGCGTCTCGCCGTCGGCCTCGGCCGAACCGAGCGCGTGATGGGCGCCGCCCATCGCCAATACGGCCGCCCGCGCGCTGTTACCCTTGTCGAAAATATAGACCTGCGCGCGCGGGTATCTGCGGAATTGCAGCGCGATGAGGCTCAGCAGCACCGACTTGCCGGCGCCCGTCGGCCCGACGACCATCATGTGCCCCACATCACCGACATGGGTGGAAACCCGGAACGGCGTCGAGCCGGCGGTCTTCGCAACCAGCAATGGCGGTCCGTCGAGGTGCCCATTGCGCACCGGCCCGGCCCACACCGACGAAAGCGGCATCAGGTGCGCGAGGTTGAGCGTATGCACCAGCGGTTGCCGGACATTGGCGTAAGTCTGGCCCGGCAACGAGGAGAGCCAGGCCTCGACCGCGTTGACGGTCTCGCGGACGCAGGTGAAGCCGAGCCCGTTGACGATCCTCTCGACGGCGCGGACCTTGTCCTCCACCGCCGCCCGGCTCCGGTCCCTGACCGTGATCGTCGTGGTCAGGTAGCCGAATGCGACATGGTCGCCGCCAAGCACCTGGAGCGCCTGGTCGGCATCGGCCACCTTGTTGTCGGCATCGCTGTCGAGCAATTGCGCGGGTGAATTATAGAGCACCTCGCGGAGAATTGCGGTGATAGATTTGCGCTTGTTGAACCATTGGCGCCGGAGCGAGGTGAGCGTCTTGGTCGCTTGGCTCTTGTCGAGCGCGATGAAGCGCGTGACCCAGCGATAGCCAAAGTCCTGGTGGTTGAGCGCATCGAGGATGCCGGGACGGCTGAGGCTCGGAAAGCCGAGGATGGTCAGCGTGCGGACATGCAGGTCGCCAAGGCGCGGTTCAAGCCCGCCGACCAGCGGCGTATCTGCAAGCAAACCGTCGAGATACATCGGCGTTTCCGGCGCGGCGACCCTATGATGACGGTCGGAGATCGCGCCATGCAGGAATGTCAGCGTCTCGCTATCGTCGAGCGGGCGCACCTGCGGCATGAAGCCGCAGAGCAGGTCGAGCACGCGGTCGGTCTCGGCAACGAAGCCTTCCAGTGCGCCGCGCCAGTCGCGTGTATTTTCGCCCTCGGGCCGCTCCACAAGGCTCCGCTCCGCACGGTCGGTAGCATCTGCGGGCGGAAGCCACGTCAGGGACAGGTGATAGCGGCTTTCGAAATGCGTCCCCGCCGCCTCGAAGGCCGCTCGGCGCTCGCCATCGACGAGCCAGCTCGCCGCATCGGCAAAGCTACTGTCGGGATAGGCCTGCGCCTCGCGCCGCTCCGCGTCGAAGAATAGCGCCCAGCCGCTGCCGAGTCGCTTGAGCACATTGTTCGCCCGCGCGCAGGCGGCGACCAACTCGGCCTCGGTCGCGGACTCGAGGTCTGGACCACGGAAGGCAAGCACCCGCAGAAAGCTGCCGTCCTTGTTGAGCACCACGCCGGGCGCCACCAGCGCGGCCCAAGGCAGGTGATCGGCAAGGCGCTCGGCGGACGCGCGATATTCGCCCAGGAACATCATTTCAGGTGCCTCAGCATGCGAAATATCCCTTCTGGCGGATGTGGCGCAGGAGGACCGGCGCGAAATCGGGATCACGGCGGGCGGCCATCACGGCGATGCTATGGCCGACGGCCCAGAGCAGCACCCCGGCCAGCCACTGCTGGAGGCCGAGGCCGACCGCTGCCGCCAGCGTGCCGTTGACGATCGCTAGGCCCCGCGGTGCGCCGCCGAGCAGAAGCGGCGAACCCAGCGCGCTGTGGATCGGCACCTCGTAGCCATCGATATGCTCTGATCCGGAGGACATGGCGCCGGTCACGAGATCAATGCTCCGCCGCCGAAGCTGAAGAAGGACAGGAAGAAGCTCGAGGCGGCAAAGGCGATGGAGAGACCAAAGACGATCTGTATGAGCCGCCGGAACCCGCCCGCGCTCTCGCCGAAAGCGAGTGTCAGGCCGGTCACGATAATGATGATCACGGCGACGATCTTGGCTACCGGCCCCTGCACGGATTCCAGCACCTGCTGCAGTGGTTCTTCCCACGGCATGCCGGAGCCGGCCGCCTGGACCTGGGCGGCGAGCGCCAACGCGAGGCCGATCGCGGCGCCGACAAGCGACGAGCGGTTGGCGATGCGGCGGGGATTGCGGGCAAAGGTCATGGGTCAGGTCTCCTTCGGGCTGGGCTTGGGGGGATTGAGCTTGGGAAGATCGGCGAGCGCATAGGCGCCGGTGTCGGGATCGAGCCCGGCGACACGCGCGATCGTGGCGACGCGGCGGTCGACGCCACGCCCGGCGATGAACACGATGATGTCGATCGCTTCGGCGACCAGTTGGCGCGGCACGGTGACGACCGCCTCCTGTACCAACTGTTCGATGCGGTAGAGTGCGGCCCGGGCGCTGTTGGCGTGGACCGTCGCGATCCCGCCGGGGTGACCGGTATTCCATGCCTTGAGCATGTCGAGCGCTTCGGGGCCGCGGACCTCGCCGACTACGATGCGATCGGGGCGCAGGCGCATGGTCGAGCGCACCAGCTCGGTCATCGACACATGCGGTGGACGGGTACGTAGCGCCACCGTGTCGGGCAGCGGGCATTGCAGTTCGCGCGTGTCCTCGATGAGGATGACGCGGCTATCGAGCCCCGAATGTTGTGGGGCCATCTCGGCGAGCAGCGCATTGGCGAGGGTCGTCTTGCCCGAGCTGGTGCCTCCGGCGACGAGGATGTTGCAGCGCTGGGCGACAGCGGCGCGCAGGGCGTCTGCCTGGACCTCCGACATCAGCCCATCGGCGATATAGTCGTCGAGCGTGTGCAGCCTCGTGGCAGGCTTGCGGATGGAGAAACAGGGTGCGGACGACACCGGAGGCAGCACGCCTTCGAAGCGCTCGCCGGCGCAGCCCTCGATATGCGGCGGCAGCTCGGCCGATAGGATCGGGTGTTCGGCATGGACCTCGGCCCGGACATGGCTCGCCACCAGCCGGATGATCCGCTCGACCTGGTCGGGTTCGATGCGGACCTCGGTATCGGTACGGCCTTCGCCAAGACGATCAAGCCGCAGCGCCCCATCAGGGTTCACCATGATCTCGGTGACTTGGCTGTCGCGCATTGCGGCAGCAATTTCGCCGCCTAGCGCAGTGATCAGCATCCGGCGACGGCGCTCAGCCGAGGTTGCCGGTCCTGCGGTGTCTGGGCGGCCGCTCATTCGCCATTCTCCGAAGAACCGGCCAGGGTGCGCCGCCCGGTCGAGACTTGCCGTCCGACCTGGGTCACGAAGGCTTCGAACCTCTTGGCTCCGAGCGCGCGGCCCGCCTGGTCGTTTTCGGCGAGCGGCGTCTGGATCGCGAGTTCGAACCGGATGAAGAGGGCGAGCGTCTCGAGGATCACATAGGTGTCGCGATCGACCCGGCCGATCGCCTGCGTGAGCCGGTCGAGGCGGATCGCGAACCGATCCTCCAGCTCCGATGCGCCCCGGCGATTGAGCCAGGCAGTAACCGCATCGACCAGGATGGCCGACTTGCTGGCGCCGGGCCTGGCGGCGAGCGCTTGCAGCCGATCGGACACGGGCTTGGGCAGGAAAAGCTGATGGCGGATCTTCTCCATGATCAAAATCCCAATTGGAGGTCGTCGGGGCGATCCGAGGCGGCATCGAGGCCGTAGACCGTGCGCACGGTGCCGAGCTGCTGGACCCGGTCCATTGCGCGGCGCTCGGCAGCCTGATCGCCATCGTCTTCGCCAAGGCCCAGGGGGTCGGCGACCTCTGGCTCGATGACGACCGCGGGTTCGATGTCGTGCGCGGGGTGACGCGCCTGCTCGAGGCCGCCGGCGTCGGCTCCTTCATCGGCATCATCGTGGGCGGAGAGGCGAATGTCAGCGCCGCGAACTTGTCCAGCCCAGTCATCCGCGCGAGCTGCCGGAAGGTCACGATAGCCGGCGCCATCCAGTATCGGTGCGGGCGAGAGCCGCTCTGTGAATCGGCGATCCTCGTAATAGCGCAGCTTCTTCACGCGTATCGGGAGGTGTCCAGAGATCAGGACCAGCCCATCGGTGGGCGCAAGCTGCATCACCTCGCCGGGCGTCAGCAGAGCCCGCGCAGTCTCCTGGCGGCTGACCATGACGTGCGCGAGCCAGGGGGCGAGCCGGTGCCCCGCATAGTTGCGCATCGCGCGCTGTTCGGTCGCCGTACCAAGCGCGTCCGAAATCCGCTTGGCGGTTCGCTCGTCGTTGGTCGCAAAGGCAACGCGGACATGGCAGTTGTCGAGAATGGCGTTGTGCTCGCCATAAGCCTTCTCGATCTGGTTCAGGCTCTGCGCGATCAGGAAGGCGCGCACCCCGTAGCCCGCCAGGAACGCGAGGCTCGTCTCGAAGAAGTCGAGCCTTCCCAGCGCCGGGAACTCGTCGAGCATCATCAGCAACCGATGTCGGCCCTGTGGGGTCTCACCGTCCTTGCCGACGCCGTGCAATTCCTCGGTCAACCGGCGGCCGATCTGGTTGAGGATAAGGCGAACAAGCGGCTTGGTGCGGCTGATGTCGGACGGCGGCACGACAAGGTAGAGCGAGATCGGATGTGCCGCTCCGACGAGATCGGCGATGCGCCAGTCGGATGCGGCGGTTACTGCAGCGACGGTCGGGTCTCGATAAAGGCCAAGAAACGACATGGCGGTCGACAGCACGCCGGAGCGTTCGTTCTCGCTCTTGTTGAGAAGTTCACGGGCCGCAGAGGCGACCACGGGATGGACCAGCGGCGCATCCGGCGTACCGAGATGGTTGGTGGCCATCATCCTTCGCAGGGTCGCGGCGAAGCTGCGTTGCGGGTCCGACAGAAGGCAAGCGACGTTGGCAAGCGTCTTCTCTTCCTCGGCATAGAGGACATGGAGGATGGCGCCGACCAGCAGCGAATGGCTGGTCTTCTCCCAGTGGTTGCGACGCTCCAGCGCACCCTCGGGATCCACCAGAATGTCGGCGATATTCTGGACGTCGCGGACTTCGTTCACCCCGCGCCGGACCTCGAGCAGCGGATTGTAGCGCGCCGAGCGAGCGTCGGTGGGATTGAACAGCAGGCAGTGCGAGAAGCGGGCGCGCCAGCCGGCGGTCAGTTGCCAGTTCTCGCCCTTGATGTCGTGTACGAGGCAAGAGCCGGTCCAGGAAAGCAGGGTTGGAATGACAAGGCCGACTCCCTTGCCCGATCGGGTGGGCGCGAATGCCATGACATGTTCGGGGCCATCATGGCGCAAGTCATCGTGGCCGATGCAGCCCAGCACGACGCCGCGCTGGTCGAGGAGCCCGGCACCCTTGATGTCCCGGTGCGTCGCCCAGCGGGCCGAGCCATAGGTCGTCAGATTGTTCGACTGGCGCGCGCGCCACACCGAGCCGAAGATCGCCGCGCCGCAGCCGACGAAGCCGCCAGCGGCTGCGATGGCACCCGCCTTGTCGAACACGACGGGTGCATAGGCGTCGAACGAAAACCACCAAGGAAAGATCGACCAGGGATGATAGATCGGCTGGCCCAGCAAGACGAACCAGGGGGCGCCAAGCTCCGGTTGATAAGCGAGCTGCGCCGCGGCCCATTGCGTGGCGGTCCAGATGCCCGCGAGGATGATCGCGAGCACTATGAGGATTGTCCTATGAGTAGCTTTGTCGGGGTCATGCGGGCCTCCGCCCCGGTCCGGGAACTGACCGCGGGCTAGGGCATAGGGTCCCAGAAGTACGGCTTAGGCGTCAGGTCGCCGCTGGTGTCGCGAGGCATCTCCTCGCGGTCCCCAGCGACCGGTCCCAGACCGGCTCCATGTCGGGGCGGCGAATCGCACCCGCAATTAGTTACCTCCCGGCGGTCGATGGCATCATCCCGGCCTGCCAACGGCCAAATTCCGTGTGGCCTTCGATGCGCAGGAACAGGGTCATGCCATCCGGCGAGCCTGTAATTTCACGCGAGAGCAGTCGACGATCACGTCTGGCCAACGCCGATCACATGCATCGCGGAAAAGTTCGATCTCGTGGACGTCGCCAACCCGCGCGGGCAGGACGGAAGCGTCACTAGGCGATAATCATGGTCGCTGCTCCGGAAGCGTCGTAGCGCTAGTCGACCTCTTCCAAGACTGCGAGACATCTCTGCTGGGCGATCCCAGCGAGCAATCGAATTCGACCCAAATGAGACTTACGGGTGCCGATTTTCCGCTCTCAGGAGCGGTAGGTCCGCTTTTGTGAATTTGGCTGCCCAAGATGGCCGGGTCGCTCTTGGAACCTGCGTGCGGTTATAGCTGACGGTTACGCCGGGTCGGCTGCCAACAAAATATTGCCGTTCCGGCTTGGTCACCCATATGACAGCTTACCCCGCAACCTGCCAATCGGGTCTAGCATACCGGCTGGTGCTCTGTGCGCCCATCCTCGCCGTTCGCCGGCTCATTCGGATTTTCCGAAACCGGTCATTCAATCGCGAATAAGTGGCCTATCTGACAACGGAAAAGCGGACGTTCGGCCACCGACCAATTTCTGCCGCCTAAGCGTCTGTCAGCCACTCTAGAAACAGACCAATCTCTCCCCGCAAGTCGGCCTCTTTCAAACGCTTTGCGGTATCTGATGTTATGGTCAAAAGTCGTTCTGCAGTGAAAGCCGCAGCCATGTCGTTTTCTGGGCCAAGGACCGTTAGCTTCTTCCCAACGAATAATACAAAACGGTCAGCCTGACCGCCGAAATTGCCCCAATAGCTACTGAGGCCGACTTGTTTGGAAAGGATCTGGCGCGGATCGGTATTGCGCTCAAGTTGGTCAACCTCGGCGGCGGTAACTTCATACCGCAGACCACAAAAAGCCACACAGGCAGCAGAACTCATAAATCCCTCCCCGGTGGATGTGCCGTATCGAATTTCATGGCAGCTTTCCACATGGCGGCGCTGAAAAGCAGACTGTCTAGAATCCACCCCTTCCCGACGATTTGATGGAGTGAACGAAGCGACGAGTCGCGCCGGTGCGGTCGTTTCGGTTTATGTTTGCACCAAATCCGACGCCTGGACGGCCCGCACGGGTGGTGAGCGGAATGGCGGCTTTTAGCGTGCCTCCTTCAAAAGCCGACAAGATCAATAATGGTCGCCAAACGTCTTCACTTCACCTGTAACGCCGTTGACTATGAGTATTTCCGGACCGTCCACCAGCCCTCCCTCTGGAGAAAACCTATCTACGACAACAGCCCAATTGCTGGGATCGTATGAGGGACGTTGGGCTTCCGCGACCTCAAGCCGCCAGCCAGCCAAATCTTGCTGGGCAATATAGTTACGGGCCAACACCAATGCTTCTTCCTCGGAAATCTTGGGTTTGCGTGCTTTTACCATTGGTGTCACCCCTTCAAAATCCGACCCTAATGGCAAGTTTCGGGATGCGCGAGCGAAGAAGCTAACAGCAAGAATTGGTCGACGGCCGACCGACCGCTTTTTCCATCCGCGACCGATCGCCAGCCCCGAAAGACGACCGGCAGTTATCGCCCACTATCCAGCGGAAACCTACCAGTCAGCAAACGGCCAGTCTTGCTCGCTTCCTGCCGCTGCATGCTGTCTTTTTAAATGTCCGGTGTCCGACTTAAACCTGCCTTTGTGATGCCGGCCTGGGAATGACGGCAATGTCCCGAAGCGCGTCCTTCGCAGCAATGTGCGACAAGCGGGTGTTCTCGGTTACCCGCAACCTTTAGCGTATATCTTTGCCCGTTTTATGTGACGCCCCTAGGACAACCTCGTCGCAGTGCCTGAACTCTAATCGGCTGGTCGCTGTCGATCAGTGACGGATCTTGACCCGCTTTTGTAACGGTCGCCTCCAACCTTGTGTTTCCACGCTGTCCCGTTCTATATTTGTGCCGCTTTGCTCGTTGGGCTTGCATTGCAACCGGTACCGCCCATGCATTTGGAGTTCGCACGCTTTGCGCATCGCCGTCCCCTTCCTTGGCAGAGCGCGCCAGGCCTGAGCCATGCGGAGCGATCTCGATCATCTGCCGTTACACAAGCAGCGCGAGCTGGATCTTGTTGTGGAGACGCTGTTCCAGGGGCTTCGCGATGCCACCGGCAGGGCGACGGGGCGGCGCAAGTCCGGCCGGATCCTCAAGATCATATTGTTCGGATCCTATGCCCGCGGCGACTGGGTGGATGCCCCGCTCGATGCGAACCGGTACAAGTCCGACTATGATTTGCTGGTGATCGTCAACCAGAAGGACCTGACGGATCGTGCAACCTATTGGGACGAGACCGACCAGCGGATCGTCACCGCCTATAATTTCGAGAAGACCCTGGGTACGCCCGCCAATTTCATCGTCCACTCGCTGCAGGAGGTGAATGACGGACTGGCGCATGGCCGACTGTTCTTCATGAATATCCTCAACGACGGCATCCTTCTCTACGAATCCGACGATCGGCCGCTGAAGACGCCGGTTCCCAAGACGCCGGACATGGCCTTGGCGGCTGCAGAGGATTATTTCGCGGAGTATATGGCTGACGCGGCAGAATTTTTTGGCGGTTACCAAGACGCCATGCGCCGTGAGCATTTCAATTTGGCAGCGTTCCTTCTGCATCAGGCGGTCGAAAATCTCTACCAGGGCCTATTGCTGACTTTCACTTTCTATACCCCTTACGATCACAATATTCTGTTCCTGCGGGACCTTGCCGAGGATATCGATCGCAGCCTCTTCGACGTCTGGCCGCGCGGTACGCGGCGGGAGCGCGCGCTCTACCAGAAATTGAAGGACGCCTATCGCAAGGGGCGCTATTCGCGCCATTACAGGATTAGCCGCGAGGACCTGGAATGGCTCGCCGGCCATGCCGAGGTCCTTGGGCAGCGCGTCCATGCCTTGTGCCAGTCGCGCATCGCCGAATTGCGCAGGGCCGTTACCGATCAGGCTTGAGCCGACGTCTTGCGCCCTTCGCACCTTTGGCTATCATGGGCTGCGGAGGCGTTGATCGCCGGCACCCGCCTCCCTCCTGTTCTGCCAGGCATCACTACATCCGTCCCTGCGGTCGGGTGGCAGGGGTTTTTCTAAAGACCTCGCGCGTCGCTAGCTCTCGCCAACCCCGGACCGCCCCGGGGCGCGACGACTGCTGGCCCGACGAGGTCGTGCGTTTCCATGCCAATGCGACATGCCCAGGCGCTTGCTGGCGAGCGCCGCATCGCTGCGCAACCCGCCGACCCGGACCCCAGTGAAGGCGCGCACGAGATTGGCGGCAAGGCCAGCAGGATCGAGGGGCTTTACCGGGCGGAGGCGCCGCGCCTCACCCGCTACTTTCGCCGCCGTATCGGCGAGGCGGACGAAGCGCCCGATCTCGTGCAGGAAGCCTTCGCGCGGCTCGCCGCCTTCATGGCGCGCGAGGGCCTGGCCAACCCGGCACCCTATCTCCAGCGAATCGCACGCAATCTCCTGTTCGAACGGAGCCGCCGCCGCGCGCGCCGCATGGCCGCCGCCCATGTCGCCATCGGCGAGGAAGCCGACATTGCAGTGCCGCCTGCCCAGGAGGAAGCCCTCGCACATGCCGAACTCATGGCGCGCTACGAAGATGCCGTGCAGGGCCTTCCCGACCGGACCCGCGAGGCATTCCTGCTTCACCGCCTCGACGAACTGACCTATCGCGAGATCGCCGAGCGGCTCGGCATCTCCATTCCCACCGTCCAATATCATGTCGGGCGGGCACTGGCACAAATCTCCACGGCTCTTAAAACCGAATGACACAGATGGATGGATCGCGAACGCCCGAGCTGCGCGAGGACGCTGCCATGTGGTTCGCCCTCATGCGCGGTCCCGAAGCCGAGACGCAGCGCGCGGAATTCGAGACCTGGCTTGCCGCAGATCCGGCGCATCGCCAGGCCTATAGCCATATCAGCGAGGTGTTCAGCCTCGGGAAAGGGCTGAAGCCCGCCGTCGAGGTCCCGGATGCACGCCGTCCTGTGCGACAGCCCATGCTGCTCGCCCGGATGATGGGCAGCCCGGTCCTCATGCTGCTGCTCCTTCTCGTGTCCATTCCCATGCTGCTCGGCCTGACCGTGCTCGCGATGCGCGCGATTGGCCCCGGCCATCCGCTCATCCAGGCGGCCGAAACGGGCAGGGCACAGGTCGCCGAGGCGAGCCTAACCACGTCGCCCGGGGAAGTGCGGGCATTCCGACTCGCTGATGGTTCCCGCCTGATCCTCGATGCCGACAGCCGCGTGCGCGTCATGCTCTCGGCCGAGCGGCGCGACCTGGCGCTGCTGCGTGGGCGCGCGCGCTTTGTCGTCGCGCATGAGCCGCGGCCCTTCGTCGTCGCGGCCGGCGGGGGGTCTGTCCTCGCGCGCGGCACCATCTTCGATGTGACGCTTCGTGGCCATGGTGCATCCGTTGCGCTCATCGAAGGCTTGGTCGATGTCCGCCAGCCCGCCTCGGGTACGGCCGCAGGATCTTCGCTTGAAAGCGGCGAGGTGACGCGCCTCACCGCCGGCCATGGCATCGCGATCGGTGGGGGGAAGGGGGTGGCGCTTCAGGCAATCCCGGTGGTCCAGGCCGACTGGCCGAGTGACCTGCGCGATTTCAGGAACGTGCCGCTGCGCGATCTGCTGGCGGAGGCGAACCGCTATGCCGACAGGCCCTTGCTCCTGGCCGAGCCCGGGCTCGGCGACCTGCGCGTCTCGGGCATCTTCCGCGTCCGCGAACCCGCGCGCCTTGCCGCAAACCTTGCAGAACTGCTCGATCTCTCCCTCGTCCAGAGCCCGTCAGGCATCGCGCTTGGCCGACGCTGCGCTGCGCACGAAAAAAATTCGTGCCCGCCCTCATAAATTTCGCCTGACCGGCATGGATACCCCTGGACAGCCTGCAACGGGACAAGGGGGTAACCATGAGCAACAAGAGATCGAGTGCATTTTTCCTGGCGGCGAGCCTGTGGGCGCTGGCCGTTCCGGCAGGGGCGCAGGAACCACGCCAGGAGTTGCACCTGCCTGCCCAGGGGCTCGGCGATGCGCTGCGAGCGCTCGGCAGCGCCGCCCGGCGCGAGATCATCTTCACCCCCGAGGCCGTCGCCGGCAAGTCCGCCGCTGCGCTCGACGGCGGCTATACGTTCAAGGAAGCACTCGACACGCTGCTGGCTGGCAGCGGCCTGTCTACGGTCGAGCGCGACGGGGCGGTGCTTATCGTGGGGCGATCGCAGGCGCCGCCAGCCCCGGCGGCAGCCCATAGCGAGGATGCCGCGATCCTGGTGACAGGGTCGCGCATTCGCGGGGCACCGCCGGCCTCACCGGTCACCGTCCTGAGCAGTCGCGAGATCGCCCAGTCAGGGCAGACCGACCTTGGCGAGGCAGTGCGCACGCTGCCGCAGAGCTTCGGTGGTGGCCAGAACCCGGGCGTTGCGCCCGGTGCGCCGGGCAGTAACAACAACCAGAATTCGGGCTCGAGCATCAATCTGCGCGGCCTCGGGCCAGATGCGACATTGACGCTGCTCAACGGCCATCGCCTCGCCTATGGCTCCTTCACTCAGGCCATCGACGTCAATGCCATCCCGCTTGCCGCGGTCGAGCGCATCGAGATCGTCGCTGACGGTGCCTCGGCGCTCTATGGCTCGGATGCGGTTGGCGGCGTCGCCAATATCATCCTGCGCAAGGACTATGACGGCGCTTCCGCTACCGCGCGGCTTGGTTCCGCGACTGACGGCGGCAATACGCAGCAGCAATACAGCCTTGTGGCGGGAACGACCTGGAACGGCGGCGGCCTCATGGCGACCTATGATTTCGAGCGCGACACCGCGATCACCGCCCGGCAGCGCAGCTATACCCAATATATGCCGGGCAATACGACCTTGCTGCCTGCGGTGAAGCGGCACAGCGCGGTGCTGAGCCTGCACCATGCGCTCTCTCCCGACCTGACCTTCAGCATCGATGGCCTCTATAATTGGCGGCGTGCTCCCACTGTCCTGCAGGTGCCTGGCGGGTCGCGCTACACGACCGAGCCGACCAACCAGTCCTTCGCGATCGCGCCGTCGCTGTCGTTCCAGGCAACGCCCTCGCTCACCTTTGCCATCAGTGGCGTCTATGGCGAGGACCGGACCGACACCAGGCAGTTCACCACCACTGCGGCCGGCGCGGTCAGCGCCTATCCCTATTGCTACTGCAATATGGTCAGATCCCTCGAAGCGACATCGCAGGGTGACCTCTTCGACCTGCCTGCCGGCACGGTCAGGTTCGCCGGCGGCGCCGGCTATCGCGACAATGGCTATCTCAACCGCTCCACCAGCCTGCCCGAGCCGATCGACGTCCACCAGGACAGCTATTATGGCTTCGGCGAAATCTACGTCCCGCTGGTCTCGCCAGGACAGGCGGTCGCGGCCATCCATCGCCTGTCGCTCACCGGCGCGCTGCGCTACGAGAAATATCCCGGTATCGACGACGTGCTGACACCCAAGCTGGGCTTGATCTATGCGCCGAGCCCGGACCTCGATCTCAAGGCATCCTGGGGCAAATCCTTCAAGGCGGCAACGCTCTACCAGCAGTACCAGCCCCAATATGCCTTTCTGTACGACGCAACGACCCTGGGTGGTTCGGGCTACCCGGCGGGCGCGACCGCTCTGTTTACCAATGGCGGCAACCGGGCGCTCAAGCCCGAACGCGCGACCTCCTGGTCGGCGACCCTCGCCGCCCATCCCCGCGCTGTTTCCGGGCTCCGGCTGGAGGCGAGCTATTTCGAGATCGCCTATCGCGACCGGGTGGCGCAGCCGTTCCAGGGCACCGACTTCTACAACGCGCTCGGCCGGCTGACCCTCGACGATTTTGTCGATCCCTATCCTGATGCCGAGCAGCAAGCGGCGCTGATCGCCGCATCGCCCGTCCCGCTCTTCAACTATTCGGGGCAGGCCTACGACCCGGATGCAGTCGTCGCCGCCGTCTACAATACATTCTTCAATGTCGCGCGACAGAAGATCCGCGGCGTCGACCTGATGGCCCGTTATGATGCTGAACTCGATAGTGGCGACAAACTGTCTCTGACAGGCTCGGCGTCCTGGCTGCAGTCACGCCAGAGGCTCGACCCGTCGCTGCCTTATACCGACCTTGCCGGGACGATCTTCAACCCGCCGCACTGGCGGGGCCGGGCCGGAGCGACATGGACGCGCGGCCCCCTGAGCGCATCTGCCTTTGCCAACTATACCGGCGGGGTGGACGACACCCGCAATAGCCCCGCTGTCCGAGTGGGATCGCAGACGACCTTCGATCTCGCGCTTGTCTACCGTCCATCGCAGGAAGGACTGGTCCCGGGCGTCGGCTTCGCGCTGGCCGTCCGCAACCTTCTCAATGACAAGCCTGCCTATGCGCGCGCGGTGGCTGACTATTATGTCAGCTACGATTCCACCAACCAGTCCGCGATCGGTCGCTTCATCAGCGTCTCGCTAACCAAGGAGTGGTGAGTGATGACCCGTCCTGGTCTTCCCGCAGCTGGATCGACGCAAGTGGCAGCGCGACGGCGGGGTCGTCGCTTCGTTGGCCGCGCACGCGGAGGGAAGCGACGTATCGCCCTTGGCAGCCTTGCCCTTGGCATGGCGCTGGTGCCGGTTGCATCCCGGGCAAGCCAGCCGCCCTGCGACCTGCTGCCGCCCGCCGCGGCGCCGGCCGAGGCCCGGCGAGAGATCAATGCTCTCGACCTTGTCCGCCTGCGCGATTTCGGGGGCATGCAGTTCGATAGCTATCCGGGGCCCCCAGCGGCGCTGTCGCCTGACGGCCGGCATGTGGCATTGCAGCTTCGTCGAGGTGACCCTTCATCCAACCGCTACTGCACCGGCATCCTGGTGAAGGAGACCGGGAGCGCCGCGCCGCCCCGGATCGTCGCCGATGGCGGCGAGGTCATCCGGCTCTCCTTCGACAAATATGGCTTCTCCGGCCTTGTGGCAGGCGCGCCGGTGCCGTCGGTCCTGCGCTGGGCGCCCGATGGCAAGCTTCTGGCGTTCACCAAGGCGGCGGGCGGTATCATGCAGCTATATCTCGTTCGCCCCGATGGGACGAATGAGACGCAACTGACGCATTCGAACGTTTCGATCGACGATTTCCGGTGGCTGTCAGGCGGCGAGGCGATCGTCTATTCCAGTCGCGCCGGCCTGGTCGACGCGGAGCGGCGGATCGAAAGCGAGGCGCCAGGCGGATGGCGCTACGACCTGCGTTTCTGGCCCCTGGCCGGTGGCCGGCCGCACCCGCCATCCCCGATCCCCAGCCGGGCCGACGTGATCACGCTGGCGGATCGAACGGTGCGCCCGGCAAGCGATGCGCAGCGCCTCGTCCTGGAACCGGCGGGCACGCCGGGCTGGCCGACCGGGGCGATCCAGGCCCTGCCGCTGGGCAGCGGCGCAGATCGTGCATGGCTGGCACCGGCCAACCCCGATGCCTTGTTCAAGCCCAATATTCTCCATATCTCCATGAACGGCCGCGAACTGCCTTGCCCGCAGCAGGCCTGCAGCGACGTGATCGCCCTGTGGAAACGCGATGATCGCACGATCCTGTTCCTCAAGCGACAAGGCGTGGCGCGTAGCGAACTGGCCCTGATGCGCTGGGACCTCGGCGCAGGCGCACCTCGGCGGCTGCTCGTCACCAACGAACCCTGGCTGGGCTGCCAGCTCGGGCCTCAGGAGCTGGTCTGCACGGCGGAGGGCGGAACTGCGCCCCGCCATGTGATCGGCGTCGACGTGCGCACGGGCAAGGTCCGCACCATCTACGATCCCAATCCGGAATTTGCCGCAATCCGGCTTCGCCACCCCGAGCGCCTGGTCTGGCGCAATGCATTCGGCATCGAGACCTTTGCCGACCTCGTCCTTCCTTCCGGTTATCGGCCCGGACATCCCGTTCCGCTCATTGTCGTCCAATATGATTCGCGCGGCTTCCTGCGCGGCGGTACCGCTGACGAATTCCCGATCCAGCTGTTCGCGGCCCATGGCTTTGCCGTCCTGAGCTTCAATCGGCCGCCCTGGTACGCCCTCCAGGGAAAGCCGCTTGATCTTTTCGCCTTCCTCCAGGCCAACCAGAAGGACTGGCTAGATCGGCGCAGCGTCCAGTCCTCCCTCGAAATCGTCGTCGAGCGCCTGATCGCGCGGGGCATCGCCGATCCCGCCCGCATCGGCATCACCGGGCAAAGCGACGGTGCCTCCACAGCGTCCTTCGCGCTCATCCATTCGCGCCTGTTCAAGGCCGTCGCGCTCAGCACCTGCTGCGAGGATCCGGCGATGATGGCCAGTCTTGGTCCTGGATTCGAGGACTGGTATGCGAAGTCGGGATATCCAAGGTTCAACGAGGATCGTCCCGACTTCTGGAAACAGGGGTCGCTGGCGCCCAATCTCGGGGCGCTGCCGCCGGTTCCCTTGCTCATCCAGGCGGGCGAGGAGGAGTTCCGCTTCGCGTTGCCGACCTACGCGGCAGTCAAGAATGCCGGCTGGCCGACCGAGATGTATGTCTTTTCGGGCGAGGGCCATGTCAAGCTGCAGCCAGCCCATCGGCTCGCCGTCTATGAGCGAAACCTCGCCTGGTTCCAGCGCTGGTTCAAGCCGAACGAGGGTGCAGCGCCATGAGGCTGAGTAGGGTCAGCCGCGACGGGCAGCGAGCCAGGCTTCGACATCCACGAACCGCATGATCCGCACATAGAGATGATCTCCCGCGTCCGGCACCGTCGCAAGACTGGCCTCCAGTGCCCGCCGGTCGAGGATCCCGCGCGCGCATAGTTCGCCTTCCAGCAGCATCGCGCGGATAGCGGCGAGGTTGCGGAGATAAAGGCTTCGCACGAGGCTGGTGAAACCGCCCTTCGAGGCACGCTGGACGATCCTGGCCTGGAGCTTGGGGGCATAGGCGCGGCGCGCGATCGCCCGGTTCATGCCATCCTCGTACCAGAGCCATGTCGGCTGCCGCAGGCAGGCCTCCATCACCGGTTGCGACAGGAGCGGATAGATAACCGGCATGCCGTCCGCGCCATCGAGATAGTCGATGAGGGCAAGGCCGCGCATGATCGCCGCGACATGCTCGCGCTTTCCGACGGGAAGGTCTGCGAACTCGTTGATCCAGGGATGCGGCGGATGCGCTGTTCGTGCGTCGAGCAGCGCGGGAGCGAGCAGGCGCTCGTCCCGAGGCCACGTCCAGCCCCGACGGCGGCCCAGATGCTTCTGCAGTGATCGCCGCGCGATCAGGAAGGGCGAGCATTCGGTTACCGCGGCGACCTCCATCACCGTGCGCCAATATCCCGCCCCCATCCCCTGAGCTGCCATCCTGTCGCTTGCCGGCGTCGCCGAGCGCAGGAAGCAGAAGACATTGTCGCCGCCGCTGCCATAGGCGATCGCCCTTGCGCCGACCTTTTGGGCGACAGCGCTGCCATGCTTGACGAGGCTTTGCGTGAAGGCGCGCGTGGAGGGCCGGGGGCGCTGCGCCGCGCTCGACACGGACAGGGCGACATCGGTTGGGGAAAGGTCCAGTTGATGCGACTGCAGGTCGAGATGCCGGCATACCTCGCTGGCAAATGCGCGTTCATCGCCGCTCCCTGTGCCGCTTACCAAGGTAATTGCATGGCGCAGGCCGGGGAGCGCCGCGGCGAGCACCGAGGAATCAAGCCCACCGCTCAAGGTCAGGGCCACCGGACCGACCTGCCGCGACCAGTGGTGGCAGGCGCTGTCCACCGCCTGCGCGACCTCGTCCTGGGCCTGTGCGAAAGACGGGAGGGCTGCGGCGTCGATGAACTTGGCCGGGCTCCATAGCGCATGATGATAGACGCCCTCGGGCCCGATATGCAGGATCTCGCCTGGCAGGATTTCCTTGATGCCGACAAGGGCGCTCTCCCGTCCGACCAAGTCTGGATAGAGCAGTTCGTCTTCGACGACAGTCCAGTCGATCGCATTGGCGCGACCGGTGAACGCCTCGATGAACGGCAAGTGGGACGCGACCACCAGTTCGCTTCCCCAGCGCCTGTAGTAGCAGGGGCAGCGCGCGGACGGATCACGATAGATGCACACCGCATCCGCTCCCTCGATGCCGGTCCAGGCCACGAAAGCGCCCCACCGCGCTTCGATCGCTTCGAGAAAGGCAGCGGGCGCGGCGTTGGAATCGACGACCCCTATGAACGGGGATTCGCCCGGTACGCGCGAAAAGGCCGGCCCCACTATGTGAATGTCTGCAGGAACGCCGCCGATGCTCTGGGTTGGACCTGTCGCGAACAAGGCGTGAGCGCTCGAGACGGCACAGGGCGCCAGGCCCAGCCGCTCTGCAACCGCATCGGCCGCGGTTCGGGCCGGGGCCGGCCGGTCGCGCTCCAGCGTCACCACGCCGAGATAGGCGCCAAGCATCATAGCTGCAGGATCGGCGTGAAGCACGCGACCCGCTCATGCGTGTCTCCCAGGATCATGTCATGATCCTGGACCCAGCAATGCGCCTCGAACGGGTCGAGGCGCACGCCGAGCACGAGGCGGCAGCACATGTTTCGCGACCGCAGGAAATGCAGCAGTGCCATCGAATCGGGGAGGCAGGTGTCGCGCGCCCGGACGAGCTGCCGCGCCTGCACGAACAGCGCGGTTCTGGCTGCTACCCGGCCAGGCTTCATGGGCATCGACGGGCGGGACTGGAGGCGGCGGACCCACCTTATGAGAAGGCGCAGGGGAATGAGACGCACCGCAAGGCGCATCGCGATGATCCGCACGATCGCCGCCCCTGTCGCAAGGGGTCGGCGCTCTACGTCGCCTGTGGCGGGCGACGGGCCATCCTGCGCAGGTACCGTGATATGGCTCGGCTCCGCAGGGCGTCCGAAATCCGCGTCGCAAAGGCCTATCCGGGCAAGCGCCTCTAACCGATCGTCGGGATCAACCGCCGGGGCGCCGCTGTGTCGCAGGGCGTGGAGGGCCTCGACCAGATGCTGAGGCAATTGGAGGTAGATGTCGCGCGCAACGTCGATGATGACGATCCGCCCGCCGACATCGCACCAATATATGTCCGCGCGGGCCATGATGCATTCCGGCTCCCTGCATGCGGGCGTCGCAGGCAGAGCCTGCCTCGCGGTTTGGGGTTATGGAGCCTGGCGCATCCCCGGCCGGGAATGCGCCAGGGTAGATCAGTCGTCGAGAATACCGGCAAGGCCCTGGCCGGCAGGCGCATCGACCGTTCCACCGGAGATGCCCTTGGTTTCGACGCTCACCACGCCGAGTTCGACGACGTCGTCACGGCGGTCTTCGCTGTTGCGTTCCATTTCGTCTACTCCTTGTAGCCGCTGGATTGCGGCACGAGAAGAATAGGACCCGGATTTTCCGCGTGCGAACTTATATTATGCCGGAATGAGAGTCCTTGGGACGGGGCAGGCCGGACTATTATCATTAGTATTGAGAATGCCTCATATTCTGGATGACTATATTCATGGCTGTATTATATTGTTGATCACGAAACTCGACTGTGCGCGCGCTCGGTGATAGCGGGCCATCGCTCGGCGCGCCGCGCCGATCGGCTGCCTGTCGATCGAGGCGAGGAGCTGCGAGAATTCGCCGACGACATCAGGCAGGAGGCGATGCTCCAAGGCCCGCGCGCGTGCCAATGCGCTTGAGGCTGCTGCCACTGCTTGCTCCAGCTCCTCATTTTGCGGGACGGATGCGAGGATGCCGAATAGCCTTTCGGACGCTGCGGCCACTTGTCCGGGCTCCAGGGCCTCATGCTTGAGCGCGCCGAGTCCTTTCCTTGCGCTCTCTGGCAAAGGACGCTCGAGAGCGATTTCGATCAAATGGCCATGCCAACGATAGAGCCCGGCGAGCCGGTCGGCATCGAGCGGCCGGACGCGAAAGCCGCCGCCCGGAAGCAGAACGACAAGACGCTCGCCCACCAGCCGGTTCAGGGCATCACGGACGGGTGTAGCGCTCGCGCCGAACTGATCGGTGAGACGGGTGAGCTTGAGCATTGTGCCGGGCGCGAAGGCGCCCTCGACAATTTCATGCCGGATGCGACGATATATATAGTCTGCCGTGATGGGCTCGGGCGCCATCCTACCTCCATTCTACGCCTTGGGACCACCGCGCCCCGCGCTCTGGTTCGCTAAGGCCCTGTCGGTATCGCTTCCGCGTACTGGTATCGGCTTGGCGCGCCGGCTACCTGCCCGCGGGATCGCGCGTGCCGATCCTGCGGGCGCTGCCCTTGTATCGGCGCATGTCGACGCGGACGCCTCCCCGGAGGCATGCCGGCGCCGGCTGGGGCTGCGCTCTATGCCGACATGTCGGCCCCGTCGCTCGGGCAATCACCACCCCAGATGTTGACGAATCGGTCAAGTAGCCGGACAATCTTTGCCCTGCCCTCCTGCGTGAGACTGACGCGTACATAGCGGTGATCGCGCTGTCGCCGGTTCCGCTGGGCTTCGTTTTCCGGGCTCGCGCCGCGGCGGCAGAGGACAAGGCCATCCCGCTCCAATTCGCCGACCTTGCGATGCGCGGTCGACGCCGGCACCTGCGAGGTCAGGCACAAGCTCCAGGCATGCAGCGCGCGATGCTCGCACTCGGCGAGATAGAGCTGGGTAAGCATGTCGAGGCGCGGGGTGAATGCGAAGTCACTGCCGAGGCAATCACTCGTCGCCTCGCGCATGCTGGCTAGAATCCGGCATGCCTGGGCGCGCAGCTCCTTGTCCGAGCCTGTCATCTGGCAGCCTCCCTATCCTGTCCCTCCCGGACAATGCGCAATCGCCCGTCGCTCCGATATGTCACTCTGGCGCGATCCCGAGCGGTCATGTTCCGGGCCAGGGCGGCGCGGAGGCATGCGATATCGCCCGTTGGACCCTGCCTGCGCCGCGTCACGTTCGCGCCACTGCCTCGTGCCCCGCCGAGGAGCCTCGTCATTGGCCGATCCAGCTCCACGCCGGATCGCGGTGGCCCTGACGTCGGCGTCGATGATGCCGCTCCGTGCCGATGATGAGGAGGAGAAGCATCGGATAGGACAGCTTGCCGACGACCCACCAATAGGCCAGCGGCAGGATGTCGGCGTCGACGGCACGCGCGGCATGGGCAGCGAGCGCCAGGCACTGGATCGCCGCAACCCAGAGCGGCCAGAAGCGATTCGCCCTCAACGCGATCGCGAGCAGAGCGGCGAGGAGCGCCGCATCGATCCAGACGATCGACCACTGCACATCGCGAAAAGCCAAGGCCCCCTGCATGTTCGTAAGGCTCGTTGCAATCGTGGCGACCAGCATCGCCGCTGCCGCGAGACGCTCGGGGGCGCCGCCGCGCCAGCCGGCGTGGATCGCCAAGACGGTGACCAGCAGGAGGAAGGCCGCGATCGGGGTCATCGATGTCGCGGACGTGCGGGATCATCGCCGCCGCTCATCCATCGGCTCCGGATGGCTCTACGCCGATCGCGCTTGCCGGCGGCTTGAGGACGTCGCCGAACGCTTGCACGTCGATCCCGAGCTTGCGACCAAGCATTTCTAGCATGCGGTGGGCCTCGGCGACCTGTCCGAGCGCGCTCGATGTCAGCAACTGCGCGTTGCTGATGGCGGCCAGGACCTGATGGCCGGCCACGGGGGACAGGTTGCGGCCGACTTGCGCCAGGATCGCGGAAGTCGAAAGCTCGCCGCCTTTGGCAAACAGGGCTTGGAGCAGCTTCTCATAGGCGTGCAGATCGCTGGCGAGGGCGGCGATGCCCGGGCCCGAGGCATGCGGGCCAGATTTATTCGCCAGCGAAGAATCTGGAGAGGACCTCGAGGCCGACGGCCAGCATTCCGAAGCTTGCCGCGGCGGCAAGGACGAGGAGGATGAACCAGAAGAGGCGGTGGATAAGTCCGAGTGCATTGCGATCTACTCCCTTGTGACGAAAGGGAAGCAGCACCTGCCATTCGCCGACCTGCAACCCTTGACCCGGCACTGGGGGATCGCTCGCGCCGATGGCTACCCTCGCCAATTCGCCCCCCGATTTCCCGGGGGGCGTCATATTCTTGCCGCCGAACAGCATTTCGGCCGCCCGGCGTCGGTTGGGCGCGCCCAGGATTGCTACCGCCTCTGAAATATAGGAGTCCACCGTGCCGACGCCGATGCCGAGCTCACCCGCAATCTCCTTGGACGTCCGCAGCTGGAAGACATGCCACAGGCATTCGCGATGGCGGGGGGCAAGCCTGTCGGCAAGGGCTTCAGCCTCCTCCATCACTGCATCGCTCCTTCAAGGACCAGTAGGGGGAGAGGGCGGGCTGCCGCCCGCTCGATGGACGCGGCGGGGGCCGCGAGGATCATCTTGATTGCCGTTCGCACCAGCGTTGCACCTCCCTCCGCTCCATCATGATCGAGCGGCCCGCAGCACCTTTCCCAACGTATCCAATCCCATACCGTTTATGGTCAATTCTGGCCGCAGGGATAGTAGATCGCGAATCTCCGGTTTGCCACCCCGACGCGCGGGGAAGACATATGCCCGCGGCGGATGGCCGATCCGTTTGATCGGTTCGGTCGTGCGCACAGATTGCGTGATTCGCGGCGTGCCCCCCCTATGAATGGCGCTTTGCAATCATGCATCTTTGCGGTGCGGCTTGTTAATACGTCGGACCCGCTCGCCTGCCAGCCCGCAGCGTTCCTGCGCGTTCCCGGGCTACGAGATCCTGAACCTGGCGCTCGCAGTGGCTTATAGACCCGCGCGGCCTCGAGGCGAGGGATGGCTTGGGATTGCTCCGCGGCCCGAGCCCTGGATTTCTTTCATCTCCTTCCCCCTGGCCCCCGCGCCGCCACGCACGCGATGCCCTCTCATTGCTCGACCGGTCGGCCCGCTGGAAATCCCCGCCACGATCTTCGGGGGGTGACCGCCTCGCGCGAAGGCCGCGATGACCAAAGGATGCGCTGTCGTTGCCCGGCCCGGGCACCGCCATCGCCTGGGGCATCGAGATCGACTGCCCTTGCGGAAAGGGGGCATATGCATAGGTCTGGTGATCACCGCTTCGGCTCCCCGAATGTGCGTATCCCTTCCGCATCTCCTCGGCGCCCGCGCCGGGCCCATCCCGTCATGCTGGCGCCTCCGCCGCCTGCCGCCTGGCGATGATAGCCGGGCCGCTGGCTCGCCGTATCGAGGCACTGGTGCGTCGCGGGCGCGCCGGTCTGGCCTGGGAGGTGACGCGGCGCGACCCCGCCTATCGTGCTGACTGGGAGCGCGCGGTCGTCGCTGACAATCTACCATCCGGGCGAGACGACCGCCCGTTGGTCTCGCGCAAGGCTGCCCTGGCGCACCAATGGGGGTTGCACTTTTGCCGAAGATCCAGGGGAGGATTCTATGCAGGTGGTGCCGGTCTGGTCTGCCGTCCTCGATCCGTGCGTCCTGCGCGCCCGGATCGCATCTGGGGAGGCGAATGCGTTCTGTCGCTTCGATGCGCCGGCCCGCCGGGCGCGCAGCATCCCGGGGACAGAAGGCGAGCATATCGCCTTCGACTGCCTGGGGGAGGTGGCGCGGATCGATCTTGTCGGGGAGAGGTTGCCCGCCGAACCAGTGCTGCTGAGCTTCGAAATCATCGCCGACGAGCGGCTTGGCTCGCAGTTGGCCGCGCTCCAGCGGATCTACTTCCATGCCGGGGCGGGCGGGCAGGCGAATCGGCTGCGGCGCCAGCATCTGTCGCTTCTCGCCGCAGATGCACGCGCCGCAGGGGCGAACCTGCGGGACGTCGCCGAGCTTGTCCTGGGGCCAGGCAGCTGGCCCGGAGATGGCGAGCACCGCAAGTCGCTGGTCCGCCGCCTCGTGGCGGCAGGCACCCTGCTATGCCAGAAGGGACCTGCCGCAATCCTGCAATCCTGGCCTGACGGGAATGGCTGAGCGGCGTTGTCGATCTTTTGCTTCGATGGGCCGGGCGTGCATGTCTGCATCTGGTTCTGCGCTGGCGAATTGCCTTTCTGTCCTAAATCTCCAGCCCGGAGGGATGACGGGGCAGCGGAGGCTTCCGTGGAAGGTTCGAGGGGCGCATCGCGTTGGGGCCACGACCGCGCTCCAGGGCTCGCTGCCCTCGCCCCCGAGCCCCTTGCGAGTCTCGGCCTTCGGTGACGATCGCTTGCGCAGGATGATGGTCGCCGCGCGGTTCGCGCGGCGGCGTTTTCTGTTTGCCTCTCCCGGCGTGGCGGGAGTGGCCGGCGCTCCCGGCTAGGCCCGTCGCGGCCAAGGACAACCCCGCCCGCTGCGCTCCTGCGGGGTGCTCCACATCCGTTCCGCCCTTGCGGTGTCCTTACCCGCTGGAGCCGGGCCTCTTGGTCGCATTTCGCCGCCCACCCCCGCCTTTGCGGGGAGGCTTTGTGCCTTTTTTTAGGGTGGCGGAAAGGACAGGCCATGCCGAATTCTTCAAGCCGCAGTGCTGCCCGTGAAGTCGGAAAGGGCGGGAACGGCGAACGCGCTACCCTCTATGACGAGGTGACCACGCGCATCGTCTCAGAACTGGAGGCGGGGCGCTTCCCGTGGGTCCAGCCATGGGGAAAGGCCCGGGGGCTGGGCGTCAACGCCGCGACCGGCCTGCCGCGCAACGCCGTGACGGCCCGGCCTTACTCTGGCGTCAACATCCTGATCCTGTGGTGCGCCGTCATCGAAAGCGGCTGGCCATCGCAAGGCTGGCTGACCTTTCGGCAGGCTCGCGAGGCGGGAGGATGCGTCCGTAAGGGCGAGCACGGCGTAAGCGTGGTCTATGCCGATCGCTTCACCCCCAGGGGCGAGGCCGAGCGGGCGGCGCGAAATGGTGACGAGGCCCGCGCCGTTCCCTTCCTCAAGCGCTTTACCCTCTTCAACGTCGCCCAATGTGATGGGCTCCCCTTAGACCTTGGCGGCGATCCGGTGCCATTGGACGAGAGCGAGATCGAGCCGATCGCCCGGCAAGTGATCGCTGCCTCGGGCGTCGAGTTCCGCATAGGCGGGGACAAGGCCTTCTATGCGCCCGGTGCCGACTTCGTCGCCGTCCCGCCGCAGGCCGCCTTCTTCGATCCGGTGAACTGGCACAGGACGGCTTTTCACGAATTATGTCACGCGACCGGCCATGCGAAGCGGCTGAACCGGGATATGACCAATCCCTTCGGCAGCAAGGACTATGCCCGCGAGGAACTTATCGCGGAAATGGGCTCGGCCTTCCTGTGCGCCGCGCTCGGCATCGTCCCGACCGTTCGTCACGCCGATTATCTCGGCGCGTGGCTCGATGTCCTGCGCGAGGACAACCGCGCCATCTTTCGCGCCGCCAGCGCTGCCTCCAAGGCCGCCGACTGGTTGCTGTCCCGCCATCGCGAGGTCGAGAGCGCCCGCGCCGAGGAAAGGATCGCAGCATGATCCTGCTTCCCGATGACCTGCGCAAGGCACTGCGCGCGAACGCCATTCGCCACGACATCGCTCTGCGCGGCGGCCTTGCCGAACCGGACTTCGTGCCCCTTCTCAAGCTGTTCAACCCGCTGGGCGCGGCGAAATGGCTGGCGAGCGAACTCGCCGAGGATGGCGATACGCTTTTCGGCGTTGCCGATCTTGGCTTCGGTTGCCCGGAACTCGGCACGTTCAGCCTCTCGGAAATCGCTGCCATCCCGCTGCCTTATGGCATGGCCATCGAGCGCGATCTCGCTTTCGAGACGGCTCATCCGCTTTCCGTCTGGGCGACATGGTCGCGCCGGTCCGGCTCGATCCTCTGGGCGCAGGCGATGCTCCGCCGCCATGGCCCGGCTTCGGGCGAGACGGCTGCGGACCCTGATCTTCCACCGTCCTGACGGCGGATGACGCAAGGCGGCGCGTCATGCCGCCACCCTCAGTGCCGGTCACGTCCTGAGCATCGCAAACAGCGCGACCGGCACCTTTTGACGAAAGGCAAATGACCCATGAAACTCGACCATATCCCGCTCGACAGGCTCTATGTCGACAAGACCAACATGCGCTTTGGCCGAAAGGCGCCGGACGTCGCCGACATCCTCCCGACCATCCGCGCGCGCGGCGTCATACAGTCGCTTCTCGTCCGTCCCCCCGATACCGAAGGCCGCTTCGGCATCATCGCTGGAAGCCGCCGCTTCCACGCAAGCCGTATCGTCGCCGACGAACGGCGGGACGCGGGCGATATCGATCCCGACGCGCTGCTCCTGCCCTGCGCGATCATGGAGGATGGCGACGATGCCGCCGCCATCGAAGCCTCGATGATCGAGAACATGGCCCGGCTTGACGCCGACGAAGTGCGCCAGTGGGAGAGCTTCACCCGGCTGGTGCGCGGGGGACGCGGGGTCGAGGAGATCGCCATGACCTTCGGCCTGCCCGAACTCTCCATCCGGCGCGTCCTTGCGCTTGGCAACCTTTTGCCGCGCATCCGCGACCTCTATCGCGCGGAGCGGATCGACCGGATCACCGTCAGGCACCTGACACTGGCGAGCAAGAGCCAGCAAAAGGCATGGCTGGCCCTGTTCGAGGACGCCGACGCCTATGTCCCCACAGGCCACCAGCTAAAGGCATGGCTTTTTGGCGGCCAGTCGATCCCAGCCCGCTTCGCGCTCTTCGACATCGATGGTTTCAGCGGCGCGACCGTCTCCGACCTGTTCGGCGAGGATCGCTATTTCGCCGATCCTGACGCCTTCTGGACGGCGCAGAACGCAGCGATCGAGGCATCGCGCGCAGCCTATATCGCACAGGGCTGGGCCGATGTCGTCGTGATCCCGCCTGCCGAGCATTTCCATGCGTGGGAATATGAAAAGGCCCCCAAGCGCAAGGGCGGGCGCGTCTATGTTGATGTGCGCGGAACCGGCGAGGTCCTGTTTCACGAAGGCTATGTCACGCGCGCGGAGGCGCGCCGGATCGAGCGCGGCGAAGCCGCCGCGCCGCCCAGGGCCAAGCGGCCCGAGCTAACGTCCACGCTCGGGACCTATGTCGACCTGCACCGCCATGCAGCCGTGCGCGCCGCACTGATCGGCCATCCCGCGCTTGCCCTGCGGCTGATGGTGGCGCACGCCATCGTCGGCTCTCCCTTGTGGACCGTACGTCCCGAACCGCAGGCGACGCGCAGCGACGAGGTACGCGAGAGCGTCGAGAAATGCCGGGGCGAGGCGGTTTTCGACACGGAACGGCGCATTGTTCTGGATTGCCTCGGCTTCGGCAGCGAGGAACCCACCGTGACGGGCGGGAGCGGCGATGACTATAGCGTGGCCGGGCTGTTCCTGCGTCTTGTCGCGCTGCCTGACGAACAGGTGATGCGCGTCCTTGCGGTCGTCATGGGCGAGACCTTGATGGCGGGCTCGGCAGCGGTGGAGGCAGTCGGCGAGGAGGTCGGGGTCGCCATGGCCGACTGGTGGCAGGCCGACGAAGCGCTCTTTTCCTTGCTGCGCGACCGCGAGGTGCTGGGCCGGATGACGGCAGAGGTGGCCGGGGAAACGGTCGCCAGCGCCAATGCGGGCGAGAAGGCGAAGACCTTGAAGCGGATCATCGCCGATCATCTCGACGGCGCGGAAGGCCGGGACAAGGTCGAGCGGTGGGTGCCGCGCTGGATGCAGTTCCCGCCCTCTGCCTACACGCAGAGAGGTGGCGTTGGCACGGTTGACGCCCATGCCAAGGTCGCCACCGCGCGCCGGATGGCCGCTGGGGATTGCCCCGCGGAATTGGAGGAAGAGGAGGAGAGGCCTTTGCCCCAGGCGGCATGAACGAAGGCGGGCGGGAGCGATCGCGCCCGCCTGCCACATGCGGGAAAATCGCGCCGCGCGGCCTCGCCCGATAGGCTCGGCCACGCGGCTTTGTTTCGTCTCCATCCATGCTGGAACAGGCTCGCATGGCGCATTATGACGGCTGCGCAGCGTTCGGGGGCCGAACTGGCGCGAGCAGGGAGAGCGATGATGAAGCGCGCGGACACGGCGGAAATCGCGATGCGGATCATCATAGACCGGCCCGTGCCCGGCGTGTGGCACAGCCTCCAGTCCAGGGACGGCGCCCCGCTTGATCCGCAAAGGTCCGGCGATGGCGAACCGCTCGCCTTCGACTTCGCCGTGCGGGTCGGGCCCGGTCCCAAATTCTTCGGTGACCAGGTTCGCCGCGAAGGTCCCTCGCGCCGTTTCGTCTATGTGCGCGTGGGTCAGGCGGCGGGCGATCATGCCTCACCCTGGTCCCGCCGGATGAAGGTCGACATCCATGATATCGATCCGGCGCTGCTGGCGTGCGCGGCGCGGGGCGGGATCATCGTCACCACCATTTGCGGCACCGCCAGGGATGGTAGCCCCGCCTGCGCCACGGTCCCCACGCTGCGCCGGGAACTTGTCGAGCGCTAGGACGCGGAAAGGCTGGCAGCGGGCGAAGCGATAGGGCGAATTCCCCCGATGGCCTCATCCTGCACGTGGTTCGGACCTGGATCGTGCTAGCAAGGGTCTCCTTTTTCCGATGACTCGTGCCGCCCTTGGCCTCTCTTGAAGGCTGGTCTGGCGGCGTGCGCGCCTTGTCCGAGCAACGGCTTCGCGCCAGTTTCTTCCCCGCCCTGGCGGGCTCCTCGCGCAACCAAGAAACAGGCGCTTCGCCGTCCTTCGCTCACGCTGCGGCCGTCCCGGTGCACGGCGGCGCGACGCGCCCGATCGACCGCCATCGAGGCCGCATCGGGCGGCGCTCGGGCAATAGAAGGAGACATATCATGGCACAGATCGGCAGCTTCACCCGCAACGAGGACGGCATCTACAACGGGGAAATCCGCACCCTCACGCTTCGCGTCAAGGCCACGATCCGGCCGGTCGAGCGCGACCACGACAAGGCCCCGGACCACCGCGTGAGTGCCGGCGGCGTCGAGTTCGGGGCCGGCTGGACCAAGGCCGCCCGCGATACCGGCGCCGAATATCTCAGCCTCAAGCTCGACGACCCATCGCTTCCCGCGCCGATCTACGCGACGCTGACCCAGGGCGACAAGGACGAGCACAAGCTCATCTGGTCCCGCTGAAGTCCACGCCCCCCGCGCCGAACCCGGCGCGGGGACCTTTCATGCTGTGTCGAAAACGCCGTTGCCGGTTTCGACACTCCCGGCCCGGTATCCCGCCCGCCATCCTCGATATCGCGAACCCATCGCCATGGGTCGCTCTATCGAAAGGATGGCTCATCATGGACGACGACGACCAGATCGCCCGGGCGACCCGCGCCAAGCGCGGCTCGCCCTTCCTCAATACCGAGCAGGCGGCGGCCTATCTCAAGATTTCCGGGCTGCTGCTGCGGCGGATGCGACGCCTTGGCACTGGGCCAGTGTTCCGCCGCCATTGCCGCTACATCCAATATCATATCGACGATCTTGATGCCTGGTCGCGCGAACAGAGTGCGCGGGGCATTTCCAAATGAGCGGCCGTCACAGTCGCTTCAAGGACGCGCCGCTGCTCGCCTGGGGCGAGGCGCTTCGCCTGCGCAAGGAAGTGCAGCGCCGCCGCCGCTGGCGCTTCTTCCTCGTCGGCCTGGGCGCGGGTCTGGTACTCGGCTCGGCGGTCCTTCCGCCCACACCGCGCCTGCTCTGGAATGCCAGTGCGAGCGCCCCGATCGGGCTCTACCTCGTCAGTCCAAATGCGCCCGTCATGACAGGCGACATGGTGGTGGCGCGCTTGCCCGAACCTTTCCGGGCGCTCGCGGCGGTCCGGCGCTATCTCCCCCGCAACGTCCCGCTTGTGAAGCGTGTCGCGGCCGAGGCCGGCGACGAGGTTTGCGCGCTCAGCGACCAGGTCTTCGTCGATGGACGGCCAGTAGCAAGGCGCAAGAAATTCGATGCCACGGGGCGGGTCATGCCGTGGTGGCATGGCTGTCGCATGCTGCGGCGGCAGCAACTCTTCCTGTTGATGGACAGTCCCGATTCGTTCGACGGGCGCTATGTCGGGGTGAGCGAGGGTACCGATCTCGTCGGCAAGGCGCAGCTGCTATGGCGCCGCTGAAATGGACGGCCGCGGTCCTCGCGCTCGCCGCGCCGGTGCCGATATCAGCCCAGTCCACTGCTGCGTCATCGGCCGGGCAACCTGCATCGACGGTCGCGACATGGCGGCCCTACATCCGAGAGGCCTCACTACGCTTCGGGGTGCCGGTCGCCTGGATCGAGCGCGTGATGCAGGCCGAGAGCCGGGGCCGCACGACCCAGGGCGGGCGTCCGATCCGGTCGTCGGCGGGCGCGATCGGGCTCATGCAGGTCATGCCCGCGACCTGGTCGGACATGCGCACGCGGCTCGGCCTTGGCATCGATCCGGATGACCCGCGTGATAACATCCTTGCAGGTACCTTCTACCTTCGCCTGATGTACGACCGCTTCGGCTATCCGGGGCTGTTCGCGGCCTATAATGCGGGGCCGGCGCGCTATGCCGACTATCTGGCAGGTCGCGCCAGCCTTCCGCGCGAGACCGTCGGCTATCTCGCCAGCGTCGCGTCGGACACGCAGGAAAGCGACCGGGCCTCGGCAACGGCGCGGGTGGTGGAGGAGCTCTTCGCCGTCCGAAAGAAACCGGCACCGCCGCCTTCCGATAGCCTCGATGCACGGCCCCAAGGGTCTCTCTTTGTCGCCCTGTCGCAGGGGCAATGACGTGAGGTTGCGTGTCCAGGAGAGGGAGGAAGCTCGTCTCGATGGGCCCAGTGTGGCGGCTGGCACAGCGGCTATCAAGGCCCGCGGGTACCCTCCAATTTGCTGCGCAAATCGGTTCCCCCCACGTCCGCTTCGCGACCCTTCGCTTCGCTCATCGGCCCTGACAGCCGCTGCGCCAGCCGTCGTCGAAACGCCGTTCTCGATGATGGGAACGACAGCGAAGGAGGTCATCATGGGCATGGTTCAGCACATCGAAACGGCGTTTTCCGGACGCAATGACAGGGTCGTGTCGGCGCTGGTCGCAGGGCTGGAGTGGGAGTTCGGGCGGGGCGCGGCGGAAGGCCTGGCGCGTCATTTCCTGGAGGCCGAGGAGGTGGATTTCCGGTGGGATGCACGAAGCGAGGAGCGCTGGCTGGGCATCTATGAGGACCCCGATGATGCCGGGTTTGAACTCGACCGGGTCGCCATCTGTGGGCGCCTCGACGGGCAGTGGTTCACCGCCATCATGCTCGTGGATGGCGAAGGGAATGCCCACGGCATGACCGGGTGCCGTGTTGCCAGGGATCGAACGGAGGCGCGCGATGGGATGGTCCATGCGCACTGATGGGCAGGCAGTTCGGATGGAGAGGCGGCGTCGGTTCGGCGTCGTCTCTCCCCCATTTTTGAGGCGGAAGGAAACGGGAGCAGGGAGAAAGGGGAAACAAGATAAAGGCAGTGTCTCGCGAGCCCTGCCAAACCTTTGTCTGCACATCCTTTTTTCTGGAGATAGGCAATCGCGACCGCGAGACAGTCAGGGCAAGAATGGCGGAAATCAGCCATCTTCTCGCCGAAATCGCGAGACTGGGGTATGTTGTAATGTCTGACGATGATTTCACCCCCAGGCTCGGCAGCCAGCGCGGTAAAGACGGCAAGAAGGTCGTCAAATATGGCGGACGCATCCGCGCTGCTGCACGCCTCGCGGGCACGAAGACCGGAGTCCGCTCGCGTCGGTTCGACGGCAGTCGGATCGGGCGCGGCGCGAGCATGGGGCGATTACTGTCGAGCCGCGACCGGCTGGCGGGTTTTCGCGGGCGCCGTGCCGTGGTGAAGGCGAGCCTGATTCGCTTGGCTGGCAAGGGCGGCCAGGCCGCCCGCGCGCACATGCGCTATATCCAGCGCGACGGGGTGACGCGCGAGGGCTTGCCGGGCGAACTCTACGGTCCCGAGGCCGACCGCGCAGATGGCGGTGATTTCCTCAAGCGGACCGCCGGCGACCGCCATCAGTTTCGCTTCATCGTCTCCGCCGAAGATGGCGCCGAATATCCCGGCCTCAAGCCCTATGTCCGGCGACTGATGACCCAGGTCGAGCAGGACCTCGGCGCGAAGCTGGACTGGGTCGCGGTCGACCACTTCAACACCGAGCGTCCGCACACCCACATCGTACTGCGCGGAGTGGATGACCAGGGCGATAATCTGGTTATCGCGCGGGAGTATATTTCGCACGGATTTCGCGAACGCGCCTCAGAGCTTGTGACGCTCGATCTCGGCCCTCGTACCGACCGTGAGATCGAGGCGCGCCTGCGCCACGATGTCGACCAGGAACGGCTGACGTCGATCGACCGCCGGCTGGTCCGCCGCATGGACGTCGACCGAACGGTGTCGCCGGCCGACAACGATCCCTTCCAGCAGTCGGTCGCGGCGGGACGGCTGCGCAAGCTCAAGGCGATGGGCCTGGCCGACGATGTAGGTGGCGGACGCTACAGGCTGGCCGAGGGGCTGGAGGAAACGCTTCGCCGGATGGGTGAGCGGGGCGACATCGTCCGCCTCATGCAGCGAGAACTGACCGCCCGCAGGTTTGACCGTGCCGGCGTCGAGCAGGTCGTGTCAAATGACCTGCGAGAACCGATCGTCGGACGGGTGATCCAGCGTGGCTTTTCCGATGAGCATCGCGACCGGCATTACCTGATGGTCGACGGGATCGATGGCCGGGTCCATTATGTCGATGTAGGCCGGGGCGATGCCACGCCATCGGTTCCCGAAGGATCGACGATACGGGTCGCGCCGTCGCGGATCGAGGCGACCCAGGCTGATCGCACCGTCGATGCGGTCGCCCGCGCCAATGGCGGGCGCTACTCGATCGACCTGCACCTGGCGCACGATCCGGGTGCCAGCGAGGCGTTCGCAACCAGCCATGTCCGGCGGCTCGAGGCGATGCGGCGCGCGGGCGCCGGACCCGAGCGCCTCGCTGATGGAAGCTGGACGATAACCGTCGATCATCTTGCGCGCGCCGATGCCTATGCGAGAGCCCAGCAGCGCGACCGGCCAGTCACGCTGGAACTGCTGTCGCGGTCCCCGGTCGACGAACTGGCAGTTAAGGAAGCGCCGACTTGGCTTGATAGGGCGCTTGCCGAGGGTGGTCATGGCGCCGTGCGCGACGTGGGATATGGGCGGGAGGTGCGGACCGCGCTCGCGGCGCGGCGGCAGTGGCTGGTCGAGCAGCAACTGGCGGACGAAGAGCAGCCTGGGTTTCGCTACCGGGGCGGCGCGCTGGTCAAACTGCGGAGACGTGAATTGCAGCACGCCGGCGAGCGGCTCGGCGAAGAAATCGGGAAACGGTTCGAACCCGCGCGGATCGGCGAGCGGGTCGAGGGAAAGATCGCACGTCGAGTCGACCTGGAAAGTGGGAGTTTCGTTGTTGTCGAGCGATCGCGGGACTTCACGTTGGTGCCGTGGCGCGACGTGCTTGAGCGCAACATCGGTAAGACGGCATCCGGCATCATGCGGTCAGATGGGATCAGCTGGCAGTTTGGGCGTGGCCGATCTGGGCCGGTGATCTCATGAAGATGCTGGTACATTGCCCATTCCCGATCCTATCGACAGCCCTCATGTCAAAATCCCACTGCCGGGCTGTTGATTTCCACTGAGAAGTGATGGAGTGGATCCCCCCTCCTGCCGGCATCGGATGTGCCAATGTATGTTTCCGAAAGTCACAGCAGAAGAGAAGGCATCCATGGGCGAAGTCAGCATTATGGGTCATCGGTCCGAACATCGGATCATCGTGAAAGTCACCGCCAGGGTCACGCTGAATTGCGCCATTTTGGCTCTGGCGGATAACCTGTCCACCTAAATCCGGTCGGCGCAACGCACCGGATCGAGAAATTGGACCGTATTCTAATGGTCTCCACCCGGGTACAGACCGGGCTCCATATCGGAGAGGATGATATCATCCGTTGGAAGGATTGCCATCCACGGCATGACCATGGCCCCAGGGTCTGATAAAAGACCCTGATGAACGAGCCATCGGTCCCCTATACATTCATCGCTAGCGGCGCGAGCGCGGAATTGTTCGACATTGGCGGGGGGCAGGCGCTCAAGCTGTTCCGAGGCAGCGTGTCGGACGAGATGATCGCACGCGAGGCCGATGCGTCTGTCCATGCCGCATCATGCGGCGTGCCGACGGCTGCGGCGATCGGGCAGTATAATCATAACGGACGGCGGGGAATCGTCTATCCGCGGCTTGAGGGCGTAACGGTTATGGACTGGATCCGCCGCAATCCGGTGCGGGCAGGGTGGGCGCTGAACCAGATGGGTGAAGTTCATGCCGCTATGCACCGGGCAAAAGGCGGGGCGTTGCGGTTGCTGAAGCAAGTGCTGGCGACTGATATTGCCTATGGGCCTGCGCCCAACGCGCTGCAAAGCGCCGCCATCGCCTATCTGGAGACCTTGCCAGATGGCGACGCGCTTACCCATGGCGATTTCCATTTGGGCAATGTCATGATGACGCCCCAGGGGATGATGGTGATCGACTGGTCGAAGGCGGCAGCGGGGCATCCGGCGGCCGATGCGGTACGATCCGAAATGCTGATGCGCTTTGGCATCGGGCCGTGCGACTGGGTGACGAACCTGTGGCGCGACTGGGCCGCGAGGAAGTTGCGCAGAAGCCATACGGCATCATCCGGCGTCACCGCCAGCGATATCGATGCGTGGCGGCCTGTCGTAGCGCTGGCCTGGCTGCGGGCGCGCGATGCCACCGGTCGGACGCGGGCTTTCAGGCGCTATCTGGAAAGGGCGCTGCGTGGCAGCGGGATAGGCAGTATCGCCTGAACCGCAAAGGAAACGGGATCAATTCGATTCAAAAAGATCGCGGGTAAAGACCTTGTCCGCTACATCCGCAACATCGTCCGTCATGCGGTTGGCGATGATGATGTCACATTCCTGCTTGAACGCCGCCAGATCGCGCACGACGCGCGGACCGAAAAATGCTTCTTCCTGCATCGCCGGTTCGTATCTCACGACTTCGATGCCCTTGGAACCTTACCTCGGCGAAACTCGCTCTGATCGCTCCACGTGCGATGCAGAATCACCGCGAGCTTGCGGGCGACAGCGACGCGGGCCTTCCATCCCCCGCCGCTTGGCAATGCAGGGGCAGATCCTCCGGTTGTTCCTCAAAAGAAACAGACGGCTCGGGTTCACTTGCCCTCTGGCCATAGCTGCCGAATAGTCTTATGGCCGAAGCGAGCCAGCAGGGACGAGTATATGTCGAAAAAAGCTATAGTTACCGGGATCAGCGGCCAGGACGGCGCTTATTTGGCCGAAAACCTCCTTAACCGGGGCTACACAGTTTATGGAACCTACCGCCGGACCAGTTCGGTCAATTTCTGGCGGATCGACGAACTTGGGGTCACCAATCATCCGCAGCTCAAGCTTGTCGAATATGATCTTACCGATATGGGATCGGCCATTCGGCTGATTGAAACCTCGGAAGCGACAGAAATCTACAATCTTGCCGCGCAAAGCTTTGTCGGGGTGTCGTTCGATCAGCCTATCACGACGGGCCATATTACCGGTTTGGGCGCGGCCTATCTGCTTGAAGCAATCCGTACGATAAACAAGGATATACGCTTCTATCAGGCATCGACGTCGGAAATGTTCGGAAAAGTCCAAGCGATTCCACAGACCGAAGACACGCCTTTCTATCCGCGTAGTCCCTATGGTGTGGCCAAACTTTACGCGCATTGGCTGACGGTCAATTACCGCGAAAGCTTCGATATTTTTGCCACTAGCGGTATCCTGTTCAATCACGAGTCGCCATTGCGTGGCCGCGAGTTTGTGACGCGCAAGATCACCGACACCGTGGCCAAGATTGCTCAGGGCAAGGCGAAAGTGCTTGAACTGGGCAACCTCGATGCAAAGCGAGACTGGGGCTACGCCAAGGATTATGTCGAGGGCATGCGTCTCATGCTGCAGCATGACACGCCCGATACGTACGTGCTGGCCACTAACCGGACCGAAACGGTTCGGCATTTCGTCGAACTCGCCTTTGCTCAGGTAGGCATTTCACTCGAATGGTCAGGCAAGGAAGAAAATGAGGTCGGCGTCGATCCGCAAAGCGGAGAGACCCGTGTCCGCATCAATCCGGCCTTCTACCGGCCTGCGGAAGTCGATTTGCTGATCGGCGATCCTTCGAAGGCGGAACGGGATCTTGGATGGACGCCTACGGTTCAGCTGGAAGAACTCGCCCGCTTGATGGTGGAAGCCGATATGCGGCGCAACGCGGCGGGTTGGTCCTTCTGATGCGTGTGGCGCTGACCGGGGCGACCGGATTTACCGGTCGTTTTGTTGCCGCCGCCCTCACAAAGATGGGGGCAACCCCGGTTGCGCTGAAAGCAGACTTACAGGACAAGGACGCCGTTGATCGCGTCGTTGCGGAGACCGAATTCGACCGGCTAATTCACCTGGCGGCGCATGCGTTCGTCCATACTTCCGATTGGGCCGCTTTCTATGCCGTCAATCAGCTCGGCACGTTCAATCTCCTCGATGCTGTTTCGCGGAACAAGGGGGCGGCTCGCTGTATCATTGCATCGAGCGCCCAGATTTATGGCCCCAACGCCCAAGGGTTGATAGCCGAGGACGCGGCGCCCAATCCCGCGAACCACTATGCGATCAGCAAATATGCGATGGAACAGGGCGGGAGGCTTTGGGGCGACCGGCTCGATATCGTCGTGACGCGACCGTTCAATTATACAGGTGTCGGGCAGGATACAAAATATCTGGTGCCCAAGATCGTCGATCATTTTCAGCGCCGTGCTCCGGTCATTGAGCTTGGCAATACATGGGTGCGCCGCGACTTTGGTGATGTGCGTTCGGTTGCCGACGCCTACGCCGGTCTGGTGATGGCGGCGACCGTACCGGCGACCGTCAACATCGCGACTGGACATGTCTCTTCCATAAGCGATATCATTGAAAAGCTGAGCGCGTTGAGCGGTCACCACATCGACGTCGAAGTGAACCCGGCGTTTGTACGCAAAGGCGATGTGGAAGTGCTGGGCGGTGACGCAACGCTTCTGCGCATGACCTTGCCTGGCTGGAGTCCCCGTTCGATCGACGATACCCTGCGATGGCTTTATGAGGCGGCCGGTTGAAAGGTGGATATCTATCGAGACGGATCGGGTCTATATACACAGCTTGGCTCAATCATGGGTCTTGAGTTTTGGCAGCGCCGCTATGCGACGAATATCCAGCGTCTATGATGGGCGCCGCAAATTGATGGTCGATCAATGATAAGCTTCAGGAATGTTTCAAAAACCTATCATATTCGGAAGTTTAGGAAAGACGTCCTTAATGATCTGACCTTTGACATTCCCACCGGAAGCAGTTTGGGCATCTGCGGCGCGAACGGGGCGGGCAAATCAACCTTGATGCGCCTGATTTCTGGGGTCGAGTCACCCACTTCAGGGCGGATCGAGCGGAGCGTTTCCTGTTCCTGGCCGATTGGCTATTCGAGCTGCTTCCAGTCCAGTCTGACGGGCGCTGACAATGCGCGGTTTATCGCTCGAATATATGAGAAGGACATCGATCAGCTTCTGGCCTATGTTGAGGATTTCGCTCAGCTGGGGCCATATTTTCATCAGCCTATCTACAGCTACTCCGCAGGCATGCAGGCGCGTCTGGCATTCGGCATTTCGCTGGCGATTGAATTCGACTGTTATTTAGTCGATGAGGTGACCGCCGCCGGTGACGACAGGTTCCGGCAGCGATGCGAAGAAGCTTTGCATTATCGCCGCGAAACCGGCACGTTGTTGATGATAAGCCACGATCCTCATACATTGCGAAATTATTGCGAGCGCGGCGCGGTGCTGCATCAGGGTCAATTGACTTTCTACAGCTCGATTGATGAAGCCATCGATGTTCACATGCACAACCAAGCAGCGCATTAGGCGGTGGTGACATTATAGTGTTTGATTTAAAATTATCTGTCATGATTTGATAATCTTGCGACACGGCGGGCGAAAATCTGGATTGGGGCGATGAAGAGCCACGCGGCTGTCAATGTGATGTTCTGTTCGAAATCCTTGGCGAGCCGCCGGTTTCGTTTCAGCCGCGCTAGCGTTTGCTCGACGCCCCTGCGCCGAGGCAACACCGCAACCCCCTTTACTGTATCGAACCTCTTGACGATCTCGCTTGTTCATTTGCCAAGGCGGTGCAGAGCGCACTTGAGCTTCTCTCCGGCATAGCCGCCATCAGCGAAGACATGGCGAAGCCAGGGGAGGCGGCGGATGATTTCGACCGGCACCGGCGGCGCACCGCCACGGTCCTGAATGTCGGCGGTTTGGATCACGGCTTGGACGATTCCCCTTGATATTGGAAAAGATGTGGCGCTTGCGCCCGTTGAACTTCTTGCCTGCGACATGATCGCGAGCCGCCCCCTCGCTTTTCGAGGCTTTTACGCTCTGACTGTCGATTACGCTGGCGCTGGATGAAGGCCGCGGACGCTCGCCAGATCGGCTTGGCCTCAAGGATATCGCGGCATTTCAGATCTACCTCGTGTCATAGAGGAAATCCTCCCAACTCCTAATCTACGCTGGAAAATGATCGGTTGCAGCGCTGCGGGCCACCATGCGCACTCATCTCCCAGATCCTCCAGGACGCCGCAACATCCATAGCCCTGCGCCCCCGGCAGTGGGCGCGCTCAATCCGGCTTCAATAAGGTCGCGTACAACGCATGGACGCCAGCGTTCCGCTGAGCGACCTCATATAACCCTCCGGATTCGTATCCGTCCAGCGAGGCGCGCCTTGTCGTGAGACGCAACCACCATGTGAGCCGGACTTTCGAAGCTTCAGCCCGTCGCATTAGCAGCTTGACCACTTCGGCGGCGGTGATATGCGCCCCGCGATCCTGACCGAGTTTGCAGTGGGTTGATCGGTCAGGATCGCCCCCCTTTGTTCGAGGACCGATATGCGCTACCGATCCTCGTTCCGCGTTCGGATTAGACTGCACGGTCGCGGGACACCCATCCGTGAAATGAGTGCAGTCATTTCACGGATGGGGTAAACCATGTGTCGCAATGGAGATAGTCGGCGCGGCTCGGTGGTGCATAGGTTGAGTGGCTGTCTCCGACGTTATCCGGAACCAGCGCCAGATAGGCATTCGCACTGATTGATCGACGCCGTCAGGCAATTACAACAGCGATCGCCCCCAACTTTTACCCACGGAATCTGGAGTGCCGGAGGCAACCTTGGGAGGGTCGAATGTTCAGCGAATGGCGAGATTGGGATTCTGATCCCTTACGCCCGATTGACTGCCTGGTCGGCGCGATCGCCGTCCTCGCCGGCGCTTTCCTCCTTTTTCTTTACGGGCTTTCACCGGACGGCGTTGACGACAGCCCCGCCGCCCAACACGATGTAGCGGATGGCATCTAGAGCTAGGCCCACCTTACCGAGCACGCCAAGCTATCTCTCAAAATGCATGAAGCTGCGTAGAAATGGAGCAGCAGGGAACGTCAAGCCACGTGCCAGCGTATAGCCAACCAAAGGAAGGCGGATACAGCATGAAGGCAGTGATAATAGCTGGAGCGGCCGCACTCACTACCGCAGCGGTGGTGACGATGGCTCCTTCAACTAGAAACACCCCGAGCCGACAAAGTACTGATCGACCTTCTTCAAAGGCTCAACCTACCGTGCAGCGCAAATTTTTGATTGATGCTAGTGCCGCCATTGTCGAACCGGCCTGCAACGCGACATCCTTCGCCCAACTGCCCAACGAACCCAATCTGTTCATTGGTCGGAGGCTGGTTACGACTGAAGGCAAGTTGGCAGGGGTATCCGGCGCAAATGACTGCAGCGGCGGCGACCCGGCCAACCAGGCTAAGGGCCTTCCATTTAACCGCTGGAGCCTTGTTCTTGAGCGCTTCGACTGGAACACCCGCCGTTTCACCAGCACTTCGGCGCTTCTCGACACCTCGATCGATCCCCGGACCGGCCAGACACGTGCGCTTGTAACGGGAGGTCCCATGCGCGGCCTACGCATTCGTTCGGCCTATGATCCCACCGTCGCACGTCTCGGCAACACTACCTATGTCGCGTTTGAATGCACGGCAGAAAATGGCAGCAGGTTTGATGTTGAGCAAACATCGTCCTGTATCAGTGTCTACGACCCGAAAACTGGCAAACTCGATATGAATCGAACGACAGTGATCGTAGCGGGCATCCAAAACGGGACCATCAGTGAAGTGGCGGCGGTGCCGCGACTGCTAGCCTTCAAAAGCCGTCTGTATCTGTATTGGTCAGCGCTAACAGTGGAACGGGCCATCATAACCAAGTCAACGGTTCGCGGCGCTGAACTGACCGGCGCTGGAGGGATCGCGCAAATAAAAGGAAGCACGGGCGTCATCCGCCCGTTTGATCCCTTGTCAACGGAGGTCTGGACGCTCGGTCAGGACGAGATGAGCAATCGGATCGCCAATCTCATGGGCTTTTGGGTTGATGGAGACTCCATCATCGCGTTCGCCGCTCTAGGTGGCAAAGGCTGCAATGACCCTCTCGGGAAGGTTCGCGGCTGCTATCGCCTCGCTGCAAAGCGGAGCAACACACCGCTCGGCAGGAATGCGTTCGGCGGCGGGGGAGATGTCAATCTTGGCTTGCCCACTAACCCTCAGGAATATGCGACGCCTGTGGTTGATCCCCAGGGCCGCCGATGGCTGCTGGGGCACTTTATCCGCCCGCCTGGTAATGGATTTGCTGACCGCAATCCTGCTCCGCCGGCTGCTTATTGGCGGACAAATAAGCGTCAATCAGCATTGGTGTTGGCGCCCATGGATGGCTCTTGACGCCGTCTGGGAGTGGCACCGCGAAACCTGTGGTTTTTACCTTTCGGTTCGATTGACAGTAAGCGGGGCGGCGACCCCACCTTGCAGACGTAAAGTGTAGCCTTGAGTCTGCGCCTCCTGATCAGGATGGAGGACACTGGTGCTATGACGATGCCATGTGACGATGCTGGCACCAGCAACGTTCAGCGGTTCGAGGTTTTTACCTGTGCAGGCCAGCGGCGGGACTGGCCGCCTGAAGTGAAGGCCGCGATCATCGCGGAGAGCTATTCCAAGCAGGAGACTGTCTGCGCCGTTGCCCGTCGGCACGGCCTTAGCCCATCGCAGTTGTTCACCTGGCGGCGGCAGTTGCGCAAACAGATGGAGGCCCGCGGCGTTGCGCTGCCAGTTGCCCCCACGATGGCGCCAGCGTTCGTCCCCGCGGTTATCGAGGAGCCACCGTCGATCGAACCGGGTCCGGCGAAGCGCCCGCGGAAGCAGGCGCGTGCAAAGGACAGCGCGGTCAAGCTGGAGATCGACGGCGTGGCAGTATAGCGCGACGATCTGGGTGAGAGGTCAGCGACTATCAGGATGAGAACAGATTGTCGCGGCGTGTTGATCGTGCCGGGTTAGATTGTCGCTGGCAAGGGCGATTCTTCGCTCTGATTGTCGCTGATCGACATTTTCTCGATGGATTTGATTGTCGCGTATTTCGGTGTCCCTCCAGCCCCTGTTTGTCGCTGGAGGGCGGCCCTGCGACGATAGCTCTCGACATTCATCTCGAAGATGATGGCGTGGTGAACGAGACGGTCGACGGCCGCGAGCGTCATGGCGGGATCCGGGAAGACCCGGTTCCATTCGCCGAAGGGCTGGTTGACCGTGATAAGCATGGATCGGCGCTCATAGCGAGCGCTGATCAACTCGAAGAGCACGGAGGTTTCAGCCTGATCCTTGGCGACATAGGCGAGGTCGTCCAGGATGAGCAGGTGGTATTTGTCGAGCTTGGCGATGGCGGATTCGAGCGCCAGTTCGCGGCGCGCGACCTGAAGCTTCTGAACCAGCTCGGACGTGCGGGTGAACAGCACGCGCCAACCGTTCTGGACAAGTTGCAGGCCGATGGCTGCCGCCAAGTGGCTCTTCCCTCCGCCCGGCGGGCCGAACAAGATGAGATTGGCGCCCTTCTCCAGCCATCCGTCGCCCGAGGTCATGGCCGTGACCTGCGCCCGCGAGACCATCGGCACGGCATCAAAGGCGAAGCTGTCGAGCGTTTTGCCCGGAGGCAGGCGTGCCTCGCTCAGATGACGTTCGATCCGACGCCGGTCACGTTCGGCCATTTCATGCTCGGTAAGTGCAGCGAGCAGTCGGGTGGCGGGCCAGCCCTCCTTGTCGGCACGTTCGGTAAACTCGGGCCATATCACCTTGATGGCGGGAAGCCTCAGTTCGTTGAGGATGAAGCTCAGACGCTGGGCATCGACGTTATGGGCCTTAGTCATGCGGCCTCTCCCAGCAGCAGGGCATCGTAGTCGGTCAGGGGGCCAAGCTCGACCACCACCTCAGGCAGCGCGGCCGGATCAGGCGAGAAGCGCGTTCGCAACGCGGCGATGTCAGGCAGCCGGCCTGCGTCAAGGTCCTGGGCGAGAAGATCGGCAAGCTCGGCCTCGCAGGCCCGTTCATGGGCCATGGACAGCAACTCGACCATCTGGCGGCAAGGGTCACGCTCGGACATGGTTTCGAGCAGCCGTTCGAACATGAACCGGTACGCCTCGCGTGGGAACAACTGGTCGCGATAGGTCAGCTGCAGCAGGGCCATCGGCTTGCGCCTGAGGCTATGGATTGAGGTGGTCCCGCCGTCTTGGACAGTTTGGCGGCTAAGTTAAGCTAATCCCGGTTGTCGTTCACGCCGCCTGTTTGATCATCAGATCATGGGGGGCATGCCCCCCATGATCTGATTGCCCGATCCGCCGATAGGCCTCGATCGGGGTTTTCCCAGCCAGGCCCGAGTGCGGACGCTGGGTGTTGTAATAGGTGATCCAGCGCCCAAGGCGAGCTTTCAACTCCGATCCGGTCTCGAAGGCGTGGAGATAGCCGCATTCGTACTTCAGGGATCGCCAAAGGCGTTCGATGAAGACGTTGTCCATCCACCGGCCCCGCCCGTCCATGCTGATGCGAACCTCGGCCTCGCGGAGCACAGTAGTGAAGGCCTGCGACGTGAACTGGCTGCCTTGGTCGGTGTTGAAGATCTCGGGCTTGCCGTAGCGAGCTAGCGCCTCCTCAAGCGCCGCGACGCAGAACCCTGCATCCATCGTTTTATCGTCGTCTTCATTCCCGTACCAATCCATCAGGTCGGGATTAGCTTAACAGCCTGTCCAGAAAAGCGGGACCACCTCACAAGTTTTGCGGGACAACCAAATGGGAACGGCTGCGCGAGTTTGTGCCTGACGATCGCGAGGGTAACCGCAAACTTCATAGTGACGAGCGATTGCGTCTCCACGCCTTGCGTGGTTGGCGCGATCTGCCGGAAAAGTTCGGTTCCCGTGGGCTTCGTCAAACTCGCCAGCATCATGCTATGGATCAAATGATTAATTCGTCACCAACTTAATACCGCAGCGGTGAAATGCTGACGCATCATGCCCTGGAAATGTGCAATCACCGCATCAGCCTAACCAAAGTTCGATGAGCCGGGCTCATTGAACTTCGATATCAGGCCGCAAGGCATGCCAAATATGTCTGCATTGGCTGCAGGGTGTCGCAGGCAGGTTTCTGGAAGAGATAGCCGAAATATCCATCCTCTCCAGTTGGCGCTGTGCTATCCAACAATTGGTCTGGTTCCACGATCGGAAGAAGTATGCAGGGTTCGATGGGCTTGAAAAGCTCAGGCAAACAATAGGTCACAAAAGCGCCATACCAAGCGAATTCATAGGGGCTAAAAGCGAGCAGGCCACAAAAATTGGTGTAGCCGAAATCTGCAGCACGTTTTTCGAGAGCCAGACAAATATTCGAATCGAATATACCATTGCACCCGATATAATGATATTTAAGCTCGTCAAGCTGCGATGTGAAATGTTCATCAATAGCATCAAATGCCACACCGGCTGAAACAAGGTTACCATTTAACCAGCATTGCTCGCCCGTATCGATAAAGTGTTGATTTATTTCTTGTCTATTCAATGGACGCGCCGTCGTGCACAAAATCCCCTCACGAAACATAGCCGCGCTAAAGTCGAACGGCTTCGTGAAGAACTGAGCAGAATCGCACGTCAAGTAATGACGTGACAAGCCCAACTTGGAAAAAGCCAATTTGACAACCTGCTGTACATGCCAACCGTCAAAATGGGCAGGTGGAATATTTCCAGTTTTCTCCAAAACCCAATCTTCATACAGGATTATGGGGAGTTTTTCGATAAATCCAACGATATAAGCACTATCAAAAAGTTTTGCGAATAATTCCTGATCATGCCTTGGTATAACAAGGTAGAAGGGGACATAAGGCTTAACAAAAGAAAGGTAAGATCCAAATAATATGACAGACCAATGGGCGTCATTGGCATAGCTCTTGTTCAAGAGGGCATAGTCTCGATCGGCGTCCCGTTCCGCGATCCGGACCCCTTGGAAGCTCAGCCGCGTATCTTCGGCAACCTTCAGGCGGATCTCAAGGTCACTGACGTCCTGCGGTATATGCAGAGAGAAAATCGTGATGAGGCCATGTCCAGCCTGTGTCTTTATGTCAGTTTTCACAAACTGGTGCAGGCCGGCATTGCTGACGACGTCCACAACCACACCCGCTCCCGCTTGCTCCACCTCGCCCAGGACGGCCACGGTGTAGATGCCGGCTTTAATGGCACGATAGGGGCCGCAAACCAGAAAGCCGGATGTGCCAGTCGTTTGTATCGATTGCTGACCTCGTTGGCCGTTCAGGATGAAGCTTTGGTAGTCATCTACGGTCAAGTGAATGGTGTCACCGGGAGAACTGTCCCCTGCTGGGTCCGGCATTATCATCTCCAGAAAAGCCCCGCCCTTGGGAGCACGCATTTTGGCTGCCATGCCGAAAAAATGACGAATTTACAACCAGACATTCCTGCTCTGCCAACTCCACAGAAAGCGCGAGGCACCTCTACGACCCAATTTTGAAATTCAAGATGCAATAATGGGCCGAAGATACGCCCTTTGACGGATATCGGGAAAGGAAGGGACGCGAAGCTGGGGATATGTTGGCCATGACCCCTTGCAGGCTGCGCGGCCCACACATGGTGGGATAGGTCCCTGAACTACTGTTGAGATTGTTGCGCTCTATAACCATCGGCCCTGTCAGTTTGTCCACGTTCAACGCCAGCATCGCACCGCGCACGACATTACCTGTGACGCTGCCTCCAAAGGCCGGCGCATCGTACCAGGGCGCGGACCCGATCATGATTCCGAAGCCGCATCGCCGTTCCGGCCCGCAGTCGATCCTATTGCCGGTCACACGGGTGCCGGTGTAGTCGCCGCTCGTCGCCTTGGGCCAAGCTTGCAACATCAGTTCGGCAAAGGATCCGCCACCTGCCCTAGCGCTGTGGCTGAACCGGTTGTTGCTTACGGTGCAGTTGATGCAGCCTCCGAAGATCAGTTGGACATCGGTATTGTCGTGGAAGCGGTTGTCCGTCACCTGAAACCCGTTGCCGGAATGAATGGTCAGGCCATCAGCCCATCTCGACTGAATATTGTGCGTGCCGTTGCTGCTGAAGAGGTTGTTGCTGATTAAGGCATCGTGGCCGCCGCCATATTCCAGCGCGGTATAGCAGCCCATGTTGCGGAAAATGAACCGAGTGATCGAATTTTCACTGCCGTTGATCCTCAATCCACCCGCCAAAGCTCTTTCCTTGTCGGATGAACAGCGTCTGGCGGTAAGGGCTGGATCGCTCAGCCTTGCCCCCTCGAATATCAGTCGATCAAGCCGCACGTTGCTGCTGTTGATGTCGAATGGCATGACCGCCCCAGCCCCACCGTCAGGGCGAATGGAGAAGTGGAGAACCGCACATCGCTTCTCGTCCGCAAAGCAGGGTGGAGCGGCATCGCCTGAATCCTGGGTTCGCAATATGACGGGACGCGTGATCCGAACCGGTGTCGCGATCAGATACTGGCCCGGCGGCAGGGCAATGGTTCCCACCGCAGGCGTTTGGTCCAGGCAGGCCCTGAAGGCCGGTCCTGCGTCCTTTTGCGAACCGGCAAAAGCTTGAATGCTGGCACACGGGCCGCGATCTGCAGGTTCTGTAGATGCAGTCCGAGCGCTACCAGAGGCAAGAAGCGCTGGCAGAAGCAGTGCGGCTCCGATAATCGCCAATTGGACACGGCAATAAGTCAACTTTCCAGACTTGCGGGATAGCGAGCGCTGGGGCAGGAGACGATGAGGCACGATGTTACCTTTTGGTTTCTGCATGGAGCATGACATGCTGTCGAAAATATTGAGTACGGGTCAGAAAGTGAATTATCGTCGTAAAGGTAATCAATGTCGTGCGGCACGGGATTGGGCCGGTGCGGTCAATGCCTACACAAAACATCTTGCCGAAAATAACGCCGATCAGCAAATATGGGTTCAACTGGGCCATGCCTGGAAAGAGCAGGGACAACTGGAGGAAGCTGCCAACGCTTATCAGACCGCGGTCAATCTGGACATAGATGACGCAGATGCGAACATTCATCTCGCAGACATTCTGCGCCGCTTGGACCGGGGTGGGGAGGCGCTTGCCGCCTATGAGCGGGTGAACGCCGTCGCGCCCAATGCCGAAGCTATCCGCAATATCCGGTTGCTGCGCCAGGACAGCAAGGCGACCAGCGCGCTGGAACTCGGCGAAGGAACGGTCTTTTTCGCGATCCAGGATCTATTCGGCTATCTCAAGGCGCATGTGACTATGTCCGGCATTCAGCGCGTCCAAGCCGGCATCGCGCTGCACGCCATTCAGGATGCGGCTGTTGATGTTCGTTTCATCCTTGGCAATGCGGTCGAAAGCACACTGCCGCCCGGCGAGTTCTGGATGGTCGACAATGCGCAGGTTCTACGGATCATCAAATATGCATCGGGCAAACAGGTGGATCACGATACCCTGCGCGCGCTGGTGATGACGTGCGAGGATGCGGCCGAACGCGTGCTGCCGCTGCAGGGAAGTACGATCATCCTGCTGGGAGCTTTCTGGGGTCTTGGCAACAGCGTCGGAGATTTCATCCGTTCCAAGCGAAACGGTGTCCGGATTGGTGCCTACGTATATGATATCATTCCGGTAACACATCCGGAATTCTGCGATGAAGCGCTAGTTACTGATTTTTCGATGGCGATTTGCGAACTATGCGCGGTTGCCGATTTCATACTGACCATTTCCGATGCCTCGCGGCAAGCTCTGGGCGAATTTATCACGAAGAATGGCGGTCGCCAGATTCCGATGATGACGGTGCCGTTAGCGCATCATCTCACGCGTACGGCCGACGATGAAGTAGAATGGCCCGAGCAGTTGCGACGCGTGAAGGGCAAGCGCTACGTCGCTTATGTTTCGACTATAGAAGGCCGCAAAAATCATCTTTATGTGGTCAATGTCTGGCGGCGGCTGATGGCCGAAGGAATCGATGTTCCCGATCTGGTTTTCGTCGGACGGCATGGATGGAAGATCGGCGCGTTGACGGATGTGCTCAACGCTACCCATAATCTTGATGGTCGGCTGCACATCGCACACAATTTGTCGGACGGCGAACTGAATGCGGTTTATGAGAACTGTGAGTTTTCGGTTTTCACCAGTTTCGTCGAGGGCTGGGGATTGCCGGTAGGCGAAAGTCTATACCACGGCCGCCCCTGCATCGCGTCGGATACTTCGTCTATCCCGGAAGTGGGTGGCGCCCTTGTGGATTATGTCGATCCTTTCAACATCACACAGGGAATAGACATTTTCCGTCGGATGATCACCGATAAGGCGTATCGGGATGGCCGCACAAAGATGATTCAGGATAATTTCGCGCCTAGGACATGGCATGATGTCGGCGCGGACTTCATGGAAAAAGTCAAAATATATCAGAATATTGAAATCACGCCATTCAAGTCGAACCTTGCCGAAGGAAGCTCGCTTTCCTTCAAGGTTATTGCCGGAAGCACTGTCGATACCGGAAGATATTTTCATCTCCCCAAGCGAATATTGATAGATTCTTCATTTCTTTACGCTCCGGAAGATCATGGCATCTGGTTGCGGGGGCCAAAGCCATCCTTCAGCATACCAACCGATATGGCTCCGGGCTCATCCGTGCTGGTATATCTGCAACTTTCCACGGCACCGGGCTCTGCCGATTGTACGCTGACCTTGTTCGATGCCGTTGCAAGTGAAGAAATGAAGTCAATCAGGATGTGGGACGTCAGCCATGGTCAGGTCATCAGGCTCATGGCCAAGGTTGATGACGAGGGGACTATCCAGCTCAAGATGGATGTAAAAGGATCCTATCCAAGATATGAGAATGACCGACGTGACTTTGTCGTAGGTCTGCGCGCTGTCGGCTATGCAAAACCGGAAAATCTTGCGGCGCGCCAGGAGCTTTACGAAGCCATGAGCTTGGTGGATCTGGCATCCTGACGCATCGAAGACTCCGGTCGAGGCGTAGATGCGTGACAATGGACCGGAATATACCGGTCTGCATCGATGGACGGTTGTTGAACGATGGAGGGGCCGGTACGGGGGTGGCACAATATGCCCGAACCCTGGTATCGGCCCTGCGCTTGGCGGGCAGGCCGCCGATGATCCTTGATGACGGGGGATCGAACGCTCGCCGGTCAGACCATAGCAAGCGCATGGTAGCGCTGCGTCCGTGGCCCCGCAAAGCGGTAGCGAACGCGAAAGGATATTGGGCACGCGATATCTTTCGCGAAGCGCATGTGTTTTTTAGCCTCTACAAAAAGCCGATGCCCATTGACTTACCGGGCCAGCCTGGCGTCATGCACTGGACCTATCCGCTGCCGATGCGGATACGTGGCTGGCGCAACATCTATACCGTCCATGACGTGATGCCGCTTGATCCCGGCGTGCCGACCCCTGTCAACGGTCTTCGATTGCGAACCATATTGGACATGCTGCGGGCTGATGGGGGTGATTTTGTGACGGTATCGGAAGCCGCACATGCGCAGATTACGGCCGCGATGGGTTGGCCAAAGGACGAAGTGATACCCTGTCATCAGGGTGTCGATGTCGCAGGAGTGGAGCAAGGCACGCTTCCTTCCGGCCTTAAGTCTGGCGGCTATCTCCTCTATATCGGCGCCGTCGAGGCTCGCAAAAACCTGACAGGTCTTCTGGAAGCCTATCGTTTCAGCGGGTTGAGAACACCGCTCGTAATTTCCGGGCCTGACGGCTTGGATGCGACGTATATTGATGCCCTTATTCAGGCAACTCCCGGCGCAATGCGACTGGGCCTCCAGGCACGTGATACGGTTCTTCAGCTGATTGCAAATGCAAGAGCTCTGATCCTCGTATCATTGGCCGAAGGTTTTGGAGTGCCCGTCGTCGAAGCAATGGCATTGGGCACGCCTGTTCTTTCTTCCAATGTCCCGGCACTGGCGGAAATTGGCGCGGGAGCGACGCTGCAGGTCGATCCGCTTGATCCCGCGCAGCTGCGCGACGGACTGATCGCTATCGATAGTCATCTTTCATTGCGTGATGAGCTTATTGCGCGCGGACTTCAAAGATCCCGATATTTTGAATTGGAGCCCTATGCACAGCGGCTTTTGAAACTGTATGGGATGGCATGACTGATACGGTATCGGCGGCTATGCGCATTGGCGTTGATGGCTATAACCTGGCGTTGCCGCAGGGAACGGGTGTCGCAACCTATGGGCGTAACTTGGCAGGGGCTATTGCGGAACTGGGATATCCCGTCGATTTGCTGTTTGGAGTTAACATTCCCCGCAAGGTGAATGACGATCTGCGGGAATCTCTGTTTTTCGGCCAATTGGGAGCCGATCCGCCCCATGGCCTTAGCATGCGCCGACGGATGCGCCGCTGGCGTGTGCATCCCTTTGCTCATGATATGATCGAAATTCCTGTCACAGGCCGCACAGTGGCATCGGAAGGCGGTCACCGGCTGCCGCCATTTGACCGTCTCTTCAACCGGGCAGAGCTCTACGATGTGTGCGCTCGGCACTTTCGCCGGTACAGCAAATTTATGACGGTCCGAATGCCCGATCCACCCGCGATCATGCACTGGACCTATCCGCTGCCGATCCGGTTGGCAGGCGCCCGCAACATCTACACCCTGCATGACCTGGTTCCGCTGCGTTTGCCGCGCGCCAGCCTTGAAGACAAGCGCTACTATGACAGGCTGGTGCGGGCTTGTGTCGCGCAGGCAGACCATATTGTTACCGTATCGGAAAAGTCGCGCGCTGACATCATTGATCTGATGCAGGCCGATCCTGAAAGGATCACCAACTGTTACCAGGCTAGCGACATGTCTGCGCTGCGCGATCCCGGATCGTTGCCCAATCGCCTGCACCAGCTTTTCGACCTGGAGATGAAAGAATATTTCCTGTTCTTTGGCGCGATCGAACCCAAGAAGAATCTGGGGCGCGTGATCCAGGCGTATCTGGAATCGAATGTCGATACGCCGTTCGTGATCGTAGGAGCCGAGGCCTGGCATGCCGATCGCGAACTGAAGCTGCTGGGCAATGCCCATGGCCGCAAATTGCCCGGAGTCGATCGTATCCGCCGCATCGACTATGTGCCGCGAACCCTGCTGACGGATCTTGTGCACGGGGCGAAGGCCTGTCTGTTTCCGGCGCTGTATGAAGGGTTTGGTTTGCCCGCCCTGGAAGCTCTGGCTGCCGGCGTTCCGCTTCTGTCTAGCACAACTGGGGCTCTGCCCGAGGTGACGGGCGAGGCGGCTTTAGCAGTAGATCCTTATGACATCGACGCCATAGCGCATGGCATCAGACGCTTGGACATCGATGATGCCCTGCGTATCCGGCTTGCGGCCGAGGGGCTAGTCCAAGCAGACAAGTTTTCCCTTTCCACCTACGCCGGACGAATTCGCCAACTTTACCATGGGATCGCCAGACGCTAGGCGCATGGAAAGAAGCAACCTGAAATGAAACTGCCCTGTCGCAGCATTGGAGTAATGTCATGTACGTAAAGTGCCGGGGGCTGTTCATTCGCCCGCACCTGATTCTGCTGGCTGCGACGGCATTAAGTGGCTGCGCAACATTGCCTCGCAATGGGCCGACCGGCAGCCAGATTGAGCGAAGCGCTAAGCAGAACACGATCGGCTTCCAGATCGTCGATATCAATCCTAGCAACATCGGCGCATTGTCGGCGATGTCTAACTCCTCCGGGTCGCTTGCTGCACTTGCTGCAGGTGGAGAGGTCGATCAGATCGGTCCAGGGGATGTGCTTTCCATCGAAATTTATGAAGTAGGTGTTACGCTATTTGGTGGCCGAGCGACCATCGGTACTGCCAATGTGTCCTCCGACGGCGATGCTGGTATCTCTGCTCAGAACGAGACACTCGGCGGCAGTGGCGTCATTGTGGATCGAGACGGGAATATCTCGCTGCCCTATGCTGGTACCATTCCAGTAACAGGGCTGACGACGACGGAGGTCCAGGATCGGATCGTAGCGAGATTGCGAGATAAATCGCAAAGTCCGCAGGTTATAGTGTCTCTGCGCCGGAACAGCGCTAATACGGTGGTTATCATGGGGGATATCGCCAGTCCGGGGCGCCTCCCATTGACGTTGGTACGAGAACGTTTGCTCGATGCGATTGCCGAAAAGGGCGGAATTAGCCGCACCGTGCAAACAGGCTCTTCGACAGCGACCGGGACTGGCGCTCAAGATGTCGTCGTTCGCTTTACCCGGCGTGGTCATGTCGCCGAGCAATCGCTCGACAGCATCGCAGCCGGTTCGCCCGACGATCTCGTACTTTTGGGGGGGGACCGGATTGAATTGATCCGTCAGCCTAGAACCTTCACCGTCTTTGGAGCGCTTGACCGGATATCTCAGATCCCGTTTGAAAGCCGCACTTTGACTCTTGCCGAAGCACTAGCGCGCGCTGGCGGCCCCAATGATGGACGTGCGGATCCGAAATCGGTGTTCGTTTTCCGGTTAGTACCAGCAGGCGGGCTTGAAGGAGGACAGCAGGCCCCGCAGACTCCGGTCGCCTATCGGATCAACATGATGCAGGCGCAGAATTACTTTTTGGCACAGCGTTTCGTGATGCGGGACAAAGACATGATTTACATCGGCAATGCGTCGGCGAATCAGCCTCTTAAGGTCATCCAGGCTTTTGGGCAGCTATTCTCTCCAGTGGTCGCAGTACAAAACGCGACGCGATAGAAGAAAGAAAAAGGCCCGGCAGATTTGTTGCCGGGCCTTTTTATTCATGCGGCGTGTTCTTTAACACCTGCGACGAGCAGCCAACCGACACCATATACAAGCACCAAAGCGAGGAAAGCTGTGATCACAGTTTTAGTGCGCTCTGGATATAGTGCTTTCACGGGCATGTTTGCATCGACTACTGGAACGACAAACAATTGCTGTCGACGGGCATCGTCCTGCGCCCGCTGCAGTGACGCTGATGCCAGCTCCAGTTGCTTGCCGGCCATTTCCTGTCGGACCTTGATACCTTCATAGGCGCCTAACCCCGACGCGACGTTCCCGGGTCCATTAGAGAGTTTGGACGTTTCAGCGGCCACCTGACGGGACAAGGCTGCAACGCGGTGGCGAAGCGCCACGAGTTGCGGGCTGTTAGCACTGACCACAGATGCCACGGACGCTTCTTGAGCGCGCGCGACGGCAAGTTGCCCCTGAAGCTCGGACACGAGATCCGTTCGCGATGCGCCGGTGATCTGAGGATTGAAATCTCTCTCGTTCCGGCGGAACTGGGTAATCTGCTGCTGCACTTGCGACAGATTAGCTTCAGCTTCCTTGACGCGCCGCTCAGACATCAGGATTGCGTTAGCATAATTGCGCTGATTGAGCGTGTTGACCCGATCTTCGCTGAGCTTCAGCAATTCCTGGATGATGCGATAAGCATCATCAGGGCGGAAGCCCCGAACCTTCAAGGTCGTAACACCGGTTTCGGTGCTTACGTCGACGTCGACCTTGCCCTTGAAATATTTCTCAAGCTGCTCTGGAGTGGGGTTGGCGAACCAAAGACGCGAGATCAGATCGGCTTCGGGCCGACGGAAGCGCTGGCTTAGACCGATCCGAGACTCCAGGGCGTCTACCGCATCATGCGATTCCAGATAATCTGCAACCAACATAGCGTCACGCTCAGAAGAAGCTCCGCCAACCATCGTCAAGGCTTGGCTCAAGCCGCTTGGTGCCGGAGCGGTTGTTTCCGATGTCCGGACAACGAAATGGGCCTCGGATTGATACTGATTGGCCGCTATTAGATAATAATATATCGCTACTAGAGCGGTTGGAAGCAGCACAATCAGACACCAGTTGCGATGCTTGCGCAGCCACCCGATCAGCCGAGACTGAACCGTTGGGGATGAGTGATCCAAAATTTACACCTTATTGAAGATGGATGCGACGCCGGGTCGCTTTGATAGATGCAAGCCCGCCATATGTCAGCAACAGGCAACAACCAGCGATATAAGGTATATCGACGTAGGTGTCTTTCGCTGTGTGAAACTGGCCATATCTTAAAAGTTCAAATATGGTTGTAAGTGGAAACCAAGTAAGCCACTCTTTGTAGGGCTGAGGAATCCATGAAAGCTGATAGAATGCACCAGATATTGGCATCAAGACATACGTTATTGGGTGAACAAATCTTGCGACCAACTTATTGTCATGCGTCGACGCGCATATCAAAAGAGATATAGAAAAAGAAAACCAGAATAATAATATTATGCCTATTAGAAGATAATATAATCTTGCTGGAAAATCAGCGATGCCGAAGGCTATTGTCAGTCCAATTAATGCTGTAAAGGACATTAATGTGCCGACGGCTTCGAGTAGGCCGCGTGCCAGCATCATGTCGAAAATGGTCACACGCCGATGGTAAAGAAGCGGCATATTTGATTCCAAAGCACCGTCCGCACGCGTCACCATGCCGCGAAACATGATGAAGAGTGTGTAACCGAGAATGGCGAATGGAACAGGGTGAATACCGCTATGAGGCAAACCATGGCCCATATGCAGCAAGGCGACGGCGCTTGCGAGGCTGAGAGGCTCCAGAAACACCCATAGATAGCCGATATTCTCGCGGCCATATCGAGTATGCAACTCGCGCATCAACAGCGCGCCGATAACATCTCCTTGGACCTTCAGGCCGCGCCAGAAGCCGCGATCACCCATGGATCCGGAAGTGTCTGAAATCATGTTCATGAGGGGCTTCTAACGTGATTTGGAGACCGATAGAACAGAAATTTAGCATGGTGGCGCCGCGCCGTGGGGGCAGCGGCGCAGCGGTTGATACGCTTTAAAATACTCATGCCAACGTTCTTACATTGTCGCTTTATCACCCGCGTTGCCTTATGGGCGAGCATATGAAGCACATTCCCTATTTTTCGAACGTTGCTGCCCGCTTCCGTCATGGATCTGCAAATGATGGGGGTATCAGGCTATTTCACCTCAACCATCTTCTCACTCAGCCCCGGCAACGTAACGAAGCGGTGATCCGCCAGCTGTGCTCCAATGCCTATCTCGGTGGAAATCGGTCCTTATGCCGGGTGTTGGGACGCTACAAAATGGTTGTTGATACCACCGATGTTGGACTGTCCAGTCACCTGCTTCTGGACGGTTATTGGGAAATGTGGATCACCGAATTGCTCGCGGCAGTGGTGAAGCCGGGCATGAAGGTTGTCGATGTCGGGGCCAATCTAGGCTATTTTACACTGCTTCTGGCCGATTTGGTCGGATCTGCAGGTGAGGTGCACGCCTTTGAGCCTAATACCGATCTGGCGCGCCGGATGACGCAGAGCTTAGCGATTAACGGGTTCGATGCAATCGCCAAGGTGCATGAGCAAGCGTTGGCGGATGTTGAAGCAGACGTATTGCTGGTTGTGCCGACCGATGAACCCAAAAATGCCCACCTGCTGCCTGCGGATCATCCGGTGTCCAATGACCAGGCAACGGAAACTCGCCTGATGCGAACCCGCAGACTTGACAGTTATGAAGAGCTGCATGATGCGGATATCATCAAGATCGATGCCGACACATCTGAAATGGCGATCTGGAACGGTATGTCCGGTATATTGGAGCGGAGGCGCTCCCTTACCATCGTCCTTGAATTTGCGCGGATTCGTTATGATAATCCGGGTGGATTTATCGATCAGATCCTAGCCGACGGGTTCACTATTTCTGTCATTTCGTTGGAAGGTGGCATTCAACCTATCAGTCGGGAGGCAATCCTTGCGGCTCCCCCGACAGAGGATGTGATGCTGTTACTGGTACGCTAAATCCAATTCAGCATGATATTGGATTTTGTGTAACCACGATTTTTTCTACCATGAGCTCTCCGGTGATTGGGATCAGATTAATATGAACAGGTCCGGCAGAATCGGGGAGGGGTAGGGAGATGGCGATCGGGGTATCGGGCTCCCAAAATGTCTCCTGAGATAAGCCATTCAGTTCTACTTTAATGTGAGCGGGACTAGGCATGGAAGCGACATGGATTTCCGCCTGCCCATCGGGCGAGCCTGACCAGGAAAACCATAAGGCAGCCCCCTTGCCGTTGATCCGACACCCAGAATTGGTGGGCACAAGCCATCCATCGCCATGGCGCATCGCTTCGCCTAACAGCATACCATCGTTGATCTCCCGGGGAAGTGACATGAGCCAAGTTCCCGGACCATCTATACCCATCAGGTCGTCCTGTCGGCGCGGTTTGATCAGTTGAGCCTTAGCAACCAAATTTTGTGCAATCTGTAGCCATGTCTGCGGCGCATAGCTATGTTCTATCGCCGCCTCTGTTGTCGCGAGCACCTTTCTGTCGAGCAAGGTAAGCACCGTTGCTGCGATGTCGTCAGCATCATGCGGGTTGAAATAGCTCGCATAGGCGCCGCCGGCTTCCGGAAGAGAGGAGACGGCCGAAACTGCGGGCACCTTGCCGTAAGACAGAGCTTCTGAAACTGGCAGACCCCAACCTTCGTAGAAACTGGGATAGAGTGAAAACAGGCAGTGCTCGTACAATGTTGCAAGTCTGTCGTCAGGCACTCCGTGCAGGATTTTCACCATTTGGTTCAACTGCGGATTATCGCGCAACATCTGGTGCAAACCATCATTCAGCCACCCACGCCCCCCCACACACACGAGATGCGGCACTGCTGCTTCACCTAGCCTTTCAACGAGTTTCAGCCAGGCGCTGAATGCTCCGATATGATTTTTGCGAGGCTCAAGCGTCGAAACCATCAAAACATAATTGCCAGGTTTCAGGCCATATTGCTGAAGGACGTCGACGCCAGCGGAGCTTTGTTTAAAATCGCCATTGAGCGAAACGACGGAAACAGCATCTGCTGCTATGGGCGCATCCCACATTGCGGACTGTTCAATCAGGTCCTGGCGGGTAGCTTGTGAAATAGCCAGGCAACCATCGACCGAATGGAGCATGGATCCAAACCAGGTTCGATAATCTCGGACCAGCGATTGCATAAACCAGTCTGGCCCAATCAGCGGGATTAGGTCGAACACCAGCGGAATGTAAATCATCGCCTTACGATCACGCGCATTGCGGACGTCGAGCAGGTAGTTTCTATCGGCCCATGACGTTCCCAGATTGATAAGAACCGCCAAGGTCGACAGTTGGATGGTAGGAGACACCGCGACGGTGCGGTACAGGCCTTCCAACTGTCTTACCCAGGCGGGATCTGTCACGTCATCGCTTTGCTTGGCTAAATGGCAAAGCGCCTGAAATTCATCATGAGGCAGAGCAATCCATCCTCGCCGAGCGCCGGAATAAAGGCAGAATATCGGTTGGATATCGGTGGGTTCATCAACCAGAGCCAGTGATATCTCAATCTGGACCCGTTGAATGCCCGTAGGCAAGCGCCGCTGTCCAAAAAAAGCAAATAAATCGGTCACATCAAACAGGATAGCGTGTGGCGCCGCCAAGCTGAAATTGGATTTCTCTGCCGCAGTCGGATCGAGGTCGAAGACGGTAAAGGCGTCCTCCCAAAAACTCGGAGATGCATCAGCACCACGATCTGGCATCAATCGCGCCAGCTCCGAGAGAGCCTGCAAATTGCCCGGGTCGCGTAGCAAGGCTTTGATAAAATATGCCGCGGCATCATTGGGCTGCCACCAAGCCTTTGCCATATGCCCCAAGTGCAGCAGCGGCTCGACATTGTTGATCTTCAAACGAGCCGCCTCCTCGTAAGCCGCGGTCGCCCGCTCAATGGCGCCGGCCTCCTTCTCCATATGCCCAAGCTGGATCCAGAGATGGTATAAATGAGGTTCAAGAGCCAGAGCCTCACGGTAATATAGGGCTGCCTTGTTCCAATTCTGCAACGCGCGGGCGCTGTCCGCTGCCCTTATGTGGGCAGCGGTGTTTCGACGAACCGGGAAGCCATTTGATCTGGGATGAAGCGCATATTTCTTGGACACGCGGTCCAACCAAAATTTAATTCGTTGCATGCTGCAAGATTTAAGCTTGGAAGGCATTCGCAGCAAACATTTTCCGGTCAGGGTCGGCGTTATCATGGGCGCTGATGATAAGCTTTTTGGAAGCACGCTCGTGGTCGGAGCCTCCCCAGTCGTAGCACGCCCGCAATAGGCGAGGTGACGCGTCCTGGGTTTTCCGGGCTCAAACTTCTCACTGAATGGAGCGGATATGAGCAAGACGACTAACAAATTTGCCTCCGAGGTACTCTGACGGAATTAAGCGCGTTAGGTTCAGTGAAAGAGCTGTTCACCGGGATGCTGGTTCACGCCAGTTTCATGCTCGATGCCTGGCGGCAAGAATGATCAGATCAGGCCGAACTCGAAACTGCATGGGAAGCCCGCCGGGTTGGCCAAGCAATATTCTAGGGGAATGTCTCTAGGCATGTTGCCATCACTTCGGACAACCATCATGAGCGAGTCAGGTTATCGCTCTTGAATGTTCATATTGACAGTTGCAGTGCAAAAAGCCGATTATCAGCTGGAATGCCCAATCTCGACACTGTAACAATGTTTGTGAACGACAGCCAAGGTAGTAGCGCTGTTGATCGAGTTGCGCTGCGCGCGCGAGCTTTGAAAAGGACGGAAGAAATATGCGCTTAATGTTTTATCGTCCCAGTTCTACTCATTTTCTTCCCGAAGCAGCCATTCCCTTTCAGACCGGAGTTCCGGTTCCTTCAGCCTCTAGCTTGAAGACGCTCAATGCCGCCCACTGGCTGGTCGGGAATCCCGGCAACATGATCCATCGCATGGCGATGGTACAGACGCTAGAATTTGACAGGCACCATTCCGCTTCGCTCAATCTGCTGAAGCTTGCACGCTCGCTGGGGGTGCAGGAAGCCGCCCGTCATGTGAACGACAATTTCGACGCGGCGATGCTGACCTTCTCAAACATCGTCAATCCGACGGCAGATGAAGGGGAACTGGCCGACGTTCTGGAACATGTCACCATTCCGATCTATGCTGCAGGCGTCGGCATCCAGAACGCCTTCGAACCGGATCTGAAGAATCTGCAACCGACGGTTGCCAAGCTGTTTTCTGTCCTCAACGAGAAAGCCAAGGTATTTGGCGTTCGAGGGCCAAAGACCAAGCGTTGGCTTAACGACGCGGGTATCGACGCGCCCACGGCAATTGGCTGCCCTTCCATGTTCGTCTATCCGCGTAACATTTTCGCGCTGCGCCCGCCCCAGCGCATGGACCGTATCATGTCTGCCGGGCATATGGGCGCCGTCAATCTGCGTCCGGGCGGTAACGGTCGCGGTCGCAAGCTGATCCAGGGATTCCAAACCGGCATGACTGGTCAGCCGGAACTGGCCTATGTCTTTCAGGGGGAAGCTAGGAACTATGCGGCCGTAGAGGCAAATCGCTTTGCCTACAACGAAGCGACGAGCAAGCTGGACACGCCGACGATCCAAACGGAGATAGAAAAGATTTCCGGTGGTCTGATATCGCCCTTCTCGACCTTCTACTCCTTTAACGACGTGGGAAGCTGGCGCCAGGCATGTGCCGGTTACGATGTCTTCGTCGGCGATCGTATTCACGGAGCGGTCGCGGCCATGCAGGCTGGTATTCCAGCGCTTGTCATTTATCATGACGATCGCGTTCAGGAATTAACGAGCTATCATGGTATTCCGCGGTGCAGTCTGGACGAGTTCGCGCAAATCGGTGTACAGGCGGCGATCAAAAAATATCTGACCCAGGAAGTATTCTCGGAGTTTCGCAAGCGCTATGTTGCGGTTCTCAGAAAATTTTCCGCCACCTGGGTCAAGAATGGACTAAATTTGGCTATATCTACTGAGATTAACGATGTATTAAGTCGAGTGGAAGCCTAATTTTAATATTTATTTGATTGGGGGGAATAATGATCGAGACGGTCTGGGTCTTGGGCATGCCCAATGCCTATCGTGATTTTTTTGCGCAATCTCTTGCCTCTGTTGACGTGAGATATACGTCGATTCGGTATAAATTGTCTGAACAGCTCTACCGGATCAAAACCGACGGCACGCATCTGGTGGCGTACTGGCCTACGGTGCGAGCGATGGATCATGACGACTTTTTCAGGGATTTCGACGTCGGGCTGGCGACCGTAGAAATCATACCTTCAAACTTGCACGGCTTTGCGGATCGCCTCTCTGGCTATGCCCGCCCTAATTTCGGCTTTCGCCTGCGCAAGGAGCCAGTGCGCTGGAACGACTGGACGCTAGGTGGAGTCAATGAGGAGGCTATCGACGTCGCCAGCATATTGTCTCGCTATGTCGCAGCCGGCGATGCGAGCGCCCGTGTCGCACCCGCTTTCCTCATGGATTTAGTGGCCGGCCAAGGCCGGCTCCTAATCCTCTCCGGCCAGGGTGCAATAGAAGAGCAGGCTGATTATGTACGCCACGCTCTTGCGCAATTCCGGGCGCATCATCCAGATGGCGACGTTGGCCTAGTCATCTCTGACGTGGCGCGGCCCGAAGATGAAGATGCGATGTTGGCGGAATATCAGGCGACAGTTGCGCCTGCCCCCTTTGAGCTCGGCTGGCTAGCATGCCGCCCGCCCATCGTTACTGACGATCTGCGTTTGGCACGGGAATGTCACTATCGCGGCCTAGACGTGGAACTGCTGCGCGACGGGACGCTCGAGACTCGGCCTTTCGGAACTGTTTCGGCGGAGCATCTGCTGGAAGCCGAATATCTTACCAACTGCGTCTATAGAAAGCCCGCTGAAGACGAACCTATGACATTCTCTGACGCCATTGATCGAGTGGCGTTACAGGATCTGAACGAGCTATTCTCGCTTCCCAGCCGGACTGGCAAGCGCTTACCTGACGGCTCGCCAGCGAAAGTGGCCAACTGGCTGTCGCCGCTTTCGCGCGTCACCGTCTTCGACAATCGCAGCAGGGGCGGCCTGCTGACCTGCATACTGCCCTTCCGCTTTTCGCCCGACCGCTCCGATGCCTTTGAGCGCCTTAGCTATGCTGAGGCGGATGCGCGCAAGCCAGACACCGTCGAAATTCTTGTAGTAGACGATGGTTCTGAGCCGGCGGCGGCCGAACGGACGCGCAAGCTCTGTGCCGAGATGGGCTATTCATATGCCTATGTCGATACTGCTGAGGAGGTATTTTCAGTCGGTCGGTGCCGGAATGTCGGCGCCCAATATGCCGGCACTGACTTCATCCTGATGCAGGACATCGATCTGATGCCCTATAACGGCTTCTACAATGATCTGCTAAGGGAAATCGAAATCCAGGGCATGCTCAAAGACGCCAAGCATTTCCTGATGGTCCCCTACATTTTCCTGACGCGGAACGGGACGGAACTCTATCGCCGCATGGATGAGGAGGCGCGGCGTCAGTTCTTCATCCACTCGGCGATCACTGCAGATGGTGCTATGGTCGAGAAGTTTTCGACGGGGACGTCGGCGAACGTCTATAATCGCCATTGGTATCTCTCACGAGGCGGTAATGACGATGCCTTCGAGGGCTGGGGCTATGAAGATCTCGAATTCAACACCCGGGCGATCCGTCATCTGCAATATTTCCCACTTCCTCGCGAATGGGCCAAAGAAAAATTCAATTTCAACTCTGTCTCTGAATTCTCGACATACAAGGCAATCTACCGCTTTTTCGGCGACATGCTGATGATGAAAGGCATTGCCCTCTTCCATGCGTGGCATCCCACCGGAAACAAGTCGGAATATGCTGAAAAGGAATCGATTAACAGAGACCTTTTCATCAAGAAAATTCAGATGTTCCCGAAATATAATGTTGAACCGCCGCCGCTGCCTAATAAGAGCCAGGGCGTTAGCCTGATGTTCCGATCAAATGCATTTACTTATCAGCGTTGTGTCGCGCCCGCATTGGGCGACGTTCTTTATATTCCAGATGAAGAAATCATCTATTCGCGCGAAATTCTGAATTCTGTTGTTGATAAGTTTGACGTGAAGCGCGTCATTTTCTTTAACCCCTACCAGACGCCAAATATGGAGGAAATATATGGCTGGGTGCGGGAAATGGGGCTGGAATTTTTCGTGGCAGAACGGGGTGCCTTGCCGCACTCCTCCTTCTTCGATCCGAACGGCTTTCTGTTTGACAGCGCGACCTATGATCCCGCGCGTTGGGACAAGCCGCTGACCATTCAGCAAATCAAGGCGGTCGAGGATTATGTAAGCAAAATCAGGGCAACGCGACCGGCGCTTGAAGATCAGCCGGAAGGTATAGGTGGCCGGGCGCTGCGCGCCGAGCTCGGTATCCCCGAGAACCATAGGGTAATCTTCGTCGCCTTGCAGCGGCCGGGGGACACGGTGACCCGCTTCTTTGGCCGAAATGTCAGCTATCCTGATTATGTAGAGCAGGTGCGCGCGCTGTGCTCCAATCTGCCGCCTGACGTGCATGTCCTGATCAAGACGCATCCCCTGGAGGATGCTGGTGGCTCATGGGGCAACGCGTTGATGATGGACAATGCCAATATCTATGATCTTTTAGAAGCCGCCGACCTAGTATGGACCTATAATAGTGGCGTAGGCATCTTGGCGATGCTTTGGCGGCGATCGGTGGCCCTTTCCGGGGGCTCTTTCTACGCTGCCGAAGGGGTGAACCACTATGTTGAAACGCCTGAGGACGTCCTGGGTCTGCTCAGGAAGGAGCAACTGCCCGACTGGGAAAAGATAGTCCGGTTCATCAATCTTCTGGTCAATGATCTTTATTCTTTTGGCAAGCATGTGACCAAGAGAGTAAAGATGCCGGACAATTCAAACATGACCGCGACGACAGACATCCGATATGAGCAGTTGCGTATCGGAGACAAATTGTACCGTTTCTCAGATCGGGCAAAACCGGTATGTGGCTGGAACTCGATCTTGTTCGACCGCTATCGCTTTTCGGAGCAGGCGCTGAATAAAAGCAGCTGATAATCTCCTACATCCCTCCATGTGCGCGAGGCATTCACATGCGTAAGCTGCTGCCACCTGGACACCTCGAAAAACCCGTGGCGCCTGAGGGCCTGAAGTGATTCACTGCCTTTGCGCGATAGCGGAGGCGATGATGGCAGGGCAGCCGGGTTTCTTCGACCTTTCGGACCGATATGAGGCATTGAGCGCTGCGGGCGATCCGCTGGAGCGTCTGGCGGCCGTCGTGGACTTCGAGGTTTTCCGAGGACCGCTGGTAGCCGCGCTGCGCCGTAATCCTCGCGGCAAGGGTGGCCGCCCGCCGTTCGACCCGGTCCTCATGTTCAAGACCCTCGTGCTGCAGGCGCTCTACTCGCTTTCTGACGAAGCGACCGAGTTTCAGATCAAGGACCGCCTCTCGTTCCAGCGCTTTCTGGGGCTAGGCCTGGATGGCACGGTGCCCGATGCGACGACAGTGTGGCTGTTCCGGGAGCGTCTGGTGAAGGCCAGGGCCATCGACAGGCTCTTTGCCCGCTTCGATGCCGCCCTCACGGACCGGGGCTACCTCGCCATGGGCGGGCAGATCATCGATGCCACCGTTGTACCCGCCCCGAAGCAGCGGAACACCGAGGAGGAGAAGGCGGCCATCAAGGAGGGCCGGATACCCGAGCGCTGGCAGGATAACCCTGCGAAGATCCGGCAAAAGGATCGCGATGCCCGCTGGAGCGTGAAGTACACCAAGACCAAGGTGAAGGAAGGCGCGGACCCCAAGGCCTTTAAGCCGGTCGATCTGGCCATCCCGATGTTCGGCTACAAGAACCATATCGGCATCGACCGGGCGCATGGCCTGATCCGCACCTGGCATGCCAGCGCTGCCAATGCCCTTGACGGCGCGCAATTGCCGACGCTGATCAGCCGGGGCAACACGGCTTCGGGCGTATGGGCCGATACGGCCTACCGCTCGAAGAAGAACGAGGCCTTCCTCGCCAAAGGCATGTTCACCAGCCACATCCACCAGCGCAAGCCGCACCGCCGAGCGATGCCTGAGCGTATTGCACGCGCCAATGCCAAGCGGTCCGCGGTCCGCGGTCCGCTCCGCCGTCGAGCACGTCTTTGCCGGGCAAAAGCACCGCATGGGTCTGGTGGTGCGCACCATCGGCATTGCTCGTGCCCGTATCAAGATCGGCATGACCAACCTTGCCTATAACTTCCAGCACCTGGCCTGGCTCGAGGGGCGAATTGCGCCCGCGTGACGCCAAAGACGGCCTGTGAAGGCGCCGCACCGACGAAAATCAGCAGATCAGACCCCAAAACCGAGGCTCATACTTCCCTCTTGAGCCTTCCAGCCGCCATCATGCCGAAATCAGACGGTTCTTCGAGGTGTCCAAATGACGGGATGCCGAGCGACGTGATTGCCCCGATGCAATGTGATCGGCGATCCGGTCCCGTAAATCGGCTGAATAGGATTTCCCCATGGTCCACCTCCAATGAAGGTGAATCACATTCTGAACCCACTGGGAATCCCCAGATTCCTATTTCAGGCGCGATGCTCTAGTGTCGTTGGCCCCCAAATTTAATCCTTCGCCCACGCCACAGCAATATCAGTGTCGATCTCGCTATAACCCCAGGAGGTGTGATGCTGCAGACGGAAGCGATTGGGTTTTGGAGGCAACGTAATGCCATCCTTCGCCGAGACTGCCAGTCCGGACGCTCCGAGCGCATCACGCCAGAAATCCGGCACAAGGAGGATATCTCCTACCTCACAAAGGTCTAGACCTGCCGGTGATTTACTGAAATTCACGCTTGGCATCAGTGCGTGTTGACGTTTCCCAAAGAAACCCGCTTCATAAACGCAAGAGGAGCTGAGTGCCGCTACTCCCTTCAGGTTCCGGTGCGATACAAGGCGATAAAAATTCTCTTCAGTCAATCTAGCATCTGGCATGTTGCGAAGCAACATGTCACAGATTTCTGGTTGAGGTTCCAAGGGATGTTGTTTGACTAGAACTGAAGAGTAATCTTTAGCGATCTCCTCCAATTCGTTCATATAATCTATCAGCGTTACGAACCGCTTTCCCTCGATGACAGCCCGGTCAAAGCTAGTCTGCATGATGACCAAAAGAGTGTCAGGACGCGGGGGAGTCGGAAAATGCTTGGCCACGTGGGCCGATACGACGCCCGCCGCCAGTCGTTGTACCGCTTCGGGCAAGGCGAGAGCACGGATCGCCTTTAGCGCCGCAGGTGAAGAGGCGTTCACGGAAAAGGTCAAATCATCCATGAAACGGACTGGCGAGAGTATCACATCAACAAAGCCAATGCCGTTTCTGCGTAAAAAATGCACCAGCACCGGCGGCAGTTCGAAGCCGATGACGAAGCTGTCGCGAAAGACATGGGCGAAGATGCTTTCGACCGATACAGGCAGCGTTTCGGCGCTGTAGATTTGCGCCCAACTATGCATATTGGGCTTGAGCCAAAAGGCTTCGTAGATGGCTCTGACAGAAGCCTGATCAAAGGTAGCCTGGTTGAGCCAGTTATCATCCCAGATCACCTCTTGCACCGGAAGCCCCGTTGCCATCGTGACAGGTACGTTCAGAAGCTGAGCCAGCCAGCGGATATTTTCGTTCTGAGTCGGACGAAACTTATGAGGGGAGGGGCGCAGAAAATCGCCAGTGACAATGATCCGTTTCGCTATTGTCACGCGAAGGCCTCCAATTTGTGACTGCGAATTGCGTGCAGGAGGTCGCGAAAAATTGTTAACCAGCTTTCACTGTCTTCGGTTCGCACTCGGGCAGTTTGCTCGTTTGCTAGCGTCGCGCGCTTCTCGGGGTCGGACAGCAATTCACCGATACGCCATGCAAAGGTTTCCTTGTCGTTGGCAATGAGTTCGTCTGGGATCAGGTGACGCATTCCGCGCGCGCCCTCATCGGCATTGAGCGATGGAACCCCAAAGGCCAGCGCCTCAAGCGTCTTGGTCTTGACCCCGCCACCCATGAAAGTCGGGTTCACTGCTAGTGCGCAGCGGGCATAGATCGGTACCAAATCATCGATATTCTCGTGCCGAACCACCGTGAAGTTACTGTTTTCCGTGAAATTCTTAGGCATTGACACATTGCCGACCACGTTAAGCACCACATGCCCAGGCACTAGTGGCAACACATCACGCAACAGATATGCCAAGGTCATTTGGTTGACTGGACTGTCCGCGGCAATGAAAAGAAGTTCGCGATTCTCCCCCCCAGGGGCGTAGAAACTGCGCACTCCTGTCAAGTCATGCAGAGGAAGACGGAAAGGCGTGGTCACCACCGGGCTGCTCGAAATTGCGGAGAATTCGTCAAAATCCTCGTCCGACATGGCTAATACAATATCGTATTTGTCGAGTTCTGCCCCTTCCTCCTCGGGCGTCATACGAAATGTCGGTATCAGCCCATGACGAGCGAAGGAACGAGTGCGCTGAGACTGGCAATCATGAGTGTCGATGATCCGGACTATATCGGCAGGAAGGTGTTCGATCATCCATCTGCGATTGAAATACGGCGTCAGGACCGCGTCGAAGCCTCCCGAGATTACGAGTTCCCGAATTCCGCGAACACTGACTTGGTTCGCGTTCGCTACGCCAGGAATAATGCCAGGCGGCAGAGCCTCATGAACCTTCTGAAGTACGCTCCTGTCGAGGAATTCATATGGTTTCCCTACGGCAAAGCTCTTGTAGCGGTTTGCGAGGGTCACGGTGCTGATCACCGTCAGATCGCAAACTTTCGACAGGGAGTGGCATAAGCTGCTGAAGCGCACTGCGGTGCCAACCCGACCTTCCCAGAAAGCAAAATCGCAAAGGGCAGAAACCTTCACGGCGCGGCCCTCTCTGACATTTTCGTGTCCTCAGATGTCCCGATTAGCTGCGGCGTGTCCGCATATTCCGGTTTCCCCGCGGGCTCCGATGTTGCCAGGGCGCTGCACCGGAACCGAGCCACCTGTGCGCCCAACAGGCGCGTGTCGGTCGGGCTTGGTTGGCGGAAATCCGTCATCTGAAACTCAATCGGAAGGTAGTTTGCCGATTGTACCTGGGCCAAAGACAGCTTTATGCGTGCGACGAAATGCAATGGATCCGGCTGCACTTCAATAGCGGCTTCAGTGCCTTGCACAAAAATCCTCAGTGAGCTGATTTGGTTTGGATCGAGCACTTCTCCCCAAATTTCAACGAGTTGATCTACCTTGCCAAGGTGTGGCAAGCAGACGATTGAACTGTTCCCGGGTCGCATCCAGCGCCAATGCCCAGATTCGCTACTTTCCGAATTGTGCCAGCCGCTGGCAATCAGCTGCGGCTCGAAACTCAAATCGCGCGGGGTTTGCGTGATGAACGATAGACGCTCACCATAGGCCGAAACTACCATCGGATCTTCATATAATTTCGCCGGATCACGTTCGAGCCGGCTGTCCATTTCCAGGCGCAGTAAATAGATCTGCGCCTGCAGGTCCGAAACGCGCCGGTTGATTACCTCGTAGACCTCCGCTGGAGTCAGTTCGCCTTCGAGCATATTTGCCTTCTGGAACACGGAGGACAGGTAGGCCGGAACATTGGCAAGTGCCTGCATGTCAACTTGGGTCGGCACCTTATGCCGAGTGCGGTCTAGTTGCAGCAGCACACTGACCCGTTCCGCCAATAGCGCCAGAGTAGCAGCATTCAGCGCGCCCTCTGGCTGCAATGAGTGATCCTGCTCGAGCACCTGGGTGCTTTTGCTCCGTGCGCCCGGTTGGAGTACCTGCTTCTTTTCGATCATTTGATCTATCCTTTTGGGCACTTACAGCGAGATATGGTCTTGCGACTTGGTCAGGTTGTCCAAGGCGCACAGCTGGCTAATGACAGCCGCCATTTTATCGACCGGGATCATGTTGGGGCCGTCCGAAGGGGCGTTGTCAGGGTCCTCATGGGTTTCGATAAACAAAGCAGAAACGCCGATGGCTACTGCCGCTCGCGCCAGCACGGGAGCAAATTCACGCTGGCCACCAGAGGTTGTGCCTTGCCCCCCCGGCTGCTGCACTGAGTGGGTGGCGTCGAAGACTACCGGATATCCGGTATGCGCCATGATCGGCAAACCGCGGAAGTCAGATACCAAGGTGTTGTAGCCGAAGGACGTACCGCGATCACACAGCATGATGCGCTCGTTACCGGTCGAGGCGATCTTCGCTGCAACGTTACCCATGTCCCAAGGTGCCAGGAACTGGCCTTTTTTGATGTTGATCGCAGCGCCAGTCTTGCCTGCAGCTAGTAGCAAATCGGTCTGACGGCAGAGAAATGCCGGAATTTGCAGGACGTCACAAACTTCGGCCGCTGGGGCGCACTGTGCTGCATCATGCACATCGGTCAGCACCGGGACACCGAACTCCTGCTTGATATGGCTCAGGATTTTCAGCCCCTCTTCCATGCCCAAGCCCCGCTGGGTGCTGATTGATGAGCGGTTAGCCTTGTCGTAGCTGGCCTTGAAAATAAATTTGGTGCCGGTTGGAGCGCAAGCTTCAGAAATCTTCTCGGCCATCATGCGTGCGTGTTCAAGACTTTCCAGTTGGCACGGACCGGTGATCAGGGCAAACGGCGCGCGGCCGCCAATTTTGATATCACCAACGTTAACGGTACGAGTTTCGATCATTGGGCTTTCTCCAGTATCGGTTCGATGCGGGCGATGAACCTGCAAGGGGGCGTGCTGCGCTGCCATTGTGGCGTAGAAGCTCTGCGCCGCATCGGCGATACGCTTTTCATAGGATGTATGGTGAGCTGGAATGAGACTACAGCACTCAAAATGCGCGCTGACTGCAGGCTGCCGAGTAACCCTTAGGGCTTGGGAAGCCGTGGTGCAGGCTATTTGGTCTGCGGGCGATCGAGTCATCATTCTGCCTTCGAACGGATCGACGGCATGAAACCCCCGCCGCCAATTTTCCCATTCCATGTCGAGATACTCGGATGCAAGCTATTTCCGCCAGTTTTACGAGCTATTAAGCCATTGACTTTGCTAAAAAGAAGAATGCGCCCTTGTTATTTTGCCCATATTCATTTTTTTTTGAAAGAATAGATTGGCGCGGGTTGCAAAATCACCCAGTCCGTCCGGCATATCGCTCCGTCTTCAAGCCATGAGGCGAGGGGTGCGGCATATTGACCCCAAAAGGCGCCTGCAAGATGAGGATCAAAAGAGTTCAATAGGCTGGGTGATCGGGATCGTATCCAAAGATGATGAAATCCTCGGCATAGAGGCTTCGGACCTTTCTGATCGCTGCGGGATCGTCATACAGGAAGAGACTGCCGCTAACCTTTTTTGTTCGGTTGGATTTCAGGCGGGACAGGTCTGGCAAAGGGTGGTCGAGACGTTCAGCGAGTTCTTTGGCAAAAGGAGCAAGATTCTCAGTTCGTCCGATCAGATCTGGTTTGTAGAGGTCTGGGCGGATATGCAGTTGCTGAGATAACCAGTGGGGATCGATTTTGTCAGGGCCTTCGGTCTCCGCCATTCGTCCAAGATAGTCGAGGAACTTGTTGAAACCGCGGGGGCTATGCGGGTCCTTGTCCCAGTCAAAACCTTCTAGGGCGTTTAGTCTGATCCGTTCCGATAGAAAGCGTCGGTCGCCGATTTCGTGACTGCGACACAAATAGCGGAAGCCGGAAACTGCACGCGAAAAGGGGTTTCGAACGGTAGCAATTGACAGACCGGGGAAGTGCAGCACAGCATCGATAGTGTCTTCAGCGCCTATGGCATTTTCCATCAGCCGAGCGGCGGGGAGTTGGAATAGCGCAAAATCGGGATGTTGATTGTCGGTATCATTGAGTCGGCAGGTAAATGGTCCGCCAAATTCCAATTCAAAGAGTAGGTTAAGTGTGAACGTGTTACCCGATTTTCCGTTCAGCTGATAGCGCCAGTGCCGTGACGCTGGAAAGTAAATTAGTTGCAAGAAGCGCTTGGCAGCTGCAGCGTCCGAAAATATGCCGGGCGCCGCCTTCATTAATTCCGTCACGACCTGCGGCGGGTTTGTCAGCGAAGCCGGCGGGAAAAGTCCTGGGGGCATGAGGGCTCCTTGGGGCGGGACGCGCAGGTTTGCTCTATCGGTATCGTCTAGGAGACGGGAAGACAATGAAGCACGCCCTTTCAGACGGAAAGTAGGACATGGAAAGCGCAGAACCAGCTGTCTGGTTGTGAGACATCGTTGGGACATGGTAAGTAGCGTCATCGCGGGTCACGGGTGGCGCTTTGCTGCTCTTGCTGATGAGGTTTCGTGATGGTGCACAGGGACTGTCAGGAATTTTGTGTGCGGCGAGCTAGAATGGGCAAAAAATTACATTCAATATGTCACGATGCAAGTGCGTTCGATTCTCGACTAGTTGCTGGCTGGCGCTGACGCGATGGCGGCGCTCAGCTAGGGCAACCTCCTCGACGCTCTGAAGAAAGCATTCGCTGAACTTGCACTCAATGGAGAGATGGATCACCATCGTGGCCATGAGAAGCAGAGGGCCAACAGCCTGAACGGCCAGATGAGGCACAGACATGATCTTTTGTAAGAGAGTTAGCTAGTGATTAGCATGACGATGCTGATGGCCATAGCGGCTATGCCGGGTCCGGTTGGCGCCCAGGAGGCCTGCAACGCGCAAGTGTTGGCGCGGCTGACAGCGCCGGCGGGAAAGGGATCGGCAAGCTATCCGCTGACATGTAGTGTGACCCTGCAGAAAGGGCAGAGCATCCCTCGGGGCATTCTGCTCAAGGGGCAGAATGCCTCTGGCGTTGTGATTGACTGTCAAGGTGGAACGATTGGCGTCGAGGGACACGCCGCGAAGCCGTCTGGGCGGATCTTAATCCAATCCGCGCAGGTCGCTACGGTAGATGATGTGCATTGGAGCCGGCCTACCGATATCACGATCCGCAATTGCCGCATTATGGGATCGATACGCACGCGAGGCGTAGATCCTGGAAGCAATCATGAGCGTGAGGCGCGGTTGTCACGTCGGCCTGACTGGACAGCGGTTGCACAACGCTCAGCCCCCACAAGGATCAAGGTTGTAGATAGTGAGATTGATGCAGGAGGGGCCATCCCCCTTTATCTAGGAACGGGAACCACAGGCTTCACGTTATCAAACACAAAAATCAGGGGCACTGCAGTGCTCGCCATCTATTTGGACCAGGAAAGCGCGCAAAACCGGATCGAAAACAACGATATCGATATTATCGTGAAAGGCCGACGAGAACTGATTGCGGTGGATGGATCAGCGCATAACATTATACGCGGAAACAGGATGGCTATTCGGTCACCTGGTGGCGCGATCCGGCTGTACCGTAATTGCGGAGAGCGGGGCGTCATCCGCCATCAGACACCTTCGTTCAATCAGGTGTCGCACAACTTCCTGATTGATATGGTCCAGCTTAATGGCCCGGGCATCGTCGAAAATTCTAGGTCACATCGCAAAGCGCCCTATTGTGACCTTGATAAGGGCTATCCTTTCGGGAGCAGTAGTGACGATCGTGATGGCGGCCATGACAATGACATTCGCGAAAACCGCATGGTCAAGAAACACACTCCTGATCCCGGGTAATGATAGATCAATCGGCCGACGGGCTAAATCCGTGCCGGGGGGCGCTGATTCCACGCCGCTACATGGAGGCCGTTTGCCGTCTGCACAATTTCCCCCCAAGCGCCTGTCCGCAGTTTCATATCCGTTTGATGTTCGCGCACTTGTGCGGCCAAGTCGTCTGAAGCCAATAATGCGAAGCGAGCCGCCCCGTTGCTTGTGACAAGCAGCACATTACCCTTGATCGGCTTTGTCAGTAATTCCGTCCAGGCCGCGATGCGTATTTCACGATCTACTGTCCAACCCGGCGGTGGTTCGGCGTGCAAATCCCATGCAGCTAGCGCATTTTGACCAATGCGCACAACGATGGCATCGTCTGTCAAATTTTCATCTGGACCATGATCGATCTCTGCTAGAAAGCTTGCCGGTTCTACTGCAGGCAACGGGGCTGGTACATGAGCCAGGATTGCAGCGGCAGTCTGGCGCGTCCGCAATAACGGGCTGCAATAGACCCGATCGAAGGTTATTTTCTCGCGTGCAAACCACCGCCCCAAGGCTATGGCTTGCAATTCGCCCGTTTCGACCAGCGGTATATCGGTCTTTACTCCTACTCGGCGCGGGGGTTCGCCCGAAGCGAAGGTGTTACCGTGGCGGACGATGAAAAGGCGGCCGCTCAAGTCGTCTGATCCATTGGATCACCGAATGTCGCAATCATCTGTTCCGCTAGCGTAATATCCTCTACCGTGTCGATCCCGCTCATTGAAATGCGCGGAGGAGCTATCTCCACCGTCGTCACCGGGATACCCAATGCGAAGAAGCGTAACTGCTCAAGCCCCTCCAATTCCTCATAGAGCGATGGCGGTGCTGCCTCGAACGCTGTCAAGGCAGCGTGGCGATAGGCGTAGAGGCCCAGATGCCGTAGTACTGGAGACATGGACTCGCTGGCGCGCAACGCCTCCTCACCACGTATCGCTGGCAAGATTGATTTGGAGAACCAATGGGCACGTCCATCAGGCGCTCGCACGCATGTCGTTCCACTGAACGGCGCGGCCTTCTTGTGCTCACGGAGTATGTCGAGCTGGTCCCAGCTTAACACCGATACAGGGGTCACGACCCCCTCTGTCGCGCGTGAGGTTTCCAGCATTTGCTTAACGACAGATGCTGGAATGAAGGGGGCATCGCCCTGTAGGTTGACGACCACTTCAGGCCGCACCGCACAGCTGTTCGCTGCAGCAAGAGCGCGACCTGACCCCGAACTGATCGAGCTGTCGGTCATTACAGCTTCGCAGCCGAGCGATACAGCATGCTCGCGGATGCGATCATCGTCCGTGGCGACGATGATCTCGACATTGTCGAACGAATGTTGCGCGGTGCGCGCAACATGGATTACCCGCGACAACAGCGAGTGGCCAGCAATCTCCAGTAGTGGCTTGCCGGGCAGGCGCGTCGATCCATAGCGCGCCGGGATAACTATCAGATCGGCCATCGGTGCTCCGTGTTAAGCTACACCAGCGCGTAGAAGGTCATGTAAGTGAACAATGCCCACCAAGCTTCGATCATCAACCACAAATAGCGCGCTAATCGTGCGATTGTTCATGATATTAAGCGCTTCAGATGCGAGGACGTTAGGGTGGACCATGACGGGATCGTCTGACATGTGCATGCGGACCGTATCGCTAAGGTTTCCCGTGGTGATGCTTCGCCGAAGGTCACCATCGGTGAATGCTCCGATCAGATGACCGTCATCGTCAATCACCGCCGTTGTACCATAACGTTTGCGCGTCATTTCCAACGTCGCGTCGAGCAACGACGAGCTTGGCGTCACTTGCGGTACGTCGTTGCCAGTGCCCATCAGGTCTGCCACTGACATCAGCTGTGCGCCCAGCTTGCCCCCCGGGTGAAATGTACGGAAGTCGGTCGCGGAAAATCCGCGCTGTTCTATCAATGCCACCGCCAAAGCGTCGCCAAATGCCAACTGCACCGTGGTAGAACTGGTTGGCGCTAATCGGTTGGGGCATGCCTCTTGGACACGCGGCATAGTGAAGCAAATATCTGCAGCACGACCCAGCGCACTATCGGCACGCGATGTGATCGCAAGCAGCGGAACCGAGAAACGCCGCGTATAGGCGATAACATCGCTCAGTTCGCTCGTCTCGCCCGACCAGGAGAGCGCCAGGACCACATTATTGGGAGTAACCATCCCCAAGTCGCCATGGCTTGCCTCTGCCGGGTGCATGAACATGGAAGGCGTTCCAGTGGATGCCAGCGTAGCGGCAATTTTGCGGCCGATATGCCCGCTCTTGCCCATACCGGTGACAATAAGGCGGCCTTTGGCTGCGATGAGCTTAGCTGCTTCCGAAAGATCTTCGCCAAGAGAAGTATTGGCTATTGCCGAGGCCAGCTCTTCGAGTGCGCGCACTTCAATCTCGACAGCACGAACTGCGGATTTGACCACGCCGCCAGGTAACGACTGGACAACCGAACGAGGGTCTGAAATCATAATTTTCCCCTTTTTCTTGCCCCGATAAATAAAATTACAGTTCAATTAATATGATATATTTTTTATTTATAAAATCAAACTTGCAATGCCATATTTTTAACTAATATCAATGTTTTTTCGTTAAGAAATTTGGTCCGTTCCGCAGTGCCGCTTTCAGTGTAACAACGAAGCTCTGGCGCATTTCCGCTGGGGCGCAGATGGATGATGTCGCCCCGCGCAAAGTGGATACGCAAACCGTCTGTCCGGTCGATTCCATCGGCCTCGCCGGCCAAATCGCCGAATATGGCTGTCAGCCGTTCCAAAATCTCAGCCTCGCTACCGCGCTCCAAATGCGAGATTAGAGCTTGACTGTGCGCTGTCGGATAATTTTGCAGTCTTTCGCTGAACGTATGACGGGACGGTAACTGGGCCTGTAGCTTCGATAGCGTTACGCCTCGACGCTGGGCGTCGACCAGCACGGCCAAGATGGGCAATACGGCATCGCGCGTTGGTAGGGCTGCGAGCGTTTGGTTTCCAATCTTGACAGGGGTCGCCAGGAGAAAGCCGCCATTTGCCTCATAACCGCAGACGCCGGTCGGCCCCTCATCGACAAGGCCATTCATCGCTTCGATCACGAAAGGTGAGCCAATCCGGGTCCGTCGGACGATTTTGAAGAGGCCGGAAAGTTCAACTGAGCTATTGCTGCTGACAGGTGTCGCGATTGCATCAATACCTAATGCCCGTGCGCACAAAATTCCTAGGATGTCGCCGCGCATCCAGGCGCCGGTTTCGTCGGCTAGCAGTGGGCGATCGGAGTCTCCGTCTGTCGATAAGATTGCATCCAGTTTTAATTCTCGAGCCCATTGTCGCGCAAGCTTTTGATCTTCTGGACGGACGGCTTCAGTATCGACGGGGATAAAGCGCTCTGACCGCCCCAGTGACACAGCTTCCCCTCCCAGCGCGCTTACCAATGCGCCCAGTATGTCACGGCCAACAGCTGAATGTTCGTAGATGCCAAGTTTCATGCCTGCCAAAGCTCGGGGCCCGAAGACATCGAAGTAGCGTGCGACATATGCTGTCACGACATCCAGATCGGGTTCGACAGGCTGCGTGTCCTTCAGCATCCCCTCCTCGTCGAACAGATCAGGCAGGACCACGCTTTGGTCTCGAATAGACAGCTCGTCTGGCTTCAGCACCTCACCGTCGGTGCGGTTAAACTTAATGCCGTTGCGGTCGTCGGGAATGTGGCTGCCGGTTACCATCAGTGATGGAATGGCTTGACGGAAGCCATGGGCGGCGACTGCCGGGGAAGGCACGAAGCCGCAATTATCGACAGTTCCCCCCATATGGCGTACCGCCGCCGCGCAGGCCGCCATGATGCGGGGACTGGAAGGCCGCAAATCGCCTGCGATTGCCACATGCCGTCCTGGTCCGAACTGGCCGATGTCGGCAAGGTGCTGGAGGAAAGCGCAGGTATAGGCGAAGCAGACCCGGTCCGTCATCGCACTGACCAAGCCTCGCGCACCGCTGGTACCAAAGGCGACGCCGGACTGACTCATTAGATCGGCGATAGAAACGGATTGGATCATAAGTCTCTCGTGCTGCGTCCGGTTCCGGCGTTCCAAAAGGGATCAGTTAGCGATCGAAGCAGCCGTGGCCTTCAGAGCCTCGGTCACTTTGCGCACTTTCTGAGACTCTCCGCGTTTCAGGATCATGACATTGCCTTGGGACACCACCACGATCAGATCGTCGACATCGACCAAGGTGACGCGCGGTCCGTCGCTGTGGACCAGGCAATTGTTCGCGCCCAGCAGCAGCGCATCACCGCGTACGGCGTTGTCATTGTCGCAGCGGGCGCTGACCGCATGAAGGGAGTCCCAGCTGCCGACGTCCGACCAGCCCATGCTGACGGGTACGCAGGCGACTTTGCTTTCCCGTTCCATAATCGCATAGTCGATCGAATCCGACGGACAGCCTTGGAACGCTATGGAATCGGGAAAGATATGTGCGCCTTCCCGCCTGGCTTCCACTAACGATGCGCTGACCGCCGCCAGCATATCGGGCCGGTGTCGTTCGAGTGCGGCCAAATAGGTATCGGCACGAAACAGGAAGATGCCCGCGTTCCAGGCATGGTTGCCCTCCGCCAACATTCTTTGTGCATTGGTAAGGTCGGGCTTTTCCACAAAGCGCACGACTTCATGAACAGCATCGCTGCAGGATTGCCCCATCTGGATATAGCCGTAGCCGACTTCTGGGCCTTCAGGCCTGATACCAAAAGTGATGAGCCACCCTTGTTCGACCAGCGGCATCGCCTGCGCAATGGCTTTGTGGAATGCGGGTAAGTCAGCGATGACATGATCGCTCGGCATGATTAACAAAGCATCGTCCGGTTGCGCCTCCAACGCGGCGAGGGCGATCGCCGGCGCAGTATTGCGGCCGACAGGCTCCAGGATGACGCGATAGTCTTCAACCCCAATTTGGCGCAGCTGTTCATCGATAATTTCAGCATGTGCCGCGTTGGAAACTAGAATTGTGCGACCGACTGGAGCGGCGTCAAAGCCTTCGATCCGCTCTGCGGTCAGTTGCAGCATGGTTTGGTCCCCCGTCAAGGGTAGCAGCTGCTTGGGGCGTTCAGGCGTGGAGACGGGCCAGAGCCGGGTGCCCGATCCTCCAGAGAGGATGACCGGGACGATCTTTGTAAAGTTGTTAATCATAACTCGCTCAAGCCAAAGAAAGAAATGCTCAGCCCGCACGGAGGTGGAGGGCGCGGGGTCTGGTATGTTCGATCGAGATCTTAGGACGACTAGGTGATATGGGCAAGCGCCACCGTCGGCGTTTTCACCTCAGCAATATCAATGGGCTCTTCGAAGTAGATAGACGGAATTTCAGGTTTCAGCGGCCGTGACGATGACTGTATCTGCGCGCAGCGCGGCGTTCGTTGGAAGGCCGAATACATAATCGACCCCAACTTTGTCGCAGAAGTCCATCACCTAGAGACTGCCTTAATGCCCGCAACCGCATATGATCATTTGCGTCGCCGATCTTGGGCGACGATATTTATCCTGGCCACGGCCCACCCGAGCTAATCGCTAGCGCCGCGTCGCGCAGCAGCGGTGCAAGCGCCTTCGCCTATCATGTCAATTGATCCGGAACGCTATGGCCTGATTAAATTCGATAACAAAATGAGGGCCGTCACGATTAAGGCAAGCCCGGAAGACCCCTGTCCATCTGGGCAGTGACGGGTCTCTATTCTTATGACAAATAGTCGTGGACATTGTCGCGAACCTCAAGCCCTCGCCACGCGGCGAGCTGGAAATCACCGACGTCAACCGCGTCTATTTCGAGCGGGGCGAACTCCATGCCGAAATCACTGGTCACGGCTATGCCTGGCTTGATACTGCTGCGCTCGACAGTATGCTCGACGCCGCCGACTTCATCCGCGTCCTCGAAAACCGTCATGGTTCTAAGATCGCCAGTCGCGAAGAAATTGCCTATCGTTAGGGCTTCATCGAAGGCCCGCAACTGGAACAGGCGAGCGATAAGCTCGGGAAGTCGGATTACGACCACTATCTGCGCCGGTTCCTGTTGACAGGGATGCTTTGACTAAGGAGAAACCCTCCGTCTAGTCATTGGATATCCTGTCGATGCAAAAGCTTAAGCCTCATTATGTTGAAAAGCCGTGGGGCCGTACTGACCTTCCGTCGATCTTTGCCGCTGCTGGTGCAGGCCGTCAAGTCGGGGAGGTCTGGTTCGAAAGCGCCGACGGGCGCGACCTACCCCTGTTGGTCAAATATATCTTCACCAGCGATCGCCTCTCGATTCAGGTCCATCCCGACGACGCGCAAGCCGTGAACAAGGGACTACTGCGCGGGAAAGAGGAAATCTGGTACATCCTCGACTGCGAGCCGAGCGCGACGCTGGGCATCGGCCTCACCGCCCCCATGGCCCCCGACCAGTTCCGCACCGCCGCGCAGGACGGGTCGCTGGAGCAGTGGATTGACTGGAAACCGGTGAAGCCCGGCGACTGCTATTTCATCCCGGCCGGCACTGTTCACGCGATCGGAGCGGGTATAACGCTGGTGGAAATCCAGCAGAATGCCGACGTAACCTATCGCCTCTACGACTATGGCCGCCCGCGCGAACTGCATCTGGACGAGGGCGTGGAGGTCAGCCGCCTGACCCCCTACAAGCATGTCCTGGTCGAAGCGCCGCTGGGTAGCGAAACCCGGCTGATTGCTGATAGCGCAGCACCCTTCTCGCTCGATCTAGTCCATTGGAACCAAAATCAGAGTGTCAGCGTGCCAGACGGCAAGCTGCTGTGGTTCACGCCGCTGACCAGCGCAGGCAAGGTCAATGGTCTGTCATGGGAAAAGGGCGACTGCCTGCTGCTGGAGGGCGAATGCGCCTTTACCCTGACGGGGGGACCGGTATCGGCCCTCCTCGCCATTCCACGCTAGATGCCATAATGGGCCAGCGTCTAGACTATAGCGGCTACAACATAGCACGATGCTGGCGATTTTGACGAAGCATAGGAAGTTAGCGTAGAGTTTCTCGTGCCGTGTGGCGCTGAAGCGCCATTGCTTCAGTTTGGCGAAGAAGCCTTGGATGCCCCAGCACTGTTTGTAAGCCATGCGATCATAGTCACGCTGGATTTTCTAATGCCTGCGTGGCGGAATGACCGATTCGTCAACTTGCGCGCGCAAGGTCGCACAGGCTGTCGGCGTCATGGGGCCGGTCGGCCAGCAGTTGACTGATAGGCAGGCCCCGGATCAGATCAAAGGCCGGCACCATGTCATTCTGTTGGTCCGGCCGAGTACGAATCGCACCGGCAGGCCGGCTGCATCGACTGCGGCGTGGGTATTAGTGCCGAAATCACCTCGAGAGCGGCCGAGAGCCTGGGCTTGAACGCCCCCCTTTACCTGTGTCGCGGCCGCTTGAGCCTGGGCAGGTATCACGGTCGCATCAATCGCGAACCATTCGATTCGGGATCATCCGGCGCCGCCTCGAATATCCGATCGATCACGCTCTGCTCAACCCAGCGATAATAGCGTCGCTTCTCCGTCTGATAGGGACCGAACCGTTCGGGCAGGTCACGCTAGCGCCCGCCCGTACGGGCCAGCCACAACAAGGTGCCGATAAAGCGCCGGCAGGCAAACCTAGCCCTATGGCTGACTGGATCAGGAAGCTCTCTGAAAAGAAGACTGTTCGACTCGCCTCCGTGACGCTTGCCAACAAGTGGGCCCGGATCGCGTGGGTCGTGCTGACGCGCGAAGAGGCGTATCCCCCCTACGCCCCTCTGACCTGATCACTTCATGCCACCCCAAATCGGGATGTCAGTCAATGACCGAGCAGTTCGCTCTCAAGATTGAATTCAACTTAATCGCCATGTTCGTGTCGATGGTAAATGCATCGTACGCCATAACCGTGAGATACAGAAATGACCCGTGAAGACGATGCACTAATCCAACCGCCAAACATGAAGATCGCTACGGTGTCCGCCATCATCCAGCCTTTTCCACGCGTTCGGAGTGTGCTATAGCTGCCTCTGGTGATTTCGTAAGTCTATTGTTTGGCTGCGAAATCAGTTGCTTAAGCGCTCGGTTGAAAATCTCTTCTGGCACCATTTTCCTTCGGTGAGGAAGGAAGCAAAAACCGCCGGAAACGGCGGTTTTTTTGTGCCTGGCGCAGCTCGAACCGCTGTCGATCCGATGCCCAGGTCATGCCGTCCGAACAAAAACGCCGCCCGGTCCATGATGGACAGGACGGCGCCTATATCTTCGCAGTGCAGCCAGGCTCAGCTGCCGTTCGGGCCGCCGCCCGGACCGGCGCCGCCGGCCGAGCCGGCCCCCATGGCGCCCACGGCACCGATATTGCCGAAAATCTCGTCGAACAGGCTGCGATGGCGACCCAGCGTCGGGGTCTTGTCGCCGGTCGGCGAGATGTGCGCGACCTGCTCCAGGCCCATGCGATCGACGGCGACGACGTTGCCGGCCGGGTCGAACCGGACATGCAGAACCGTCTGCGACACCGGCTTGGGATTGGAGAAGGCGAGCGAGCGCATGTCGCGCGACACATAATACCAGTCCTGTTCGCCGAACTGGGCGACGAAGCTGGGACGGCCCAGCGTGCCTTCGACCGAGGCACGATTGTCGATGCCGGGCTGGACGGAGTCCACCAGCAGCTTGTCGACCTGATAGCCCTGATGCGTGCGGATGCGGGTACAGCCCGATGCGCTGATCACGATCGCGCCGAGGCCCAGAGCCAGCAGGAAACGCCCGCGGCGGGACTGGCGGCTAAACTTGCGCATGGTCTTCTCCTGCGGGGACGGGCCCGCGAACCCAAGAAACAGAAAGCCGCCATTGCATCGGGCGGCCCAGCGATCAATATGGAAATGCGCAGGCCCCGGCAAGGGGCGCACGCGCCCGCGAAGCCCGCTGGCCCACATTCCATCACGAAAAGACGGCAACCCATGTCCCAATCCCGTCCTTCCTTCCTCCAGCGCCTGCTAGGCCGCGATGATCCCAAGGCGGGCCTGATGCCGCTTTATCATGCGGTGGTGGCCGAGGGACGGCAGCCGCACTGGTATCTGCAGGGCGGTGTGCCCGATACGCTGGACGGCCGGTTCGACATGATCGTCGCGATATTGGCGCAGGTGCTGATGCGACTTGAGGCGCTGGGCGCGGCGCAGGAGAGCGTGTGGCTGACCGAGCTGTTCGTCGATGATATGGACGGCCAGCTGCGCCAGGAAGGGATTGGCGATGTTGTCGTCGGCAAGCATATCGGCCGGATGATGAGCGCACTGGGCGGACGACTGGCGGCCTATCGTGCGGCCTTGACGGCGGAGGGCGATCTGGAGGATGCGCTGCGCCGAAACCTGTATCGCGGTGATGCCCCGTCGGCAGATGCCCTGGCCCATGTCGAGGGCGCGCTGCGCGCGCGCTGGACAAGGTTGGCCTGCCTGACCCGCGACGCCTTGCTGGCTGGAGACCTTGGATGAGCGACATGATCGAATTTTCGCGCCCCGTGCGCGCCGACCAGCTGGGCAAGCTGGGTGACAGCCTGGTGACCATCAGCGCCGATGAGGGCGAGCGCGCCGCGCTGATGCGCCGTTTTGCGCTGCTGGCGCTCGACCGGCTGGAGGCGGATTATCGGCTGAGCGCGGAGGGCAGCACGATCCTGGCACGCGGCCGGGTCCGCGCCGCCCTGGCCCAGCCCTGCGTCGCCACCGGCCTGCCGGTGCCCGAAACCATCGATACCGATTTCCTGCTGCGCTTCGTGCCCGAGAGCGGCGACCTGCCCGAGGGCGAGGAGCTGGAGCTGGACGCGGAGGATTGCGACACGATCGGCTATGACGGCAATGTCATCGACATGGGCGAAGCGGTGGCCGAGACGGTGGCGCTGGCAATGGAGCCCTATCCGCGCGCGCCGGAGGCCGACAGCTATCTGCGCGAGGCCGGGGTGCTGACCGAGGATCAGGCCAGCCCCTTTGCCGCGCTGCTGGCCATGGCCAAGGACGAAAAGGGCAAGAAGAAGGGCTGACACGCCCGACTGTTTCCCTTTCGTTCCCATGGTGGCATAAGGCCGGCCATGGACGCCCCGCCGCCCGCGCTGCGCAAGATCATCCATATCGACATGGACGCCTTTTATGCGTCGGTCGAACAGCGTGACGATCCCAGCCTGCGCGGCAAGGCAATTGCCGTGGGTGGCGGCGGTCCGCGCGGCGTGGTCGCCACCTGCAGCTATGAAGCGCGGAAATTCGGCGTGCGATCGGCGATGCCGGGTGCAAGAGCGCGGCGGCTATGCCCCGATCTGCTGTTCGTGAAACCGCGGTTCGAAGTCTATCGCAGCGTATCTGCCCAGATCCGCGCGATCTTTGCGCGCTTCACCGACATGATCCAGCCGCTCTCGCTCGACGAGGCCTATCTGGACGTGACGCAGAACAAGCCGGGCATCGCGTCGGCGACGCAGGTGGCGCAGGAAATCCGGCGGCTGATCCAGGAGGAGACGGGCCTCACCGCATCGGCCGGCGTGTCCTACAACAAGCTGATCGCCAAGCTGGCGTCGGACCAGAACAAGCCCGACGGGCTGTGCGTGGTGCGGCCGGCGGAAGGCGCCGACTTCATGGCGCGCATGCCGGTGCGGCGGATTCACGGCATCGGCCCGGTCACCGCCGAACGGATGCACAAATTGGGAATCGAAACCGGCGCCGACCTGCGCGATCGCGATCTATCCTTCCTCCAGACCCATTTCGGCAGCAGCGCGCTCTTCTATTATCGTGCCGCGCGGGGTGAGGACGATCGGCCGGTGCATGAACGGCAGGAGCGCAAGTCGGTCAGCGTCGAGGACACCTTCTTCGAGGATCTTGTCGCCGAGGAGGCGCTGCTGCGCGAAATCGAGCGGATCGCGCAAAGCCTGTGGGCCCGGATCGAGAAGGCGCAGGCCTATGGCCGGACCGTTGTGCTGAAAGTGAAGTTCGCCGATTTCCGCATCATCACCCGGTCGCGCAGCTTTGCCGCGCCGGTTCGATCGGTCGAACAATTGGTGGACGCTGGCTGTACGCTGCTGAAGGCGCAATTGCCGCTGCGCATGGGGGCCCGGCTGCTGGGCCTGGGCGTGCATAATCTGGAAGGCGAGGGGGAAGCGGGGGAGAGCGGCGACGCGGGCGCCCAGCTCTCCCTGCTATGACCGTCAGAAGGGCAGCCAGGTCCGCTTTTCGCTGAACTTCATATAGCCCGCATTGACGCCGAGGCGATAACCGACGCCCAGGCGGATCGGGATCAGCACCACGCTGCCCCAACGCAGATAGCTGGCAGTGAAGCCACCGACCAGATAGGCGGTGCCTTCGGCCGCCGGGAAACGGTGGTAGAGATCCTGGCTGTCATAGAGATTATAGACCAGGACGAAGGTGTTGGCGGCATTGCCGCCGACGTCGAAGCCGATAGACGGACCGGTCCAATAGACTTCGCGCTTGCCCTCAATCTTGTGGTTGAGCGTGCCCGAACCATAGCGCAGGCCGACCACGAAGGCGCCCGACGCCTCGCGCCCGGAAATATAGGCATTGGGCTGGCCCTGATCCTTGAGGATCTTCTCGATGATGCCGGCCAGGCCCTCGGCGCCCTTGCCGAACACGCCTTCGGCCGCGCCGATCAGATCATCTTCCTGATAGGATTCGCCCGGCGCCATCGCGGCCGGCGGCGAATTGGAGGTGACCGGCGCGCCGGTGGCGGTGGCACCGCCGGCAGCGGGAGCGGCATTATAGGTGCCGGAATCAGTCGAGGTGGCTGGCGGCGGCAGGCTGGAGTCGACGCCCGGATCGGTCGGCGTGCTGTTCTGGACCGGCGGCGGCGCGAGATCGGAATCGATCGCCGTGTTGGGATCGACCGTGCGAATCTGCGCGCTGGCGACCGGCGCCAGCAGGAGCCCGCCGAGTGCCGCCATCAGGGCACCCACCCGTGCGAAGCGGGCGCCCGTGCGCCCCATGCTGCCGATCATTACCCGATACTCCCCGAAGCCCGCTCTTGAAAACATCCGTCAGATTATCCGTCGCCAAGCTGAAACGACAATGAACGAACGCCCACCGGAGTCGATTCTAAGCCAGATTGAATCCGATTGTGCAAATCCGCATGAAAAATCGCACATTTGGACCGTTGCCATGGATCAAAGCCGTCGCTATAGCCCGTCGCCTAGCCACTGCCTCCCGGTTTCCGGTAGGCAAATTCGTGCGGAGACGTGGGTGAGTGGCTGAAACCAGCGGTTTGCTAAACCGTCGTAGCCTTAAGGGGCTACCGAGGGTTCGAATCCCTCCGTCTCCGCCACCTTTCCATTGATGATGATCCGGCCGCTCAGGCCGCAATATCGGCCTTTGACCGGCCGGTTGGCATGCGCGCATGCGCAAAGCGTCTGAAACGCCGCATTAACCGCACTTTTAAGCGCAATCGGACGCTCAGGACCGATGGACCTTGGCTTTCGTGCCAGCTATGCAATGCGCGCCAACAACAAAGGAAAGCCTATTCCATGAACAACAGCGACCTCGCCGACACCCTGGCTTCGGCCCACAACATCACCAAGGCCGATGCCCGCAAGCTGGTCGATGGCGTGTTTGCCGCGATCGCCGATGCTGCTGCCAAGGGCGAAGAAATCTCGCTCAACGGCTTCGGCAAGTTCAAGGTCAAGGAGTCGGCCGCCCGTGAAGGCCGCAATCCTTCGACCGGCGCGACCATCCAGATCGCTGCCTCCAAGAAGCTCGGCTTCACCCCCGCCAAGGCGGTCAAGGACAAGCTGAACGGCTGAGGAACTGGCCCGGTGCCCGCCTGATGGCGCGGCGCCGGGCTTATTCTGCCGGCGTCCTCCGGTCCCGCACGGACGGATCGCCGCAACGCCCATTGATCCTTGGGCGAAAAACTAAAGGGTTACGCCGCGCTTCCAGATGCCGATGGCGCGTTCGTCATTCACCTCGTTCCGGGCCGGCGCCCCGCTGGCAATCGCGACGATATGTGCCAGCAGCGCATCGGCCGCGGCATCCATCCCTTCCTGCAGGACGCGTCCGGCGTCGAAATCGATCCAGCCCGGCTTGCGATCGGCCAGCGCGCTGTTCGACGCGATCTTGACCGTCGGTACCGGGCTGCCAAGTGGCGTGCCACGACCGGTCGAGAACAAGGTCAGGGTTGCGCCAGCCGCCGCCAGCGCCGTCGTCGACACGGCATCATTGCCGGGGCCTTCCAATATGGTGAGGCCGGTGCGGCTGATCCGGTCGCCATAGTCGATGACGTCAGTCACGATGGCAATGCCGCCCTTCTGCACCGCGCCCAGCGATTTTTCCTCCAGCGTGGTGATGCCGCCGGCAATATTGCCGGGGCTGGGATTTTCCGACACCGGTTCGCCATGGTCGAGGAAATAGCGTTTGAAGCGATTGACCACCTGCGTCAGCCGATCGAACACGGCCTCATTCTCGGCGCGCTGCATCAACAGCGTCTCCGCGCCGAAAATCTCCGGGATTTCGGTCAGGATCGCGCTGCCTTGCGCCTGGGCCACGGCATCGGCCATGCGACCGATCAGGGGATTGGCGGTGAGGCCGCTCATTGCATCGGAGCCACCGCATTTGACCCCCAAACGCAGCGCCGAAAGCGGCACATCCTGCCGCTGATCCGCGCTGGCCAGATCGATCAGTTCGGCGAGCGCCGTCATGCCGGCCTCGAACTCGTCGCTTTCGCTCTGCGCACGGACGGTGCGCAGCCGGGCGCGCCGATCGGGCGGAATGCGCGACAGCAGCGCGTCGAGTTGATTGGACTCGCAGCCCAGCCCGAGCAGCAACACCCCACCAGCATTGGGATTGAGCGCCAGAGAGGCAAGAATCGCGGCCGTGCCGTCCAGATCGGCGCCGAGTTGCGAGCAACCAAAGGGGTGATTGAAGGCATGGACGCCATCGATACGCCCCTCCGCCAGCGCCGCCCCCTTCATCGCCAGCCGCTCACCCAATCGGCCGACACAACCGACGGTCGGAAGAATCCAGATCTCGTTGCGGGTGCCGACGCTGCCGTCGGCGCGGACATAACCGCGGAAATGCGGAACGGGCCGGTCCGTCGGGGATAGCGGCTGCGGCTGCGCACCGGTGAAGCGATAGGCCAGTTCGCCCGAAAGCGCGGTGTGGAGATTATGGCTGTGGACATGCTCGCCAGCCAGGATCGCCTGCGTCGCCAAACCGATCGGCGCGCGATAGCGGCGGACCGGCGCCCCGGCCGCAATATCGTGGAGCGCAAACTTGTGCCCGGCCGGAACCGGATCGCGCAACGGCACATCGGCCTTGCCGACCCGCACCGTCTGCCCAGCCTTCAGCGGGTGCAGCGCAACGGCGACATCATCTTCGGGTGCGACCTGAAGGGCCAGCAGCGGGGCGGTTTCGGCAAGGATCGACATGGGTTTGGAATAGGCCATTGCCAGCGTTGGCACAAGGCGGTAACCGGCGGACAAGGAGATCGCCATGCATCCGCTTACCCTGTCGCCCGACCGCCTGTTCCCCGCCGATCCCACGACCCGTTCGATCGCCCGCGCGCTCTATGCCGAGGTCGCCAACCTGCCGATCATCAGCCCGCATGGCCATACCGACCCGGCCTGGTTCGCCACCAATGCCCCCTGGTCCAACGCGACCGAACTGCTGCTGGCGCCCGACCATTATCTGTTCCGCATGCTCTATTCGCAGGGCTTCGCGCTGGACGATCTGGGCGTGCCGCATCGCGGCGGCCTGCCCGATACCGATCCGCGCGCGGCATGGCGCCTGTTCGCCAGCCATTATCACCTGTTCCGGGGCACCCCGTCGAGCATGTGGCTGGACCATGTCTTTGCCGAAGTGTTCGGGCTGGACATGGCGCTGGACACGCAGAGCGCCGACCAGGTCTATGATGCGATCAACGCGGCGCTCGCCACCGACGCCTTCCGCCCGCGCGCGCTGTTCGAGCGGTTCAACATCGAATTGCTGGCGACGACCGAAGGGGCGGACGACGATCTGCGCCATCATCAGGCGATCCGGGAATCCGGTTGGCAGGGACGGGTGGTCACCACCTATCGCCCGGATTCGGTGATCGACCCCGAGCATGAGGAATTTCGCGACGCGCTGGTCCGCTTCGGCAACATGACCGGCGAGGATGTCGAAAGCTGGCAGGGCTATCTGGCGGCCCACGCCAAGCGGCGCGCCGATTTCCGCGCCATGGGTGCGACCGCGACCGACCATGGCTTTGCGACGCCGCGCACCGCCAACCTGTCGACCGTAGAATGCGAGGCGCTGTTCGCGAAGATCGTCGGCGGCACGGCTGATGCCGACGATGCCGAACTGTTCCGCGCCCAGATGCTGACAGAAATGGCCAAGATGAGCCAGGCGGACGGCATGGTGATGCAGATCCATCCCGGTTCCTGCCGCAACCATAATGCCGCGCTGTTCCACAGCCATGGTCGCGACAAGGGCGCCGACATCCCGATGCGCACCGACTATGTCGGTGCCCTGAAGCCGATGCTGGACGTGGTCGGCAACGACGCCAACCTGACCATCATCCTCTTCACCCTGGACGAGACCACCTATGCCCGCGAACTGGCGCCGCTGGCCGGCCATTATCCGTGCCTGCGGCTGGGCCCGGCCTGGTGGTTCCATGACAGCCCGGAAGGGATGCGCCGCTTCCGCGAGATGACGACGGAGACCGCCGGATTCTACAATACGGTCGGGTTCAACGACGACACCCGCGCCTTCCTGTCGATTCCGGCGCGACATGATGTCGCCCGCCGCATCGACTGCGCCTTCCTGGCGCGGCTGGTCGCCGAACATCGGCTGGCCGACTGGGAAGCGGCCGAGCTGGCGCAGGAACTGACCGTGGGCCTGGTGCGCCGCGCTTATCGGCTCTGATCGGTCAGGCGGGGGCGGGACCGCTCGATTCCGCCTCCACCAGGCGCAGCGGCGGGGGCAGTTCGGCGGTCACGGCCTGCCCCTCGATCCGGTCGATCAGCTGCTGGGTCGCGATCCGCGCCATGTCGCCAAAGGGGCGCCAGATGGTGGTGAGCGCCGGCGACACGACATGCGACAACAGGCTGCCGTCGAAGCCGACGACGGACAGCGACTGCGGAACGGCAATGCCCTTGATTCCGGCGCATTTGAGGACGCCGGCAGCCATGACGTCATTGGCCGCGAAGATCGCCGTGGGCGTGGTCGGCAGCGACAGGAAGCGCTCGGCGGCGGCAAGGCCCGACTGGAAGCCATAATCGCCCTCCGCCTCGTCCAGCAAAGTGACACCGGCGGCGGCCAGCGCCTCGACAAAGCCAGCCCGGCGCTCCTGCGCGGAAATGGCGTTGGCCGGGCCGCCGACCATCGCGATGCGGCGATGGCCAAGTTCCAGCAGATAGTGCGCCACCTGTGCGGCCGCCTCGCGCTCGGGCGACAGGATCACATCGGCATAGCCGGTGATCGGCAGGGCCGACAGGGCAACGGCGGGGATATGCTCGCGCGCCAGCGCTTCGGGCAGGCCGGCAATGCCCGATACCGGCGGCAGCACCACCAGACCGTCAGTGCGCGAGCGACGGACGAATTGCAGCACATCCTCGACCGAGGCGGCGGCATCCATCGGCGTGGGATGGACCACCAGTTCATAGCCGCGCCGGCCCGCTTCGCCGACTATGCCGCGCTGCACGGCGTCGAGCACCAGCGCATTGCGGTCATTATGGACCATGCCGATCAGGAAGGAGCGGCCCATGGCGAAGGCGCGGGCGCGCATGGAAGGACGGAAGTTGAGCGCTGCAATCGCCTTCTGGACGCGCTCGCGGGTTTCCGCATTGACCTTGGGCGACTGGTTGAGAACCCGTGATACCGTTCGGATCGAGACGCCCACCGCAGCGGCGACATCGGCAATGGTGGAATCGCTTCCCTGCGGACTGTCCTTTGTTGATCGCATCTTTGCGGCTAGCCACAGGGGGAGGGAAATCGCAACCTGTTTGGGCTAAGGCCCTTTCAATGGATTCCCTGCTCCCCATCGGCACCGTCGCATGATCAACGCGCGGTTCGGCACATTTCGCGGTCTGGTGCGCCTGGCCCTGTCCTATCCGCAGCTCGCGCTGGGGCAATCGGCCACGCTGCGTCCAGACCCGGCCGAGGTGCGTCGGCTGGTCTTCGTCTGCCAGGGCAATATCTGTCGCAGCGCTTTTGCCGATGTGGTGGCCGGCAAGGCCGGCGCCCGCACGGCCTCCTTCGGCCTGTCGACCACCACCGGACGACCGGCCCATGATCCGGCAATCGCGGCGGCGCAGGCCCTGGGCCATGACCTGTCTGCCCACAAGGCGCTCGACAGGACGGATTATCAGCCGCAGCCGGGCGACCTGCTGCTGGCGATGGAAGTGCGGCAACTGCATCGGCTGGCTGCCGATCCGCGCCTGTCGCACCTACCACGTCAGTTGCTTGGCACATGGACACAGCCGATGATGCCGCATCTGCACGATCCCTATGGCCTGGACGATCGCTACATGGCCTATTGCCTGCAGCGGATCGAGCAGGCGGTGACGGCGCTGATCAGGACTTATCCCGGCGCAACGCCTTCCTGACGATCTGCCCCAGATCGCGCAGCAGCGGCCGGGGATCGCTGAAGCTGAAGACATAATAGCGCATGCGCGGGTCGAGGAAGCCCAGCAGATAGGTGGCAAGGTCGCGCCATGGGCTGGCCCGGAAGAAGGGATCGGCGATCTTTCCGCCCATCAGCAATCGCAGCAGGCGCTTGGTTTCCGGCACCATGTAGCGGGCGCGCAGGGTATCACGGGGCAGGGGCGCCGCATCCGTTTCACCCAGCACCGCCCGGCGATAGGCTTCCCAGGCGAAATGGGCATGGCAATGGCCGGCCAGCGGCAGGCTGCCCCAGAAACGACCATTCACCTCCATCAGCCAGTAATGACCGCTGGCTGCATCATAGCGATATTCGACCATGGCCGGCCCCTGCCAGCCGAGCGCGCGCAGCAATTGTTCGGACAATGCCATCTGTTGCCCATGGCGATCGCGCGGTTCGGCACGGCACAGGGTCGATACGCCCCCTTCGGGCGGCCATTCGTGCAGGCGGCGATGCTGGAAATGCAGCGTCGCATCAGCATCGGCCATGAACAGCATCTGCCCCAGGCCAACACCGCCGCAATATTGCTGGATCATCGGCCAGATACCGACCGGACGATAGCGGGCAAGCAGCGCCTGCAACGCATCCGGCGTCCGCACATATTCCGCCTTGATCCATTCCAGCCCCGCCCGCTCGAGCAGCGGCATAACCGCTGGCGGATTGGCCCATTTGGCGACCAGCGGATAGGGCATGGATGCGGCATGGGCCTGGAAGTCGTCGCCCGCCATCGGCTGCCAGGTTTGCGGTATCATCAGGCCCTGCACCGACGCGACCGCCAGGGTGCGGCGCTTGTCGATAACCTGGTTGAGCGCTTCGGCGCGCGGGACCAATATATGGCAATCGCCGATCATCGGCGGCAGCAGCGCCAGATCGAGCAGATCAGTCTCCGAAATGGCGAAGACGGCGCGCGCGCCTGTCCGGGCGATCAGGCCGGGCAGCCAATCGGCCGCCGGGCCTGACGGCCGATCGGTGCTGTCCGTGCAATAGCGCGATGCCGCCGCGATGCCGGTTGCCGGCCCGACGCCATGGACCGGCACGCCATGGCGGCCGAGTTCCCGGACGATGGTCAGGCTGATCGCATTTTCCAGGCCGATGACGATCGCGCAGGGCAGGCGGCTCACGCAGGCACCAGCCGATGTTCGTAGCGCCATGTCGCCCAGGCCTGTTGCGCGATGCGCAGGCCGGTGCGCAGCCGGTTGGGCGGCACGCGGGTCAGCGTGCGCGCGGGGGCATCGGCGAGCGCGGGCGACAGATCATGGAAGCCAGCAGGACGCATGCCCGGCGTCGCGCCGACAGTCCGGCATAATTGCTCGAAGCGGCGCATCACCGTGCGGTTCGGGCGCATCCGATCGCGCGAGAGCATTTCGAAACTATGGGTGACGATGACGAAGGCATCATGACCTTCCTGCGCGGCGTGACGCATGCCGGCGCGCATTTCGGCGGCCGACATGGCGCAGATCTGTGCCGGGCGGAAATGGCCGGGGCGGTCAGCAATCCCAGACACGGGCAGTTCGACCAGCCCTTGGGCGCGAACCGCGCCGATCTGGCCGGCATCCATGCTGATGCCGCATCCCTGGCCGAGATAGGCCGGATTGACGCTGCTGTCCCAGCCGATGCCGATCGCCGCCAGCGCCCGCAGCGTATCGTCATTGGCGCCGAAATTGCCGGCCCGGAACGCGCTGATCCGCGGGGCACCCGCCTGTTCCAGCAGGTCGCGACCAAGGCCAAGCAGGGTGATCTGGTCGGCCAGGCTGAAATCGCCGATATTGCGGCCCTGTCGCCCTTCAACTGGCGAATCTTTGACCCAGGCCAGCCATTCGCTGTGCAGATGGAGTTGCACTTCATGCCCACGCCCGACGATGGCCGCGACGATGGGCTGGAGAAAGGCGGGACCGTGGATCAGCGCCGGCAGGGGATCGAGGAAGAAGACGCCCTTGAGGCCATGGCGGTCCATCAGGTCCATCTGCCAGCCGATGCCGAAAGCACCAGCCGCCGTATCGCCCCAGATCGACTGGCGCAGATTCTGCTCAAGACCGACGCCGCGCTGGTGCAGCGCGGCGGACAATTCGGTGTCGATGGTGATGAGCAGCGCAGTCATGATCAGTCCGATCCGGAATGGGGACGATGATAGACGGCAGACGTTAAGGAGCCGTGATGTTTCTGACCCATGTATGGATCATTACGGCCTTTTAACGAGCTTTACCCCTTTTTTCTTGCCCTCTTGTCCAATCAGACGGTGTCGCGCCGCCTGTTCCTCATGCGAGCAGGGAAAATTCGCCATAATTGCCCTGGAAGAACAGCAATGGCCGGTCGGGCCGTTCCACTTCCAGCGCAACCACCTCACCCAGCACGATATAATGATCGCCGGCCTCATGCACGGCATGCAGGCTGCAATCGATCCAGGCGACGACATTGTCGATGATGGGCGATCCATTGTCGGATACGCGGTGCGACACGCCGGCGAACTTGTCGGGGCCAGGTGCAGCCAGCTGGCGGCAGAGCGGCTGCTGATCGCTGGCGAGGACATTGACGCAGAAGCGGCCGATCTGCTGGATGCGCGGCCAGCTGCCCGAGCTTTTGGCGGGGAAGAAGGCGACCAGCGGCGGATCGAGCGACACCGAGGTGAAGGAGCCGACCACCATGCCGACCGGGGCGCCATCCTCGCCCGACGCGGTGACGACACACACGCCGGTCGGATAATGGCCCAGGACGCGGCGGAAGGTGGCACTGTCGATCATGGTTGCGCTGTTCATGCCATGGTCTTCCAGCAGACGATGGCGCAAGGCAAGCGAAACCGGTCAGAAACCAACCGGTCGTAGCGGATAGGGGCGGGGCTGGTGCCCCGCCACGATCATCAGAGTGCGATGCCGCCCGCGGCCAGCACGGCCAGCGTCAGCAGTTCGGACGCGTTGGACGACATGGTCGCAATCTGCACCGACTTTTCCATGCCGACCAGCACCGGACCGATCATCGACGTGCCGCCCAGTTCGCGCAGCAGCTTGGCCGAGATGTTGGCCGACTGCAGCCCCGGCATGACCAGCACATTGGCTGGGCCGGACAGGCGGCTGAACGGATAATTCTTCATCACGGTCGGATTGAGCGCCGCATCCGGTGTCATTTCGCCTTCATATTCGAAATCGACGTCGCGCTGGTCGAGCAGCTTCACCGCATCGCGCACATTGTCGAGGAAGGCGCCGGGCGGATTGCCGAAATTGGAATAGGAGAGGAAGGCGACGCGCGGATCATGGCCCATGCGCCGCGCGACCGCGACCGTGCCCTCGGCAATGTCGGCCAGTTCGGACGCAGACGGCCGTTCATGCACGGTGGTGTCGGCCAGGAAGACGGTCTTGTCCTTGGTCACCATGACATGGATGCCGAAGGGGGTACGGCCGGCCGCCGGATCCATCACCCGCTTCACCTCGCGCAGGGTCTGGCCATAGGGCCGGGTGACGCCGCTGATCATCGCATCGGCCACGCCCATCTTCACCAGCAGCGATCCGAAGATGTTGCGGTCGCGATTGACCATCCGCTCGCAGTCGCGACGCAGATAGCCGCGCCGCTGCAACCGGGCGTAGAGAAGGTCGACCATCTCGGGCACCAGCGGCGAATTGACGCTGTTGTGCAGTTCGAAGCTGTCGGGATCCTGGACGCCCAGTTCCTTGAGCTTGTCGCGCACATGATCGCGACCGACCAGAACGGGAATGCCATAGCCCAGTTCGCGGAACTGGATCGCGGCGCGCAGCACCACTTCCTCTTCCGCCTCGGCAAAGACAACCCGCTTGGGATTGGCCTTGGCGAGTTCATAGGCGCTGGTGAGAACAGAGGTGGTCGGATTGAGCCGCGCCTTGAGCGAGTCGCGATAGGCGGCCATGTCCGCGATCGGCTTCTGTGCGACGCCGGTATCCATCGCCGCCTGGGCGACGGCGGCCGGCACCACCTCCATCAGACGCGGATCGAACGGCGCGGGGATGATATAGTCGGGGCCGAAGCTGTGCGAACGGCCATAGGCCTTGGCCACTTCCTCGGGCACCTGTTCGCGCGCCAGGTCGGCGATCGCCTTGGCGGCGGCCAGCTTCATCGCCTCATTGATGCCGGTCGCCCGCACGTCGAGCGCGCCGCGGAAGATGAAGGGGAAGCCCAGGACATTGTTGACCTGGTTGGGGAAGTCTGAGCGCCCGGTGGCGACGATCGCGTCGGGACGCACGGCATGGGCGTCGGGCGGCAGGATTTCCGGGTCGGGATTGGCCATGGCGAAGATGATCGGATTGGCCGCCATCGACTTCACCATATCCTGCGACATGGCGCCGGCGACCGAAAGGCCGAGGAACACGTCGGCACCCTTGACCGCTTCGGTGAGGGTGCGCGCGTCGGTCTTGACCGCATGGGCCGACTTCCACTGGTTCATGCCCTCGGTGCGGCCCTGGTAGATGACGCCCTTGCTGTCGCACATGATGACGTTTTCATTGGGGACGCCCAGCGCCTTGATCAGCTCGGTGCAGGAAATGGAGGCGGCACCCGCGCCGTTCACCACCACCTTCATGTCCTTCATGTCGCGACCGGTCAGCAGCGCGGCATTGATGACGCCCGCCGCCGCGATGATCGCGGTGCCATGCTGGTCGTCATGGAAGACCGGAATGTTCATCCGCTCCTTGAGCGTCGTTTCGATGACGAAGCATTCGGGCGCCTTGATGTCTTCCAAATTGATGCCGCCGAAGCTCGGCTCCATCAGTTCGACCGCGTCGATGAAGCGATCGACATCCTCGGTCTTCAGCTCGATGTCGATGGAATCGACATCGGCGAAGCGCTTGAAGAGGACGGCCTTGCCCTCCATCACCGGCTTGGATGCCAGCGCGCCGAGATTGCCAAGGCCCAGGATGGCCGTGCCGTTGGAGATGACCGCGACCAGATTGCCCTTGGCGGTGTAATCATAGGCGGTCGCCGGATCTTCGGCGATCGCGCGCACCGGCACCGCGACGCCAGGCGAATAAGCGAGCGAGAGATCGCGCTGCGTCGCCATCGGCTTGGAGGCAATGATCTCGATCTTGCCGGGGCGGCCGGTCGCGTGGAAGAACAGCGCCTCGCGCTCGGAAAATTCCACATTTGACTTTTCGGTCATCGCGATACCCACATAATGGAACAATAGCGCCGCCCTAGCGGCAAGATTATCTTGTGGGCAAGTGCGAGAAGCGCAATTTTCCTGCCCTTTGGCGAAGCTCTGGTTTCAGCGGAGCGATCAGGCTATCCGCTTGCCCCATGGCCAATTCGACCTCCACCACCACCCAGCCTACCCCCATGATGGCACAATATTTCACCCTCAAGGCAGAGGCGCAGGATTGCCTGCTCTTCTACCGCATGGGCGATTTCTTCGAACTCTTCTTCGATGACGCCAAGATGGCGGCCGCGACGCTCGACATCGCGCTCACCAGCCGTGGCGAACATGCCGGGCAGCCGATCCCGATGTGCGGCGTGCCGGTGCATAGCGCCGAATCCTATCTCGCCCGGCTGATCAAGGGCGGCCATCGCGTCGCCATCGCCGAGCAGACCGAGACGCCGGCCGAGGCCAAGGCACGGGGCGGCAAGGCGCTCGTGGCACGCGCCATCGTCCGCTATGTCACCGCCGGCACGCTGACCGAGGAAACCCTGCTCGACAGCCGGCGCGACAATATGCTGGTGGCGCTCGCCCAGACGGGCGGCGAAGGCGAGCTGGGGCTGGCCGCCGCCGACATTTCGACCGGCCGGTTCGAGACGATGACGGTGCGGGCGGGCGACCTGCCCGCCGAACTCGCCCGGTTGCGGCCGAGCGAAGTGGTGATCGCCGAAGGTTCGACGCTGGAGGTCGCCAACAGCCATCCGTTCGACAAGGCGGCCTTTTCCAGCGCCCGTGCCGAAGAGGCGCTCAAGCGCCTGTTCGCGGTCGCGACGCTAGATGGCTTTGGCCAGTTCAGTCGTGCCGAACTGGCCGCGATGGGCGGGCTGATTTCCTATCTCGACCATGCGGGGAAGGGCACGATGCCCTTCCTGGCGCCGCCGCTCCGCAAGACCAGCGGCGCCCATGTCGCCATCGACGCGGCGACGCGCGAGAGCCTGGAAATCGTCGCGACCACCGGCGGCACCCGCGCGGGCAGCCTGCTGGGCGCGGTCGACCGGACCGTCACCGGGGCCGGCGCCCGGCTGCTGGCACAGGATCTGTCGGCGCCGCTGATGGATGCGCCGCTGATCGACGCCCGGCTGGGCCTAGTCCAGCTGTTCCATGATGACGCGACGCTGCGCAGTCAGTTGCGGGCAGCACTGCGCGCACTGCCCGACATCGGCCGCGCGCTGGGCCGTGTCGCCGTGGGGCGGGGCAGCCCGCGCGATCTGGGCCAATTGCGCGACGGCCTGGGCGAGGCGCGCTTGCTGCGCGAGCGGCTGGGCCGGCTGGCCGATCAGCCGCTGTTGCTGACGCAATTGCTGCCGGCGCTCGACGGGCATGGCGCGCTGGTCGATGCGCTGGCGCGCGCGCTAGTGCCCAGCCCGCCGACCGAAACCAATAATGGCGGCTATATCGCCGACGGCTTCGATCCCGCGTTGGATGAGCTGCGCCGCCTGGCTGGCGACGGCCGCCGCGCGATCGCCGCGCTGGAGGCGCAATATCGCGAGCAGACGGGGATCAGCGCGCTCAAGATCCGCCATAATGGCGTGCTGGGCTATCATGTCGAGGTGCCGGCCCGCGCCGCCGACCAGCTGATGCAGCCCGAAAGCGGCTTCACCCATCGCCAGACGCTGGCCGGGGTGGTGCGCTTCAACTCGATCGACCTGCACGAACAGGCCGGACGGGTGGCGCAGGCTGGCGCCCATGCGCTGGTGGCGGAGGCCGCCCATCTCGAAACGCTGATCGAGGCGGTGCTGGACCGCAAGGCCGACATCGCCCGTGCCGCCGATGCGCTCGCACGGCTGGACGTCGCCGCCGCGCTGGCCGAACGGGCGGCCGAAGGCGGCTGGCAAAGGCCCCATTTCGTGGTTGAGGACGGGGTCGGCCCCTGCCTCGACATTGTCGGCGGGCGCCATCCGGTGGTCGAGGATGCACTGCGTGCGCAGGGCCAGCCTTTTGTCGCCAATGATTGCCGACTGGTCGCAACCGACCGGCTATGGCTGGTCACCGGCCCCAATATGGGCGGTAAGTCGACCTTCCTGCGGCAGAATGCGCTGATCGTCATCCTGGCCCAGGCCGGCGCCTTCGTACCGGCGGAATCGGCGACGCTGACCCTGGTCGACCGGCTGTTCAGCCGCGTCGGCGCCTCCGACAATCTGGCGCGCGGCCGGTCGACCTTCATGGTCGAGATGGTCGAGACCGCGGCGATCCTGGCGCAGGCGACCGAGCATAGCTTCGTCATCCTGGACGAGGTCGGGCGCGGCACATCCACCTATGACGGCCTTGCGCTCGCCTGGGCGGTGGTCGAGGCGGTGCATGAGGTCAACCGTTGCCGCTGCCTGTTCGCCACCCATTATCATGAACTGACACGCCTGTCTGAAACGCTCGACGCGCTGTCGCTGCACCATGTGCGGGCGCGCGAATGGAAGGGCGACCTGGTGCTGCTGCACGAACTGGCCGAAGGGCCGGCCGATCGCAGCTATGGCCTGGCGGTGGCGCGGCTGGCCGGCTTGCCGCCCCTGGTGCTCAAGCGCGCCAAGGATGTGCTGGGCCGGCTGGAGGCAGGCAAGGCGAAGACCGGCGGCATTGCCGCAGGGCTGGACGACCTGCCGCTGTTCGCCAGCGTCGCGACGCAGGTCGAAGAGGTGGTCGATCCGCTGCGCGACGCACTGGATGGCATCGATGCCGACGCCCTGTCCCCGCGTGAGGCACTCGATCACATATATCGTTTGAAACAACTGGCCGCCGCCAGTCACCACGAGTAGACGAGAGCCATGGTCATGCAGTTCCCCAGCCTGGGGTCGCGCCGCGCGATCATTGACCGGCGCGCGATTTCCGACAGCATCAACGCCCTGGCGCAGGAGCACCGGGGCGATCCGATCAAGCTGCGCGGGCTGATCGTCAAGGAACTCAAGGCCGCCCTGGAACATGGCCGCGAGGATGTCGCGCGCCGGCTGGAGGCGAAACCGACGCGCGGGCGCGAGGCGGTGACGGCCTTCGCCTTCCTGATCGACCAGATCTTGCGGCTGCTCTACGACGCGACCACCCATCATCTTTATCCCGCCGGCAACCGCAGCACCGGCGAGCGGATCGTGCTGATCGCCGTGGGCGGCTATGGCCGGGGCGAGATGGCGCCGCACAGCGATGTCGACATCGGCTTCATCACTCCCTGGAAGCCGACCGGCTGGACCGAGCAGATCATCGAATCCATGCTCTATTCGCTGTGGGATCTGGGGCTGAAGGTCGGCCATAGCAGCCGTTCGATCGATGAGACGATGCGGATGGCCAAGGCCGACCTCACCGTGCGCACCGCCCTGCTGGAAGCGCGCTATGTGTGGGGCGACCGGGCGCTTTACGAGGAAGTGGCTGTCCGCTTCGACAGCGAGATCATGCAGGGCACCGCCCGCACCTTCGTCACCGAGAAGCTGGAGGAACGCGACGAGCGCCACCGCCGCATGGGCGACAGCCGCTATGTCGTCGAGCCCAATGTCAAGGAAGGCAAGGGCGGCCTGCGCGACCTGCACACGCTGTTCTGGATCGGCAAATATGTGAACCGGGTGAAATCGGTCGCCGAACTGGTCGATGTCGGCCTGTTGACGCAGAGCGAGCTGCGCCAGTTCCAGAAGGCCGAGGATTTCCTGTGGGCGGTGCGGTGCCATCTGCACATGATCACGGGGCGGGCCGAGGACAGGCTGACCTTCGACCTGCAGCTGGAAACCGCGACGCGCATGCACTTCACCGCGCGGGCCGGACGATCCGGGGTCGAGCGCTTCATGCGCTATTATTTCCTCAATGCAAAGGCGGTCGGCGACCTGACCGCGGTGTTCCTGGCGCATCTGGACGACCAGCTGGCCGAGCGCGGACGCCGCTATATTCCGTCGATCTTTCGCCGGCCCAAGAAGCTGGACGGTTTCGTGCTGGATCGCGGGCGGCTGGCGCTGCCGAGCGACGATTTCTTCCAGGCCGATCCGGTTCGCCTGGTCGAGATTTTCGCCGTGGCCGACAGGCATGGGCTGCAGATTCATCCGAGCGCGATGCGCGCGGCCAGCCGCGACGCCGGCCTGATCACCGCCAAGGTGCGCAAGGACGCACGCGCCAATGCCGCCTTCATGGATGTGCTGACTAGCCCGCGCGACCCGGAAACGGTGCTGCGCTGGATGAACGAGTCCACCGTGTTCGGCCGGTTCATCCCCGATTTCCGCCGCGTCGTGGCGCAGATGCAGTTCGACATGTACCATCATTATACGGTGGACGAGCATACCATCCGCGCCGTCGGCCTGCTGGCCCGGATCGAGAAGGGCGAACTGGCGACCGATCATCCGCTGGCGACCGAGCTGATGGGCAAGATATTGTCGCGCCGGGTGCTCTATGTCGCGGTGCTGCTGCATGACATCGCCAAGGGGCGCGGCGGCGACCACAGCATATTGGGCGCGGAAGTGGCGGAGCATCTCTGCCCGCGCCTGGGCCTGACCGCCGCCGAGACCGAGACCGTCGCCTGGCTGGTGCGTTATCACCTGCTGATGTCGGCCACCGCCTTCAAGCGCGACCTAGCCGACTACAAGACGATCCTCGATTTCGTCGAAGTGGTGCAGAGCCCCGAGCGACTGCGCCTGCTGCTATGCCTGACCGTGGTCGATATCCGCGCGGTGGGGCCGGGCGTCTGGAACAGCTGGAAGCGGCAGTTGCTGGGCGACCTGTATGACGCGGCCGAGGAAGTGCTGCGCCTGGGCCACAAGCAGAAGGGCCGCAGCGAGCGGGTCGCCGCCAAGCAGGAGGCGCTGCGCCAGGCGCTGGGCATGGATGAGGCGACCTTCGCCGCCTTCAGCGGCCGCATGCCCGAAAGCTACTGGATCGCCGAACCGGACGATATCCTGGTCCATAATGCGCGGCACATATTGGAAGCGGGCGACTCCTCGCTGTCGATCGCCGCGCAATATTATCCACAACGTGGTGCCACGCTGGTCACTGTCTATGCGACCGACCATCCGGGCCTGTTCTACCGCATTGCCGGCGCCATCCACCTGGCCGGCGGCAACATCATCGACGCGCGCATCCATACGACCCGCGATGGCGTCGCGATCGACAATTTCCTGGTGCAGGATCCGCTGGGCGGCGCCTTCCACAGTCCCGAGCAGCTGGCGCGGATCAAGGCTGCGATCGAGGACTCCCTGTCGAACCGCCACCGCATGATCACCAAGCTGGAAGCGCGCCCGCTACCCCGCACCCGCGCCGAAGCCTTCCGCATCGAGCCCAATGTGCTGATCGACAACAAGGCGTCGAACCGCTTCACCGTGATCGAGGTCAATGCCCGCGACCGCCCGGCGCTGCTGTTCAGCCTGGCCAATGCGCTGTTCCAGTCGAAAGTGACGGTCCACAGCGCCCATGTCGCCACCTATGGTGAGCGCGCGGTCGACACCTTCTACGTCACCGACCTCTTGGGCGGGAAGATCGAGAGCAAGGCCCGGTTGCAGACGCTGGAACGGCGGCTGCTGGAGGCGGCCGGCGGCGAAGTGGGCGAGGCACTGGAGCGCGCCTGATCGCTACTCAGGCGCCTAAATTCTCAGGCAATGGTCATGACGTCACCGGGTGACAGCAACGGTAACAGGCGCAGCATGTCGTCGCGGTCCACAGCGACACAGCCGGCGGTCGGGCGTCCTTCGGACAGATGGAAGAAGATGGCGCTGCCTATGCCCGGCACTGGCGGCGCGTCATTATGGCCCAGGATGACGATCACGTCATAGGCGTCGTCGCTACGCTGCAAGCTTTCGGTCGAGAAGGGCCGGGGCAAGCGCACGGGACGGTTATAGGCGGGATCGGCCGGATCGTCCGACCAGCCATCCCCCGCATGGGTCCATCGCCAGGGCAGGGCGATGCCGGTGGCGGAGACCTTGCCGGGGCGCAGCAGCACCGCACGGATCGGCCAATTGCCCAAGGGGGTGCAACCATCGCCTTCGCGCTTGTCGGCGGCCGCACAGGCGCCGCTGCGGCCAATGGTGCAGGCCATGTCGAGATCGCCGAAGCGCAGTCGCCCGGCGGCGACATCGACATGGATGACGCTCATAGCTGGTGGCCGGTCCGGTCGCGCTTGGTGGCGAGATAGCGTTCATTATGCGGATTGGCCGGCAGGATGATCGGCAACCGCTCGACCACCTCGATCCCGGCCGCCTGCAACCCGGCAACCTTCTGCGGATTATTGGTGAGCAAGCGCACGCCGCCAATGCCGAGCAGATCGAGCATCCGCGCCGCGACCGAGAAGTCGCGTGCGTCGATCGCGAAGCCCAGCCGCACATTGGCGTCGACCGTATCGAAGCCCTGATCCTGCAACGCATAGGCGCGCAGCTTGTTGACGAGACCGATGCCGCGCCCTTCCTGACGCAGATAGAGCAGCACGCCCCATTGGGCGTCGGCGATCTGGTGCAGCGCCTGATGCAATTGCGGGCCGCAATCGCATTTCAGGCTGCCGAACACGTCACCGGTCAGGCATTCGCTGTGGATGCGGATGACCGGCGGCGATGCATCGCGCTTGCCGACCACCAGCGCGACATGTTCGCGCGGCTCGTCGGGGCTGCGGAAGGCGATGATCTCCGCGCTCTCGCTGGCCGATACCGGCAGGCGGGCACGGGTGGCGATGGCGAGGTGAATGGCATCGTCATAATCGCCGACATCATCGGCGCTGACTTCCGCCTCGACCAGGCCGTCGCCTTCGGCGAGGAAATAGGCGGGCAGGATACCGGCCAGCCGGGCCAGGCGCAGGGCGGCCTTGGCCGCCTGTGGCGCCGGCAGCGCGCGCGCACGGAACGGCCCCTTGAGCGGCGAGGCGAGGTCCAGCACCGGATCGGAAATCGACGTCGCGACATCCGCGTCGATCCACGGCGCCCGCTCGATCAGTACCGGCAGATCGGGATCGGCCGCCGCCAGCTGGTTGGCGAGCTTCAGCGTCTCGGCGCGGGCAGCGGAAATCAGGATATCGGCCTGCCCCTGCGGATCGAAATCGGCCAGCGTCACCGCATCCGCGCCCTCGATCGCCATCAGCCGGATCGCGCCGTCGGGCGCGGTCAGGCGGATCGCCCAGCCACGACGCAGCGCATCGATGGCGCGGGCAGCATCCCGCCCGTTCATCAGAAGGCGAACTCGGTGATGATCGGGATATGGTCGGACGGCTTTTCCCAGCTGCGCGCGGGTTCGACGACACGGTGGGCGACCGCCTTGTCGGCGACATCCTTGGTCATCCACATATGGTCGAGGCGACGGCCGCGATCCGACGCCGCCCAATCCTTCGCGCGATAGCTCCACCAGGTGTAGAGACGCGCCGGGGCAGGGTGAAAATGGCGGCCGATATCGACCCAGTCGTTCGACGCCTGCAACCGGCCTAGCAGTTCGCATTCGACCGGCGTATGGCTGACCACGTCGAGTAGCTGCTTGTGGCTCCAGACGTCACATTCCAGCGGCGCGATGTTGAAGTCGCCGGTCAGGATGGTCGGCTTGTTGTCGAGCGCGCCGGACCACTCGATCATCCGCTCGATAAAGTCGAGCTTCTGGCCGAATTTGGGATTGACCGTGCGGTCGGCGACATCGCCGCCGGCAGGGACATAGACATTCTCGATCCGCACGCCATTGTCGAGGCGGATGCCGACATGGCGCGCTTCGCCATTGGCCTGCCAGTCGAACCGGTCATCCTCATGGATCGGCACCTTGCTCATGATCGCAACGCCATGATGCATGCGCTGGCCGTTCAGCACCTGATGGACATAGCCCAGCCGCCTGAACATGTCGGTGGGGAAAATCTCGTTCACCACCTTGGTTTCCTGCAGGCAGAGAATGTCGGGCGCTTCTTCGGTCAGGAAGCGTTCGACGATGTCGATCCGGGCGCGGACGCTGTTGATGTTCCAGGATGCAATCGAAAGGGTATCGGCCATGAAAAGCACCTAGGGTGCCGCGCGCCCGTGCGCAAGCGCCGGACAAAGTAAGACCCCCGCTCCGGGGGCGTGGAACGGGGGTCTCGATCGCGCCCTTGAAGCGCTTTGCGACGGGAGCGGTGTGCCGGGTAACAGGGGGGAAATCCCGGTCTGCGTCTCTCGCCGTGATCTCTATCTAGGCGATCGGATATGAGCGACAGATGAACGATGGCAGAAAGTTTTCAGCCCATCGTTCCTGCGGCCCGCCCTAGCCGTTGGGACGGCCGCGCGGACGCGGATCGGTCCAGCGGAAGGCGGAATCGGCGACCGGCACGCCATATTGCTGGTTCGACAGGCGCACCGCCGTCCGGTTGTTCTGTGCGTCGAGCGCGACCCAGCCATACAGCTCCAGCCCGGCCGGCGACGCAGGCTTGCGCTTGAAGATCATGGTGATGGTGCCGAATTCGGGCCGCTTGGGGTCTTTCGCCTGCACACTCAGCACGGTCGGGTCGCCGGTGGGCACGACGGTGCCGAATTTCGACAGATCCTTGGTCGGGTCGATCAGCGCGGCCAGCGGCGAATTGCCGATCGGCCAGCGCTGCACCTGGCGCACTTCATAGTCGATCAGGGTCAGCGCCTTGCCATCGCCCACGATCAGCAGCGGCACGCCCTTTTCATATTGGAAACGGATCTTGCCCGGCTGTTTCAGGGTCAGCTTGCCGGTCAGCACCTGTCCATTGCGGTCGGTCTGGCTGAAATCGGCGGTCAGGGTAGTGACGGCGCGGATATAGGCATTGACCTGATTGAGGTCGGACGGTGCCGCCTGCTGGGCAAGGGCATAGCCCGCCGGCACCGCAACCAGTGCGGTGGCGAGGGACAGGGCGACAGGCGCGAGGATGCGCTTCATGCAATCATCTCCGGGTTGTTCGGAAAAGGGGGCATAGGGGGTGGGGCTTGAACCCGCTGTGAACCTTGCTGTTCCATCGCAGGGAAAGGATCGATCGGAAAGACCAGACGGGGGAGAGCGGCCGTGAAATGGCTGGCTCGATCCCCCGTGCTCCCGCCTCGCCATGCCGGTCTTACCGGCGGCACCGCTCCAATTATGTTTATCGGCGCGGCAGCAGCGACGCCTGCCTAGACCGATTCGCGGACAAAAAAAAGGCTGATCCGAAGATCAGCCTGAAAAGTTTTTAGGAGAGGATGCCTGAAAGGCCTGTTCCTAATGTCCCAAAGCCCCTGTCACGACAAATGCGAAGGCAGCAAGCATGGTTGCACGGAACGCAATCGCTCAAGGAAAACAGGCATTTCGTAGCGTCAGAGCGGATTACCATTCTCGTCACGCAGCACTTCGCGGCGGCCGACATGGTTGGGCGGACCGACCAGCCCTTCTTCCTCCATCCGTTCGATCAGACGTGCGGCGCTGTTGTAGCCGACTCGCAGCTGGCGCTGCAGCCAGCTGGTCGAGGCCTTCTGATTCTCGAACACCAGTTGGCAGGCCTTGCGGAACAGCTGCGCGTCCGGGCTGTCATCGCCCAGGTCCACGCCGTCGAGCGCGAAGCTGCCTTCCTCCGGCTCTTCCGTGACCGCCTGGATATAATCGGGCGAACCCTGCGCGCGCCAATGGTCGGCGACCACGCGCACTTCATCGTCCGAAACGAAGGGACCATGAACGCGCATCAGGCCCTTGCCGCCATGCATGTAGAGCATGTCGCCCTTGCCCAGCAGCTGTTCGGCACCCTGTTCGCCCAGGATGGTGCGGCTGTCGATCTTGCTGGTCACGAAGAAGCTGATGCGGGTCGGCAGGTTCGCCTTGATGACGCCGGTGATGACGTCGACCGAGGGACGCTGGGTCGCGAGGATCAGGTGGATGCCGGCAGCACGCGCCTTCTGCGCCAGACGCTGGATCAGGAATTCGACTTCCTTGCCCGCCGTCATCATCAGGTCGGCCAGCTCGTCGACCACCACCACGATCTGCGGCAGCGGCTGGAAATCGAGCTGCTCCTCCTCATAGATCGGCTTGCCGCTCTCGGGATCATAGCCGGTCTGGACACGGCGGCCGAGCGGCTTGCCCTTGGCCTTCGCGGCGCGAACCTTCTCGTTGTAATTGGCGAGGTTGCGGACAGAGATCGACGCCATCATGCGATAGCGATCCTCCATCTGCTCGACCGCCCATTTGAGCGCGCGGATCGCCTTGCTCGGTTCGGTCACGACCGGGGCGAGCAGATGCGGGATGTCGTCATAGGTCGACAGTTCCAGCATCTTGGGATCGATCATGATCAGGCGCAGCTGGTCCGGCGTCATGCGGTAGAGCAGCGACAGGATCATGGCGTTGAGCCCGACCGACTTACCCGAACCGGTCGTACCCGCGATCAGCAAATGCGGCATCGGCGCCAGATCGGCGATGATCGGCTCACCCGAAATATTCTTGCCCAGGATGATCGGCAGGGTCGCTTCCGCACCGAACTGTTCGCTGGTGATCAGTTCACGGAAGGACACGCCCTCACGATTGGTGTTGGGCAGCTCGATGCCGATGACGGTGCGGCCGGGAATGGTGGCGACGCGCGCCGACAGCGCCGACATGTTGCGGGCGATATCGTCGGCCAGCGCGATCACGCGGCTCGCCTTGATGCCCGGTGCCGGCTCCAGCTCATACATGGTGACGACGGGACCGGGGCGAACCTCGACGATATTGCCCTTCACATGGAAGTCGTCGAGAACGCTCTCCAGCAGGCGGGCGTTGCGTTCCAGCGCCGCCTTGTCGATCTTCTGGCCCTGATTGGCGGGGATGGGGTTGAGCAGGTCGGCCGACGGCAGCGAGCTGTGGCCGAACAGATCATCCTGCGACACCGGCGCGGTCGAGCGCTGCACCGGGGCGGGCTTGGGCGCCTGGATGGTAATCGGCGGCTTGGGCTCGTTCGACACCTGCTTGCGCGGCGCGATCACCCGTTCGACCGGACCGTCATCATCCTCGTCCAGATCGACCGCTCCTCCCTGTCCCGCAAAGGCGAGCGAGGGGCGCGGCAGGCTGAGCCGGGGCAGGGTCGGACGGCGGATGGTGAAGATCGGCTTTTCCAGCGCCAGGCTGCGATACCAGACGAACAGGCCGGCCAGCATGGCCACGACCACCAATATGCCGATAATCCAGCCCTGCGCGGCCGGTGCCTGGGCGGTCAGGCTCATCACCCCCTTGGCGGTGACAAGGCCGATCATGCCGCCCCAGCCCGAAGGCAGGCCGACCAGCGGATCGGGCTGGAACAGGGCCAGCGCGATGCCGATCAGGATGATGCCGACCAGGCATTTGCCGAACTGCGCTTTCCACCCGATCATCTCATGATCGCCCCACAGGCGACGGGCGGTAATCCCCATCAGCGGCAGCAGCAGCGCGATCGGCACGCCGAACAGCAGCAGCAGCATGTCGGCCACCATGGCGCCGGGCGCGCGCATGATATTGGCGACATGATCGCCCGCCACCGTGTTCATCGACGGGTCGCTGGGCTGATAGCTCAGCAGCGCCAGCGCCAGGAACAGGGTCGCCAGAAACAGCGAGATCGCCCCGATCAGCGCGCCGCTGCGCACGATGCTGCGCTTGAGCATTTCGCGCCATTCCGGCGCGCGCTTGGCTCCGCGGCTGACAGCCATGGTCAAATGTCCCCCAAATGTTCCGTTCCGGCACAATGCGCCGAGCCAGGAGTCCTCGTCAAGCCTGCGGCCCCTCGGCTCGTCCCGCCCCATCCGCAACATTGCGTATGTCGCGCGCCTGGGGCGCAGGCGCAAAATGGGCGGCGAAAGGAGATGTCGTCATGTTCGCCTCTTTCTATCCCGCCTTTGTCGTGATTGCCCTGAGCAGCTTTGCGATCGTGCTGCTGGGCGTCAGCCTGCAGGATGCGATGCGAGGGCGCTGAGCGCATCGCCATCGACGCGCTGCACGGTCCATTCGTCCATCGGCCGCGCGCCGAGCGCCCGGTAGAAGGCGATGGCCGGTGCATTCCAGTCGAGCACCGACCATTCGAGCCGGGCGCAGTCGCGCGCGATCGCCAATCGGGCGAGACGCGCAAGCAACGCCTTGCCGGCGCCGAGCCCCCGCGCTTCGGGCAGGACAAACAGATCCTCCAGATAGAGGCCCGGACGCCCCTCGAAGGTCGAGAAATTGTGGAAGAAGAGGGCAAAGCCGATCGGCGCGCCATCATGCTCGGCGATCAGCACCTCCGCCATCGGCCGGGGTCCGAACAGATATCGGGCCAGCGTCTCGCGGTCGGCCTTCACTTCATGGGCCAGCTTCTCATAGTCGGCGAGCGCCAGGATGAAATTCGCGATGGTATCGATATCCGTTGATTGCGCGTCCCTGATGATGACCTTGCTCATGCCGCTCCCGCTTCCACATGGGCGATATCCGCCCGTTTCGTGCGCGCGGCGATAAGGCAGCCGGCGACGATCAACAAGGCACCGGCAAGGGTGGTGAGCGTCAGTTGCTCGCCAAAGGCCAGCCAGCCGAAGATCGCGGCCCAGACGAAGGCGGTATATTCGACCGGGATCAGCCGCTGGGCTTCCGCACGCGCATAGGCCCAGGCGAGCGCCGCGAGAGAAGTGAAGGCCAGCATGGCGGCCAGCAGCACCAGCGGCACCGCCGCTCCGGTCGGCACGATCGCCCAGGCCGGCGCACCGATCGCGAACACGCCCAGCATGACCAGATGCTGGAAGAAGGCGACCTCTATCGGCGAGGCAAGCTGGGCCTGCTGGCGCTGGAGGATCAGGTTCCAGGCGAACAGTATCGCCGAAAGCAGCACCGCGCCCGCCCCCATCAGCGCGTCGCCATCATAGTCACCGCGCATCCGCCCCGACAGGATCACGCCCACCCCGACCAGACCAAGCAGCGAGGCACCGATCGCCTGCCGCCCGATCCGTTCCTTGAGCAGCAGCGCCGCAAGATAGAGCGCGATCAGCGGGGCGATGAAGGAGAGGGCAATGGCTTCGGCCAGTGGCAGGCGCATGATCGCCCAGAAGAAGAAGCTGGCCATCAGCGCGACCACCACGCCGCGCAGCAGATGCAGGCGCAGCACAGAACGGTTGGGCCAGCGCTGGCGGGTGGCGAGCATCAGGACCAGCCCGAGCAGGCTGCCGGTGATCGCACGCCAGAGCAGCGCGTTATAAAGGCCGATCGAGAGGCTGAGCCCCTTCATCGCCGCATCCATCACCGAAAAGAGCGCGACGCCAAGGCAGCAGATGAGGAAGGGGATGGCGACACCCTTTGGGGGAACGGATTGGCTAATGTCGGGATTCCGCATTTTCATCAGCCGGCGGAGCCTCAGAAATGAAGCCGATCTTGGGAAAGCCTATGCGCTGCATTAAGTAGATGAGACTACCCACACAGCGATAAGGCACATCGGTCACCCCAATGAGATGCACATTCATATGCCGCTCTGCAAAAGGCTTGAGGGTAGTTTCCAAGGCAGGGTCCGATATATCGAAGGACTGATCGCCGATCCTCGCCGTGCAGGACTGAGCCTCCGGTTTGCCTGCGCTCAATTGCACACGCAAAACCTGTTCTGCCTTCGCATCACTGCAAGCCAGCAGAAGCGTAAGCAGAAGCAGGACAGCCAAACGCATGCAGCTTATTCCGCCGCCTGGACCTGTCCCGCGTCGCTCGCCGCTGCCTCGATCTCGGCCGCCTTGGCCTCGACCAGCCTGACGATATGGTCGACCATGTCGGCATCCTGGATCGTGTGATCGGTGACGCCTGACAAATAGACCATATGCTTGCCATTGCCGCCGCCGGTCAGGCCGATATCGGTCTCGCGCGCTTCGCCCGGACCGTTGACGACGCAGCCCAGCACCGAGAGCGAGAGCGGCGTGTTGATATGCTGCAGCCGTTCCTCCAGCGCCTGGACGGTGCGGATCACATCGAATCCCTGCCGCGCGCAGCTGGGGCAGGAGATGACCTTGACGCCGCGGGTGCGGATGCCGAGCGTCTTCAGCATCTCATAGCCGACCCGCACTTCCTCTTCCGGCTCGGCCGAGAGCGAGACACGGATCGTATCGCCGATGCCGGCCCAGAGCAGGTTACCGATACCGATCGCGCTCTTGACCGTGCCGCCGATCAGGCCGCCGGCTTCGGTGATGCCCAGATGCAGCGGGCAATCGACCGCGTCGGCCAGTTGCATATAGGCCGCGACCGCCAGGAACACATCGCTCGCCTTCACCGCGACCTTATATTCGTGGAAATCCTGGTCCTGCAGCAGCTTGATATGGTCGAGCGCGCTTTCGACCAGCGCTTCTGGGCAGGGCTCGCCATATTTTTCGAGCAGGTCGCGCTCCAGGCTGCCGGCGTTGACGCCGATGCGGATCGAGCAATTATTGGCCTTGGCGGCGTCCACCACTTCCTTCACCCGCGCGGCCGAACCGATATTGCCCGGATTGATGCGCAAGCAGGCAGCACCGGCATCGGCCGCTTCCAGCGCACGCTTATAGTGAAAATGGATGTCCGCGACGATCGGCACGCGCGCGGCGCGGACGATCTGTTTCAGCGCCGCAGTCGATTCCTCGTCGGGGCAGGACACGCGGATGATGTCGACGCCGGCATCCTCGCAGCGACGAATCTGGTCGATCGTCGCCTTGACGTCATGAGTCAGCGTGTTGGTCATGGTCTGCACCGTGACCGGCGCGCCGCCGCCCACGGGGACGTTGCCGACCATGATCTGCCGCGACTGCCGTCGGGCGATGTCGCGCCAGGGGCGCAGGCCGGGATTATGTTCGGACATGAAAAGGGGCTCCAGATCGCTGGAGCCCCCTATAAGCATTAACGCAGCTTTTTAGAAGCGCGCGGTCAGCGATGCGGCAACCTGGTCCGCATTGCCGCTGGTCTGTGCCAGGGTCGTGGCGGTGACGGTGGCCGGCGACGGGAAATAGCTGTCCGGGCGGATGATGTTCGCCTTTTCCACCCAGGTATGGGCGTAGGCGACGTTCAGCGCGAAGGCCGGCGAGATATTCCAGGTTGCGCCGCCCGTCAGCCACACGCGGTCGCCATCGGGCACGCGGGTGGTCAGATGCTGCGGATTGGTCGGCGAACGGTCGAACATGGTGCCCGCGCGCAGCGTGAAGGCGGGGCTGAAATCATATTCGCCGCCCAGGCTGACGCTGTAGCTGTCCTTGTAATCCAGTTCCTTGTTGGTGGTGCCGGTGGCCGAGGTGACCTCGATCCCCTTGAAGCTGGACCAGCCATACCATTTGCCGGTGATCATCGCGCGCAGGTTCGGCGTCAGCTTGTGCATGAAGGACACGGTGACGATATCGGGCAGGTCCAGCGGTGCCGAGGCATCGAATTCGCCATTGGCGGCGCTGAGCGGCGTCACCAGGCCGGAAATGGTCTGGGTGCCCTTGAGCTTGTGGTTGATGCCCGACCGATAGTGGACGCCGACATTGGTGGTGCCGTTGGTGTAGAACAGGCCGGCGTTCCAGCCGACGGTCCAGTCGTCGCCCTTCAGCTTGGTGAAGCCGTCGGTGGTGGCCAGCGGCGACACCTGCGGCAGCGCGTTGGTCAGGTTCGCCTTCACATATTGCACGTCGACGCCACCGCCGATCGAGAAATTGTCGTTCAGCTTGAACGCGGCCGAAGGCTGGATGTTGTAGGTCTTGAGGTCGGTGTAGATCGAGTCATAGCGACCGAAGAAACCGTCATCATATTCCAGCTTCAGGCCGAAGGGCGCGTTGACGCCCAGGCCCAGCCAAAGCCGGTCGGTGACCTGCGCCGAGGCGTAGAAATTGGGGACCGGAATGACGCTTTCGAACGGCTGGCCACCGTCATTGCCGGTCACCGGCACGCGGGCGGTCGAACCGGGGACCGAGCGATAGCTGCCACGGTTGGTCTGGTGGGCGGAAGCCATCAGGGCGTTGACGCCGGCCGAAACCTGGACGCCCGACAGCTGGGTCATGGCGGCAGGGTTGAAATAGATGGTCGAGGGATCGTCGCCTGCAGCGGCGCCGCCAGCCATGGCGCGGCCGGTTTCCACCGGCGACTGTTCCTGAAGATAGAAGCCACCAGCCAGCGCCGGCATCGGTGCGACGATCGCGCCGGTCAGCAGGATGGTGGGAAGAATGCGACGGCGAAGGGACATGGCGTTTCCTCTGCTAAAAACTCATTTGGCCATTTGGTGCGGGCGCTTAAACGCCTCATGCGACTTATGGAACCATGCGCATAACAGCTATCCCGACGATTTCTACAGGCGCCAATGACGGATTTCCGCGATTTTTCGCTCAATTGCCCGGATTTCGGCCGGCTGGACGCTACGGCAAGTGCCGCCCTGTTGCGCCAACGTCACAGGTCAAAAAAAAAGCCGCCCCGAGGGACGGCTATGAAGTTTTAGGAGAGGATGCCTGAAAGGCGAGTTCCTTTTGCGGCCAGGCGGCGTTCGTCGCAAATGCGAAACATGATGGCGCGATTGCGTTTCATGCAACCGGTGTCACAAGGCCATGTTTCCCTAAGGGAAATTCCGCATGAAATAATGATAGCGATATCAATTTTGCGCGCTGCGACAGGCTATTTCGCCGCTTGCAATCGCTGATCGACGCCCGAATCACGCAAATGGGATTCGATTTGGGCCAGCAGACGCACCAATCCCGCAGCATCCGACGCCTCCGCCCGCGCGGTCAGCGCATTCTGGGTGTTGGACGCGCGCAGCAGCCACCAGCCATCGACAGTGCGGACGCGAGCGCCATCGATCGATTCCACGATTGCGCCGGATGCAATCAGGCGGTCGCGCAGGTCTTCGATGATCGCGAACTTGCGGTCTTCCGGCACGGCGATGCGGATTTCCGGCGTGTTGACCATTTCGGCCATATCGCCGCGCAGGTCGGTGACGGTGCGGCGCAACCGGGCAGCCGCGCGGATCAGGCGAACGGCGGCATAGAGTCCATCATCAAAACCGTAAAAATCATCGGCAAACATGATGTGGCCGGTCATCTCGCCGCCCAGCGGACTGCCAATCTGCTTCATTTTGGACTTGATATGGCTGTGCCCGGTCTTCCACAGCACCGGCTCACCGCCCAGCCGCTCAACCTCGTCGAACAGGGCCTGGCTGGCCTTCACATCCGCGACGATCGGGGCGCCGGGCCGATCCTTCAGCACCACCTGGGCGAACAGGCCGAGCAGCTGGTCACCCCAGATGATCCGGCCTAGGCCGTCGACCACGCCGATCCGGTCGCCATCGCCATCGAAAGCCACGCCGAAATCGAGCTTCCTGGAGAGGACAAGGGAACGAAGATCGGCCAGATTCGCTTCTTCGGTAGGATCAGGATGATGGTTGGGAAAATTGCCGTCTACATCGGTGAAGAGCAGATGATGCTCACCCGGCAGGAGTTGCACCAGCTTCTCCACGACCGGTCCTGCGGCGCCGTTTCCCGCGTCCCAGCCGATCCGCCAGGCGGCGCCGTCAAAATCGCGCACCAGCCGTTCGACATAGGCCGGCATGATATCGACATCGCGCACCCGGCCTTCGCCCGCCAGCCAGTCGCCGGCCGCCGCCATCGCGCCGATCTGCTGGATCGCCTCGCCATGAAAGGGCGCATGATCCAGGACCAGCTTGAAACCATTCTGATCTGCGGGATTATGGCTGCCGGTCACCTGGATGGCGCCCGCCACGTCCAGTTCGGCCTCGGCATAATAGACCATCGGCGTGGGACCGAGACCGACACGCAGCACATCGACGCCGCTGTCGGTGAGGCCGCGCACCAGCGCGCCCTCCAGCATGGGCGAACTCAGCCGCCCGTCATAGCCGACCGCGACCGCTGATCCGCCGGCGCGCCGCACCCAGGTCGCGAAACTGCGCCCCAGCGCATAGCCGTCCGCTTCCCCGAGCATCGGGCCGACGACGCCGCGCATGTCATATTCGCGCAGCAGGGTCGGGTGGAAGCGATGGGCCATATAGTCCTTTCTGGGGCAATCAGCCGGCGGACGGACGATCCCGCTCGGCAAGGTCAGCGAGCAGCAGGTCGCGCGCGGCATTGATCTGGGCAGCCAGCGCTTCGGTTCCACCCTTGTCGGGATGGACCGAGGCGATCAGGCGGCGATGTGCGGCGCGGATGTCGGTCGCGCGGGCATCCGCCGACAGGCCGAGCAGGGCGCGGGCGCCCTCCACGTCGGCCCTGTCAGTCTGCACCGGCGGCGCAGCCTTGCGCCTGGCGCGGTTAGCGCCCTTCTTCGCCTTGCCCTGCGACGCGAAGAAGAGGGCCGCGCCCAGCAGGATCGGCGCGCCGAGCGCCGGCTTGCCCTTGGCCGCCAGCACCGCGCCGACCAGTGCCGCCCCCAATGCCATGCCATCCTTGGTCGACATGCGCTGCAATCTCCCGGTCCAGATGAGCCAGCCCGCCAGGCCGATCAGCACCAGCGCGATCAGCCCCATCAGGCAGCGCCGAGCATGTCCACGGACGCGGCATGATCGCCGGTCGGCAAGGCCAATCCGGCCACCATCTCGCGCAGTTCCTGGCGCGCGGCGATGTGGCTGATGCCCAGGTCGCCCAGATGGCCCTTGTCGAGCAGGGTCAGGCCCGAGGGGAAGAGTTCGCGGAAGATGACGCGTTCCGACAGTCCGGGAATGACGCGGAAGCCGACCCGGCGCGACAATTCCATCAGCGCATCGCCGACGCGCTTCTTGTTGCGGGCGTCATGATGCTGGACGCGGTTGCGCAGCACCACCCAGTCGATCGACACGCCATCGGCCTTGGCGCGCGACTTGCGCGCTTCGAAGATGAGTTCGGAATAGAAGGACAGGCGACGCACCCGGAAGGTTTCGGCATCGACCTGGCCGATCAGGTCGAAATCGACGAAACTGTCGTTCATCGGCGTGACCAGCGTATTGGCGCGGGCTGCCATGTGCCGGGCGAAATCATCGTCGCGGCCGGGCGTGTCGACGATCAGGAAATCCTTGCCCTCGGCAACCGCCGCCGCCTGTTCGTCTAGCGCGGCGACATTGTCGCCCTGAAACACCGCAAAGTCCGGCGCCGACAGATCGATGCCGCGGCGGCGCGCGGTTTCGGCGCGGTTTTCCATATAGCGGGTGACGGTGCGCTGGCGCGGGTCGAGATCGATCAGGCCGACGCTATGGCCGAGCGCGGTCAGCGCGATCGCCGTGTGGACGGCGGTCGTCGACTTGCCGGTTCCGCCCTTTTCATTGGCGAAGACGATGAGGTGCGTTTGCGCGTTCGCCATCGGACCTTGATAACCCCGTGTTTGTCGCTCTAGATTCTTGACGGTCCCGTGGCGCGAAGCCTAGCAGGACGCCCCTGTGTCCCTGCCCTTATCGGAGCCCCTCGTCCCGTGCAAATTCTCCGTGACCTTCCCGCCCTGCGTGCCGCCGTCGCCGCGCTGAAGTCCGACGGAAAGACGCTGGCGCTGGTCCCCACCATGGGGGCGCTGCATGACGGGCATATGGCGCTGGTCGAGGAAGCGCGCCGCCATGGCCGTCATGTCGTGGTGTCGATCTTCGTCAATCCGCGCCAGTTCGGCCCGAACGAGGATCTGGACGCCTATCCCCGCCGCGAGGCGAAGGACGCGCAGCTGTTGCAGGCCGCCGGCGTCGACATCCTGTGGGCGCCAAGCGTGGAAGTCATGTATCCGGCCGGCTATGCCACCAATATCCGGGTGTCGGGGGTGAGCGAAGGGCTGGATGGCGCGGCGCGGCCGGGCCATTTCGACGGCGTCGCCACGGTCGTCACCAAGCTGTTCAACCAGGTCGCGCCCGATGTCGCGATCTTTGGCGAGAAGGATTATCAGCAGCTCGCCGTGATCCGCCGGATGGTTGCCGACACCAATCTGGACATCGAGATCATCGGCATGCCGACCCAGCGGGCCGGGGATGGCCTGGCGCTGTCGTCGCGCAACGCCTATCTCAGCGAACAGGAGCGCAAGGATGCGCTGGCGCTGCCGCGCGCGCTGGGTGAGGCGAAGCGGCAGATCGAGAAGGGCGAGCCGGTCGAGGCGGCACTGGCGAAGGCAATCGCCACGCTGGCGACCCATGGTTTCGAGCCGATCGACTATGTGACCCTGTGCGACGCAGACAGCCTGGAGCCGATCGCGACACTCGACCGTCCGGCACGGCTGCTGGGCGCGGCGAAGCTGGGCAAGACCCGGCTGATCGACAATATCGCGGTCGATCTGGTCTAAAGGCCCAGCCTGACCTCAGCTCAGACGCTTGAGCAGGACACAGCCGAGGACGAACAGGCCGACCACCGCCCAGCCCTCCCAGGTGCGGGGACCATAGCCCCAGCCGATACGCTTGGGGCCGAACCAGATGCGCGGGTCATTCATGGGCGCCTTCCGCTTAACTTCGCACATTTCCCGCACATTTTGACATTATGTTGCGCGGGCGCGATCCTATTCATGGGTGGCACCCCAACTATAGAATCCCTGATCGCTGTAGGACAGAAGCCTCAGAAGGGGCGGACGATCACCATGATGACGATCACCGCCGCGGCGATGCCGGGCACTTCGTTCAGCATGCGCAACTGCTTGTCGGCCAGGCTGCGCTGACCGCGCGCAAGCTTCTTCGCATAGCTGGCGATCCAGCCATGATAGCCCGACAGTGCCAGGACGAAGAGCAGCTTCAGGTGGAACCAGCCGAAATGCCAGGCGCCGATTTCCACCATCAGCATCAGGCCGAAGACCCAGGTGAGGATCAGCGACGGGTTGAGGATGATCTTGAGCAGGCGCGTCTCACGCTCGATCCAGCGCTGGTCCTCCGCCGAGCCCGGCACGGTTTCCTGATGATAGACGAAGAAGCGCGGCATCATGAACAGCCCCGCCATCAGGAAGATGACGAAGATGACATGGGCGGCCTTCACCCACAGATAGGCAGCGCCGAGATAGGGCATCAGCGTGTCTCCGTTCCGCGCGCATAGGCGATCAGCGCCTCGACATGAGCGATCGGCGTGTCGGGCAATATGCCATGGCCCAGGTTGAAGATATGGGGCCGGCCGGCAAAGGCGGCGCGCAAGTTATCCACAGCCTGTTCCACCGCCTGACCGCCGGCAATCAGCGCCAGCGGATCGAGATTGCCCTGCACCGGAAGCCCGGCGGGCAGCGCCTGGTTGGCCCAATGTGGGTCGACCGTTTCATCCACACCCACCGCATCGACCCCGGTGCCGATCGCATAGGCCGGCAGTTTCGCGCCGGCCCCCTTGGGAAAGCCGATCACCGGAATGTCGGGATGGAGCGCCTTCAATTTGCGGACGATCGCGGCATTGGGCTCTATCACCGAGCGTTCGAACTGGAGCGGGGCGAGGCTGCCGGCCCAGCTGTCGAACAATTGCACCGCTTCCACGCCGGCTTCGATCTGGCCGGAGAGATAGATGACGGTTGCGTCGACGATGGCGTCGATCAGCGCGGCGAAGCGATCGGGCTGTTGATACGCCATGCGACGCGCGGCGCCCTGGTCCTTGCTGCCCTGTCCCGCGACCATATAGGTGGCGATCGTCCAGGGACTGCCTGCAAAGCCCAGGAAGGTCACCGACGGGTCCAGCGCGGCCTTCACCTGCCGCACCGTTTCATACACAGCCTCATAGCGGCTGAAATCGGGTTTCAGCGCCGACAGGTCGGTCTCCGCCAGGATCGGGGCGAGACGCGGGCCTTCGCCGGCCTCGAACCACAGATCCTGTCCCATGGCATAGGGGACGATCAATATGTCGGAAAAGAGGATGGCGCCGTCGAAGCCGAAGCGGCGTAGCGGCTGGAGCGTGACCTCTGCCGCGGCGGCGCTGTCATAGACCAGTTCGAGGAAGCCGCCCTTGTCGGCCCGGAGTGCGCGATATTCCGGTAGATAGCGGCCGGCCTGGCGCATGAGCCACATCGGCGGGACGGGCGGCACCGCGCCGCGCAATACGGAAAGGAGCGGCTTGGCGCTGACTGCGCCGGCGTGAGCGTCGGGACCCGTCATGAACTCTCTACTTTATAAAGATATTTAAAAAGGAATGTTGAGGTTGTTGGGCTGTTGGTTCGGGGGTTTATGCGCTGTCCCCGCTTTTGCCAACAGCTTGACTCCTGGAGTCACGCGATTCCGCGGCGAGTCATCTGAATCATCCCCATTACCCACAGGCTGTGGATAAGATTCCGGCCCTGTTGAGAGGCTGTGGATAAGATTCCGCTTTCTGGGGACGAAATGGGGCTGCAAAGTTATCCACAACTCTATCCCTTGCTTTATCCACAGGGGACTCACAGAGATATGCCTGTGTCACGTATCCATCTTCACCTGCTTTCGGACTCCACCGGCGAGACGCTGGAGAATATCGCCAAGGCGGCGATCGGCCTGTTCGAAAATGTCGAGGCGATCCGCCATTTCTGGCCGATGGTCCGATCCGAAGTGCATCTCGACCGGATCATGGAGGAGATATCCGCCCATCCCGGCCTGGTGCTGTTCACACTTACCAACCATGTGCTGCGGCGGCGGCTGGAAACGCGCTGCCGCGCGCTCGGTCTGCCCCATGTCGCTGCGCTCGACAGCGTGGCCGATGCCCTGTCCAACATATTGGGACAGGAAACCCGGACCCGGCCGGGCCGCAAGCATATCCTGGACGAAGCCTATTTCGCGCGGATCGAGGCGATCCAGTTCACCATCGCCCATGATGATGGCGTGGGGCACGAGAATTGGGAGGAGGCCGATATCGTCCTGGCGGGCGTGTCGCGCGCGTCGAAGACGCCGACCTCCATCTATCTTGCCAATCGCGGCTACAAGACCGCCAATATCCCGCTGGTGCCGGAATCGCCGCCGCCGCGCAGCCTTTATGGCCTGAAGCATCCGATGGTGGTGGGCCTGACCATCAGTCCCGAGCGGTTGATCCAGATACGGCGCAACCGGCTGCTGTCGCTCAACCAGGCGCCCGAGACCGCCTATGTGGATAGCGACAAGGTGCAGGAGGAACTGGCCTTTGCCCGGCGCATGTTCGCCGACAATGGCTGGCCGGTGATCGACATGACCCGCCGGTCGATCGAGGAAGCGGCCGCCGCCATCATCAACCTGTTCAACGACCGGGAACTGGCGGAAGGAAATGAAGCATGATCGTCCTAGCCTCGCAGAGCGCCAGCCGGCGCGCCATGCTGAGCGCGGCCGGCGTGCCGTTCGAGGCGCTGTCACCGGGTGTGGATGAAGAGGCCGCCAAGGAAGCATTGCGCGCCGATGGCCATGACGGCCGCGCGCTGGCCGATGCGCTGGCGGAGCTGAAGGCGCTCAAGGTATCGCGCCGGGTGCCGGGCGCGCTGGTGCTGGGCTGCGACCAGACCCTGACTCTCGACGACGGGACGATGATCGACAAGGCGGTGGACAGGGCGGATGCCGCGCGCATCCTGCGCCTGCTGTCGGGCCGGGTCCATCATCTTCACAGCGCAGCGGTGATCGTGCTCAACAATGAGCCGATCTGGCGCCATGTCGAACGGGTAAGGATGACGGTGCGGACCCTGTCCGACGGATTCATCGACTCCTATCTGGAGGGCGACTGGGATGAATGCCAATGGTGCGTCGGCTGCTACCGGATCGAGGGGCCGGGCGCGCAATTGTTCGCCAGGGTGGAAGGCAGCCAGTTCGGCATCCAGGGCCTGCCGCTGCTGCCGCTTCTTGACTTCCTGCGCATAAGGGGCGTTCTGGCGTCATGACCGACAAGCTCCCTTATGCAGAGGTGATCGGCGATCCGATCGACCACAGCAAATCGCCCCTTATCCACAATTTCTGGCTGCAGGCGCTGGATATCGAGGCGGAGTACAAGAAGACTCATGTGACGCCCGAGGGGCTGGCCGCCTATTTCCTGCAGCGCCGGGCCGATCCCGACTGGCTTGGCTGCAATGTCACCATTCCCCACAAGATCGCGGTGATGGACTATACCGATGATCCGGGTGGGGTGCGCGACCGGATCGGTGCGATGAACACCATCGCCAGCGAGACCGCCGGGCCGCTGATCGGCACCAACACCGATGCCGGCGGGTTCCTGCAGCCGCTGCTGCGCGACAAGTGGAAGGGGCGCCATGCGGTGCTGATCGGCGCGGGCGGCGCGGCGCGGGCGATCCTGTTCGCGCTCACCAGCCTGGGCGTGCCGGAGATCACGATCATGGCGCGCGACCCCGCCAAGGGACAGGCGCTGCTCGACCGGGCCGGGGTGAAGGGCAAGGTGATCGGCATGACCGATGCGCTGCCGGCCGCCGACCTGCTGGTCAACAGCACGTCGCTGGGCATGGTCGGCCAGCCGGCGCTGGATCTGGACCTTTCGCCGTTGCCGGCGAGCGCGACCGTCTATGACATCGTCTATGCGCCGCTGGAGACGGGCTTGCTGAAGGCGGCGCGCGACCGGGGCCTCAAGACTCTCGACGGGCTGGAAATGCTGATCGGCCAGGCGGCGCTGGCGTTCGACATCTTCTTCGATGCGGAGGCACCGCGCGAGCTGGACGCGGAACTGCGCGCCCTGCTCACGGCGGCGGACTGAACGGCGACGGGGTGAAGATTTACGGCCTCACCGGCTCGATCGGCATGGGCAAGTCGGCGGTTGCAGCGATGTTTCGCCGCGAGGGCGTGCCGGTGTTCGATGCCGATGCCGAGGTGCATCGGCTGCAGGGGCCGGGCGGCCGGCTGATACCGGCGATCGAGGCGCGTTTTCCCGGCACCACCGGGCCGCAGGGCGTTGACCGGACGAAGCTGGGCGCAGCGGTGTTCGGTCATCCCGCCGAATTGAAGGCACTGGAGGCGATCGTCCATCCCGCCGTGGGCGAGTCGCGCCGGCGATTCCTCAAACGCCATCGGTCGCGCCAATTCGTGATCCTGGACGTGCCCTTGCTGTTCGAGACGGGTGGCTACCGGCGCATGGAGGGGATCATCGTCGTCAGTGCGCCCGCCTGGAAACAGCGGCGGCGGGTGCTGGCCCGACCGGGCATGACGGTGGCAAAATTTCGTAGAATCCTGCACTTGCAGCTGCCCGATGCTGAAAAGCGGCTAAGGGCAGACTATATCATCAACACGGGTACGACATTTGCCGCAACCCGAGCACAGGTCAGGCGTCTGGTCGCTTGCCTTGGCGCCCGGACAGGCAGATAAGTAGAGTCATAGAGAGTCGGTTCAAAAGGGCGATGCGCGAGATCATTTTCGACACCGAAACGACGGGATTTGATCCGGCATCCGGCGATCGGCTGGTCGAAATCGGGTGCATAGAGCTTATCAATCGCGTGCCGACCGGCCGCACCTTCCATGCCTATTATAATCCACAGCGCGACATGCCCTCCGCCGCCGAGGCGGTGCATGGCCTGTCGAGCCAGTTCCTGTCGGACAAGCCGCTGTTCCGCGAGGGCGTGGCCGAGCTGATGGATTTCCTGGAGGACAGCCCGCTGGTCGCGCACAATGCGCGCTTCGACTTCGGATTCCTCAATCACGAATTGAAGCTGTGCGCGCGCGACGCCGTGTCGATGGACCGGATGATCGACACGGTCGCGATTGCCCGCACCCTGCATCCCGGCGCCAAGCACAGCCTGGACGCGCTCTGCACCCGGTACGGCATCGACCGCAGCCATCGCGTCAAGCATGGCGCGCTGCTCGACGCCGAACTGCTGGCGCAGCTCTATGTCGAATTGACCGGCGGCCGTCAGATCGGCCTGGGTCTTGCACAGGAGGAAGAGAAAGAGATCGTCAGGGTGGAACTGACGGAAACCGCCGTTGTTCGCCCTGTTCGTCCCGCGCGCGTCTTCACGGCGAGCGCGGAGGAGCTGGAGAGGCATGCCGCTTTCGTCGCGAAGCTGGATAAGCCGCTCTGGCTCGAGGAGGCGCCGCCGGCCTGAACCTGCCGGCGTTTGCCACGTGCCAACCGGGCCGCTGATCCGGCGTCCCGGCAAGAATAAGGAGAAGGCATATGGATATCCGTGTTTCCGGGCATCAGGTCGAGACGGGCGAGGCGCTCAAGCAGCACGTCAGCGACCGGCTGGAAGCGATAGCCGAGAAATATTTCTCCCGCACGATTTCCGCCCAGGTGACCTTCCGACCGGCCCCGCATGGCGCCTTCCATTGTGATATCGTCTGCCATGTGATGACCGGCCTGATCCTGAAGGGCGCCGGCGAGGCGCAGGAGGCGCATCCCGCCTTCGACCAGGCATCGGACCGGATCGAGAAGCAGCTGCGCCGCTATATGCGCCGCCTGAAGGACCGCAGCATCCAGGCCGCCGCGGCCGAGGCGCAGCGCGCCAATGGCTATAGCGTCGATGATATCGACGGCGCGGGCTATACCATCTTCGCCGGTGCCGCCGACGAGGAGGCCGAAGCGGCCGATGCGCCCCTGATCGTCGCCGAAACGCGGGTCGACATTCCCGAGGCCAGCGTGTCCGACGCGGTGATGATGCTGGACCTGCGCAACACCAATGCGCTGCTGTTCCTTAATGCCGGCACGTCGGCCTATAATATGGTCTATCGCCGTCAGGACGGCACGATCGGCTGGGTCGAGCCGCGCGGCTGACCCCCTGCCAAGCCGGGCCGCCTGTTGACCTCCGGGTGCAGGCGGCCTATGGGGCCGGGCTTTAGTTTCTCCGAGCAACGCGCATTTTTTTCGACAGGCTGGGCGCGCCTCGGCTGCCCCCGGAAGTAAAATGGTGCATTTCAACGATATTGTCTCGCCGGACGCGCTGGCCACCGAGGTGACTGTGAACGGCAAGAAGATGCTGTTCCAGAAGATCGCGGCTCTGGCGGCGCAATCCTATGGCGTCGATGCCGAAGCGGCCGCCGACGCGCTGCTGGAGCGCGAGCGTCTGGGCTCCACCGGCTTCGGTGGCGGCGTTGCCATTCCCCATGCCAAGCTGCCGGGCCTCGACCGCATGTGCGGCGTGGTCGTGCTGCTCGATCCGCCGGCGCCGTTCGACGCGGTCGATGATGCGCCGGTCGATGTCGTGTTCGCACTGCTGTCGCCGCAGGACAGCGGTGCCGAGCATTTGAAGACGCTTGCGCGTGTATCCCGCTATCTGCGTGACGAGGCGCAGGTGACGCGCCTGCGCGGTGCCAAGTCGGCCGAGGCGCTGCACGCGCTGCTGGCCGGTGGTGAGGCGCGTGACGCCGCCTGAGGCCGCTGCGCTCGCCAGTGGCGAGGCGGCGCATTTTCGCGCGCTGGAGCATCTCTACAACAGCGCGCCGATCAACGACCTGTTCCTGTCGACCCTGCGCGTGCCGGAACCCGGTCGGTCGGTGATCGATTTCGAGGTCGACGAGCGGCATTTCCATGCCGCCGGCGCGGTGCATGGCACCGTCTATTTCAAGATGCTGGACGATGCGGCCTTCTATGCCGCCAACAGTCTGGTCAGTGATCGTTTCCTGCTGACCACCGCCTTCAACCTGCTGTTCACCCGGCCGATCGGCCCCGGAAAGCTGCGCGCCGAGGGGCGCTGGATCAGCGGCAAGCGCCGCGTCTATGTCGCCGAAGCGAGCATCCTCGATTCGGACGGGGAAGAGGTGGGCCGGGGCACCGGCACCTTCATGCGGTCGCAGATTCCGCTGTCATCGCTGCCGGGATATCATGGCTGAGGACAGTCCGGCCGCGCGGCTGACCAGCGCGATGCTGGTCGGCGCGCTGGTGAAGCGGGTGAATGCCGCCGGCGGATTTGCCATGATCCTGGCCAAGGGCGATGCAATGAGCGGCGTCATCTTGGTCCAGGTGATGGACAAGGGGCGGGAATCCGCAATTTTCGAACGGGTATCGAACTTTCGCGGCGGCCATGCATTGATGCGCTGTGGACCCCCTGCGGAAGAGGGGCCTGAGGCGTTCGCCGCCTATGCCGAACGCCGGCGCAGATCGGACCCCGACCTGTGGCTGGTGGAGCTTGATATCGCGGATGCGGAACGGTTCGCCGCTGAAACGATCTGCTGATCGTTGACTCCTTGCACGCGCGCGGGCAATGGCGGCCAACGCTGAACGCGCAGGTTGCCTGCATTCGTCCACGGGGGGCGGGCCGGTAAACACGCAGACGGGGGGCGGCCGAACGTCACAGAATATCGGTTACAATCGACGTTTCTGGCCAATAACCGCACGATTTTGAGCAATAATGAGTTTTCGTCTGAAGGCCGCGATCATCGCGGCATTTACGCTGTCGGCCGCTGCGGCTGTTACGGCGTCGGACATGTCGAGTGCCAGCGAGGCCTCCCTGTCCACGGTTTCCCTGCCGGAAACCGCCGCGCTGACTAGCGCACCCACGGCCGGCACCAAGCCCGCCGTCGTTTTCGCTGCGCCGCAGGAAGTCGCGCAGTCGCTGGATTCCGGCTCCAAGGCTGGCAGCAATTTTTCGACCGATATCGAGCCCAAGGCCGAGACCCTGGCAGCCCTGGTTGATGCGCAAGGCGCTCCCGAGGATGTCGAAGGCGACATGAAGTGCCTAGCCGGTGCAGTCTATTTCGAATCCAAGGGTGAAACGCTGGAGGGCCAGCTGGCCGTTGCCCGCGTGATCATCAACCGCGCCAAGTCGGGCCGCTTCGCAAGCAGCCTGTGCGGTGTCATCTATCAGCCGAGCCAGTTCAGCTTCGTGCGTGGTCACGGCATGCCGCCGATCAACATCACCAGCGATTCCTGGCGCCAGGCCGTTGCGATCGCGCAGATCGCCCTGGACGACAGCTGGGACAGCCAGGCCGAAGGCGCGCTGTTCTTCCATGCCCGCCGCGTGTCGCCGGGCTGGGGCAAGACCAAGCTGGCGTCGATCGACAATCACGTCTTCTATCGCTGATCCGCGCTCACCGCGCGACAGTGACGCCCTTTTGAAGGCCGGTTCGGACCCCATGTCCGAATCGGTCTTTTCTTTTGTTCCCTTCCTGTTCTAATCTGGTGCCATGACCATCCAAGACGCTTCCCAAGACCTCGATCGCTGTTCACCGCTGACCGACGGGACCGCGCTGGCGGTTGCGCGCGGCACGCTGCGCCTGTTTCATCGCCATGACATGAACGGCATATTGGAAGTGCCGTTGCCCAATGGCCGGCGGGCCGACATCATGGCGATCGACAGCGCCGGGCGCCTGACCATCGTCGAGATCAAGTGCAGCCGGGCGGACCTGCTGGGCGACATGAAATGGCCGGATTATTTCGACTATTGCGACCGCTATTTCTGGGCGGTGCCATCGGGCTTCGACACCAGCCTGTTCGACAGCGAGGCGCTGTGGCCGGCCCGCACCGGCCTGATCGTCGCGGACCAATATGATGCCGAACTGGTGCGCGCCGCGCCGTTCGAGCCGCTGGCCGCCGCCCGGCGCAAGGCAGAGACGCTGCGCTTCGCCCGCCGCGCCGCCCGCCGCCTGTCGGCGCTGGCCGACCCGGATTATGCGGCGGAACTGGGCTGGTAAGGGTTAAATAAAAGGGCGGCCTGGCCGCCCTTTTTCATATCAGAAGACCGGACCCTGGACCGGGCCCTTGGGCGTGGCATTGCTGGCCTTGGCGGAATCGAGCGCTTCGACCAGACCCGGCGTGCGGCTGTCGCGCTCGGCATAGTCGCGGGCGGACATGCCGGCGATGGTGTCGCGCTTGTCCGCATTGGCGCCCTGCGCCACCAGCAGGCGGACCAGGCCGATGTCGCGCAGCTGCACCGCGCGGATCAATGCGGTCTCGCCGCTGCCATTGGTCTTGTCGACCTGGGCGCCGCGGGCGAGCAGCAGGCGCACGCCTTCTTCAAACCGGTTCTGCACGGCGAGCAGCAGCGGCGTGGTGCCATTATTGTCGGCCAGGTTCGGATTGGCGCCCTTCGACAGCATGAAGTTGAGCCATGTCGTGTCGCGGCGGCCGATGACGATGTGCAGCGCGGTTTCGCCGGTGGTGACGTCACGGCTGTTGATCACGGTCGAACCCGGCTTCTGCAGCATTTCGGTCGCCTTGTCGCCGTCAGCGTCCTTCACCGCCTTGAGGAAGTTGTAATTGTTGGAAAACTGGGCCTGGGCCGCAACCGGGGCCATCAGTGCCAGGGTGATGGCGGCAGGCCGCGCCAGAAACAGCCAGGTGGAAAGTCCGCTCTTCATCCCAATCTTCATCGTCGCGCGCCCCGTTCGATTTGCAAATCGGCCCATAGCAAGGCATGGCAGGCGACACCATGAACAAAGCGCTGATCTCGCTCGCCCTGCCGCTTCTGGCCTTGCTGACGGCATGCAATATGGGGGCTGGCGGCAACGCATCAAGCGGCGAGAGCGAACAGGGCAATCTGGTCGGCGCGCGCATCGGCGCGCCCTTCACCCTGACCGACCAGGACGGCAAGACCGTGCATTGGGACGATTATAAGGGCCAGTATCGGATCGTCTATTTCGGCTACACCTATTGCCCGGATGTCTGCCCGGTCGATCTGCAGCGGATCATGCAGGCGTTCAGTGCCTTCGAAAAGGCCGCGCCCGCCCGCGCCGCGAAGGTGCAGCCGATCTTCATCAGCGTCGATCCCAAGCGGGACACGCCGGCGGTGCTGAAGCCCTATGTCGCGGCTTTCCACCCGCGCCTCGTCGGCCTGACCGGCACGCCGGAGCAGATCGCGAAGGTGGCCAAGGACTTCGTCGTCCTCTACAATGCGGAAAAGCCGGAAGGGGCGAGCGACTATCTGGTCAGCCACAGCCGCACGCCCTATCTGTTCGGGCCGGACGGCAAGCCGATCGCGCTGGTGCCGGTGGATGATCCAGGCACGCCGGATGTGGACGAGGGCGCACCCGATATCGTGCGCGCCTTTCTCGAAAAATGGGTCAAGTGACATTTGGACTTCTGGGACAAGCCCCTCGACAAGCTGAACCGCGCCGAATGGGAAGCGCTGTGCGACGGTTGCGGCAAATGCTGCCTGCACAAGGCGGAAGATGAGGACACGGGCCGCATCTATCCGACCAATGTCGCCTGTCGCCTGCTCGACCGGCATAGCGGCCATTGCACCAACTATCCCGACCGGCGGCGGTTCGTGCCGGATTGCGTGCGGCTGACCCCGGCCAAGGTGAAGCAGATCAGCTGGCTGCCGCGCACCTGTGCCTATCGGCTGCGCGAGGCGGGGCTGCCGCTGCCCGAATGGCATTATCTGGTCTGCGGCGATCGCGAGGCGGTGCATCGGGCCAAGGAATCCGTACGCGGCTGGACCGTGGCGGAGGCCGATGCCGGCGATTGGGAACATCATCTTGTCGACCGAGAGCTCTGAGGCAGAAATACTGATCGATGGCGTCGCCATGCCGGTGCGGGTGCGCCGGTCGGCGCGAGCGCGCGCCTACAAGCTGACGATCGACGGGTTGCGCGGCGAATTGCGGCTGTCGCTGCCGGCGCGGGCGAACCTCAAGCGCGCGCTGGGCTGGGCGCAGGGGCATGAGGATTGGGTCCGGGCGCAGATGGCGGTGACGCCGGCGGTGACGCTGCTGGGCGACGGCGCGACCTTCCCGCTGGAAGGGCGCGAGGTGCGCATCTGCTGGATCGCGGGGGCGACCCGCACGATCCGGCTGGAGGGCGACCGGCTGATCCTGGGCGGGGCGGCGGAATCGGTCGGTGCGCGGGTGCTGCGCTGGCTCAGGACGCGGGCCAAGGCGGTGCTGGAGGCGGAGACGCTGGCGATGGCGCAGGATCATGGCCTGATCGTCGCCTCGGTCGGCACTGGCGACACGCGCAGCCGCTGGGGCAGTTGCACGTCGACCGGGGCGATCCGTTATAGCTGGCGGCTGATCCTGGCGCCGGCCTGGGTGCGGCGGTCGACCGTGGCGCATGAACTGGCGCATCTGCTGCACATGGACCATAGTCCCGCCTTCCACGCTGCCCATGCCCGCATCTATGGCGAGGATCCGCGCCCTGCGCGTGCCTGGCTGAAGGCGCATGGGGCGGGCCTGCACCGCTATCAGGCCTGAACCCATGGCGCGCCGGAAACGCTATCTGACCGCCACCATGCCGGACGGCTATGTGCAGAAGATCGGGCCGACCGCCGACCCCTTCACCCATTATTGGCGGATCGTCGCCATACTGGAAAATGGCAAGACCGAAGTGTTCTGGGGCCACACCCGCTCGCTGGCCGAGGCGAAGAAGAAGCGCGCCGCCGCGCCCGATGGCGCGCGGATGCGGGGCTGGACATCCTATCAGTTCGAGATGGTCGAACTGGTGGAAAGCGCGGATTAGCCCCGATGCGGCCAGGCGCCGTCGGCGTCGCCGCCGGGGCAGTCATGGTCGGTATCGCGCGGATAGGGCAGGCCACAGGCGCTGCAGGTGGCATAATGGCCCTGTTTCAGCCCATGGCCGACAGCGACCCGCTCGTCGAAGACATAGCAGTCGCCCTGCCAGCGGCTCTGGGCCTCCGGCATTTCCTCCAGATAGCGCAGGATCCCGCCCTTGAGGTGATAGACTTCGTCAAAGCCGCGCGCCTTGACCAGCGCGGTCGATTTTTCGCAGCGGATGCCGCCGGTGCAGAACATCGCGATCTTGGGGCTGCGGCCTTCGTCGCGCAGCTTCGCGGCGAAATCGTCGAACCAGGCGGGAAATTCGCGGAAGGAGCGGGTGGCCGGGTCGATCGCATTCTCGAACGTGCCGACTGCCACTTCATAGGCGTTGCGGGTGTCGATGATGACGGTGTCGGGATCGGCGATCAGCGCATTCCAGTCCGTAGGATCGAGATGCACGCCAGCCTGATGGGCGGGATCGAGGTCGCCTGCGCCCAGGGTCACGATCTCCGCCTTCACCTTGACCTTCATCTTGCCGAAGGGCGCGCTGTCGGCGGTCGCATATTTGACGTCGACATCGGCGCAGCCGGGCAGAGCGCGGATATGGGCGACCAGCCGCTCGATCGCGTCGGCCGTGCCCGCGACCGTGCCATTGATGCCCTCACGCGCCAGGATCAGCGTGCCGCAGGTGCCAAGATCGGCGCACAGTGCGCGCAGATCGGCGGCGGTTGCCTGCGGGTCGGCGAAGGTGGCGAAACGGTAGAGGGCTGCGACGGTGAACATGGGGAGCCCTATAGGCGCTGGCGCGCATACTTGAAAGCCGGGCGAAGAGGGCGCATAGCCGGGCGATGGTTCCCCTTTCGTTCGCAGGTCATGATTTCCTGGCTTTGCCGGAGGCGGCTTTGTTCTGGCCGGCCCAGGGCGCGCTGCTGGTGGCCGACCTGCATTTCGAGAAGGCGAGCTGGTATGCGCGCTTCGGCCAGTTCCTGCCGCCCCATGACAGCGCGGCGACGCTGGACATGATCGAGGCGCTGGTGGCGCGCACCGGCGCGCGGGCGATCTGGTCGCTGGGCGACAGTTTCCACGATGCCGATGGCGCGGCGCGGCTGGACCCGCGGGCGCGGGCGCGATTGCAGGCGCTGACCGAACGGCTCGACTGGCTGTGGATAACTGGCAATCATGACGTCGGCGTGGCGCAGATGCCGGGCGGACGCCGCGCGGTGGAGGCGGAGGTGGACGGCGTCTGGCTGCGACATGAAGCCGACCCGGCCGATCCCCGGCCCGAGATATCGGGCCATTTCCACCCCAAGCTGCGCCTGTCGCTGCGCGGCCGGCATGTATCGCGCCGCTGCTTCGTCGGATCGCCGACCAAGCTGATCCTGCCGGCGCTGGGCGCGCTGACCGGCGGGCTGGATGCAGGCCATGGCGAGATACAAAAGGCGGTCGGGCCGGGTGCAATGGCGTTGATACCCGTTTCCGACCGATTGCTGCGCTTTCCGCTGACGTAAGCAAACGCTACGGAAACCGGGCGTTAAATTGTTGCTGCTAGGCAACAGGACTATGCGGCCATCATCACGCAACTGCGGAAAAAGCCCGGAATCACGCGATATATTGCGTTATTCCGACTGTGGCAGCATAATCGCGCATAGTCCCGACCCGGCAAAAAGCCAGGCGGGCCAGGAGAGGATGCACATCATGATGCACAAGAGCCTTTGGCTGCTGTCCGCCGGTGCCGTCGCGCTGGTGGGCGCCATGCCGCTTGCCCATGCCCAGGATGCCGCGCCGCAGGCGGCAGTGGACACCGAAAGCGTCGACATCATCGTCACCGCGACCCGCCGCGCCAGCCCGCTGTCCGACGTGCCGATCGCGGTATCGGCGGTCGGCCAGCAGGCGATGCAGAATAGCGGTGCCAATGATATTCGCGCGCTCAATCAGCTGGCGCCGTCCCTGCTGGTTTCCTCGACCGGGACCGAGGCCAATGGTTCGGCCCGTATTCGCGGCATCGGCACGGTCGGCGACAATCCTGGCCTGGAAAGCTCGGTCGCGGTGTTCATCGACGGCGTCTATCGGTCGCGCACCGGTGCGGGCCTCAATGATCTGGGCGAGATCGAGCGGGTCGAGGTGCTGCGCGGGCCGCAGGGCACGCTGTTCGGCCGCAACGCGTCGGCGGGCCTGATCAACATCGTCAGCAAGGCGCCGGAATTCACCCTGGGTGGCATGGCCGAGGCGACCTATGGCAATTATGATTATTGGCGCCTGGCCGGGCGCATCACCGGCCCGATCGCCAAGGGGATCGCGTTGAGCCTGGACGGCGTCTGGTCGAAGCGTGACGGTTTCTACGATCTGGTCGATACCAGCGGCAACAAGGTTGGTGATACCAATGATCGCGACCGCTATTTCCTGCGTGGTCAGGCGCTGATCGAACCCAATGATGCCCTGTCGATCCGGCTGATCGGCGATTATACCAATCGCGACGAAAGCTGCTGCGGCGCGGCCTATGTCGAGACGCGCGAACGACGGCCGGCGACCGGCGGCGGCTATAGCACGGCGCCGTTCAACCGCATCGGCGCTATCCTGGCCGGGCAGGGCAGCGTCTTCCCCGCCGATCCCTATGATCGCGAGCTGACCATCACCGAAGGGCGCGACTATGTCAGCAAGCTCAAGGACTGGGGCGTGTCGGGCGAGATCAACTATGGTCTGGGCGGCGCGAAACTGACCAGCATCACCGCCTATCGCGACTATAAATCCCGCGACTATGGCGATTATGACTATTCGGGCGCCGACCTTCTCTATCGCGATCCCAACACCTATCGCCAGTTCAAGACCTTCACCCAGGAATTGCGGGCGCAGGGTTCGGCCTTCAACGAGGCGCTCGACTGGCTGGTGGGCGGCTATTACGCCAATGAGAAGCTGACGCTGGAAGATAATATCCGCTTTGGCGCGGACTATGGCCGCTTTGCCGCCTGTCGCCTGATGGCGGGTGCGGGCGTCAACAGCAACTTCACTGCGGCGCAACTGGCGGCCTGCGGCAGCGGTCTTGCCACGTCGGCGCTGATCGGCGGCACCCAGGCCAATCTCAACGCCGGCCTGACCGCCGCGCTGATCAATGCCGGATTGCCGGCCGGCGTCGCGGCGGCACAGGCGGGGGCGATCTCCACCGGTCTTGGCAATGGCCTGCGCGCGCTGGCGGCAATCCCGGAAGGCACCGGCGACGTTGCCTCCATCTATCGCCAGAAGAGCGAGAATTGGGCGCTCTTTACCCATAATATCATCCACATCACCAAGCGGCTCGATCTGACCCTGGGCCTGCGCTACACCCATGAATCGAAGAAATTCTCTTCGGATTTCAACAACAACAACGCGACCTGCGCGGCGTTGCAGGCCTCTTCGCTGCCGACGCTGGCGACCAATGCGTCTCTGGGCAGTGCGGCGGCGCTGGCGGGCGGCATCCTGACGCTCGGCTGCCTTGGCAATGGCTCGACCACGCTCAATGCGCTCGACCTCAACGACAAGATCAGTGACGGCGAGTTCAGCGGCACGGCAGTGCTGTCGTGGAAGCCGATCGACGAGATGCTGGTCTATGGCAGCTATTCCAAGGGCTATAAGGCGGGCGGCTTCAACCTCGACCGCTTCCAGCTGGGATCGACCGGCCTGAACACGGTGCCGGCGGTCTATGCGCCGCGCACCAATGCCGATGTGACGAGCCTGCGCTTCGCTGCGGAGAAGGTCGATGCCTTTGAAATCGGGCTCAAATATACTCAGCCGAAATGGAGCGCGAACATCGCGGCCTTCCGTCAGGAGTTCAAGAATTTCCAGCTGAACACCTTCAACGGCACCAGCTTCGTCGTGCAGAATATCAATGGCTGTGACAGCGCCCTGTCGGCGGCGCGGACCTGCGATTCCGGGGATGTCGGGCCGGGCCTGATCAGCCAGGGCGTGGAGCTGGAACTGACCGCTTCACCGGTGCGCCATTTCCGCCTGACCGGCGGCCTGACCTATGCACGGGCGAAATTCGCCAAGCGGCTGGTCGGCAGCGGCGATGGCAGCGTGCCGCTCGATCCGGCGCTGTTCCTGCTGCCCGGATCGATCAACAGCAATGCGCCGCAATTGGTGACGACCGCGAGCATGGCCTGGACGCCGGATATCGGGTCGAACGGCCTGTCCGCGCTCTTCTACATCGATGGCCGCATGATGGGCGACTATAATACCGGGTCCGATCTGTTCCCGGAAAAGGCGCAGGACGGTTTTGCGGTGTTCAATGCGCGCGTCGGCCTGCGGGGCAAGGACCAGCGCTGGGCGGTCGAATTCTGGGGGCAGAATATCTTCAACCAGGATTATACCCAGGTCGCCTTCAGCAGCCCGCTCCAGTCGAGCAGCCCGGCGACATCGACCACCGGTCAGTTCGTGCAGGGCGCGCCGATGGCGAACCAGCTCATCTCCGCCTATCTGGCCGAACCCCGCACCTATGGCATTACCTTGCGGGGGCGTTTCTGATCATCCCCAGGCCGCTCCGGGGGACGGGGCGGCTGACGGGGGCCCGTTCCCCGAACAGGGCGGTGCCGACGCGAATGTCGGTGGCGCCCAGCATCAGGGCGGTTTCGAAATCGCCCGACATGCCCATCGACAGGCGCGGGAGGCCCTCTTCCCGCGCCATTTTTGCGAGCAGGGCGAAATAGGGTGCCGGTTCGACATCGGCCGGGGGCACGCACATCAGGCCGAGCAAGGGGATGTCGGCGTCGCGCGCGGCGGCGATCAGCGCCGGCACATCGGCGATCGGGCAGCCGCCCTTCTGTTCCTCGGCACCGATATTCACCTGGATGAAGCAGGGCAGGCGCTTGCTCGCGGCGTCCATTGCCTTGGCGAGCGCGGTCAGCAGCGAGAGGCGATCGAGCGAATGGATGACGTCGAACAGGGCGACGGCATCGGCGGCCTTGTTCGATTGCAACTGGCCGACCAGATGCAGGGTCAGATCCGAGAATTGCTCGCGCAGGGCGGGCCATTTGTCCTGGCTTTCCTGGACGCGGTTTTCGCCGAAGCCGCGTTGGCCGGCGTGGATCAGCGGAAGGATCGCTCCGGCCGGCTGGGTCTTGGACACGGCGATCAGGTTGATGTCGTCGGCGCTGCGCTGGGTCAGGCGGGCGGCGCGGTCGATCTGGTCGCGCAGGGTGGCGAGGCGGGCCGCAGCTTCGGGGATGTCGGTGGTCATGGCGGCTGCTATAGGCGATGGCCATGCACGCCCGCCACCGCAAAAAGCTGCCCGGCCTATGGCTGATGACCGATGAGCGGGTGGAGGATGCGTCCTTGCTGGCGGCGGCGGCGCGCTTGCCATGCGGGCGCGCGGGAATCGTCTTTCGCCATTATCATACCGAAGCGGTGAAACGGCGCGCGCTGTTCGAGGCATTGCGGGCAATTGCGCGGCGGCGGCGGCTGGTGCTGATGCTGGCGGGCGACGCGCGAACGGCGGCGGCCTGGCGCGCGGATGGCTGGCATGGGCGGGATGGGGCGAAAAATTTCCACAGACTTATCCACAGCCAGGCGGCGCATGACCGGCAGGAGCTTCAGGCGGCGGCGCGCGCGGATATGGTCTTTCTGTCTCCTCTGTTCCCGACCCGGTCGCATCCTGGTGCCGGGGCGCTGGGGCGGATCGGCTTTGCGACGCTCGCGCGGCAGGCGAAGGCGCCGGTGATCGCGCTGGGCGGGGTCAGGGCAAAGCACCGGCATATGCTGCGCGGGATCGGCGCGGCGGGCTGGGCGGCGATCGATGGATTGACCGACCATATATGAATTGGGGTCATGGGGCCTAGCGCGGATGCGGGCCTAATAGCCTGTGGATAAGTCGGCTAGGCTGGGGGACGCCGTCCATTTTGCGGAGACCCGACATGACCGAACCCACCGACGCGCGCCGATCCTTTGGCGATCTGGCGCCTCATCTGGCGGAAATGACCGACAAGACCCTGTTCGGCGAAGTCTGGGCCGATCCGGCACTGTCGCCGCGCGACCGCAGCCTGATCACCATCACCAGCCTCATCTCGCTCTATCGCGGCAATGAGCTGCCCTTTCACCTGCAGCGGGCACTGGACAATGGGCTGACGCGCGCGGAGATCATCGCGACCATCACCCATCTGGCCTTCTATGCCGGCTGGCCGCCGGCGATGACCGCACTGGGCATCGCCCGCAAGCTGTTCGACGATGCGCAGGACTAAGGCGGCGGTGGGCGCATTGACGCTGGCCGCCTTCATGCTGGGCGTCGGGGCCGGGCGACAGGCCAAGGCGCAGGCCGCGCCGGAAAAGCCGATCGTGCGGATCGCGGAGTTGGAGATCGATCCGGCGCAGATCGAGGACTATAAGGCCTATCTGCGCGAGGAGATTGCCGCATCGGTGGCGCAGGAGCCGGGCGTGCTGTCGCTGTCGGCGGTGGCGATCGCCGGAAAGCCGGCGAGCATCCGCCTGCTGGAAGTCTATGCCAGCGACGCGGCCTATCAGGCGCACCTCAAGACACCGCATTTCCTGAAATATAAGCAGGGCACTGCCGATATGGTGCAGTCATTGCGCCTGATCGAGACGGAGCCGGTCATGCTCTGCGCCAAGGGTGGCGGCAGTTACTGTTGACGCGTTGGAGCGATCGGCATCAGGCGATGCCGATCATGCGTATCCCTGCCTTTTCAGGCGATCAGAATTTGAAGATGGTGCCCAGATAGACGGCCTGGTTGTCCTGGCGCTCGTCGGTCATCGGGGTCAGGCGGCCGGCAACGCTGTTGTTGTAGCGGATGCCCGCCGTCACGTTGAGGTTGCGGGTCAGCGAATAGGAGCTGGCCAGATCCAGCGAATAATCCTTGTCCGCGCTCGGGTTGCGGACGGTCGCCGTCGGCTCGCGGCGGCTTTCCAGCAGCACCTTGGTGCTGAAGCGATCCTTCTTGCCGTCATCCAGCGAGAAATTCTTCGCATCGACCATGGTTTCGACCGGAACCGGGTCCAGCGCCTTGCGGCCGGTATTTTCCGGCAGGGCGAACTTGCGCCAGCCATGCTCGCCGTTCAGGCTGAAGCTGACGGGTGCGATGTTGACCGGGACCACCGAGCGGTTGGCGGCAACGCGATCGACGTCGCTGGCGCGGACCATGACGGTGATCGAGCGCTGGCCGCTGAGCGAACCGCTGGTCGGCGTGAAACGGAAATTCTGGCGACCGGCCGAGGCGGCGATCTTCGCATAGGCCGCAGCCAGGCGCGAATCCTTGGTCGTGGGGGTGAAGGAGGAAATGCTGCCCAGCGCGCCGAGCGACACCGGGGCTTCCTCACGCATGCGGACGAGATCGGTTGCGGCGCCAAAAGCGGGCGACAGCATGAAGCCAGCGACGGCGATCGCCGAGCCTGCCAATGCCAAATGTCCCCGTTTCACGCGCATGATTCGAATCTCTTCCCCACCGGTTATTTTTCAAGACGCATTAGACACCAAAAAGCGCCATTGACCAGAGGCGCTATCCGCTTTTTGTCTGAGCTGTTGCACAGAGCACACAGACTCCGAGGACGGGTTGCGACGATCCGTGGCGTGTCGGACCCGCGCGCCCCCTTGCCCAATGGCGCGCGTCGACTATAGAAGCGGGGCGTTTTTCGTCTTTTTCAAGCTAGGACATGCCTGATGGTCCGTCGCCTTCCCGTTACCCTTTCCTCCGGTCTTCTGCTGGCTGCGCTCCTGCCGCTTGCCGCATGCGGGGGCGGCGCGAAGGAACGGCCCAAGGCCGATCTGGCCGCGTCGAAGGTCACCACCATCGGCGTCAACGCCTATCTGTGGCGCGCCAGCCTGGACACGCTGTCCTTCATGCCGATGGTGCAGACCGATTCCAACGGCGGCGTCATCGTCACCGACTGGTATACCAATCCCAACACGCCGAGTGAACGGATGAAGGTCACCGTGTCGATCCTGGACCAGGATCTGCGCGCCGACGCGCTGCGCGTGGCCGCCAGCCGCCAGGTCAACCAGAATGGCCAGTGGGTCGATGCCCCGGTGCAGGCCGCGACGGTGCAGAAGCTGGAAGAGATCATCCTGACCAAGGCGCGCGACCTGCGTCGCATGGCGATCGGCTGAACCACCCCTTTCGGGCGCGACTGATACGGTAACGCCCTGTTTTCAAACCATCGGGGCTGGGCTTTTACAGAGCCCAGCCCGCTTGCATTTGTAAGGACATGACATGCAAAGGCGCTTCAACCCGCTGGAGGCCGACGCCCGCTGGCAGGCCGTCTGGGACGAGAAGCAGAGCTTCAAGGCGGATGATGCCTCGACGAAGCCGCGCAGCTACGTGCTGGAGATGTTCCCCTATCCGTCGGGGCGCATCCATATCGGTCATGTCCGCAACTACTCGATGGGCGACGTGCTGGCCCGCTTCCGCCGGATGACCGGCCATGAAGTGCTGCATCCGATGGGCTGGGACGCGTTCGGCATGCCGGCCGAAAATGCGGCGATGGAAAAGAAGGTGCATCCGGGCGAATGGACCCGGTCCAACATCGCCAATATGCGCGCGCAGCTGAAGAAGCTGGGTTTCGCGATCGACTGGAGCCGCGAACTCGCGACCTGTGAGCCGGACTATTATGGCCATGAACAGGCGCTGTTCCTGGACATGCTGGAATCGGGCCTGGTCTATCGCAAGGAAAGCCAGGTCAACTGGGATCCGGTCGACATGACCGTGCTGGCGAACGAGCAGGTGATCGACGGGCGCGGCTGGCGCTCGGGCGCGCTGGTCGAGAAGCGCAAGCTCAACCAGTGGTTCCTCAAGATCACCCAGTTTGCCGACGATCTGCTGGAGGGCCTCAAGACGCTCGACCAGTGGCCCGACAAGGTGCGGCTGATGCAGGAAAACTGGATCGGCAAGTCGGTCGGCCTGCAGTTCAGCTTCAAGCCGGTCGCGCCGTTCGACAGCGCGATCGAGGTCTATTCGACCCGTCCCGACACCATTTTCGGCGCCAGCTTCGTCGCGATCGCCGCCGACCATCCGGTCGCGCAGGCCGTCGCCGCGAACAATCCCGACGCGGTTGCCTTCATCGAGAAGTGCAAGGAAGGCGGCACCACCGCCGCCGAGCTGGAAACGGCGGAGAAGCTGGGCTTCGACACCGGCCTGACGGTCGCGCATCCGTTCGATCCTGATTGGCACCTGCCCGTCTTCATCGCCAATTTCGTGCTGATGGACTATGGCACCGGTGCCGTCATGGGCGTGCCCGCGCATGACCAGCGCGACCTCGACTTCGCGCGCAAATATATGCTGCCGGTCGAGCGTGTCGTCGCGCTGGACGGCGAAGCCGACAAGCCGATCCATGACGAGGCCTATACCGGCCCCGGCAATCTGGTGAATTCGCGCTTCCTGGACGGCATGGCCGTCGAAGCCGCCAAGGCCGCCGTCATCGCGCGCGCCGAGGGTGAAGGCTGGGGCGCGGGCAAGACCGTGTTCCGCCTGCGCGACTGGGGCGTGTCGCGCCAGCGTTATTGGGGCACCCCGATCCCGGTCATCCATTGCGATGGTTGTGGTGTGGTGGGCGTGCCCAAGGATCAGCTGCCGGTGAAGCTGCCCGAGGATGTGACCTTCGACATTCCCGGCAATCCGCTGGACCGCCACCCGACTTGGAAGCATGTCGATTGCCCGTCCTGCGGCAAGCCGGCGCGGCGCGAGACCGACACGCTCGACACCTTCGCGGATTCGAGCTGGTATTTCATCCGTTTCGCCAGCCAGCCCGAGGACAAGCCGTTCGATCGTGCGACCGTCGAGCAGTGGCTGCCGGTCGGCCAATATATTGGCGGCGTGGAACATGCGATCCTGCATCTTCTTTACGCCCGTTTCTGGACCCGCGCGCTGCAGCATATGGGCCAGCTGGGTTTTGCCGAGCCCTTCACCGGCCTGTTCACGCAGGGCATGGTGACCCACGAGACCTACAAGGCCGGCGATGGCAGCTGGCTGTCGCCGCAGGAAATCAAGAAGTCCGGCGACGACTATATCCATATCGAGAGCTGCGCGCCGGTCACGGTCGGCCGCGTCGAGAAGATGTCCAAGTCGAAGAAGAATGTCGTCGATCCCGATGACATCATCGAACAATATGGTGCCGACGCCGTGCGCTGGTTCATGCTGTCGGACAGCCCGCCCGAGCGCGACCTGCCCTGGACCGAGGCTGGCATCGAGGGCAGCTGGCGCTTCGTCAACCGCGTCTGGCGCCTGTTCGGCGAAGCCGATGCGGCGGCGGAAGGCCAGGACAAGGCGCTCGACCGCAAGCTGCACCAGACGATCGACGGCGTCGCCAAGGATATCGAGGCGCTGGGCTTCAACAAGGCCGTCGCCAAGATCTATGAGTTGGTGAACGCGATCGAGAAGGCCAAGCCGTCGGCCAGCCGCACCGCGGCGATCCGCGCACTGGCGCTTCTGGTCGCGCCGATGACCCCGCACCTGGCCGAAGAGGGCTGGGCCGAGATGGCGCAGCCGGGCCTGATCGCCGAAGCCGCCTGGCCGGCGGTCGATCCGGCACTGCTGGTCGAGGATGAAGTGACCATCGCCTGCCAGGTGATGGGCAAGCTGCGCGACACCATCACCGTGCCCAAGGGCACGCCGAAGGACGAGCTGGAAAAGCTGGCGCTGGCCGCGCCGAACGTCGTTCGCACGCTGGATGGCGCCACCCCCAAGAAGGTGATCGTGGTGCCCGATCGTCTGGTCAATCTGGTCATCTGACCTGTGCCCGTCACCCCGACCTTTGGTTCGACAAGGGCGGGGTGACGGGATAAGGATCATGCCCATGAAGCGCATCCTTCCCCTCGTCGCCCTGACTCTCCTTACCGCCTGCGGGCTGCGCCCGGTCTATGGCGGCGGCAGCCATGGCGCGGTGGCGCAGGGGCTGGGTCATGTCGAAGTGCAGGATATTGCGGGCAAGGGCGGCTGGCTGATGCGCAACGCGCTCAACGACCGGCTTGGCGCGATCAGCAATGGTTCCGGCCCCAGCTACAAGCTGGTGGTGAAGCTGGACGACCAGATCAGCGGTTTCGGTTTGCGGTCCGACGCGGCCATCACCCGTGAGCGGCGCACGCTGCGGGCGCGCTATCAGCTGATCGACGAAGCGACCGGTGCGCAGGTGCTGGACGACAGCGCCGGGTCGGACGCCGGCATCAACGCGACGTCGAGCGAATATGCGACGATCGCGGCGGAAGACACGGCGCTGGAGCGGCTGTCGGAGATCGTGGCCGACCAGATCGTCACCCGCCTGGCGCTGTATGCGACGCGCAAGGAAGGCGCCCAGGCGGCGCCATCGCCGGCCCCGTCGTCGGCGGCGTCGACCGGCCAGTGAAAGCCAATCGCGGCCAGATAGAAAAGGCGCTCGACGCGCCGCCGTCGGATATCCGCTTCTTCCTGCTCTATGGTCCTGACGAGGCGGGCAGCACGGCGCTCGCCAGGCGGCTGGAGCGGGCGATGGGGCCGGGGGCCGAGCGGGTCGACCTGGACGTGGCCACGCTGCGCGAGGATCCGGCGCGGCTGGCGGACGAGGCGGCGTCCTTCTCGATGTTCGGCGACAAGCGCTGGGTGCGGATCAACGGCATGGGCGATGAATCGCTGCCGGCGGTTACGGCGTTGCTGGAGGCGGAGGCGGCGGGCAATCCGGTGATCGCGATTGCCGGTGCGCTCAAGGCGACGTCGAAGCTGGTCAAGCTGGCGCTCGACCACAAGGGCTGCATGGCCTTCATCTCCTATCAGCCCGATGCGCGCGAGGCCGAGCAGATCGCCATGGCGACCGCGCGCGAGAACGGCCTGCGCCTGCCGCAGGAACTGGCGCGCCGCATCGTCGACCTGGCCAATGGCGACCGGGCGCTGATGGGAATCGAGATCGAGAAGCTGGTCCTCTATCTCGACGCCGCGCCGGAACAGCCGCGCGAGGCGACGGCGGAGGCGCTGGACGCGCTGTCGGCCGACAATCCCGATTCCGACGCGGCGCCGCTGGTCAATGCGGTGTTGGGCGGCGACCTTCGGGCGATGCACAAGGAACTCAATAATCTGGCGGAGATCGGCGCGGCCATGGCGTCGGTGATCCGGCCGCTGCTGACCCGTGCCATGCTGATCGCCAATATCCGCGCGGATTTTGACAGCAGCGGGCGGCTGGAGGCGGCGGTGGAATCGGCCGGCAAGGCGGTCTTCTGGAAGGAGAAGGGGCTGGTCACCCGCCAGGTGCGGCTGTGGGACGCGACCGGCATCGCCCGCGTCATCCAGCGCCTGGCCCAGGCCGAACGGTCCAGCCGCGGCGGCAAGGGGCTGGGCGATCTGCTGGTGCGGCACGAGCTGCTGGCGATCGCCCGACAGGCGGCGCGCGAGCGGGCCTGATCGCGGACTTGATAAGGGCTTCGGCGGACGCCATATTGCGGCCATGGAAAAGCTGGACCTGAGCGAAGCCGAATGGCGTGCGCGCCTTTCCCCCGAACAATATCATGTGCTGCGCGAAGCGGGCACCGAACGGGCCTTCACCGGCAAATATAACAGCAACCAGGCGGACGGCGTCTATTATTGCGCCGGCTGTGGGGCGGAGCTGTTCGATGCCGAGGAAAAATATGACAGCGGGTCGGGCTGGCCCAGCTTCACCGCGCCGGTCGATATCGACGCGGTCGAGGAAATTCGCGACGCCAGCCATGGCATGATCCGCACCGAGGTGCGTTGTGCCACATGCGAGGGGCATCTGGGCCATGTTTTCCCTGACGGCCCCGGCGTCAATGGCCTGCGTTACTGCATGAACAGCGCGTCGCTGGATTTCAAGTCGCGCGACGACGCGGAATAAGAGCGTCATAGGGACGGACTGGTGCGGGGCCGGGGCGCGATGTGTTGCCCGGCCCGGTGCTTTGGGAACGTCCCCAGATAATATTCATCGCGGGTAAAGCCGCATCATCCTTACAGACCGGGGAGTTTTCCGGACGAGCGCCCTGATTTGCGCTGGTCCGGGCCGGTAATAGCGCGTATCCGGGGCGGCAAATGGCACGATCTGACAAGAGCAAGAAGGCGCCGGGCAAGGCGAAGAAATGGCTGGTGCGCGGGCTCAAGATCGGTCTGGTCGGCGCCTTTGCCGGTCTGGTCGCGATCGGCGTCGCCGTGTTCATCGCGATGCAGTCGCTGCCCGACTATAACAGCCTCAAATCCTCCCCCAATGGCCAGATGATCCGCGTCCATGCGGCGGACGGATCGGTCATCGTTTCCCTGGGGCCGAGCTTCGGTCGCTGGCTGAGCTATGACCAGATCCCCTCGGTCATGGTCGATGCGATGGTGTCGACCGAGGATCGCCGTTTCTACATGCACCCCGGCGTCGACCCGGTCGGCATGGCACGCGCGGCTTGGGTCGCGCTGGAACGGCGCGGCAGCGGCCGGCGCTGGCAGGGTGCCTCGACCATCACCCAGCAGGTCGGGCGCAACATCTTCCTCAACAACAGCTATAGCTGGGGCCGCAAGGTCCGCGAGATGGTTCTGGCGATGGCGCTGGAGCGCAAATTCTCCAAGCAGCAGATCCTGGAACTCTATCTCAACAAGGTCTATTTCGGCGGCGGCGCCTATGGCATCGACGCCGCCAGCCGCAAATTTTTCGGCCATCCCGCACAGAGCCTGGACCTGCCCGAGGCGGCGATCATCGCCGGCCTGGTGAAGGCGCCGTCCAGCTATTCGCCCACCGCCGATGCCGAGGCCGCGATCGGCCGTGCCGGCGTGGTGCTCGACCTGATGCAGGAAAATGGCAAGATCAGCGCTGCCGATCATGCCAACGCCAATCTGGACGGCGTGCGCATGGCGCCCGAGCCGCCGCAGAACAGCGTGCGCTATTTCACCGACTGGGCGCTGCCGCAGCTCGACACGCTGATTGACGAGCCCAATGAGCCGCTGGAAGTCTATACCACCATTGACCTTGGCATGCAGAATGCGGCGACCGCCGCGGTGAAGGCCAATGTGTCGAACGGCATGCAGGGCGCGCTGGTCAGCCTGGATCGCGACGGCGCGGTGCGCGCCATGGTCGGCGGGCTCGACTATGTGACGTCCAACTATAATCGCGCGACGACCGCCGTGCGCCAGCCCGGCTCGGCCTGGAAGATCTTCGTCTACATGGCGGCGCTGGAGGCGGGCTATACGCCCGATACCGGCGTTACCGACGAGCCGGTGACGATCAATGGCTGGAGCCCGCGCAACAGCAATGGCCGCTTTGCCGGCGCGATCGATATCCGCACCGCCTTTGCCTATTCGATCAACACGGTCGCGGCGAAGCTGGGCGTGGAGGTCGGCTTCCCGACCGTCGCCGACATGGCGCGCCGCTTCGGCATCACCACGCCGATCAACACCCACCCCTCCATGGTGCTGGGCACGTCGGACGTGCGGCTGATCGACATGACCCGTGCCTTCGCCTCGATCGCGCGCAAGGGCGTGGCGGTGACCCCCTATGGCATCACCAAGGTGACGACCGCCGACGGGCGGATGCTCTACCAGCATCAGGACGATACCAGCCGCGTGCTGGTGGCGCCCTGGGTCGCGGCGGGCATGACCGACCTGATGCAGACCGCGGTCAGCACCGGTACCGGCAGGGCGGCGCAGATCGGACGCCCGGTTGCGGGCAAGACCGGCACCACCAACAGCGGCAAGGATGGCTGGTTCCTGGGCTTTTCCAGCGGCATCACCACCGGCGTCTGGGTCGGCCGGGATGACGCCAAGGCGGTGCCTTCGCTCTATGGCGGTCGCGCGCCGGCCCACGCCTTTGCCGATTATATGAAGGTCGCCGTCGCCAAGCGGCCGGTGGAGCAGTTCGAGACCCAGGTCACCCTGCCCGAATGGCAGCTGGAGCCAGACGAGGAAGCCTATTACGGCCAGCCGGATAACGGCATGGAAGGCGGCATGATGGTCGATGAAAATGGCCTGCCGATCGACCGTGCCCGGCCGGCCGGCAGCGAGGCGGAGGATGGCGAGGATATGGCTCAGCCCGATCCGGCCGATCGCCCGGCGCCGCCGCGCCTGGACCAGCAATGGATCGACAATGTGCTGGGCCGCACGCCGCGCCAGCGCCAGCCGGCCCAGCAGCAGCGACCCGACAATCCCTGATATTGTCCCTCAGCGTCCCTGACGGGGCGCTGAGGTGGCCAGCCGGACCGGATCGAGCGCGCCGGTATCGGGCAGCAGGAAGTCCACCTTGCCCCGGCCGAAATCGATCGCCACCCGGTCGAACAGCCGCAGCGCGTTCATCCCCAGCATCAGCGCCGGCTTGTCGGCCAGGCCCAGCTCGGCAAAGGGGCTGGCCTCGGCGAACAGCACCGGCACGCCGGTCAGCTTGACCCGGCCCATGCGCACGAAATCCAGCCGCCCGACATCGCCGGTCAGCGTGTCGCCGGTCACGCTGATCAGGCTGGCCTGCAGCAGTTCGGGTGCGCGTTTCTTGCGGACCAGCTTGTCGCGCAGCGCCAGATTGCCGACGCTGAAATTGGCGCCGGTATCCAGGATGATGTTCACCTTCATCCCGTTGACGTCGGAATCCAGCAGGATCAGCTGTCCCTTGCGCCGGCGCGCCTCGACGATGATCGCATCGGGATCGCGCGGGGGCAGGCGGCGGCTTTCGCTGATCTCCATCCGGCCGGTGCGGAAATTGAGCAGCACCCGCTTGGCATGCAGGCTGTCGAGGCCGAGCAGCCCGGCGGCGCCCAGATGCTCGCCGTTCAGCACCGGCGCCTCTATATCGTCCACCGTGGTCGCGCCGAAACCGAGCCGGGGCACGGCGACGGTCGGCACCTCCGCCTTGCCGGTCATGCTGAGGATGGTGACGATCCGCCGATTGGGCAGGGCGAGCCGGTCGGCCAGATCGCGGGCGATGACCGTACGCTGGGAGCCGGTGTCGATCACGAAGTTCCACGGCCCCTTGCCGTCGATATTGATGGGAATGGTGACTCGTTCGCCGAGCGAGGGGCCGGTGCGGACGACGGTGGGTGGTATGTCGGGATCGAGCGGGGGGCTGTCCTGCGCGGCGAGTGGCAGCGCGGTGAGCGCGCCCGTGGCGATCGCCATCAGGGCACGGAAATAACGCATTTCCTCATCCTTCCGATATTTTATGTCTCATCATATCATGGGGCAGGATATGTCGTCCATCGCCGCAGATGGGGCACCACCTGTCGAAAATCCCCGGATCGCCCATGATTTCAGGCGGAATAGGGAAATGTCCTCGCTTGACTTGAGGGCCGGGCGCTCGCTAAACGCCGACTATTCCCCTCGCCCGTCCGGCGCGAGGCTTTCCCGAGACATTGACCGGGCAAAATCTCCTTTCTTACCCGGCTATTCTATCCCTCACTCCATCGGACCGACTCGCAATGCATCTCAAGGACCTCAAGAAGACAGTTCCCGCCGACCTCGTCACCATGGCGGAAGAACTGGGCGTCGAGGGCGCATCGACCCTGCGCAAGCAGGATCTGATGTTCGCCATCCTGAAGGCCGAGGCCGAAAATGGCGCGCAGATCATGGGTGAGGGCACGATCGAGGTGCTGCCGGACGGCTTCGGCTTCCTGCGCAGCCCGGAGGCGAATTTCCTGGCCGGTCCCGACGACATCTATGTCTCGCCGAACCAGGTCCGTCGCTTCGGCCTGCGGACCGGCGACACGGTCGAGGGCGAGATCCGCGCGCCCAAGGATGGCGAGCGCTATTTCGCGCTGACCAAGCTGCTGTCGGTCAATTTCGATGATCCGGACGTTGTCCGCCATCGCGTCAATTTCGACAACCTGACCCCGCTCTATCCCGAGCAGAAGCTGCGCCTCGACACGCTGGACCCGACCATCAAGGACAAGTCGGCCCGCGTCATCGACATCGTCTCGCCGCAGGGCAAGGGCCAGCGCACGCTGATCGTCGCGCCGCCGCGCGTCGGCAAGACGGTGATGCTGCAGAATATCGCCAAGGCCATCACCGACAATCATCCCGAAGTCTTCCTGATCGTCCTGCTGATCGACGAGCGTCCGGAAGAAGTCACCGACATGCAGCGCAGCGTGAAGGGCGAGGTCGTTTCCTCGACCTTCGACGAGCCCGCCACCCGCCACGTCCAGGTCGCCGAAATGGTGATCGAAAAGGCCAAGCGCCTGGTCGAGCACAAGAAGGATGTCGTTATCCTGCTCGACTCGATCACCCGCCTCGGCCGCGCCTACAACACCGTCGTCCCCTCGTCGGGCAAGGTGCTGACCGGCGGCGTCGACGCCAACGCGCTGCAGCGCCCGAAGCGCTTCTTCGGCGCCGCGCGCAACATCGAGGAGGGCGGCTCGCTCTCGATCATCGCGACCGCGCTGATCGACACCGGCAGCCGCATGGACGAAGTCATCTTCGAAGAGTTCAAGGGCACCGGCAACTCGGAAATCGTGCTGGACCGCAAGGTTGCGGACAAGCGCATCTTCCCGGCGCTGGATGTCGGCAAGTCCGGCACCCGCAAGGAAGAGCTGCTGGTCGAGAAGCCGACGCTCAGCAAGATGTGGGTGCTGCGCCGCATCCTCATGCAGATGGGCACGGTCGATGCGATGGAATTCCTGCTCGACAAGATGAAGGATTCCAAGACCAACGAGGATTTCTTCGCGACTATGAACCAGTAAGCGCGGCGGCGGCTGCGCGGATGTGCGGCCACCCTGCCATATATTTTGCGGTGAGAGCCGGGCCATGTATATGGTCCGGCTTTCTTCATTTTCACATACAGGGACGTTAGGCCGTCATGCTCGACCTTATCGCCACCGCCGCTTCGGCCGCCCAGGGGCTCGGTTCCCCGGCGGATATCTGGCAGCATATCGTCAACGACTTCAGCAATATCGGGACGCCCAGCGCCCTGGCCGCCTTTGGCCAGGTGCTGATGATCGATATCCTGCTGGCGGGCGACAATGCGATCGTCGTCGGCGCTCTGGCCGCCGGCCTGCCGCCCAAGCAGCGCCAGCAGGTCATCCTGATCGGCATCATCGCCGCGCTGGTGCTGCGCATCGGCTTCGCGCTGGTGGTCAGCCAATTGATGCAGATTGTCGGCCTGATCCTGGCCGGCGGCCTGCTGCTGCTGTGGGTCAGCTGGAAGATGTGGCGCGAATTGCGGCCTAATGCCGGCGCGCATACGCCCGACGATCCGAGCGACGATGATGTGTCGGGCGTGCGCCCGGCCAAGAGCTTTGCCGCCGCCGCCTGGTCGGTGGCGATCGCCGATGTGAGCATGAGCCTGGACAATGTGCTGGCCGTGGCCGGTGCCGCGCGGGAGCATCCCGGTATCCTGATCATCGGCCTGATCCTGTCGGTGGCGATGATGGGCATCGCGGCGAACATCATCGCCAAATATATCGAGCGCTTCCGCTGGCTGGCCTATCTGGGCCTGGCGGTGATCGTCTATGTTGCCTGCTCGATGATCTATGATGGCATCATGGACCGGTCGGTGGGCATATTGACGCTCTTCTGATCGATCTGATCGACGCTGTCGCAATCGGCCCGCCCACGCTCAGTCGTCGGCGGGCCTTTTCATGCCGGCGGGCCGCCAGGGATGGCCGATCCAGCGCGCCACGGCATCGCGCAGGCCCCAGCGCAGGTTGATGCGCCGTTCGGTGATGCCGGGCAGGCTCCAAATGTCGAGCCCCACCAGCGGGCGGAAGGGGTTGCGCCGGCCATAGGCCCAGAGTTCGACGCGGGTGGAACGCTGCGCCGCTTCGCCCCGCGCATGGAAGCCGAAAGTGTCGGCGATGACCAATGTGTTGGCAGGGACCGGAAACTGGCGCGGCGGCGGGAGGCCAAGACCGGCCAGTTCCGCTTCGTCGATCCGCAGCGAGCCGCGCGCCGACAGACGGCAATCGCCATCTCGTGCTGTCAGGCTGCGCTGTTTCTCCCACGCCGCGCGCGCGGGGGTCAAGCGATGCGATCCGGGCACATAGGTGAAGGGACCGCCTTCGGCCGGGACATCCTCCAGGAACAGCCAGGCCTTCATCGCGGGATGGAAGGTATCGGCGTGCAGTTGGGTCTGCGGATCGGGCGCGCCGTCCCGTCGATGGGTGAGAATGGTCTGGATGTAGATCAGCGGCTCGACGTTGAAGCCGGCGGCATAGCGCGCCAGCGCGCGCCAGCGGGGATGATCGAGAAAGCGGGCTATTGCGGGCATGGCGCGCCGTGCAGCGCCGTCCAGTGCGTAACGGCGGGTGATGGTATGACCCTGCACCATTTCACGTGGAACAGCCTGATAGGCCGCAATCTGCTCGCGCAGGGCGGCAAACTGCTCCGGCGGCAGGAAGTCGCGAATCTCGATGAAACCGTCGCGATCAAAGGCATGACGATCGGCTGCGGAAAGATCTGCGGCGAGACGCGAGCGACGACGGGCTGTCATCCATTGGGCGAGCCTGACGCGCCCGACATGGAGGCCCAGCGCATTGAGCCGGGACGAACCGATCAGCGGATTATCGATAAAGGATTTGGCACCGGTCGCCAGCTGCACGGTCCACCATGGCAGCAGGATCAGCTTGGCCAATCGGGGCATGTTCTTGTTCTTCCGGGACGGCTGCATCTCCTGTCGGATACTGCAAATGGCGATCAATAGGGAAGGGCGGGCAGACCGCCTGCACAAAAAAAGGGACGGCATGTGCAAATGCCGTCCCTGATAGGATTATGTAAATGAGCCAGAGGCTTAGGGGATCAGGATGGTGCTGCCGGTCGTCTGGCGCCCTTCCAGCGCACGATGGGCGTCCGCAGCGTCGGCGAGAGCGAAGCTCTGGCCGATCTGCGCTGACACGATCCCGCGTGCCATCCGGTCGAACAGGCGTTCAGCTGTGTTGGCCAGATCTTCCGCCGTCGCGACATAGTCGAACAGGGTCGGGCGGCTGACATAGAGCGAGCCGTTGCGGCTGAGATCGAGCAGGCTGATCGGCGGGACGGCACCCGACGCATTGCCATAGCTGACCAGCAGGCCACGGCGGCGGAGGCTGGCGAGCGAGGCGGCCCAGCTATCCTTGCCGACGCCGTCATAGGCAACGGCGACACCCTTGCCACCGGTGAGGTCGCGTACCTGCGCCGCCAGATCGTCGAGCGGGCCGGACAGGCTGTGGTCGGCATCGACCCTGGCCGCCTTTTCGAGCGATCCGCTATGGGCAATCACGACCACGCCCTTGTCGCGCAGCCAGGGCACCAGCACCGATCCGACACCGCCGGCGGCGGCATGGACCAATGCCACATCGCCGGGCAGCAGGTCGATCATGTCCTCGGCCAGATAACAGGCGGTCATGCCCTTGAGCATCATTGCGGCCGCATCGCGGGTGCTGACCGCATCGGGGATGCGCACGACCCGATCGGCCGGGACGATGCGATGGGTGGCATAGGCGCCCAGGCCCGCGGTGCAGCCGACCTTGTCGCCCACGGTAATGCCGCTGACGCCCGCACCAACCGCGACGACATGGCCCGCACCTTCCGATCCCAGCGTCAGGGGCAGGGGGGCGGGGTAGAGGCCGGTGCGATAATAGGTGTCGATGAAGTTGAGGCCGACCGCATCCTGCGCGATCAGCACCTCGCCTTCACCGGGCGTGCCCGGATCGAAACGCTCGCGCTCGATCGCCTCGGGGCCGCCATGGGCCCGGACGATCATCCGCCATGCATCACCCGACATCAGGCGAGCGCCTGCGCGAAGAAGTCGGTGGTGCGACGGTCGGCCAGCTGGGCGGCTTCCTCGACCCGGCGATCGCCCATCTCGGCGGCGAAGCCATGATCCAGCCCTTCATAGTCATGCAGGGTGACGTGGCGGTTGTCCTTCAGCCCATCATGCATCTTGGCCTGAACGTCGGCGGGGACGAAGCCGTCGTTGGTCGGGATATGCAGCATGGTCGGCTTGCCGATGGCATGTTGTTCGCCCAGCAGCCCGTCGATGCCCACGCCATAATAGCCGACAAAGGCATCGCCATCGGTGCGGCAGGCGGTCATGAAGGCGACGCGGCCGCCCAGGCAATAGCCGACGACGCCGACCTTGGCCGGGCCTTCCAGCATGGCGCGCGCGGCGCGGATGGTCGCCTCGATATCGCGGACGCCCTGATCCTGGTTGAAGCGGGGGATATAGGCGAGCGCCTGCTGCATCTGTTCGGGGATGTCGGCATCCAGCTCGATATGCGGATCGATGCGCCAGAACAGGTCGGGCGCGATCGCCAGATAACCGGCGCGGGCCCAGCTGTCGCATTTGCGGCGGATGCCTTCATTGACGCCGAAAATCTCCTGGATGACGATGATCGCCGCCTTAGGGGCGCTGTCGGGCGTGGCGACATAGGCGTCGAACTGGCCGTCGCCTTCCAGCGTCTTGATCGGAATATAGTCTGCCATGGGATATCCTTCCGCCTCGGGAGTCTGTTAGGTCGAGGCGCATATTGGCGCCTTGGGCGAGGGGTGCAAGCGCGCTGTCGCGCCCAAAAAATTTGCCATCCCCGGCCTGTTTGCGGCATGAGATGGAGCGACAGGCGGACGACCGCGACAGGGAAGGGCAGCAGATGAAAGTGACCGTCGACGTGGATTGCACCCCGGCCGAGGCGCGCGCCTTTCTGGGCCTACCGGACGTCAGCCCCATCCATGACAAATATATCAAGACCATGTTGGACAGCATGGACGGCATTGGCAGCGTCGAGCAGATGGAAACACTGTTCAAGAGCTTCTCGCCGATGGGCGATGCCGGCGTGCGCCTGTTCAAGCAGATGATGGATATCGGCCTGTCCGGCATGGCGGGCAAGAATGGCGATAAGAAGGATTAAGTGAGCGAGACGATCTTCGCCCTGTCGAGCGGTGCGCCGCCGGCCGGGATTGGCGTGGTGCGCGTCAGCGGCCCGATGTCGGGCGCGGCGTTGCAGGCGCTGGCCGGGCGACTGCCCACCCCCCGCATGGCGAGCCTGGCGCTGTTGAGCGATCCGCGCGACGCTACGCCGCTCGACCGGGCGCTGCTCTTGTGGTTGCCGGGGCCGCGCACGGTGACGGGCGAGGATATGGCCGAGTTGCATTGCCATGGTGGCCGCGCGGTGATTGCGGCGGTCGAGGCGGCGCTGGGCGCGATGCCAGAGTTGCGCCGCGCGACTGCGGGTGAGTTCACCCGCCGCGCCTTCGCCCATGGCCGCATGGACCTGAACGAGGTTGAGGGATTGGCCGACCTGCTGGCGGCCGAGACGCAGCAGCAGCGGCGTGCGGCGCTGGCGATGATGGAGGGCCATTTCTCGCAGCGGATTGACGGCTGGCGGATGCGGCTGCTCGACCTGTCGGCGATGGCAGAGGCCGCGCTCGACTTCTCGGACGAGGATGACGTGCCCGACGCCGATATCGAGGCGCGGATCGGGCAGGGGGTGATGGCACTCGCGGACGATGTCGGTGCGTTGCTGGCGGCGCCCTCGGCGGAGCGGCTGCGCGACGGCATTCGCGTCGTGCTGGCCGGGCCGCCCAATGCCGGCAAGTCGACCTTGCTCAACCGGTTGGTGGGACGCGAGGCGGCGATCGTGTCCGACATTGCCGGCACCACCCGCGACCGGATCGAGGTGCCCGCCGCGATTGGCGGCACCGCCTTCCTGTTCACCGACACGGCCGGGCTGCGCGAGGAGACCGGCGACGCGATCGAGGCGATCGGCATCGACCGCGCACGGGCGGCGCTGGAAGCGGCGGATATCATCCTGTGGCTGGGCGACCCGGCCGAGGCACCACGCGAGGATGCGCTGCTGATCGCGGCGCAGAGCGATGTCGCGCTGTACGGTTCCGAGCGGCCGGGTCTTCGCTTATCGGCGCGAACGGGCGAGGGGATGGACGCGCTGGTGGCGATGCTGCTCGATCGGGCGGCAACGCTGCTGCCGGGTGAGGGGGACTATGCGCTGCATGCGCGACAGCGGGACGGCGTGCGGGCTTTGCATGACCATTTAATCGCGGCAGGCACGGCCCGCGATCTGTTGGTGCTCGCGGAGGAGCTGCGTCTGGGACGGCGGACGATTGATACGCTGACTGGGCAGGCGGGGACCGAGGATATGCTCGACCGTCTCTTCTCGGGATTCTGCATCGGTAAGTAGCGACTGTTCCACGTGGAACGCTTTTGACCGCAGGCCCCTGAATCTGATATGGGGCCGCCATGCGAACAAGCTATGATGTGATCGTGGTCGGTGGCGGCCATGCCGGCTGCGAGGCGGCCGCTGCGGCAGCGCGCAAAGGGGCGGCGGTGGCGCTGCTGACTTTCGAACGGGCGACCGTGGGCGCCATGTCCTGCAACCCGGCGATCGGCGGTCTGGGCAAGGGCCATCTGGTGCGTGAAGTCGACGCGCTCGACGGCTTGATCGGTCGCGCCGCCGATGCCGGGGCGATCCATTATCGTATGCTCAACAGCAGCAAGGGCGCCGCCGTGCAGGGGCCGCGTGTGCAGGCCGACCGCAAGCGCTACAAGGCGGCAATCCATCGGATGCTCGACGCCCAGGCGGGTCTGGAGATTGTCGAGGGCGAGGCGGTAGGCCTGATCGTCCGCGAGGGCGCAGTGGCGGGTTTGGCGCTGGCCGATGGCCGGACGCTGGAGGCGCCCTCGGTCGTGCTGGCGACCGGCACCTTCCTGGGCGGCAAGCTGTTCCGGGGAGAGGATGTGGATGTCGGCGGTCGCACCGGCGAGCGGGCGGCAACGGCGCTGGGCGTGCAGTTGCGCGAGATCGGCCTGCCGATCGGCCGGTTGAAGACCGGGACGCCGCCGCGCATCGACGGTCGCACCATCGACTGGGCAGTGCTGGAGGAGCAGGCGTCGGACGGCGAAGGCTGGACCATGTCGCCGCTGTCCGATCATCGGCCGCTGCCGCAACTGGCCTGTGCCATCACCCGCACCAACGAACGGACCCATGCGATCATCCGCGAAGGGCTGGGGCGCTCGCCCCTGTTCAGCGGGGCGATCGAGGGGCGGGGGCCGCGCTATTGCCCGTCGATCGAGGACAAGGTGATCCGCTTCGGCGATCGCGACGGCCATCAGATCTTTCTGGAGCCCGAAGGGCTGGACGATGCGCTGGTCTATCCCAATGGCATCAGCACCTCGCTGCCGGCCGATGTGCAGCTGGCCATGATACGCTCGATGCGCGGGCTGGAGCAGGCGGAGATCGTCGTGCCGGGCTATGCGGTCGAATATGACCATATCGATCCGCGCGCGCTGGATGCCAGCCTGGAAGTGCGGGCGCTGCCCGGCCTCTTCTGCGCGGGGCAGATCAATGGCACGACCGGCTATGAGGAGGCGGCCGCCCAAGGGCTGGTCGCCGGCACCAATGCCGCGGCGCGAGCACGAAGCGAGGCGCCGATGATCCTCGACCGGGCCAGCTCCTATATCGGCGTGATGATCGATGATCTGGTGCTGCAGGGCGTGACCGAACCCTATCGCATGCTGACCGCGCGCGCGGAATATCGGCTGCGACTGCGCGCGGACAATGCCGAGACGCGGCTGGGGGATATCGGCCTGGCCCATGGCATCATTGGTCCGGATCGGGCGGCGCGCTTCGCCGCACGGGCCACTGCGCGCGCCGCGATCGAAGCGGAACTGGCGCGACCCTATACCGCGACGGAGATGGCGCGGGCAGGGGCGAGTGTGCGGCAGGATGGCGCGCGGCGCAGCCTGTTCGAGTGGGCACGCTTCCCAGAGGTGCAGGCCGGCCTGCTGGTGACGCTGGCGCCGAGCCTGGCAGAGGCGCCGGCGGACCTGCGGGCCGAGATTTTGGAAGACGCCCATTATGCGCCCTATCTCGAACGACAGGATGCGGAGATCGCCGCCTTGCGTCGGGACGAGCGCGTGGCCATTCCGGCGGACTTCGACTTTGCCAGCGTCGGCGGCCTGTCGACCGAAATGATCGAGCGGCTGGACGGCGCCCGTCCTGACACGCTGGCCGCTGCGGGCCGTATCCGCGGCATCACCCCGGCGGCGCTAGCCGCTATCCTTGTCCATGTGCGGCGGAAGGCAGCATGACCGAAGACGAAGCGCGGGCCTGGCTCGACGCGCATTTTGATGTTCCACGTGAAACATGGGATCGGCTGGAGTGCTATGTGTCGCTTTTGCTGTCCGCCATGGACGAGCAGAATCTGATCGCCGAATCGACCCGGCCCCATGTCTGGGCGCGGCATATCGTCGACTCGGCCCAGCTGCTTCTGCATGCCGGGGATGCTGGGGAGGGGCCTTGGATGGACCTCGGCTCGGGCGCCGGCTTGCCCGGCATTGTCGTCGCCAGCATGTCCGACCGGCCGCTGATCATGGTCGAATCGCGCCGCAAGCGGATCGATTTCCTCAATGATGTGATCGCAGAGCTGGGTCTGACCAACGCCTCCGTCTTTGGCGGGCGGGTCGAGGTCGCGCCGGCGACCCGGTCTGCGGTCATCAGTGCCCGTGCCTATGCGCCGCTGCCCAAATTGCTCCAGTCGGCCCAGCATCTGTCCGATGAAAAGACGATTTGGGTGCTGCCCAAGGGACGAAATGCGCAGAATGAACTGGAGACCGCGCGTCCGGCATGGCAAGGTGCGTTTCATGTGGAACGCAGCGTGACCGACGCCGACAGCGCCATCATCGTCGCGCGATCCGTCAAACCTGTCAAAAAGAAGGGTCGAGGATGATTTGTATCGCCATCGCCAATCAGAAGGGCGGAGTCGGCAAGACCACCACGGCTATCAATCTGGCGACCGGCCTGGCCGCAACGGGGCTGCGCGTGCTGCTGGTCGATCTCGATCCGCAGGGCAATGCCTCGACCGGGCTGGGCGTCAATCATGCCGATCGCGAACGGTCGAGCTATGACCTGCTGGTCGGCAATTGCGAACTGGACGAGGCGGTCGTCACCACCCGCGTGCCCAAGCTGGACCTGATCCCGGCGACGCAGGATTTGTCAGGGGCGGAGATCGAACTGATCGATTATGAGCAGCGCACCCACCGGCTGGAACGGGTGTTGGCCGAGGCGCCCGCCGGGCGCTGGGACATCTGCCTGATCGACTGTCCGCCTTCGCTTGGCCTGTTGACGGTCAATGCGATGGTTGCGGCGCAATCGCTGCTGGTGCCGTTGCAGTGCGAATTCTTCGCGCTGGAAGGGCTATCGCAGCTGTTGCAGACGGTCGAGCGCATCCGCAGCCGGTTCAACACCGGCCTGTCGATCCTGGGCGTGGCGCTGACCATGTATGATCGCCGCAACCGGCTGACCGATCAGGTCGCCGACGATGTGCGCGCCGTGTTGGGCGACCTCGTCTTCACCACCGTCATTCCGCGCAATGTGCGCCTGTCCGAGGCGCCGAGCCATGGCGTGCCGGCGCTCATCTATGATTTCCGCTGTTCGGGGTCGGAAGCCTATATGCGTCTGGCGCGCGAACTGATCGCGCGTCTTCCCCGACAGGAGGTAGCGGCTTGAGCGACGAGATTGGGGAAAAGCAGAAGCCGGTAAAGCGGCCGCACGGTCTGGGCCGTGGCCTGTCGGCGCTGCTGGGCGATGTCAGCCGGGAAGAGCCGGTGGCAGCGAGCGCCAACAGCGCCGCGCCGTCGAGCAAGGCGGTGCAGAATATCGAGGTGGCGCTGATCCAGCCGCACCCGGAACAGCCGCGCCGCCATTTCGACCAGGACGCGCTGCAGGAACTGGCCGACAGCATCGCCAAGCGCGGTGTGATCCAGCCGATCATCGTGCGTCCGCATGGCGGCGGTTTCCAGATCGTTGCGGGCGAGCGGCGCTGGCGCGCGGCGCAGAAGGCGCAGCTGCATCGCATTCCGGCGATCGTGCGCGACTTCGACGAGCAGGAAACGCTGGAAATCGCGCTGGTCGAGAATATCCAGCGCGAGGATCTCAACCCGATCGAAGAGGCCGAGGCCTATCGCAAGCTGATCGGCGAATTCCATCATAGCCAGGAAGCGCTGGGCCGCATCGTCGGCAAGTCGCGCAGCCATATCGCTAATCTGATGCGCCTGCTCGACCTGCCCGATCCGGTGCAGCAGGCGGTATCGCACGGGCGGATCAGCATGGGTCATGCCCGCGCGCTGATCGGCGTGCCGGGCTGCGAATCGATGGCGCTGATGGTCGAGCAGAAGGGGCTTTCGGTCCGCGAGACCGAGCAACTGGTGCGCAAGACCAAGAAGGGCGAGGATGCCGAGCCCAAGTCGCGCGGCGCAACTCCCGGTGGCAAGGATGCCGATATCGCCGCGCTGGAACAGCATCTCGCCGATATATTGGGCCTGAAGGTCGAAATTGCCGACAGCGGTGACGGGCCGGGCACATTGTCGCTGCGCTATTCGACGCTCGACCAGCTCGACATGCTGTGTCAGCGCCTGTCGGGCGAGCGGATCTAAAAGAGCCGCGTCGGTTGGGTTCTGGATGAGGGGGACGTGCAAAGCGCTTCCCCCTCACAGAATCAGGCACTAGGCTGGTGCCATGGCCGATATCCAATCCACCCAAGCCGCCGCTCCCGCCATCATCCGCCGCGCCGATTATCGCGTGCCCGACTGGCTGATCCCCGACATCGCCCTCGACTTCGACCTGGATGCCGCGCGGACGCGGGTCTGGTCGGACATGTCGGTGGCGCGCAATGGCGACCATGACCGGCCGCTGCGGCTCGACGGCGACGGGCTGGTGCCGCTGGCGGTGAAGGTCGACGGCCGCACCCTCAACGAAACGGAATGGACGCTGGAGGCCGGCGCGCTGGTCGTCCCGCTCGGCGGTGTGACGCACAAGGTGGAGGTGCTGGTCGAACTGGCGCCCGAGAGCAACAGCAAGCTGATGGGCCTTTATGCCAGCGGCGGCCTGCTCTGCACCCAGTGCGAGGCGGAGGGCTTCCGCCGCATCACCTTCTTCCCCGACCGGCCGGATATCCTGTCGCGCTACAGCGTGAAGCTGACCGCCGACAAGGCGCGCTACCCGATCCTGCTCGCCAATGGCGATCCGGTCGAGCAGGGCGATCTGGAGGGCGGTCGCCACTGGGCGCTGTGGAATGATCCTTTCCCCAAGCCTTGCTATCTCTTCGCGCTGGTCGCCGGCGACCTAGCCTGCAATGCCGACCGTTTCGTGACGATGAGCGGGCGCGAAGTGGCTCTGGGCATCTGGGTGTGCGAGGCCGATTTGCCGCGCACCGATCATGCGATGCAGGCGCTCAAGAACAGCATGGCCTGGGACGAGCGCGTCTATGGCCGCGAATATGATCTGGACGTGTTCAACATCGTCGCCGTGGCCGACTTCAATTTCGGCGCGATGGAGAATAAAGGCCTCAACATTTTCAATTCGCGCTACATATTGGCCGATCCCGAGACCGCGACCGACATCGATTATGATGGCGTCGAGGGTGTGGTGGCGCATGAATATTTTCACAACTGGTCGGGCAATCGCGTCACCTGTCGCGACTGGTTCCAGTTGTCGCTGAAGGAAGGCTTCACCGTCTTTCGCGACCAGAATTTCTCGGCCGACATGGGCAGCCATGCGGTCAAGCGGATCGAGGATGTGCGGATCCTGCGCGCGGCCCAGTTCCAGGAGGATTCGGGGCCCTTGGCGCATCCGGTGCGGCCTGAATCCTATATGGAAATCAGCAACTTCTACACCGCGACCATCTATAACAAGGGCGCCGAGCTGATCCGCATGATGGCGTTGATGTTGGGGGCGGAGCGGTTCCGCGCCGGCACCGACCTCTATTTCGACCGGCATGATGGCGAGGCGGCGACCTGCGAGGATTTCGTCCGCGCGATGGAGGAGGGCGGCGAGATCGACCTTGGCCAGTTCCGCCGCTGGTATGAACAGGCGGGCACGCCCCATGTCCGCGCGCTGCTGAGCCATGATCAGGTCAGCCGCACCGCCGAACTGATGCTGGAACAGAGCGTGCCGCCGACGCCGGGCCAGCCCGACAAGCGGCCGATGGCGATCCCGCTGCGCGTCGCGCTCTATGATCCGGCGACCGGCAGTCATCATGGTGATGAGCTGCTGATGCTGACGGAGGCGCAGCAGCGTTTCACGTTCGACAATTTCGCCAGCCTGCCGATCCTGTCGATCAACCGCGGCTTTTCCGCGCCGGTGATCGTCGAGACCAATCGCAGCCAGGCCGATCTCGCCTTCCTGTCGGCGCATGATGACGATCCCTTCGCCCGTTATGAGGCGATGCAGCAGCTGATGGTCAATGTGCTGGTCGGCCAGGTGGCGGGCCAGAGTGTCGATGTGACGGCGGTGGTCGACGCGGTGCGCAATACCATCACCGATCCGCTGCTCGACCCCGCCTTCGTTGCGGAGGCGGTGCGCCTGCCGAGCGAAGCCTATCTGGGCGACCAGATGAAGCAGGTCGACCCGGATGCGATCCATGCCGCCCGCGATGCCCTCCAGACGCGTTTGGGCGCCGATCTGGAGCCGCTGTGGCGCGATATTCATGCCAGAACCAAGGCGAACGCCTTCGCGGTCTCTCCGGCCGCCAAGGGCGCGCGCAAGCTGCGCAATGTCGCGCTGCTCTATCTGGTCGCCTCGGGCGCGGAGGACGGGCCGGCGATCGCCTATGCCCAGTATAGCGAGGCCGACAACATGACCGAGCGCCAGTCGGCGCTGGCGACGCTGGCAAGCGGCACCAGCCCGGAACGGGAGGCGGCGCTCGACATTTTCTATAATCGCTACAGCGACGATGCGCTGACCCTGGACAAATGGTTCCAGACCCAGGCCTTCGCCTTCCATCCCGATACGGTGGAACTGGTCGCACAGCTGGGCCAGCACAAGGCGTTCACGCTCAATAATCCGAACCGGGTGCGGTCGCTCTATGGCGCCTTTGCCGGCAACCAGTGGGCGTTCCACCACAAGTCGGGCAAGGGCTATCGGCTGGTCGCCGACTGCATCATCGCGCTCGACAAGCTCAATCCGCAGACCGCCGCCCGGCTGGTGCCGCCGCTCGGTCGCTGGAAGCGGTTCGATGAAGGCCGCGCCGCACTGATGCGGGCGGAACTGCAGCGCATCCTGAACGAGCCCGGCCTGTCCAAGGACGTGACCGAGCAGGCGAGCAAGAGCCTGGAGGGATAAGGGAAAGGCGGCGGCCGGGGCGTTCAAACCCCGGCCGGCCGATCAGTCCTTTTGCGCCGCGACCCAGGCGGCGACATCAGTAGCCACCTTGTTGGCGGCGCTGTTGAGCGGCGCGCCGACGCTGCCGGCGTCGATCTTGCCGCCGACCGGCGCGCTGGCGGTGAAGCGCTGGCGCGCGATGGCGACGCCGGCCGGCGTCATCAGCGCCGCGTCGAAGGTGACGATCGCATTGTTGCTGGCCTGGTCGATGGTGAAGCTGATCAGTTCGCCGCTCAGGCGTTGGCCGCCGTCACCGGAAAACTGGCCGGGATCAAGCACGATCCGGTCGGTGGTGGCCGATACGGTTTCAGCCAGCAGGCGGCGGAACAGATGGCGGGGCGTTTCGGCCCACTGCACCTTGGCGACATAGGCGACGGAGGTCGACGTCACCTGCACCGGCACGCGCACCGTGTCGATGACGCGCGCGGCTTCGGGATCGACGATGATCAGGCTGCGGCCGCCGCCGGCATTGCTCTGCGCGCCGGTCGGCACCTTGTGCGCGGCGTCGAGCGTCAGCAGTTGCTGCGGCGGCTTGCTGCCGATCGAGACGCAACCGGACAGGGCGATTGCAGCGGCCAGCGCCAGCGATGCGCCACCCAGTTTCTTGTGGACCATCATCCGGCTCCCTTTCATGGCTTATAGTCGGGCAGCTGGGGCGATCCGACGATCGAGCCCGCGCCCTGCTGGTCGAGTTTTTCGGCGACGCCGCGGAAGGCGCGCGACATTTCACGCAGGTCGCGAACCAGGCGATTCACTTCCGGCATGGTCTGGTTGCTGAAGGCATGCACGCCCGGCTGCGCTTCAGCGATCGTCTTGTCGAGCGTGTCGATGCTGCGGCTGGCGGAGGCCACGCTCTTGCGCAGGTCGGCCATCAGCGGGCGGCCTTCGTCATTGATCAGGCCATTGGTGGTCGCGGCCAGCTCGCCGATCTGCTGCGCGGCGACGCCGGTGCGCTGCACGGCGATGCGCGCTTCGGCCAGGGTAGCGGCGATTTCCGGGCTGCGATCGGCCAGCGACCCGGTCACCCGGTCGAGATTGGCGAGGATGCCGGCAATCGACTGCTGATTCTTGTCGTTGAGCAGCTCGGTCAGCTTCTCGGTCAGGGTCGACAGTCGCTCCAGCAGCTGCGGCGCATTGTTGAGCAGTTCGCCCAGCGCACCCGGCTTGGTCGGGATCACCGGCACGCCGTCGGGGCAGGCTGAAGTGATATTCTCGGCCGGGCACAGGATCGGCGGCGCGCCCTTGACCGCGCCGTCCAGCACGATCTCGCTGACGCCGGTGAAGCCGACGCCGGCGATGGTCGCGGTCGTACCCTGCAGCACCGGGGTGCCGTCCTTCACCGAAATGCGCACCTTCACGAAGCTGGGGTCGCGCTTCCACAGTTCGATCTTCTCGACCTGGCCGGAAGGGACGCCGGAATAATTGACGCCCGATCCCTTGGCGAGGCCGTTCACCGACTGCTTGAAGAAGATGTCATATTCCTTGTTGTCGCCCTGCGACAGGCGCGAGAACCAGAAGGCCGCCGCCATGATGGCGGCCAGCAGCAGCAGCGTGACCGCGCCGACCAGCACATGATTGGACCGGGTTTCCATATCCTATTGCCTTCCGTCCGCTTGTTTTTCGGCAGCGGCCTTGCCGCGTTCGCGCGTGACCGCCGCGGTTGCGGCGCGGCCACGCGGACCGTTGAAATATTCCTGGATCCAGGGGTGATCGAGCGCCAGCAATTCGTCGATCGTCCCGACCGCGATCACCTTCTTGTCGGCCAGCACCGCGACACGGTCGCAGATCGAATAGAGGGTGTCGAGATCATGGGTGATGAGGAAGACGGTGAGGCCCAGCGTCTCCTGCAACTTGCGCGTCTGGTCGTCGAACGCGGCTGCGCCGATCGGGTCGAGGCCGGCGGTCGGTTCGTCGAGGAACAGGAGGTCCGGGTCCAGCGCCAGCGCGCGGGCCAGGCCGGCGCGCTTCTTCATGCCGCCCGACAGTTCGGCCGGATATTTGGGGCCGGCTTCGGCCGGGAGACCCGTCATGCGGATCTTGTAGGCGGCGATCTCGTCGCGCAGCACCGGGCCGATATTGGGATAATATTCGCGGATCGGCACTTCGACATTCTCGGCCACGGTCAGGGTCGAGAAGAGGGCGCCACCCTGGAACAGCACGCCCCAGCGCTTGCGGATCGCCAGCGCCTCGTCATCGTCGAGGCGGCCGACCATATCCTCGCCAAAGACATGGACTTCGCCCTCGTCGGGCACCTGAAGGCCGATGATCGACCGCATCAGCACCGACTTGCCGGTGCCCGATCCGCCGACCACGCCCAATATCTCGCCCTTGCGCACGTCGAGGTCGAGATTTTCGTGGACGGTCTGGTCGCCGAAGCTGTTTTTCAGGCCGCGCACCGAAATGGCGATGTCGTCGGACGCGACCGCGCGTTCGATCCGCTCTTCCTTGGCCTGGCGTTCATCGGTGGTCATCAGTTCCAGCCCACCCAGGTGAAGAAGACGGCGAAGAAGGCGTCGAGCACGATCACCAGGAAGATCGCCTGGACCACGGCCGCCGTGGTGCGCAGGCCGACTTCCTCGGCATTGGCCTTGACCTGCATGCCCTGGAAACAGCCGCTGATGCCGATGATCAGGCCGAAGACGGGCGCCTTGATCAGGCCCACCCATAGGTCGTGGATCGGCACCACCTCGCGCAGCCGCTGGACGAAAGTGATCGGCGGAATGTCGAGCGACACGGCGCACAGGAAGCCGCCGCCGATGATCGCAATGATCGAGGAATAGAAGCCGAGCAGCGGCATCATCACGACGACCGCCAGCGTGCGTGGCAGCACCAGCGCCTCCATCGGCGACACGCCGATGGTGCGCATCGCGTCGACCTCCTCGGTCAGCTTCATCGTGCCGAGCTGGGCGGCGAAGGCGGAGCCGGACCGACCCGCGACCATGATCGCGGTCATCAGCACGCCCAGTTCGCGGAAGGTGAGGCGGCCGACCAGGTTGATGGTCAGCATCTCCATGCCGAACTGGCGCAGCTGGACCGCGCCCTGCTGGGCGATGACGATGCCGATCAGGAAGCTCATCAGGCCGATGATGCCCAGCGCCGATACGCCGACTACCTCGAACCGCTGGACCACGGCGTTGATGCGGAAGCGGCTGGGGTGACGGATCAGGCCCCAGACCGTGACCAGCACGCCGCCGAAGAAGCCGAGCAGGCCGACCAGCGTGTTGACGGAATTGATCACCGCCTCGCCGATCTGGCCCAAAACCCGATTCAAGGGAGAGACATAGGTCGGGCGGATATCGACCGGCTCGTCGATCTTGCCGACCGCGCCGATCAGCCGCTTGCAGTCCGTGCTGCCGCCGCAGACCTCTGTCTCCAGCCGCTTGGCGGTGCGATGGATGGTCCAGGCGCCGATCGTGTCCATATGGTCGATATCGGCGACGTCGATGCAGGCGATGGGGCCGGAAATGGCGTCCAGCCGGTTCGGCATGTCGTGCAAACAGGCGATCGACCAGGTGCCGGACAGGCGTATGACCTTGCCGCCGTCGTCGCGGCTTTCCTCAACGAGATCAGCGGCTTTGTTCATGTGGAGGGATTAGTGGTCCATTATCGGTTGCGCGGCAAGCCGAAACGGCCCATCCGCCAGACAGAACGACGGGCAAGGGCAAAAGTTTCGGACACGGCATGACATACAGGCTGGCGATTTACGACATGGACCGCACGGTGACCTTTTCGGGCACCTATACCGGCTTCCTCATCCATGTGGCCGCCCATATGGCGCCCTGGCGATTGATATTCCTGCCGCTCATTCCCTTCGTCATGCTGGCCTATGTGGTGAAGCTGATCAGCCGCCAGACGCTCAAGGAAACCAACCAGTGGCTGATGATCGGCGGCCGCGCCGACCGGGCGAAGTTGCAGCCGCATATCGAAAGCTATGCCGACAAGGTGATGGCGAAGAATGTGCGCGCCGGCGCGCTGGAGCAGATCGCCAAGGACCGCGCGGCGGGCTATCGGCTGGTGCTCGCCACCGCCTCCTACCGCCTCTATGTCGAGGCGATCGCGCGGCGGCTGGGCTTTGACACGGTGATCGCGACCGACCATGTCGGGCAGGATCTGCCCTATGTCCGTGCCAAGATTTCCGGCGAGAATTGCTATGACACCGGCAAGCTGCGGATGATCAAGGCGTGGATGGCGGCCGAAGCGATCGACCGCAGCCAGGCGCATATCCGCGCCTATTCCGACCATGTGTCGGACGCGCCGATGCTGGAATTTGCTGACGAGGCCTTCGCGTCCAACCCGCACCCGCCGCTCGCCAGGCTGGCGGCCGAGCGCGGCTGGACGCGGGTGGACTGGAGCTAGGTTCACCGCATCGCTGTGCGGGCGAGCGCGTCGCAATCGGCATCGCCCACGGTCGGCTGCTTCTCGCCGCCGATCGCATCGCCGATCATCCTGATGATGCCCTTGGCCGATCGGGCGTCCCTGGGCAGCTGAATATCGGGCGTCTTGATCGTGCCGCCGACCGGCACGCTGCCCTTCAGCCGCAACAGGCTGTCCTGCTTGGGCACGCCGCTCAGCGCCAGCGCCAGCCGTTCGTCCGACAGGCGTATCGTGCCCGTGGCATGGGTCTGGGCGCGCGAGGTGTCGATCAGCACCGGCCCCGGCCGGGCGATACCGTCGCGCACATCCAGTCGGGTGATGATGCAGCGCAGGACGGCCTCCTTGCGCTTCGACAGGGTCAGGCCGCGGCCGACATCCTGCCCCATCAGCGCGGCGGTGCGGTCCGGGATGCGGCCGTCGCGGGCGACCAGCGCGATCGTGCCGGTCGATGTGCCCAGCGCCTGACGGATGGTTCTGCCCCGTCCCTTGATCGCGACCCGTCCGATCAGAGCGCCGTCGATCCGGGCGTCGGGGAAGAAATCGAGCAGCCGTGCGTCGCGCATCGCCATGGCGATGTCGAGCAAGGGGCCGCCGTCGCGCTGGTCGACGCCGATCCGGCCCGACAGCGTGCCGCGTGTGAGGCCCAGCGTCAGCGGCTCGACCGACAGCCGGCTGCGCTCCAGGCTGATCGTGCCAGTGAGCGAGCGGAACGGGCTGGGGCCGGGCCACAGCAATTGCCGGACGTTGAGGTCCAGTTTGCCGTCGGTGCGATCGACGGTGGCGAGGTCGATCGCCGTATCGGGGATCAGGCGCGGCCCGAGCCTTGCGCGCTTGGCCGCCGCCTTCGCCTTGCCGGCATTGCTCGACAGATCGTCGAAATCGAAGCGGTCGGCGCTGAGCGCGCCGTCGATCCGGGTGCGGCCGTCACGCTTGCGGATGGTGGCATGGCCGGCAATGTCGGACCGGCCGATCGTGCCTTTCAGCCCTTCGACGATCCAGTCCGGCCGGTCGCGCGTGACCCGCGCGGTCAGGCGGACCGGTTGGGTGCCGGGCAGGCCGGCCTCGATGATGGCGTCGAGCAAGGCGAGGTCGGTGCCATGGGCGGTTGCCTCGCCGCGCAGATGGCCGATGTCGAGCGGGCCATCCATCGTGCCTTTCAGGGTGAAGCCGACCGCATCGCCACTGATCGCCGCGTCGAACGGCCAGCGCTGGCCCGGCCGGCTGTCGAGGATCGGGCCGCCGGTCGCGGTGACGATCACGGCATGGCCACGCACATCGCCGCTGCCCGACAGGCGCAGGCCGCGCGGATCGACGGTCAGCGCGGCATCGACCGATCGCCCGCGCTTGTCATCGCGATAGGCGATGCGGCTGTTGGTAACGATCAGGCTGCGCAGCGCCGGACGGCCGCCGCGCCTGTCGCTGCCCTTGCTGCGCTCGCCGCTCCAATTTTCGCGGCCCTGCGCGTCGCGATAGAAATGGAGCCGGGCGCGCCGCGCTTCCAGCCGCTCCAGCACCGGCCCCCCGGTCAGCAGGCCCCACACCGAAAAGCCCGCGCGGATCTCGCCGATCCGGGCCAGGTCGGGCAAAGCGGGCCTGACCCAGCCGGGTTGCGGCACGCGCAGGTCGCGCAGGGTGACGACGGGGTGGAAGGACAGGCTGTCCTCCCGCGTCATCGCGCCGATCGTCACCGGTTTGCCGATACGGTCGGACAGGCGGCGCTCGATCGGCCCCTTCATCCAGCCCCAGGGAAAGGCGGCGAGGACCAGCAGCAGGATCGCACAAAGCAGGATCAGGCCGACCAGCCCATGCGCCACCCATCGTTTTGCCCCGCTGGCCATCCCTGTCGCTCTCCCGTCCGGCCCGGTCGGCCGTGTCGGCGCTCAACGCGCGGCGTTGCGGCTTGGTTCAGAGCACGCGATTGGGCAGCGGTTCTTCCGCCACGAAGGCGCGGATATTGGCGAGCAGCATCTGCGCCATCTGGGCCACCGCCGCGTCGGTCGCGCCGCCGGTGTGGGGGGTGAGGATGCAGTTTGGCACATCGGCCCAGCGCGCCGGATCGGTTGGTTCCTGCGCATAGACGTCGAGCGCGGCGCCGCCCAGCCGGCCGGCGCGCAGGGCATCGATCAGCGCGTCCTCGTCCACCAGCTGCCCGCGTGCGACATTGACCAGCAGGCCATTGGGGCCAAGCGCATCGAGGATGGTGGCGGAGATCATGCCGCGATTGTCGTCGGTCGCGCGTGCGGCGACGACCAACATGTCGCTTTCGGCCGCCAGTGCCGCCAGGCTCTCGCTGCGCGGCCAGGCGAGGTCGGGCTTGGCGCGCGGCCCCCACCAGCGGGTCGTCATGCGCATGGCGTCGGCGCGGGTGGCGACGCCTATGCCGATGCTGCCCATGCCGACGATGCCCAGCCGGGCGCCGGCCACCGATCGGGTGATGGTCTTGCCGCCCGGCAGCCATTCGCCCGCGCGCAGCGCCCGGTCGCCGCTGACGATCTGGCGCCGATAGGCGAGAATCAGGCCGATCGCATGGTCGGCGACATCCTCCGCATTGGCGTCGCCCGCATGGCTGACGGCGATGCCGTTCGCCCGCGCCCAGTCGAGGTCCACCCCGTCATAGCCGACGGTGAAGCAGGCAATCAGCCGCAGCCGGTCCATCGCCGCCAGCATGGCAGAATCGAGCCGGAACTCGCCAGCGGTGACGAGTATCTCCGCCTCGGCAAGGCGGGCGCGCCCGGCCTCCTCCCATAGCCCCATGACGTCATATTGCATCGCCAGGATCGGCAGCAGCGGCGCCAGATGGGGCTGGGCGATCAGGATGACCGGGCGCAGGCGTTCCATTATCCTATCGCCTTCAACGCCTGGGCGAAGTCGGCGATCAGATCGTCGGCATCCTCGCAGCCGATCGAGATGCGCACCATATTGTCGCCGATCGCCAGCGCCTTCTTGCGCTCGGCCGGCACCGACAAATGAGTCATCGCGGCGGGATGGCTGGCCAGCGTCTCGGTGCCGCCGAGACTCACCGCCAGCTTGGCGATCTTGAGCGCGTCAAGAAAGGCGAAGGCCTCCGCCTCGCCACCCTTCAGATAGAGCGAGAAGGTGGAGCCGGCGCCGGTGCAATGGCGGCGATAGATGTCGGCCTGCCGCTCGGTCTCCGGAAAGCCGAGATAGACGACCTTCTCCACCTGCGGCTGGTCCTTCAGCCAGGTGCAGACCTTCTCCGCATTCTCGCCCGCACGGCTCATCCGCAATTCCAGCGTCTCCAGGCTGCGCAACAGCATCCAGGCGCTGTGCGGATCGAGGATCGTGCCGATCGTGTTGCGCATCAGGCGGATGCTGTTGATGAGCGCGTTGGAGCCGAGCACGCCGCCCGCGACCAGATCGCTATGCCCGCCGGCATATTTGGTCAGGCTGTAGATGACCAGGTCGGCGCCATGGTTGATCGGCCGGTGCCACAGCGGCCCCAGGAAGGTGTTGTCGATCGCGATCGGCGGGACATGATCCTCGCCGGCGAACAGCGCATCGCGCCGCGCGACCACCGCCTCCAGATCGACCAGCACATTGGTCGGATTGGCCGGGCTTTCCAGATAGAGCATGGCGACCCGGCCCAGCCCCTTGGCCTTCTCGATCACCGCGCCAATCTCCGCCTCGGTCGCGCCGGCGGGGAAATCGAGCCATTGCACTCCGAATCGGCCGAGGATGCGGCCGATCAGCGATTCGGTCGCGGCATAGAGGGGGGCTGAATGGACGATCACGTCGCCCGGCTGCACCAAGGCGAGCAGGGTGGTGGCGATCGCCGACATGCCGCTGGAAAAGAGCAGCGCGTCCTCCGCCTCCTCCCACACCGACAGCCGATCCTCGGCAATCTCCTGATTGGGTCCGTTGAAGCGCGAATAGACCAGCCCCTCGGCGCCGCCGGGGCGGATGCCGGTCACCCCCTCGAAATGGCGCTTGCCCGCGGCCGCGCTTTCGAAGGCGAAGGTGGAGGTGAGGAAGATCGGGGGTTTCAATGACCCTTCCGACAGGGTCGGGTCATAGCCATGGCCCATCATCAGGGTGGCGGGCTTCAGCTTGCGGCCGTCAATCTCCAGGATCGGGGCCTTGGGGCGGCGGCGATTATGGGGCGGCTCGACGCCGGTCAGGTCGGCTTCGGTGACGGGGGGCGGGGTTTCGCCGGTCATGTCATTCTCCTGCATCTGGCGGCCTCTGCTGTGCCGCTCATGGATGGAGGGAGTGTAACGCAGGAGCAGGGCAGGGGGCCAGTGGAGAGTGATATAATCTTTCTTGTCGGGGTATGATTGTTTCGAACGAGATTGACGGAATCTCGGTCGACAAAGGCATCGGCGCACGGGGCCGCATGTCCCCGTGCGCCGGCATCGTCCCTTATTGCTTGGCGTATTTCGCCTTCAGCGACAGATCATGGTCATGGTGGGATTCGCCATTGAGGTCGATCCGGACCATTTCGATCGCGCCGGTGAAGGTGCCGCCGGTCGGGCCATAATCTTCCACCACCGGCTCGCCATTGTCGTGGCCGATGTCCATGAAGTCGTCGAAGGAGAAGATGGCCGGCACGGTTTTTTCGATGTGCCCCGTGCCGATCGCCTTGCCGTTCGCGGTGAAGGTCACCGTGCCGCCCTTGCCGGCGCCGCCGCCATCATAGGCGAAGTCGAGCAGCAGGTCGTGGCTGCCCTTGCCCAGGGGTTCGTCCGCGCGCACGATGAAGGTTTCCAGCCCCACCCAGTTATGGGCATAGGCGAGCACGCCGTCCTTCATGTAGAAGCTCCAGCCGCCAAACTTGCCGCCCTGGGCGATGATCGCGCCATTGGTCGGCTCCGCGCCCAACTCCACCTTCGCGGTGACGGTGAAATTGGTGTTCTTGACGTTCGGGACCGTATTCTCGTTCATCCGGGTCATCCCCGGCAGGAAGGTCATGGAGGTGCGGCCGTTGAGCAGGTCCGGCCGGCCGGCGACGCGGGCGTCGAAGCGTTCGCGCTGGCGCGGGTCGAGCGGCAGGACATTATATTTGGCCGCCTCGATCAGGAAGCGGTCCTGCAGCTTGCGCAGCATGTCGGGATTCTGGTCGGCGATATTATGCGCCTGGGTCCAGTCGTCGGGGCCATAAAGTTCCCAGGTATCATCCTCGATCTCCCCCACCGTCTCGCGCTTGTCGGGCCAGGGCAGGCGGTGCATCGTCATGGCGGTCCAGCCGTCATGATAGATGCCGCGGTTGCAGCCGATCTCGAAATATTGGGTCGTGTGCCGGTCATCCGCCTCGGCCTCGTCGAACAGATAGGCCATGCTGACGCCTTCCAGCGGCTTTTGCTGGATGCCGTTGACGAAATCGGGTTCGGGCACCCCGGCCAGTTCGAGGATGGTCGGCGCCACGTCGATCAGATGGTGGAACTGGTGGCGCAATTCGCCCTTGGCCTTGATCTTCTCGGGCCAGCGCATCGTCATGCCGACGCGGGTGCCGCCCCAGTGGGACGCGACGATCTTGCTCCACTGATAGGGGGCGTTCATCGCATGGGCCCAGCCCGAGGGCATGTGGTTGAAGGAATTGGGCCCGCCAATCTCGTCGAGCCGCGGCAGGATGTCCGCCGTCGTCATGCCGATGCTGTTCTGGTAGGCCAGTTCGTTGAAGGTGCCGTAAGGCCCCGCCTCCGCGGACGCGCCATTGTCGCCCAGGATATAGATGACCAGCGTGTCTTCCAGCACGCCGCGTGCCTCCAGCGTGTCGAGCAGGCGGCCGACATGATGGTCGGTATGGGTGGCGAAGGCCGCATAGGTTTCGGCCAGGCGGCAGGACACCTTGCGATCATCGTCGGTCAGTTCGTCCCATTCGGGCAGCCATTCGGTCGGCGCGGTCAGTTCCGCATCCTTGGGGATGACGCCCAGTTCCTTCTGCTTTGCGAAGGTAATCTCGCGCTGCTTGTTATAGCCATGGTCGAACTTGCCCTTATACTTGTCGACCCATTCCTTGGGCACATGGTGCGGGGCATGGGTGGCGCCGAAGGAGAGATAGGCGAACCAGGGCTTGTCGGGCGTGAAGGTCTGCAACGATCCGGTCCAGTTGAGCACCTGATCGACCAGATCCTCGGTCAGGTGATAGCCCTCCTCGATGGTCTTGGGCGGCTCGATCGGGGTCACGCCATCGACCAGTGGCGGGGCATATTGATTGGTGTCGCCGCCCAGGAAGCCATAGAATTTCTCGAACCCGTCGCCGATCGGCCAATGGTCGAACGGGCCGGACGGGCTGGTTTCCCAGGTCGGCGTCTGGTGCATCTTGCCAAAGGCGCCGGTGCTGTAGCCATTATATTTGAGAATCTGGGCGACGGTCGCGCAGGTATCCGGGCGCAGGCCGGTATTGCCCGGCATGGCGGTCGCCACTTCGGTGACGCCGCCCATGTTCACCGTATGATGATTGCGCCCGCACAGCAGCGCCTGGCGCGAGGGCGAGCAGAGGGCGGTCGTATGGAAACGGGTGAAGCGGATCCCTTCCTTCCCGACTCGTTCGGCCGTCGGCATGAGGCAGGGGCCGCCAAAGGCGCTGCTGGCGCCAAAACCCATATCGTCGATCAGCACGATCAGCACATTGGGGGCGCCGGCCGGCGGGCGCAGAAACTCCTTGGCCGGCGGGCTCTGCGCCTCCTTGGCGTTCATCGGCGTGTCGTGCGGCGGCACGCGCTCCGGGATCGGCAGGACATAGCGATTGAGTTCGGGCGGGCTCTTGCGGGTCGACATGCTGCTATCCTCGTTCGCGATGGACGTGACGGAACGAAGCCTAGTCGGGGCGGCCATATTGGCTATTGGGGTTTCCCCCGATGCCCGATGCCCGATGCCCGATGCCCGATGCCCGGTGCGCGGGGTGAACGCATGCACCACTTCCCCCCATCCGCCACAGCCCCTACATCCTTCCTCGATGCCGCCTGTTCTTCCTCCCATCCTCACCGACTGGTTCGCATCGCGCGGCTGGCGGGTGCGGCGGCATCAAAGTGACATGCTCATGGCGGCGCAGCGGGGGGAGCATGCGCTGCTGGTCGCGCCGACCGGGGCGGGGAAGACGCTGGCCGGCTTCCTGCCGACGCTTGCCGACCTGATCGCCAATCCCGCCGATGGGCTGCACACCCTCTATGTCTCGCCCTTGAAGGCGCTGGCGGTCGATGTGCGGCGCAACCTGCTGACGCCGATCGAGGAGATGGGACTATCGATCCGGGTGGAGACCCGCACCGGCGACACGCCGTCGGATCGCAAGGCGCGGCAGCGGGTGCGGCCGCCGCACATCCTGCTGACCACGCCCGAATCCCTGTCGCTGCTGCTAAGCTATCCCGACGCGGCGCTGCTGTTCGAGCATCTGCGCACCGTCATCGTCGATGAGGTCCATGCCTTTGCCACGCAGAAGCGCGGCGACCTGCTCAACCTGTCGATGGCGCGGTTGCAGGCGATCAACCCGGACCTGCGCCGGGTGGCGCTGTCGGCGACGGTGGCCGATGTCGATGCCTATCGCGCCTGGCTGGCGCCCGATGGCGATATCGATGCGGTGACGCCGGTGCTGGGGGAGGCGGGGGCGGAGCCCGACGTCACCATCCTGATCCCGGAGGGGCGGGTACCCTGGTCGGGTCATTCGGGCAAATATGCCGCGCGCCAGGTGATGGCGGAGATCGCCGCGCGGCAGACCACGCTCGTCTTCTGCAACACGCGCGGCCTGGCTGAGCTGATCTTCCAGGAGCTGTGGTCGGTCAATGACGCGAACCTGCCGATCGCCATCCATCATGGCAGCCTGTCGATCGAGGCGCGGCGCAAGGTCGAATCGGCGATGGCAGCGGGCAAGCTGCGCGCGCTGGTAGCAACCGCGTCGCTGGACCTCGGCGTCGACTGGGGCAATGTCGACTGCGTGATCCAGATGGGCGCGCCCAAGGGCAGCTCGCGCCTGCTCCAGCGCATCGGCCGCGCCAATCACCGGCTCGACATGGCGTCGGAGGCGATATTGATCCCCGGCAATCGCTTCGAATATCTGGAGGCGCGCGCGGCACTGGACGCGGTCGAGGCGGGGGAACGGGACGCCGATGATTTCCGCCCCGGCGCGCTCGACGTACTGGCCCAGCATGTGATGGCGATCGCCTGTGCCGGGCCGTTCCGCGAGGAGGAATTGCTGGCGGAGGTCCGCTCCGCCACCCCCTATAGCGCGCTGACCGAAGAGGGCTTTGCCCATGTGCTGCATTTCATCGAGGGGGGCGGCTATGCGCTGCGCGCCTATGACCGGTTCAAGCGGCTGGTGCGCGAGGGCGACGGCACATGGCGGGTGTCGCATCCCAAGTTCATCCAGCAGCACCGAATGAATGCCGGCATCATCGTCGATCAGCCCGCGCTGGCGGTGCGCTTCGCCAATGGGCGAAAGCTCGGCACGGTGGAGGAGGGCTTTGCCGCCACCTTGCGGCCGGGTGACAGCTTCTTCTTCTCCGGAATGGCGCTGGAGGTGGTGCGGATGGACAGCAGCGACCTGGTCGTCCGCGCCACGAGCAAGAGCGCGCGCATCCCCAGCTGGGGCGGCACCCGCATGGCGATGTCGACGCGGCTGGCCGACCGGGTGCGCCATTTCCTGGCCGAACCCGACGCCTGGCACCGTTTCCCCGACGATGTGCGCGAATGGCTGGAGGTGCAGCGGACCCGTTCCGCCCTGCCGCAACCGGGGCAGCTGCTGGTCGAGACCTTCCCGCATGAGGGGCGCCATTATATGGTCTGCTACAGTTTCGAGGGCTGGAACGCGCACCAGTCGCTCGGCATGTTGCTGACCCGGCGGATGGACGCACAGGGACTGATGCCGCTGGGCTTCGTGTCGAACGATTATGCGCTGGCCGTCTATGGCCTCAAGCCCGTCACCGATCCGCAGAGCCTGTTTTCCGCCGATATCCTCGACCATGAATTTGTCGAATGGGTCGAGCAGTCGAGCCTATTGAAGCGCGCCTTCCGCGATGTCGCCGTGATCTCCGGCCTGATCGAGCGCCAGCATCCCGGCAAGCGCAAGACCGGGCGACAGGTGACCTTTTCCACCGATCTCATCTATGACGTGCTGCGCAAATATCAGCCCGACCATCTGCTGCTGAAGGCCGCCTGGGCGGATGCGCGGGCACGGATGACCGATGTCGGGCGGCTGGGCGACCTGATCGACCGGGCGGCGTCGACCATGCTGCATGTGCCGCTCGACCGGGTCAGCCCGCTTGCCGTGCCGCTGCTGATCCTGATCGGCCGCGAACAGGTGGCGCAGCGCGATGCCGAGGACGCGCTGCTGATCGAGGCCGAGGCGCTGGTGGCCGAAGCCATGCGCACGGATTGAGGGGGGTAGGAACCACCACTCTCCACTACCGTCATCCCAGCGAAGGCTGGGATCCCGCTTCTTTCTTCCACTGATGCCAAAAAAGAGAGATGCCAGCCTGCGCTGGCATGACGGAATGGGGGAGGTTTTGGGCTTACCCCGGCAACCCGTTCAGCTTGGCAAAGGGATCGTCGCTCGCATCTTCCTGCCAGCGATATTCGGTCCGGTTGGCGACCCAGCGGGCCATGTCCTTGCCATAGAGTTTGGCGATCAGGCCCAACGCCATGTCCGTCCCCGCCGAAATGCCGGAGGAGGAGATATATTTGCCATCCTCCACCCAGCGCGCATGGGGAATCCAGGCGACCTTGGCCCCCTGCGCCGTCGCCCAGGCCCAGGCCATCTTGTTGCTGGTCGCCTTCACCCCGTCGATCAGCCCGGTCTTCGCCAGCAGGCCCGATCCGGTGCAGATGGTTGCCACCTGCGGCGTATCCTGTGCCAGCGTGCGGACTGCGGCGAGGAAATCGGGATTATTGACTTCCCGCCGGGTGCCAAGGCCGCCGGGGATCATCACGATGTCGAGCTTGGGCGCATCGGCAAAGCCATGATCGGCGATCGTCTGCGGTCCGGCACCGCTGCGCACCGGCCCGGCCTTGTCGGCGATCATGACAATCTCGACCCGGTCTTTCAGCATGCCGAACATTTCCAGCGGGCCGAACACGTCGAGCAGTTCGAACCCGTCGAACAGGACCATGCCGAGCTTCTTCTTTGGCCCGCTTGGCGGCACCGGCGGCTGCACGGAAAGTTGCGCGGAGACCGTCGTGCCGGTCGCGGCGAGCGCGATTCCGGCGGTCAGGAGAAAGTTGCGCCGCGCAACATCGGCTTTGGGCTGGTCGCTCATCGTCACATGCTCCCTATTTGCCGGGTTAGACGAGCGATGGCGGCGATCCCGCCTATTCGCCGCCGTCCTTGATGCCGCCACAGCCCTTCAGCACGCCTTCGCCGAAGGAAAGCTGCACCCGGTCGGACCAGATGGCGTCGCTCATCCCGTCGCTGCACGGGCCTTCGGTGACGGTCATAGCAAAGCCATCGCCCATGAAGCGGATGGCGCGGGGATCATCGGTGCGGGTGACGGGATAGCGCAGCGGACGATGATCGGGCCGCTGCAAGGTCGCGACCGATCCGGTGACGATCACCGCCCAGAAAGGCTCGGTGCCGATCGCGCGATACTCCTCAGGGGGAGGAGGGGGAGGCGGTGTTTCACGGGAAACAGCGGCGGGCGCCGGTTGCGCAGCCGGGGCAGGGGCCGGTTCGGGCGTGGCACTTTCATTGGCGACGATCGCCTGGTTGAGCGCCGGGGCGGCGTTGGCGATGACATTGTCGGCGCGATTGTCGACCCTGTTCGGCGGCACAGGATCGCCTGAGCAGGCGGTGAGGGCCAGCAGCCCTGTCACCATCGCCGTCACTTTCACGCGCCGGCCCGCCGGAAACAATGGACGGCATGATCGTCAACCATGCCGATCGCCTGCATCCAGGCATAGACGATGGTCGGTCCGACGAATTTGAAGCCGCGCTTCTTGAGATCCTTGGAGATCGCCTCTGACAGCGGCGTCTGGGTCGGGAAGCTCTTGCCGTCGCCGATGATCGGCCCGTCGGGGGCAAAGGACCAGACATAGGTGGCGAAATCCTCGCCGGCGTCGCGCATCGCGCAATAGATCTGCGCGCCCTTGATCGTCGCCTCGATCTTGGCGCGGGCGCGGACGATGCCGGGATCGGTCATCAGCCGTTCGACATCGTCGGGGCCGAAGGCGGCGACCTTGTCCGGATCGAAGCCGGCAAAGGCGGCGCGAAACCCCTCGCGCTTGCGCAATATGGTGATCCAGCTGAGCCCCGCCTGGAACCCCTCCAGCATCAGCATTTCCCACAGCATGCGCGAATCATGCTGGGGCACGCCCCATTCCGCGTCGTGATAATCCCGGTAGAGCGGGTCCGGCCCTACCCAGCTGCAGCGTGGCAATACGATGTTATTCATTTCTCACCCAACGTCATGCCAGCGAAGGATGAAGTGAGGCACGTGACTCACTTCATCATCCCTTTTTTCCTTCGTCCCAAAAAGAAAAGAGATCCCAGCCTGCGCTGGGATGACGAGGGAGAAAGAAAGATCAAACGTCCAGGTTGGCGACGTTCAGCGCATTGTCCTGGATGAATTCGCGGCGCGGTTCGACCACGTCGCCCATCAGCTTGGTGAAGATTTCGTCGGCGACGTCGGCCTGTTCCACCTCGACGCGCAGCATCGAGCGATTGTCCGGGTCCAGCGTGGTTTCCCACAGCTGTTCCGCGTTCATTTCGCCCAGACCCTTGTAGCGCTGGATCGACAGGCCCTTGCGGCCGGCGGACAGGATCGCTTCCAGCAATTCGCTGGGCCGCGAGATGTTGACGCCCTTGGCCGAAACCGCCGGCAATTCGTCCTCGCCCAGTTCGTCCTGCGCGGCGACGGCCTTGGCCGAGACCAGGCGGCTGCCTTTGGCATAGCTTTCCGCCTCTTCGCTGGCGGTGCCGTGCAGCTTGCGCGCCTCGGCCGAACCCAGGAAGCCATTTTCGATGACATGATGGTCGGTCACGCCGCGCCACAGCCGTTCGAAATGGAAGCCGCCGCCCTCGGCGATGCGGCCGGTCCACTTGCCCTCGGGATCATGCGAGGCGATCCAGGCGACCGCCATGGCCAGCCGTTCGGCCAGCTGTGCTTCGGACAGTTCGGGATCGAGCGCGCCGGTCAGGCCCAGCGCCTCGATGATGGCCGGGTCGTAGCGACGCGGCACATAGCGCATCACCGCGCGCATGCGGCGGGCATGGTCGATCAGGCTGCGCAGATCGTCGCCGGTGCGGGCGCCGCCGGTGGTTTCCAGCGCCATCGTGTCGACGCCATTGTCGACCAGATATTGCTCCAGCGCGGCTTCGTCCTTCAGATAGACTTCGGATCGGCCGCGGCTCGCCTTGTAGAGCGGCGGCTGGGCGATGAAGAGATGGCCCGCCTCGATGATCTGCGGCATCTGGCGATAGAAGAAGGTCAGCAGCAGCGTGCGGATATGCGCGCCGTCGACGTCGGCGTCGGTCATGATGACGATCTTGTGGTAGCGCAGCTTGTCCAGGTTGAAATCGTCGCGGATGCCCGTGCCCATCGCCTGGATCAGCGTGCCGACTTCCTTGGACGAGAGCATCTTGTCGAAGCGCGCGCGCTCGACGTTCAGGATCTTGCCCTTGAGCGGCAGGATCGCCTGATTGTGGCGGTTGCGCCCCTGCTTGGCCGAACCACCGGCCGAGTCACCCTCGACCAGGAAGAGTTCGGACTTGGCGGGGTCGCGCTCCTGACAGTCGGCCAGCTTGCCGGGCAGCGAGGCGATGTCCATCGCGCCCTTGCGGCGGGTCAGTTCACGCGCACGCTTGGCCGCCTCACGGGCGGCGGCGGCGTCGATCACCTTCTGGACGATCATCCTGCCATGGCCGGGATTTTCTTCCAGCCATTCGGCCATCTTGTCGGCCATCAGGCTTTCGAGCGGCTGGCGCACTTCGGAGCTGACCAGCTTGTCCTTGGTCTGCGACGAGAATTTGGGATCGGGCAGCTTGACCGAGACGATCGCGGTCAGGCCTTCGCGCATATCCTCACCGGTGAGGCTCACCTTCTCCTTCTTCAGCAGGCCGGTCTTTTCGGCATAGCTGTTGAGGGTCCGGGTCAGCGCCGCGCGGAACGCGGCGAGGTGGGTGCCACCGTCGCGCTGCGGGATGTTGTTGGTGAAGCAGAGGACGTTCTCATAATAGGAATCGTTCCACTCCAGCGCGACGTCGATGGTCACGTCGTCGCGGGTGCCGGCGATCGCGATCGGATCGGGCATCAGCGCATTCTTGTTGCGGTCGAGATATTTGACGAAGGCCGCGATGCCGCCCTCATAATAAAGCTCGACTTCCTTCTTCTCCTCATGGCGCGCATCGACCAGGAACAGGCGCACGCCGCTGTTGAGGAAAGCCAGCTCGCGATAGCGATGCTCCAGCTTGTCGAAATCATATTCGGTCTGGTTCTTGAACGTGCCGCCATCGCCCGGCACCTTCTCGGTCGAGGCGAGGAAGGTCACGCGCGTGCCCTTCTTGCCCTCCGGCGCGTCGCCGATGATCTTGAGCGGCGCGGTAGCATCGCCATAGGCGAAGCGCATCCAATGTTCCTTGCCGTCGCGCCAGATGTTGAGGTCCAGCCATTCGGACAGGGCATTCACCACCGAGACGCCCACGCCGTGCAGGCCGCCCGATACCTTATAGGCATTGTCGTCCGACGTGTTCTCGAACTTGCCGCCTGCGTGCAGCTGGGTCATGATGACCTCGGCCGCCGACACGCCTTCTTCCTTGTGGATGCCGGTCGGGATGCCGCGGCCATTATCCTCGACGCTGACGCTGTTGTCGGGGTTGAGCGTGATGACGATCCGGTCGCAATGGCCGGCCAGCGCCTCGTCGATCGCATTGTCGCTGACCTCGAACACCATATGGTGCAGGCCCGACCCGTCGTCGGTGTCGCCGATATACATGCCGGGCCGCTTGCGCACGGCGTCGAGGCCTTTCAGCACCTTGATGCTGTCGGCGCCATATTCATTGCTGTTGGGGCTGTTCTGCTGTTCGTCGCTCATACCCAGCATATAGGGAATGGCGCCTCGAAACTAAAGCGAAACATGGCGGCTTCCACCCGGCTTTGGGGCGGTTTATCAGGCGCTCATGCGTGTTGTCCCGATCCTTGCCCTGATGCTGCTTTCCGCCTGCTCGCGCAGCAGCGAAGTCGCCGACGAATTGCCCAACAGCTCGCTGGCCGGCGCCCCGCGCGAGGCGATGCCCGAAACCCGGATCGAGGCGACCCTGGCCCGGCCGGTGACGATCGGCGAGGATGGCCCCCGGCTCGATGCCTGCGGTGCGATGGGGCAGGCGACCCGTGTCGGGCCGCAGGGATTGAGCGTCCGGTCCGCCCCCTTTGCCGAGGCGAAGGCGCTGGCGCAGCTCGCCGAAGGCGCACGGGTGCATGTCTGCACCCGCAGCATCGACCAGAAATGGCTGGGCGTGGTGATCCCGCCGCCAGTGACTGAAGGCGCGGCACCGACCGATTGCGGCGTGCGCGAACCGGTCGACCGCAAACAGGCCTATGCCGGCCCCTGCACCAGCGGCTGGGTCTCCAGCGCCTATGTCCGGCTGGTGGCGGGCTGATTACAGCCCGCCCAGATAGTCCAGCTTGCCCAGCGGCACGCCAGCCTGGCGCAGCAAGGCATAGGCGGTCGTCAGGTGGAAATAGAAATTGGGCAGCGAGAAGGTCAGCACATGGCTGCGCCCGGTGGAGGAAAATTCGCCGCGCGAGGTCTTGAGGATGACGGTCGCCTCCTCGCGCCCGTCGATCCTGTCACGCGGCACCGATTCCAGGAAGGCGATGGTGCGGGCGATGCGATCCTGCAGGTCGGCGAACGTCTCCTCCGTGTCGGGCAGGGGGAAGGGCTCCAGTTCGCCGACGCGGATGACCGCGCCCTTGGCGCTGTCGGTGGCGAGCTGCACCTGCGCGGTCAGCGGGCGCATATCCTCGATCAGGCGGGCGCCGGTCAGCGTGGCGGGATCGATCCCCTGTTCGGCGGCAAAGGCGGCGCCCTTGTCCAGCAGGGTGGAGAGGACGCGCAGGCCGCGCAGGAAGGCCGGGACGGTCAGGTCGTAGAGTTCGGTCGCCACGTTGCGAGGATTCCCTTCATTCGATGCCGGTGAAGACCAGCTTCTGCACGCGGCGGCCGGTGTTCACCTCGGTCGCATAGATATTGCCGGCGCTGTCGGTATCAATGCTGTGCAGCCAGGTGAATTGTCCGGCCTGCCGCCCGATCCGGCCAAAGGCGCCAAGGACGGTATGGGTCTTGCGCTCCAGCACCCAGATGCGGCCGTTCATCATGTCGGCGACATAGAGATAGGTCTGTTCCGGATCGGGCGAGAAGGCGATGTCGGTGACCGTGTGGGTGCCGCCGGTTTCCGGCGCGATCGCCAGGTCGCGCACGAAGGTGAGGCCGCCATCCTTCTCGCGCTTGAACAGTTGCGCGCGATTGTTGTTGCGGTCGCAGACATAGAGGTGGCCGTCATTCGTCGGCACCACGCAATGGACGATGCTGTTGAAGATGGGGGACTTGGGATCGGCGACCCGGCTGGGATCGACGGCATGGCTCTGGTCGAACGTGCCCTGCAGCACCGGTCCGCTCGGCGGTTTGCCATAGGCGCCCCAGCGGCCCTTGTAGCTGTTGCTCCGGTCGTCGAAGCCGATCACCCGGCGGTTCACATAGCCGTCGGATATCAGCACCATGCCATCGCTGTGATTGACGTCGGACGGGTTGCCGAGCTGATCGGTCGCATCATTGCCGCCGGTCTTGTCGCGCCGGCCGAAGCTGCGGATATATTTGCCCTCCGGCGTATAGTTCATGACGACATGGTCGCCCTTGCCATTGCCGCCGAACCAGACGCTGCCGGCCTTGTCGACGAAGATGCCGTGCAGGCTGGCGGGCCATTGGTTGACGCCGTCGACCGTGGGGGCACTGTCGGCGCCGCCCCAGCCGCCCAGATAGCGGCCATCCTTGGCGAAGCGCACCACCGGCGGGGCCGGCTTGCAGCAGACGGCGGTGGCGGGCGATTCGGCAAGGCCGGTGTCGGTCGCGGTCAGGCTGTGCGGCCGATGCACGACCCAGACCGAATCGTCCGGGCCGACGGCGACGCCGCTGACCTGGCCCAGCAGCAGGTCATCGGGCATGGCCGGCCAGGCGGCATCGACCTTGAAGCGCGGCATCTTGGTGCCGGCGGGTGCGATCTGTTCGAAGGCGAGGGGGGCGAGCGCCTGTTCCGGTGGCGCGGCGGATGCGGCAACGGCGAAGGGCAGGGCGGTAAAGGGCAAGGTGAGGGCAGCGGCGAGGAAGGCGCGCATGGCGGGGACTCCTTGATCGTCGGGAATGGCGGAGGCGGGATCATGCCCGACTGCCCGGTCCGGTCAAGGCCGGTCCGGTCAAGGAAGGTGCGTCGCATTTTCAACGGGAAAAGGACCGGCCGACGGGTTTCTGTCGGCCGGTCAGGGGGCAACTTATGTCGCGATCGCCGGCCGTTCGGGCGGCGTGATCGTGAAGAAGGGCAAGGCATGGTGGACGATCCAGCCGATCGTCGCCGCATAGACAATGGTGCCGATGCCGACCGTGCCGCCCAGCATCCAGCCGGTCGCCAGCACCGCGATCTCGATGCCGGTGCGCACCCATTTGACCGGCCAGCCATTGCGGCGGCACAGGCCGGTCATCAATCCATCGCGCGGGCCCGGCCCAAGCCCGGCACCGATATAGGCGCCACCGGCAATGCCATTCAGCACGATCCCCGCGCCCAGCCAGGCCGCGCGCATCGCATAGCCGTCCGGCGTCGGCAGATAATGGAGGCTGATGTCCACCGCCGTGCCGATCACCAGGATGTTGCAGACCGTGCCGATCCCCGGTCGCTGCCGCAATGGCCACCAGAGCAGCAGCACGATCGCGCCGACCAGGTTGACCGTCATGCCGAAGCTGAGGCCGAGCTTGGGCGCCAGTCCCTGATGCAGCACGTCCCAGGGATCGAGCCCCAGATTGGCGCGCAGCATCAGCGCCATGGCAAAGCCGTAGAGCACAAGGCCCCAGAAGAGCTGGAAGAGGCGGCGGGTCATCATCATGGGCATCAGGCCTAGTCGAATTGGCCTTTTACAAAAGGACCAATGGCGCGTAAGTGGCCTTCAAATATCTCTGATTGGATTGATCGCCATGTCCACTTCCTTCCTTCGGCCTCCCTCGCTGTTGCGGCTGCTGGGCGCCTGGCGCGCGCAGGACAGTGCCGAGCCGGCCTATCGCCAATTGGCGCAGGCGCTGCGGATGCTGGTGCTGGACGGACGGATCGGCCTCAATGTCCGGTTGCCGGGCGAACGCGAGCTGGCCGCCGCGCTGGGGCTCAGCCGCACCACCATCGCCGCCGCCTTCGACCGGCTGCGCGACGAGGGCTATCTGGAAAGCCGGCAGGGGTCGGGCAGCGCCACGCGCCTGCCGCCCGGCCGGGTCGAGACCCCGACGCCCGATATCGACGGGGTCACCGGCGACAATCTGCTCAACTGGACCCATGCCGCGCTGCCGGCTGCGCCCGGCGTGGGCCTGGCTTATTCCCATGCGGTCGAGGCGCTGCCGGCCTATCTGGGCGATCTGGGCTATGATCCGCTCGGCCTGCCGGTGCTACGCCGGGCGATCGCCGCCCATTATGAGCGGCGCGGCTGCCCGACCGATCCCGACCAGATCATGATCACCAATGGCGCGCAGCAGGGCTTTTCGTTGCTGCTGCAATGGCTGGCGGGGCCGGGTGATCGGGCGGTGATCGACCATCCCACCTATCATAATGCGATCCAGGCGCTGCAGCGGGCCAATGTCGTGCCGGTGCCGGTCGGCCTGCCGGTCCATGGCTGGGACATCGACGCCATGGACGCGGCCTTCCGCCAGACCGCGCCGCGCTTTGCCTATATCATCGCCGATTTCCACAATCCCACCGGACGCAGCATGGACCCAGCGACCCGCCGCGCGCTGGTTTCGGTGGCGATGCGCACCCACACGCCGCTGGTGATCGACGAGACGATGGTGGCGATGGGGCTGGACGGATCGCCGCCGCCGCCGGTCGCCTGCCATGACCCGTCCGGCCGCCATGTCATCACCCTGGGATCGGCCAGCAAGATTTTCTGGGGCGGGCTGCGCGTCGGCTGGATCCGTGCCGATCCGCAGACCGTGGCTGCGCTCGGCCGCATCCGCACGACGATGGACATGGCCAGCCCTGTGGTCGAGCAACTCGCCGTCGCCCAGCTGATGGACGCGGACGAGGGGCTGGGTCCGCGCGCGGCGATGCTGCGCGACCGGCGCGACCATCTGCTGGCGCAGCTGGAACAGCATCTGCCGCACTGGCGGGTGGAATCGCCGGCCGGCGGCCTGTCGCTCTGGGCGGAGCTGCCCCGCGCGGAGGCGAGCGCGCTCGCGGCGCTCGCCGGCAATCATGGCGTGCGCATTGCGGCAGGCCCGCGCTTCGGCGTCAATGGCGCGTTCGAGCGGTTCCTGCGCCTGCCCTTCACCCTGCCGGAGGCCCAGCTCGACATGGGCGTCGCGCGGCTGGTGGAGGCGGATGCACGGCTCCACGCCCGCACCCCGCGCGGCCGCGATCCGCTGGCCCTCGCCCTGGAGGCCGACCGATTGATCTGACCCATAGAAAAAGGGCCGCGCGGAGATGTTCCGCGCGGCCCTCTTCAATCGGCTATACCGAGAACGGCTCAGCCCTTCTTCTTCTCGGCCTGATAGCGTTCGATCGCTTCCAGCGTGATCTGGCGGGCATCTTCTGCGCCACCCCAGGTGCCGATGCGCACCCACTTGGTCTTTTCCAGATCCTTATAGTGGGTGAAGAAATGCTCGATCTGCTCCATCACGATGGTGGGCAGATCGTCCTTCTCGCCGACATTGTTATAATAGGGGAAGGTCTTGTTGTCCGGCACGCAGACCAGCTTCTCGTCGCCGCCGGCTTCGTCTTCCAGGTTCAGCACGGCGATCGGGCGCGCGCGCACGACCGAGCCGGGCACGAACGGCGAGCGGGCGATGACCAGCGCGTCGAGCGGATCGCCATCGGGCGACAGGGTGTGCGGCACGAAGCCGTAATTCGCCGGATAGCGCATCGGAGTGTGCAGGATGCGATCGACGAACAGCGCGCCCGAGGCCTTGTCGAACTCGTACTTCACGGGTTCGCCGCCAACCGGCACCTCGATGATGACGTTCAGGCTGTTTGGCGGATCTTCGCCGACGGGGATCAGGTCAATATTCATGCATCTTCGCCTTTTACATGCGGTTGCTTGGAAATCTTCAGGTGCGCGGCTGCAGCAGCTTGTCGAGGCTGCCTTCGCCGGTGCCGGTCTTTTCGAGGTGCGGATAGCGCAGGCCATCCGAATAAGCGAGGGTCAGGGTGCGATAATATTTGTCCTGCTTTAGGATAAGCTGGATCGGCTTCTTCGCGTCCTTAGCCTCGGTCAGCGCCGTCTTGAATGCGTCGCTCGAATATTCATTGCCGTTCACCGCAATAATCTTCGATCCTACCGCAAGACCGGCCTTGAATGCTGCGCTGTTCCAGATCACCGCCGCGATATCGCCGTCATTCTTGACCGTCAGGCCCACGCCAAAGCTCTGGTCGACCGTCTTCTGCGCGCCTTCGGCCGCCTTGGTGATGGCATTGGGCGTATCGGTATAGACCAGCTTGTAGCCGCCCAGGGTGAAGCCGCCCTTGGGCGTTTCCGTGGTGGGGCTGTCGACATATTTGTGGAACAGGCCGGCCCAGTCATAGGGGGCGACGCCGTTCAGCGTGTCGATCACGTCCTGGCGATTATAGACGACCTGGCCCCAGTCGCCCGGCTTGATGCCGAAAAAGGCCTTGGCGAAATCGTCGATGCCCTTGGCGCCTTTGGTCTGCTGGCGCAGGATGCCGTCGACCTCCAGCCAGATCATCAGGCCTTCATTATAATAATCCTCCGACCGCTGCCAGTTGGCCCAGCCCTTGGGACGGCGGGCGGAGATGATCGGATCATTGGTCGTGTCCACCATCGGGCGCCATTCGCGGCCGCGCGTGGTGTCCAGCTTCGCTGCGATCTGGGCATAGGCGTCCAGCGTCTCCTGCTTGGAGAACATGCCCGAACGGGCGCCCAGCACATAGCCCCAGAACTGGGTCTGGCCTTCATAGACCCACAGCAGGCTGTCCTGCATCGGCACGTCGAAATTGGGCGTCCACAACAGGTCGGGGCGGCGGAACTTGCCGTCCCAGCTATGGGTGAATTCATGCGGCAGCAGGTTGCGGTCGAGCAGCGCCTCGCCCGAATCCCACTTCTTGAAATAGCCCGGCTCGACCTGATTCTCGGACGAGCGATGATGTTCCAGGCCAATGCCGCCCATTTCGTCGGTGATCGACAGCAGGAAATCATAATGGTCGAAATGATAGGTGCCGAACGCGGCGCCGGCTTCGGCCACCAGCTTCTTGTGCTTGGCGATCTGGTCGGTGTTGAACACCAGTTCGTCGGCATCGTCGGCAACGATGTTCAGCGTGACGTTATGGCCCAGGTCCACCGCCTTGAAATGGGTGCCGGCAAAGACCGGCGAGTCCTGCAGCGCCTCATAGTCGATCACGTCATAGGCGATGGTGTCGCCGGTGCGCTTGCCGCGCAGCGCGGTCGCCGCCTGCCAGCCGGCGGGATAGGTGACATTGGCCTGCACCGGGATCTGGCGGGTATAATAGCCGGCCGGGTAGAGCGAGACATCTTCCCACTGGATATTCTGCATCTTGGGGGTCACGACGACGCGGCCCTGGTTGGTCGCGGTCGCCGACAGGAACTGGAACTGCGCCACGACCTGCTTGGTGCCGGCCGGCACGTCGATCTCGAACGCATAGACGTTGAGCGGATTGCGCTTCCAGCTGATCGGCTTGCCGTCGGCGGTGAAGGTCAGGCCGGTCAGCTTCTCGATCGGACCGCGCGGAGCATGGTTGCCGGGCAGCCATTCGGGCATCAACAGGGTCATCGGGCCGCTCGACGCGACGGGAATGGTTTCCTTCACGCGGAAGATGCGCTGCATCGTGTCGGTGGCGTCGACGTCAAGGCGGATCGTGCCGCCCGGATAGGGGACATCCTTGGGCATCGGCTTGGCGCTGTCGACGGGCAGGGCGGTCGGCTTGGAACGGATGACATCCTGCGCCAGCAACGGGCTGGCAATCGCGGTCGAAAGGCAAAGGGCGGCAGCAAGGCTGCGGATCATGACGGTCTCCAGAAAAGGAACGGGGGCCGGACGGCCCGTCTGTCCCAAGCATGGCGGGGCGAATCGCCCGCGTCCACCCCCTATGCCGCCATAAAAAGCGCGTTTCCTTGGGCCGCGATTATCGTTAAAGGCGCTGCCCCATGGCGAAGATCGAAACGCCGCGCCCGGTGCGCGGAACGCAGGACATGTTGGGCGGCACGGCGGAGGCGTTTCAGGAACGCTTCGCCCATGTCGTCGCCACCTTTGACCGGGTGCGCAAACTCTATGGATTCCAGCGGGTTGAAGTGCCCGTCTTTGAATCGACCGCGGTGTTCGCCCGTTCGCTGGGCGAAAGCACCGACGTCGTGTCGAAGGAAATGTACACGTTCGAGGATCGCGGTGGTGACAGCATCACCCTGCGCCCCGAATTCACCGCCGGCATTTCGCGCGCCTATATTACCGAGGGTTGGCAGCAATATGCGCCGCTCAAGGTCGCGACCCATGGTCCGCTGTTCCGCTATGAACGCCCGCAGAAGGGCCGCTTCCGCCAGTTCCACCAGCTCGATGCCGAAATCCTGGGCGCGGGCGAGCCGGCGGCCGATGTCGAGCTGCTGGTGCTGGCCGATCAGCTGCTGCGCGAACTGGGCGTGTCGGAAGGCGTGACCCTGAACCTCAACACGCTGGGCGACGCGGAAAGCCGTGAAGCCTGGCGCGCCGCGCTGATCGCCCATTTCGAGGCGCATCGGGGCGAGCTGTCGGAAGAAAGCATCGACCGGCTGGCGAAGAATCCGTTGCGCATCCTCGACAGCAAGGATCCGCGCGATCGCCCGATTGCCGACAGCGCGCCGGACATCGACGCCTATCTGACCGACGAAGCGCGCAGCTTCTTCGACAAGGTGACCAGCGGCCTCGACGCCGCCGGTGTCGCCTGGGAACGCAATTCACGGCTGGTGCGCGGGCTGGACTATTATCGCCACACCGCGTTCGAGTTCATCACCGATCGCCTCGGCGCGCAGGGCACGGTGCTGGGCGGCGGCCGCTATGACGGCCTGATCGAAAATCTGGGCGGTCCGTCGACCCCGGCGGTCGGCTGGGCAGCGGGGATCGAGCGGTTGGCGATGCTGATCGACCAGCCGGCGATCGACAAGCCGCAGATCGTGCTGATCCCGATGGGCGAGGCGGCCGAGGCGAAAGCGACCGGCATCATCGCCGATCTGCGCCGCGCCGGCATCGCCTGCGACATGGGCTATCGCGGCAATATGAAGAAGCGGATGCAGCGCGCCAACGCATCGGGTGCCTCTTGGGCGATCATCCTGGGTGACGACGAACTGACACGGGGCGAGGCGGCGGTCCGCAACCTGGGCACGGGCGAGCAGCAGGCGGTCGCACTGGATGCGCTGATCGGCACGGTGACGGCGCTCTGATGCACATTTCCGCCGAACGCATCGCGCAGATCGAGGCGCGCCGGGACGAGGTGCAGGCGTCGATGACGCGCGCCGACCTTGCGCCCGATGCGTTCGTGAAACTGTCCAAGGAATATGCCGAGATCGAGCCGGTGGCGCGGGCCGCGCATGAAGTGCGCCGGCTGCGCCAGGAGCTGCGCGCGCTTGAACAGATGGCCGGCGGCGAGGACAGCGATGCCGATCCGCTGATGCGCGAAATGGCGCAGGAGGAAATGCAGCTGCTCAAGGGGCAGTTGCCCGATGCCGAGCGCGCGCTGGCGTTGCAGCTGCTGCCCAAGGATTCGGCCGATGCCCGCCCGGCGATGCTGGAAATCCGCGCCGGCACCGGCGGGGATGAGGCGGCCTTGTTCGCCGGCGACCTGTTCCGCATGTATCAGCGCTATGCCGATACCCAGGGGTGGAAGATGGAGATGATCTCCGCCAACGCCTCGGAACAGGGCGGTTTCAAGGAAGTGGTGGCCAGCATCAACGGCACCGGCGTCTTCGCCAAGCTGAAGTTCGAGAGCGGCGTGCATCGCGTCCAGCGCGTGCCGGTCACCGAAAGCGGCGGCCGCATCCACACGTCCGCGGCGACTGTCGCCATCCTGCCCGAGCCGGAAGAAGTTGATGTCCAGATCGCCGATAGCGACCTGAAGATCGACATCTATCGCGCGTCGGGCGCCGGCGGCCAGCACGTCAACACCACCGATTCCGCCGTGCGCATCACCCATTTGCCGACCGGCATCGTCGTGACGCAGCAGGATGAGCGTTCGCAGCACAAGAACAAGGCCAAGGCGATGCAGGTGCTGCGCGCCCGCATCTATGAAGCGGAGCGGGAGCGCACCCAGAGCGAACAGGCCGGCGCGCGCAAGGCGATGGTCGGATCGGGCGACCGGTCGGAGCGCATTCGCACCTATAATTTCCCGCAGGGCCGCGTGACCGACCACCGCATCAACCTGACCCTGCACCGCCTGCCCGAAATTCTGGAAGGGCCGGGCCTTGCCGAAGTGATCGACGCGCTGGTGGCCGAGGATGAGGCCGCGCGCCTCGCCCAACTGGACGGGGTGGCGTGAGCGTCGCCGATGCGCTGCGCGACGCCTCTGTCAGCTTAGCCGCGATCAGCGACACCCCCCGGCTCGACGCCGAACTGCTGATGGCCCATGCATTGGGCATCGGCCGCAACGACCTGTTGATGCGTCAGCGCGATCTGTCTGTCCCTGTCACTTTCGCTGTCCATCTGCAGCAGAGGCTGGCCGGCGCACCGATCGCCCATATCCTGGGCAGCCGCGATTTCTGGACGATCAGCCTGGCCGTCACCCCCGACGTATTGATCCCGCGCCCGGACAGCGAGACGCTGATCGAGGCGGCGGTCGATCATTTCCGCGATCGCGCGCCCGCGACTATGCTGGACCTAGGCACCGGATCGGGTGCGCTGCTGCTCGCCGCGCTCGACCAGTGGCCCGATGCGACGGGGCTGGGCATCGACGCCTCGGTCACCGCGCTGGCGGTGGCGCAGGGCAATGCCGACCGGCTGGGCATGGGGACGCGCGCGCGCTTCCAGCTTGGCGATTGGGCGGCCGGCGTGACCGGACCGTTCGACCTGCTGCTGATCAACCCGCCCTATATCGCGACCGACGCGCCGCTCGCCGGCGATGTACTGCATGATCCGGCCAGCGCCCTGTTCGCCGGGGTCGACGGGCTGGACGATTATCGCCGCATCGTGCCGCAACTGCCCGCGCTGATCGCGCCGGGCGGCATGGCCGCGATCGAGATCGGCTATGATCAGGGGCAAAGCGTGTCGGCGCTGCTGCGGGCACAGGGGCTGGGCGTGTCGCTGCGCCGTGACCTTGCGGGGCATGATCGCTGCCTCGTCGCCACGCCGGGCGAATAAGAAGGCGGGATTTCACGCCACCACAGCGAAAATTGCTTGGTTTATCGCGTGAATGCCATTACATCGGGATCAGGAAAACCGCCATTCCGGCGACATGGCCTTATCAGGCCATTGATGGATAAGGCATTTTCCTGCTCCTGAAAGTCAAGATGGCGCTGCTGCGCAAGCGCCTCTGGTGGCTGAGGGCGTGGTCCGGTTCGGATCATGTCTGGCGGAGCCACATCCGGCCCCACGGAAGGGGCGGTGCTTGGGGATAGCAGCTGAACAGTGTTTTCAGTGAATATTATCATAGCGAACGCAAGGATCATGTCTTGATCAACAACCGGCAGGCCGGTCGCCGCAATCGCGGCCGGAATAATAACAACAACGGTCGTCCCAATGGCGGTAACCGGGGTGGTGGCGACAACGGTAACCGTATCGACAACCGCGCCCGCGGCAATGCGGCCCAGCTTCTTGAGAAATACAAGAATATGGCGCGCGATGCTCAGATGGCCGGCGACCGTGTGAACGCCGAATATTATCTGCAGTTCGCCGATCATTATTTCCGCGTGCTGGCCGACAATCGTTCGCGCCAGGAGGAGCAGCAGCAGCGCTTCCGCCGGAATGACGAGAATTTCGACGATGAGAGCGAAGAGTTCGAGGGCAATGAGGACGGCGCCGAAGAGGGCCGCACCGAACAGCCCGAGCGCGATTATGACCGTCGCGAACCGCGCGGCGAGCGTCAGGATCGCGGTGACCGCAATGATCGTGGCGATCGGGGCGACCGCAACCGTCGCGATCGCAATCGCCGTGACCGCCCGGTGGCCGAGGACGCGACCGAGCAGCAGCCGGTGGCAGCCGAACAGCCCGCAGAACTCGCAGCCGAACCGGCCGCCGAAGCGCCCAAGCCGCGTCGCGGTCGCCCGCGCAAGGCCGATGCCGCGCCGACCGACGCGAATGAAGGCCTGGATGTCAGCATCCTGCCGCCCTCGATCGCCCGCGCCGATAATGACAGCGACACCGACGTGACCGAGGAAGCTCCCCGCAAGCGCACCCGTCGCGCCCGTCCGGCGACCGAAGCCGCCGAATAAGCGCGGCTTTCGAGCAACCCCAAAAACAAAAAGGGCGGTGCCATCCCGGCGCCGCCCTTTTTGTTTGCAAATATAGCCGCTTGGGGCAGAAGATCGTTGCATAAGGGGAGTGCGACTTGATGACGACTGTCCGCCTGTTGACCGGTCTGGCCCTGATGCTGCCGGCCGCCGCCTTTGCCCAGACCGCTGCTGTCGATCCCACCGGTGCCACCGCGCAGGGCGATGTCGCCGTCACCATCTATAATGGCGGTTCGTCGCTGGTGCAGGATGACCGGCAATTGAGCGTCAATGCCGGCCGCAACCGCATCGAATTTCCCGACGTGTCCGCTCGCATCCGGCCCGAAACAGTGAACCTGTCCGGCCCCGGCTTCTCGATCGTCGAGCAGAATTTCGATTTCGACCTGCTCTCGCCCGACAAGCTGATGGACAAGGCGGTGGGGCAGGAAGTGACCCTGGTCCGCACCAATCCCGCGACCGGCACCGAGACGCGCGAGCGCGCCAAGATATTGGCGGCCAATGGCGGCATCGTCATGCAGATCGGTTCGCGGATCGAGGTGCTGCGCGACGATGGTCTGCCGGTGCGGGTGATCTTCGACCGGGTGCCGCCCAATCTGCGCGCCCGCCCGACCCTGTCGGTGACGATCGAGGCCGCGCGCGGCGGCACCGTGCCGGCCCGACTGTCCTATCTGACCCCCAATCTGGGCTGGACCGCCGATTATGTCGCGCTGTTCGACGCGGCCAAGGGCGCGATGGACATGCAGGGCTGGGTGACGCTCACCAACAATACCGGCACGAGCTTCATCAATGCGAAGACGATCCTGGTCGCCGGCAATCCGGCCAATGGCTGCGGAAGGCATAACTGGTGGCAGTCGTCGAGTGGGACGATCGACCAGGCCGGCACCGAAAGCGGCCCGCGCGAGCGGCTGGGCGACTATTACCTCTATCCGCTGGCCGATCGCACGACCATCGCCAATGCCCAGCAAAAGCAGGTCAGCTTCCTCGACGTGAAGGGCGCGCCAGCGCGCGCCACCTATGAATATCTCAATAGCTGGATGGGCAGTTCGACCGAGCCGATGAGCGCGTCGAGCGTGCTCAAATTCTCGACCTCGAAACAGGGCGGCCTTGGCGATCAGCTGCCGGCCGGCACGATCCGCGTCTACATGCGCGACGCGCGGGGCGATCCGCAGTTCATCGGCGAGAACAGCATCGACCATACGCCGATGGGTTCCTCCATGGCGCTGCGCACCGGCGAGGCGTTCGACGTCAAGGTGCGCCCGACCGTCGAGCAGCGCACGAAAAAGGGCAGCCAGCGCTGGGAAACGCGGATGCGCTACACGCTCACCAACGCCCGGCCCGAAGCGGTGACGGTCGACCTGGCCCAGCAGGGGCTGTGGGGCGACACCCGCGTTACCGCACAAAGCCTGGAAGGCAGGCGCGTTTCCGCCGACCGGATGGAATGGAGCGTGCCGGTGCCGGCCAATGGCTCGGTCGATCTCAGCGTCACCTTCGATTCGCGCTACTGACCGGGTCGGCGCCGTGCTGCTGCGCGTCCTTGTTCTTCTTATGCTCTGCCTCGGCATCGCGCCGGCGCGGGCGGGGACGGTGGTTTCGGCCAAGGCGGATTCGGTCTCGGTCACCGTCTATCGCCAGCCCGAGCGCGCCAAGGGCGCGATCGATCCCAAATGGCCCGGCGGCTATGCGCTGATCAATGAGACTCGCATCATCGACCTGCCGAAGGGCGACTCGGTGGTGCGGTTCGAGGGCGTGGCAGAGGGTCTGATGCCCGAAACCGCGATCCTCTCCGGCATGCCGCAGGGGGTGCGGGAAAAGAATCGCGATGCCCGGCTGCTCTCGCCCGCCGGTCTGGTCGACGCCTATCTCAAGCGCAGCGTCACCCTGCGCCGCACCGATCGCAAGACCGGCAAGGTCAGCGAGCAGGATGCGATCATCAGCGCCGGGCCGATGGGCGGCGTCATCGTCCAGACGGCGCAGGGCTATGAGGCGCTGGGTTGCAGCGGCCTGCCCGAACGCATGCTCTATCCGCGCGTGCCGACCGACCTGTCGCCGCGTCCGACGCTATCGGTGATCGCCACCAGCGCCCGGTCCGCCCGCGTCACGCTGCAACTCACCTATCTGGCCGAGGGCTTCGACTGGGCCGCTAATTATGTCGCCGACATGCAGGATGATGGCCGCCATCTCGATCTCATGGCCTGGCTGACCGTGGCCAATGGCGGCGTCACCGGCTTTGCCGACGCTCGGCTCAGCGTCATCGCCGGACAGCCCAACAAACAGGTGCGCAAGATGCAACCTCGTCCGACCGGCGGTCCGTTGTCGCTGCGCTGCTGGCCGATGGACATCACCAGTACCCATCCGCAGTGGGAACTGTTTCCGATCGACATGCCGCAGGCCGAGGCGATGATGGATTCGGCGCAGGAGATCGTGCTGACCGCGCGTCGCGTTCCCGCGCCTATGATGGCCGCGCCGCCACCCCCTCCGCCGCCGCCACCCCCGTCGCCACCGGAGGATGTCGGCGACCTCAAACTCTATCGCGTCCCGGTGACGGTGGATGTCGCGGCGAAAGGCCAGAAACAGGTCGCCCTGCTGCGCCAGCCTGACGTGCTGGTCGAGCGCCTCTATGCCGCGACCATCGACTATCGCGACGGCAATGGCCGGTCACGCCCGATGACGCTGCGGTTGCGATTGCAGAATCGCAAGGCCGACGGTCTGGGGCTCGCCATGCCTTCGGGCCGGGTCGCCCTGTTCGAGACGATCGATGGCCAGCGCCTGCTCGCGGGCGAAACCGACATTGGCGACAAGGCGGAAGGCGAGCGGATCGATTATGACATCGCCCAAAGCGCCGATGTGCGCATCATGGCGGTCATCGGCGGCCAGTCGGCCAAGGCGCGGCGCTGGACGCTGACCCTCACCAATGCACGGCCGTTCGACGCGACGGCGGAAATCCTCATTCCCCACGACATCGCGCCGCGTCCGATGCAGATGGAGCGCCGCGGCAATAGCTGGGTCTGGCGCGCCATCATCCCCGCCAATGGGCAGGTCAGCTATAGCTACGACCAGAAGCTGCGCTGAAATCCTCAATTGCCGGGAATGGGGCGGGGGCGGTGGGTCTCGTCCAGCGCGACGAAGGTGAAGACCCCGCTGGTCAGCGCGACCGTTTCCACGCCGCCGCCGCGCGTCGCCACCACGTCGATTCGGATCGCCACCGACGTGCGACCGCGCTTCTCTTCCTGGGCATAGACCGACACCAGGTCGCCCATCAGGATCGGCGAGATGAACTTCATGCTCTCGATCGCGACCGTGGCCACCGCGCCCTGCGCGATTCGGCCCGCGACGATGCCGCCGGCGATATCCATCTGGCTCAGCACCCAGCCGCCGAAGATATGGCCATTGCTGTTGATGTCGGCCGGGCGCGGTACGACCCGCAATATCACTTCGCGATGGGGATCAATCGTCAAGCGGCACCTCGTCCTTCAGCCGGTCCATTACCTGGTCGTCATGCCCCGTCCCGGCGGAGAGGAAGACGAGCGCCATCAAGCCCGTTCCCAGCATGAAGGTCAACCAGACGCCCAATATGGTGGCGATGATCATGTGAACCGGCATCGGCCCGGTCCATAGCCGCAGGAACAGCAGGGCAGCGCCAACGCATAATGCGCCGATCAGCGCCATCCAGAGCATGATCCGGCGGAATCGCGACCAGGCGATTGCCGCGATCCGGGGATCGTCCAGGCCCTTTTTCTCTGTCATTCTCTTGCTCTCCTCCCTTTTCTTTGCGCCGCGAAAGTGGGATCATCAAGCGCAGAGACAGTAAGTCCACAAAAGGAGAGCGGCCATGACCATCGCGGCAATCTTGCAGGGCAAGGGGCGCGACGTCGTCCAGGTCCAGTCGACCGACAGCGTATTGTCGGTGGTGACCTTGCTGGCGGATCGGCGAATCGGCTGCGTGCCCGTGGTCGATGGCGGCCAGGTGGTCGGCATCTTTTCCGAACGCGATGTCGTCTATCGTCTGGCCCAGCAAGGGGCAGAGGCCCTGAACCACACGGTCGCCGATGTGATGACCCGGCCCGCGATCACCATCGACGACCAGATGCCGGTGATCCACGCTTTGTCGCTGATGACCAAGCGGCGCATCCGCCATCTGCCGGTGGTGAAGGGCAGCGACCTGATCGGCCTGGTCTCGATCGGCGATCTGGTGAAGTTCCGCATCGACAATATCGAATCGGAAGCCGCCGCCCTGCGCGACTATATCCAGACCGCCTGACGAACCGCTTTTATCAATAGTGGGCGCCCGCCGATCCGTCAGGCGGGCGCCTGCACCGGCGGCGCGCGGCGCACGATCAGGCGCACCAGCTCCATCAACGTGCCGCGCGCACACAGCATCAGTGCCGCCAGGAAGGCGATGCCGCCAGCCGGCACCAGGATGGCCAGCCGGATCGGCGCGGCGAGCGGCGGCAGCAGGCGGTCGATCACCAGCACCACGCCAGCCATCAGGATGGCACAGCCCAGCCCCGGCGCGGCGGCACGGATCAGGTCGATCGCGCGCAGCCCCATCGGCCCGCCGGCCAGGCGCGCCGTGACGATGGTCAGGATCGGGAAGGCGCCCAGCCATGCCCAGGCCAGGCCGATCGCCCCCCACTGGATTCCGATCAGGAAGGCGGTGGCCATCAATATCGCCCCGATCGCGGCGATCCGGGCGGTGGTGCCGGGGCGGCCCAATGCATTGCTGACCGGCGCAAACATCACCTGCAGCGTCATGAACGGCATGGCGAGCGCCAGGATCGCTACGAACGGCGCCATCTCCAGCCATTTCTGGCCGAACAAGGTCTCGACCAGCGGTTCTGCGGTGACGGCCATGCCCAGATAGATGGGGCAGGAGATCAGCATCAGCAGCCGCACCGCCTTGCAGAAGGACCAGGCCACCCGCGACACATCCTTCTGCATGCGGGCATAGGCCGGGAAGGCGACCTCGTTCAGCGGCGGGATGAACTTGCTGACGAAGATCTGGGTCAGGAACAGCGCTTCGGCATAAAGGCCCAGCTGATGCGGCGTGAGCACGCGGCCGCCGATGAAGATGTCGCTCTGGCTCTGGATGATCCAGAAGAGCTGGCTGCCCAGCAGCGACGCGCCATAGAGGATCATCGCCCGCGTGCCGGAGAAATCGAAACTGGGAATCGGGCGAAAGCCGGTGACCAGCATATAGCCCAGTGCCTTCACCCAGAATCCGGTCATCGGCGCGAACACCAATGTCCACACGCCCCAGCCCGACAGGGCACCGACCAGCGCCATCGCGGCCGACGCGATCGCGGCGATCAGGTTGATGAAAGCGGGGCGCCGGAAATCCAGGGCACGGGCGGTGATCGCCTCGGGAATCGCGATGAAGGGGGTGGAGAGATAGAGCAGTGCCTGCACCCGCAGCAGCTGCGCCACCATCGGCTGGTCATAATAGTCGGCGGCCAGCGGCGCGATCGCCAGTTGCAGCAGCGCCAGGCTGCCGTTCAGCAGCAGCATGATGGTGAAGGCCTGACGCAGCCGGTGGGATTCGAGATCCTCCGACTGAACCAGCGCGGCGACCAGGCCATAGCCATTGAGGAAGGTGGCGAAGTTCAGGATCACCTGGGTCATGGCGAACAGGCCATAATCTTTGGGGTCGAGCAGGCGGATCACCGCCAGCGTCACCACCCAGCTCAGAATCTGCGAGATGATCTGGCTGCCCGAGCGCCAGAATATCGCTTTCTTCACCCGTGCGCCAAACCCTGCGTCGGCGGCATCGGCTTCCTGTAACCCCATAGTCATCCTGTATCCCGTGGCGAAATGCCCGTGTTTCGGGGTTTAGACCGGAACCGCCAAAAAAATGTGAAACAAAATTGCAAAAAGCGTTTGACGGTTCCGGCTGCCCCGCCTAGAGGGCTTTTCACCGGACGGGGCGGCGCTGCTGAGGCGCTTGACTGACCCGGTCGCCCACATAGACGGACACTGGTCCTCTGAACGAAAGTTTAGGGAACGCTGGTTGTCCGGTTTTGATGTCGGTGCGGCTCTTTGACATTGTGATTTAGATGAAGGGACATGTGGGCGGCGGCCCTGGGTTCTTACGGCTTTCAGGCGTAGGGATTCAGATAAATTTAGG